>NZ_FOLO01000033.1:0-40626 GCF_900112265.1 Pseudoalteromonas denitrificans DSM 6059 | reverse complement strand
ATAAATGGTGCCTCGACGCGGAATCGAACCACGGACACGAGGATTTTCAATCCTCTGCTCTACCGACTGAGCTATCGAGGCAGTACCTAACAAACTAAACAGCTCGTCTTGGTGTGCGGCGTATTAAACTGGTTTTGCCTGTTCAAGTCAACTTTTTTTTCACTCTATTTTTTGTTTGCACAGTTTTCAAACAAGTTAATGATTTAAAGCTTAATAAGCAATCAAACCAGCGCTAACAAAACCCTATTTCAGAAACTAAAGCCAAATATTTAAAGATATTATTATTTTAAGTAAAGTTAAAAAGTATCACTTAAAAAGGCTTTAAATCAGAAGGTGGAAACTTTTTATACAAGCAAGCTAAATAATTTTATCAAAAACTAAAAAGTATTCATCTTACCTACTATTTTTTAGCGTTTTTAAATGCAAAAGAAATATATATTAAATTTTAACGATATTTTGATACGAGAAAGGAATTGAAAATATTTAAAGATAAGCATGGCTCACCTTTAAATATTTATAAGGTTCTAATTAAAAAACCCTAAATGAAAAGCCTCTTCCACCTCGGCTTTTACGACGGGATCGCATTCGACTGTGTAGCTCTTTACGTTTTGACTCTAACCATTCATCACGGGTAATTGTTTCAGGGTCTTTTCGAACTTCTTCACGTGAGCGATATTCACAAAACTCAATAAACGCTTCCATATCATCTTTAAGTTCGGCAACAACAAGCTCAATCATGATAGCATCATCTAAAAAGCCTAATACGGGAATATGATCTGGTATCAAATCTTCGGGTTCACTAAAATAAGCTAAAGCACTGATCACATCTTGACGCTCTTCATCCGGTATTTTCCACTCAGTATCTTCAATCATTTCAACTAAAGTTTCTAATTGTTTCAATCTGTGAGAAACAAATTCGGGCACACCTGTTTTAATTTCATTTGATAAGGCACGTACTTTATCCAAAATATCTTTTTCATCTAAATTACCGACTCCTGACTGTGCTTTGCGCATCACGTCACGAAAATAATCTAAATCACTGTCTTGAAGGTTAAAAGTAATGTCTAACGACATAAATATTACTCCTTAAAATCCATCTTTGATTATTATTTATAGAAAATAGTCAGCAATGCAGCAAACTAATTTCTAAATTAGTTTCATTTTATTAAATATTGTTTAACAAAAGTAATCAATGTTTAATTGAATACAAAGGTAATTTTTACTTAAGTGATTCATAACAAACTGCTGAAACATCTGTTAACCGTTTTGCTCTTTTATTAGACGGTTTTTTTTGTATACTTAGAAACATGTTTTATGTGTGGAATTTATTTTTGAAACAACTATTTTTACTTTTATCTTTAGCCTTCATGTCTACAATTCATGCGGGAGAATTAATCAATAAAACCATTGAGGTTCAGTCACCTAAAAATATATTAATTGACAACTTAAGAGGTGATATTGAAATTTTTGGCTGGGACAAAAATAAAATTGTAATTAAAGGTGAATTAGATGACTCTGCAAAATCTCTTGTTGTTAAAAATAAAGGCCATAAAGTTTATATTAAAGTAAAAATGAAAGGCGACTCTCATTCTGGAGATGGCTCAGATTTAAAAGTTTATATTCCCGCTTCAACTTCTTTATGGTTCAAAGGGGTTGATACTTCCTTTAGTTTTAATGATTTAAATGCAGGTATAGAAGGTCGTACTATTAATGGTGATTTAGTAATAAAAAATGTTAAAACCAAAATAAAAGCCTCAACGGTTAGTGGGGATGTAAATATTATTAATTCAAATGGTTACGCGCATATAGAATCAGTTACTGGCACGATAGTTCTTTCAGGGAAATACCAAGAAGCTTATATAAAGTCTATGTCTGGCGAAATCAAATCCACTATTGACCAAATACAAAACTTAACAACTGAAAATGTATCTGGTCATACAGCTATTCAAGGGATACTGCAAAACAAAGCCCAAATAAAATTATCCAGTGTGAGTGGTGCAATAAAATATAAATCTAAGGGCAAACTAAATGCGGCTTGTGAATTGAAAAGTCAATTTGGAGGCCAGATAAAAAATAAAATTACACAAGATCAGCCCAAACGTTCTATGTTAAAACAAGAACTAAACTTTATGTCTGGCGATGGTTCAGGCAATTTAATTATTAGTACAGTAACAGGCTCAGTCTCAATCGAAGATTAATATTCTCAAATCGAAATATGGAGCATAAGTGAAAAGTCTCACTGAACAACTAAAGCAAAGACAAGTATTTAAAGTTGCAACTATTTATGCTGTATCTGCTTGGCCTTTGATCCAAATAGCAGATTTAAGCGTACCTGCTTTAGGCCTACCTGACTCGTTTATGACTTTATTGCTTATTATCTTTATTTCGGGTTTTCCAGTCAGTTTAGTTTTTGCCTGGCTTTTTAACTTTACCGAAAGTGGTATTGTATGGGCTTCAAAAGATTTACATCAAAAAAGCTCCCCACAAACAAATTTGCAAACAACGCTTGCGATTGTAGGTTCGCTCTTGATTGTTTTTATTGCCACAGCTGGTAGTCAACTTTATTTCGAAAAAGATTTAGACGATATTGAATTTAGCACTGAACCTACAAATAGCACTACAACCACTCAAGAAATAAAAAAAGAGTCTATAGCTATTTTACCTTTTATCGCTTTTAGTAATGATCCTGAAGATGAGTTTTTTGCCGATGGTATGGTTGAGGAGTTATTAAATTTATTAGCAAAAATCCCTAAATTGCAAGTGACTGCTCGAACCTCATCTTTTGCTTATAAAGGAGTATCAAATAAAACAATCACAGAGATAGGTAAAGAACTCGGTGTTGATACGATTTTAGAAGGCAGCATTCGAAAGAGCGATACAACAAATCAAATTAGAGTAACTGCGCAGCTTATTAAAGTAAGTACTGGTGAACACCTTTGGTCTGAAACTTATAATCGGGAATATAAAAACATTTTTCAAATCCAAGATGATATCGCCACTTCAGTCGTAAAGAAAATGACAGCAACTTTATTAGGGCAAAGCAGCCAGCATCAATTTATTGCAGAAACAACGAATGTCAATGCAATGATTGAGAATGGTAAAGGTCAAAATGAATTAAGCCATAGAACATCAGCATCTATCACTAAAGCACTTAAACATTTTCAACATGCAATTAATTTGGATAATCAATATGCTAGAGCGTATGTTGGTATTGCTGATGCGAATATATTGCTGACTCTCTATGGTAATTTAGATAAAAAAACGGCCAGTAAAAATGCCACCCAGGCAATAAATAAAGCATTAGAAATTGATGAAAATTTAGCTGCTGCTTATGCGTCTAAAGGTTTATTACTTTCCGCAATGGATAAACAAAAAGCTGAAGCCTCATTTAAAAAAGCATTACAACTCAATTCAAACTATGCAATGACATACATGTGGTATGGATCTTTATTAAAGGAAAAAGGTCAATTAAGAGCCGCTCATGAACATTTTGAAAAAGCGTTAGAGTTAGACCCTAAATCATCTGTTGCGGCTTTCAATGTAGCTTGGGGGTTCTATGAAGCAGGTTCAGAAGATAAAGCAATGGCATTATTTTCACAGATTATCGCTAATGACCCATACTATCCCGGCGCATACAATCTTGTTGGTAAAATTTTATTCGAAAGAGGCCGTTTAGATGAATCAATAGAAATGTATGATCGTGCTCTAGCAATCGACAAAAATAATAAATCCGCACTGAAGGGCTTGATAATATCTACAATTGACTTAGGTAATATTCAAGCTGCTAACCTTTGGTTAGAATACGCAAAATCAAACCAAGAAATACTTTCTAATAATGAAATTGATTTTTTAACCTCTCGATTATATGCCAGTCAAGGAAAGTTGAGCGATGCAATAACCCTTTTGAGTAAAATTAAATTTGAACATACAGAAATGGGATTTAATGATTATATTCAAGGTGAAATATCATTTTTTGAAAAGGACTATTCAACTGCAATAATGGCATTCGAAAGACTGTATCAACAAAAAAATAGAACCCCATTTTATTATATGGTTAAGGGTCAAGGTGTTGCCCACTTAGCTTATGCATATAAGGCTAATGGAAATGATCAAAAAGCTGAAAAGATAATTTTAGAGTTTGAATCCTTTTTACAAGAAGGTATGAGTAAAAAAACAAATAATCCATCCTACTTTTATAACATGACCTTATTAAAGTCATTGCAAGGTAAAAAAGGTGAGGCATTTTATTATTTACAAGGTGCGATTGATGTTGGTTGGGTTTCTGTTTGGCGTGCTCAAGCAGAGCCTATTCTGACCTTATTACAAAAAGACACCCAGTTTTCACAGATGATGGGCGGAGTAAAAGCTAGATTAGCAACTATGCGCGCAAAAATGGAAGTTAAAGATGAGTTTTCATTCGCTGAATTTCATGATCTCTAAAAATTTACACCACTCCTGATATTTAGGAGTGGTTCATATACAAATTATTTTTTTTCTTGTGGTTTATAACCTTCAATTTCAACGTCTTTATTTTCAAATAAAAAACCTGTCATTTGCTCTTCTAAAAACAGACGGTGTTCGTTGTCCATCATATTTAAGTGCTTTTCATTAATTAACATCGTTTGTTTATGTTGCCACTGCTGCCATGCTTCTTTTGAAATATTATTAAAAATTTTTTCACCCAGCTCACCTGGATACAATTGATAACCTAGACCTTCTGCATCTTTTTGTAGTTTTTGACAAAATACGGTACGTGCCATTTTATAAATTCTCTTTAATGTTCAAAATATGAGATTATTTTAATGTGTAGCTCAAAATAATTCTATTAGTTTTTTGGTGGGGGCAGCTAAACCGACTTCTGATTTTTGTTTTAAGTCATACCAAATAATTTGATTATCATACATCACATCAGGATGAGCATTTAATTCAACTACAACAGGGTTAATTGTTAACTTAAAATGGGTAAAAATATGAACAAATGAACTCAAGTACTCAAGGTTACTTTTAATCCCTTGTTGAGCAAGATATGTATTGAGTTTTTTATCATCATCAAATTGTAAAAAGGCGTGTAACCCTCCCCAAATTCCCTGACTAGGTCTTTTTTCTAGTAACAATTGCTGCCCTACTTTAATAATAAGCATATGACAACTACGTTTTGGCACTTCTTTTTTGGGTCTTGGGTGTGGATACTGCTTTACTAGACCATTTTCATAAGCTTTACAACGCGTATTCAAAGGGCATGGTTCACAATCAAATTTAGCCCTTGAACACAAGCTAGAGCCTAAATCCATCATAGCCTGATTAAATTCAGTCACTTTATTTTTAGGTGTCAGTTGTTCACTATGTTTCCAAAGTCTCTGCTCTACGGCTTTATTGCCGTACCAACCTTCTAGCATAAAAAAACGAGCCAATACGCGTTTTACATTACCATCTAAAATGGCATGATGTTGCTGCAATGAAAGAGATAAAATAGCGCCTGCAGTTGAGCGACCAATACCTGGCAATGCAATCACGTCATTAATATCGGTGGGAAATACACCTTTATACTGCGTATGTATAATTTTGGCTGATTTTTGTAAATTACGTGCTCTAGCGTAATAACCAAGACCAGTCCATAAATGCAAGACTTCATCTTCACTTGCATTTGCTAAAGAAGCAACATCAGGAAACCTTTCCATAAACCGTTCAAAGTAAGGAATGACAGTGATCACTTGAGTTTGTTGTAACATGATCTCTGATACCCACACTTTATAGGGTGTTTTATCTATTTGCCAGGGTAATGTTTTCCTACCATATAGGCTATACCAGTCAACGACCTTAGATGAAAACCATTTACTTTGTGATACTGTTAATTCCAACTTAATTAAACCCCATTCAAAATTATTCTCGCCAGTCTATTACTCAATATAAAAAGGTCAAGAGATTACTTGTGCCAGAGGAGTCTTATAGGGATAATACGCCACCGTATTTAGGCAGATGACATGGTTGGTAGTAAAAATGAGTGAAAAAGATCAAACTCGATTAGAGCAAGCAAAAGAAAGTGGCAAATATATTCGAACGATTCGTAGCTTTGTAAAGCGCGAAGGTCGCCTTACAAATGGTCAAGCGAATGCCATTGAACAAAGCTGGCCAACCATGGGTTTAGTGCATGAAAACGGTCTGCTTGATTTTAAACTCACATTTAATAATGATAATGATGTTGTTCTAGAAATTGGTTTTGGAATGGGAAAATCATTGGTTGAAATGGCAACTCAAGCTCCCGACCAAAATTTTATCGGCATTGAAGTACACCGACCAGGGGTTGGAGCATGTTTATTAGATGCAGCTCAAGCCGAAGTAACAAACTTAAGAGTATATGAACATGATGCGGTAGAAGTTTTAGCTGACTGTATTGCTGACAACTCATTATCGAGAGTGCAATTATTCTTCCCTGACCCTTGGCATAAAAAACGCCATCATAAACGTCGTATCGTTCAAGCAGAGTTTGTTGAAAATTTACGTACAAAATTAAAAATTGGCGGCGTATTTCATATGGCAACCGATTGGGAAAACTATGCAGAGCACATGCTTGAAGTTATGAATTCTGCAACAGCATTCAAAAATCAGTCTTCAAATAATGATTATATGCCTCGCCCAGACTTCAGACCGTTGACTAAATTTGAGAAAAGAGGACATCGCCTTGGTCATGGTGTTTGGGATTTAATGTTTGAGAGAGTGGAGTAAATAAAATGGGTCAGCTTACCAATCCTAGTAAATTGTTATTGCGCAATGAGCACTGCCTTGAAGCTGACTCAATTTTAATTATAAATTTTAGCCAAGATGGTTTTTTGCAGCAATTAGATACGTTAAATATCCATCAAAACATTACAGCTTTCACTAACAATTTTGCAACCAAAAGTTCAGAAGAAAAAATATCGAAAGGCGATATTATATTAGATGTTGAATTGCCTAAACATGATAAAGAACATAAACCTTTTGATTTAATTGTTTATTATTATCCAAAAGCAAAAGCTGAAGCACTCATGATGCTCGACAACATTCGTGCAATTTCATCGCAAACAACACGCTTATTAATAGTGGGTGAAAATAAAGGCGGCGTAAAGTCATCTGAAAAACAACTTAAATCACTATGTAAAACTTCAAATAAAATAGACTCTGCCAGACACTGTCTTTTATATCAATTTAACGGGTTAGAAGTAAAATCAGGTTTTGAGATTGAACACTACTTAAAAACTTTTGAATTAGACATCAAAGGAAGCAAAGTAAAAGTTGTTAGCCTTCCTGGTGTATTCAATCACGGAGAGTTAGATTTAGGCACTAAATTATTATTAGAAACAATGACTGTACCAAGGTCAGGACATATTCTAGACTTTGGTTGTGGTGCGGGTATTATCAGTGCGTATCTTGGTATTCAAAATCCAAAGCTTAATTTTACCTGTTTAGATGTAAGCTCACTTGCAACTAAAGCGACACAGCTTACTCTTGCAGCTAATAATGTGTCGGGAAAATGTGTATTAAGCGATGGCTTAAGCAAAATAAATACTCTGTTTGATCATATTGTCAGTAATCCTCCTTTTCATACCGGTCTTGCTACTGATTATGATATTAGTGAGCAGTTTATAATTAAATCGAAACAACATATATCAGCCAAAGGTAGTCTCACTATCGTTGCAAATAGCTTTTTAAAATACCAACCATTTTTAGAACAAAGTTACCAAGAATATATAACCGTTTCAAAAACAAATAAATTCACCGTTTACCAGTGCATTAAAAAATAAGAAAGCTGACTAATTTCGTTTTTTTATTGCCTATTTTTAAGTTAGATCTTAACATCAAAGAAGATATTTTTTTTAAATAGACCTAACTTAACTAAATATGCCACGATACGGCCAAATAATTAGTATAAAAAAAGCCCTAATCAGAACAGTAATGCTCATTACTGTTCTGAGTCTTACTCTATCAGTTTCAGTTTCAACCTATCTTGATATCAGAAAACAACGCATAATTACTTTAAATAAATTAACAACTTTTGCCGATATTATTGCATTTAATGCTCAAATCAGTTTGCTATTTGATGATGATGAAACTGAACAAACACGGCTAAAAGCATTTAAAGCTGTAAAAGAAATCAAAAACATCCATATTTATAAACTCGATGATTTTAGTAATGAAACCATTTTTTTCACAAGTTTCAATGCCCCTAACACCCCCCCTGTACCTACTAAAAAAAATAAACTAAAAGCCCCCTTTGAACCTGAATACAGTGGCAATTATGTCGATGTTATTAGACCAATAATGTTTGAGGAAATTATCCAGGGCTACGTATATATTCGTGGTGATTTATCAACCTTAAATGCGTATATCAAAGATAAACTTATAATAGATTTCTTAGTTGCATTTATTGTATTGTTTGTCGTTTTTCTATTGAGTATTAAAATTCAACGCCGCTTGGCTAAACCCATTGAAGGCTTAAGTGCTTTGGTACAAGATGTTTCTAAAAATAAAAATTACGATATCAGGGCACCCCATGTAAATGTATTTGAACTAAACCAACTAAGTCATAGCTTAAATGTATTATTTTCAAGGACTCAGGCCCAGTTAGAGCGACAAAAAAAAGATGAACAAGAAATAAGATTATTAAATCAGAATTTAGAAGAGAAAGTAAATCACCGAACTATAGCGTTAAAAGAAGCAAATCAAGAGCTACTAAATACACTTGAACGTATGCACCAATATCAAAATCAAATTGTTGAAAATGAAAAAATGGCCTCCTTAGGGCAAATGGTTGCTGGTGTTGCCCATGAAGTAAATACACCAATAGGCTTAGGGATCACCGGTTCCACCTTGCTTAAAGATAAACTTTTTGAAATTAAAGGTGCTTTTGATAAAAAAACATTAACATCAAAACAGCTGTCTAAATTTATAAATGATGGCATTGAAAATTTAGAGCTTGTTTATCGTAGCCTAAATAGAGCCGCTGAATTAATATCAAGTTTCAAACAAGTTGCAGTAAGCCAAGACACAGAATCTTCATTAATGATTAATTTAAATAAATTAGTCAATGAAGTTTTACTTTCAATGAAAGCGGAAATAGGACTTACCTCACACAAAATTCAAATTGATTGCCCTGAAACATTAAACATTCAATCAAAAGCAGGACCATTGCATCAAATTTTTCAAAATTTAATTGAAAACTCCCTGATCCATGCTTTCGATAAAAATACTTCTGGAAATATTCAGATTAAAATTACAATGATAGGAAAAATATTCAGAATTGATTACAGCGATGATGGAAAAGGTGTGCCCGCAAATATAAAAAATAGAATTTTTGATCCATTTGTTACTACTCGCCGTGGCGAAGGTGGCAGTGGGTTAGGCATGCATTTAGTTTATAATTTAGTAACACAAGCGCTAAAAGGACGAATAGAACTTGAAGAAAACAAAAATGCAGGTGTTCATTTTATAATAACCATTCCACTTGATGGGGATTTATAAAATGAATAAATCTCTCATTTATCTTAATAGGCTATATATATTAATTTTTGTTATTAGTATTTTTACTTTTTCATCTTTTGTTAACGCAAAAACATTAACTGAAGTGCGATCAGCATTTATTTTTCAAATGTCTAAATTTATTGAATTTCCTCCCCCCTCACTCAATACTATTAACTTTTGTTTTTTTGATAATGAACAAGGGCCAGGAAAACTACTACACAGTAAAAAAGGTTTATATTCTCAAAAATTACCAGTAAAAGTTATTATTTTAAATAAAGTTGAAACAACAAGTGAACTAAATCAACAATGCAACATCATATATTTAGATGAAAAGATACAAAGTCAAGTAAACCAAGAATGGATCAACAAAATAAAACCAAGTATTGTTGTTATTGGTGAAACAATAGAATTCTTAAATCTTGGTGGACTTGCTGCTTTAATACAAAAAGGTAATAAAATTAGACTTTATATAAATAAAGATAAATTATCTCAAAGTCAGGTGAAAATAGAATCCAGATTACTTGCCTTAGCCAAATTTCATCCTCAGTAGCGGATTAATGCTTTTTCGATATTTGTAATATCTTCTCGTGGGTTTTACTTGTTAACAAATCGATAAGCACCTATAATCGCTAGATATTCGCACGATTAACATTTTTACTATTAATTGTAAATAAAACATTTCCAAAAGGTTACAAATGATGCAAACGCCTGTCATTCTAATCGTAGAAGACGAAGATGTCACAAGACTGAATCTCGTTAGTTTATTCCAAGCTGAAGGATACAAAGTTGTCGAAGCCATTAATGGTGAAGATATGCACGACAAACTTTCAGCAAATGATGACGTTAACTTAGTTGTAATGGACATTAATTTACCCGGTAAGAACGGCTTAATATTAGCTCGTGAATTAAGACAGCAAAAAAATGTTGGTTTAATTTTTTTAACGGGTCGTGATAATGATGTTGACCGTATTTTAGGTTTAGAAATTGGTGCTGATGATTACATCACAAAACCTTTTAATCCACGTGAATTAACGATTCGTGCTCGCAACTTATTAACTCGTACATCTACTTCAGAAGATGAAAATGAATTAAGCACTGATGGTATAGTTACATTTAATGGTTGGGAACTAGATGAAAACAGTCGTTGTTTAACTTCTCCGGCTGGTGACTCTAAACGCTTACCTAAAGGTGAATATCGTGCTTTACGCTTGATGTTAGACTCACCAGGACGCATTTTCAGTCGTGAACAGCTAATTAAGCAAATGACTGGTAGAGAATTACGTGCTAATGATAGAACTGTTGATGTTACTATTCGACGTATTCGTAAACATTTTGAAAGTGATGAAACAACACAAGAGTTGATCAGCACAATTCATGGTGAAGGCTATCGCTTTATTGGCAAATTAGATAAGTAAATTAAGTTAAGCACTTTCAAACTTAATCCAAAACCCGTTACTATATTTTATAAATAACGGGTTTTTTAATACACTTTAAAAAGCGTGCAACAAGTACTCTTCTAAGTTTTCAAGGCCCTTTGAAATACTTTCTGGTAATTCATCAAGCCAAATTTGTAATTGCTCTAGGGGCTCACTATGAGTTTTATCTTCCATCTGTTTAGCTGATAACTGAACTGACTTTAAACCAACAGAGCCCGCAGCCCCTTTTAATTTATGTGCAACCGACTGATACTCATCCAAATCATTTTCATCAAGCGCTTTTTGCATTTCAGTAATATATAAAGGGCCTAATTTTTCTAATAATTTACTACTTTTAATAAATGGTTCAACCCCCATAGAGCCAACAAAGTCATTAATTGTTTCTAATTCGAGTAATTTGATATATGTTTTGTCTTCTTTTCCTGCTCGTAAAGACATTATTTTAGGTTGAACTTGAGACTCTTCAGATACAGCTGAGTGTGGAAATAGTTCTGCGAGCATACGATCTAATCGACCGGTATTTATTGGTTTAGCTAACGCTCCTTGAATCTTAATATCTGCTAAATCAGCTTCAGCGCGTCTAACATTAGCTGTTAAGGCCACGATAGGGAGTTTATCAAAAAAGCTATCTTCTCTGATAATACGTGCAACTTCATCACCATTAATATCAGGTAATTGCATATCAAGTAAAACTAAGTCTAAATCATCTTCAGTTTCAACAAAAGAAAGCGCATCTTCTCCTGTTTCAGCCCAAATGACCTCATGTCCTCTTTGTTCTAATAAATTAGTCGCTATTTCAGCATTAAGAGGAACATCTTCAACTAATAATATATTTAATCCTCGACCATCATAAATCCTTTGTTCTGGTGCTTTTGTTAATGTAAGCGGGATCTCCATTGTAAAGCAACTTCCTCGGCCTTGTTCACTTTCAACACTAAGTTTACCGCCCATAGCTTGAACAAGCGCCTTAGTCACGGCAAGACCAATACCTGAACCTAAAGCATTACTGCCATTAATATCTGGGACTTTATAGTACATATCAAATATTCGATTAATCTCATTAGAAGCGATGCCAATACCACTATCAGCAACCTCAATCACAAGCCAAGGTTTACTATTATGGTACTCTCTAAAACAACTAAAGCTGACACCGCCTAAATCAGTAAATTTAACTGCATTATTAATTAAATTCCACAAAACTTGACGTAAACGAGTAGGATCTAATTCAACAAATACATCTAACTCTCCTTGCTGTTCAACTTTAAATTCAAGTTCTTTTTGTTGCGCAATAACCCCGCCAAAATTAATAACATCATTTAAAAAGTCGGATAAATTAATGCTTTCACAAGCAATATCCAACTGCTCACGATCAATTTTGTCCAGATCAATTATATCGTTAAATATATTACCTAAGGTTTCGGCACTTGAAAAAACAGTATTACACCAACTTTTTTGCTCTGTACTTAAATCTGTATCTAATAGCATGCGGGTTAGGCCCACAATACCATTTAAAGGTGTTCTTAACTCATGGCTCAAGGTTGCTATAAATTTACCTTTATCTTTATAGGCTGTTTCTAAGGCTTGCTCAGCTTCCTTACGGCTTGTAATATCACGACCAAAGCCTAATAAACCTATATACTCTTTTTTATCATTAAAAAATGGTACTTTTCGCATTTCAAACCAACGACTCTCATCATTAACCACATATTCCACATCTAAAGTTACCGCAATATGTTTTTGCTGTACTTCTTTATCAGTATTTAAAACTGAAGGTAAATGTTTTCCGGTGTAAATTTCACTTGCGTGTTTGCCTATTAAATTTTCAGCTGCGATACCAATGACTTGCTCAAACATGCGATTACATCCGGCAAAACAACCATTTTTATCTCTGTAATAAAATAAATCTGGAGATGAATCAACAATAGATCTTAATAAAACACCTTGTTTAGCAAGCTCTTGCTGAGTCTTTTTACGCTCTGCTATTTCACGCCTTAACTCATCTATTGCACGGCGTTTAGCCTGAAAGGCCATTTTTCTTTCATCTATTTCGCTATTTAAACGTTGAATATTATCTTTTAAAGTTTGATTAAGCAGTTTTTCTTGCTGAGTTGCACTTTCTAAAAAATCATGGGATGCATTTAGATGTAAAATGAGGTTTATGGTGACGTAAACTAAAACAGGGGAGAATACAGCAGTTAAAATTATGTTTTCTAATAAATCAAGCCAAGCAATTGACCCAAAAGCAACATAATAATAAGTACAAGACAATATTAAAGCAAAAACTAAAAATAAAGAATATAGAATAGCGCTTGCTTTACTGTTACCCCAGCGAGTAACAAAAGAAGATAAAATACGAACCCAAGGGGTAAATGATGATTCAATCATAAAAATAAAAGGAGCCCTGAATTAAATAACCCCTCTATTGTAATAAACTCATCACCATTTGTACTTATAAATTAGACTAATTAAGTATTTTTATTTGGCTTGATATACTTGCAAAAGAACAAGTACTTAAGTTTTTATTATCTAAAGTAATTAAGCCTTTACGAGATGTACTTGAAGCATCTTTTTTAAGTAATAAGGTATACTCCAACCCTTGGATATCACCAGAGCCTTTGGCCTCTAATGCTCCAGTATTACATAACATCTTATTCAATTTATAGAAGTTATACCTAGCAAAAGGTTGTGATGATGTTACTGTAGGGCTTTGAGTGTTTGTATTATTTGTATATTTCCAGCTTGCAAAGTCAACTGTAATTGCTTTATTTCGCAAAGTCATTTTATCTTGATGCGTTAAATAATAACTTGTAAATTCATCTGTTATTAGTTCCTGTTTGAGACTATCAGTCAAAGCTATTTTTGAGGTATCAAAAACCCAAAAACCACCTTTACCTAAAACAGTAAATTCAACAATGTCACCATTTTCAGTTTTATCACTCGTGATAGCAATACTCGTTAATTTATCTAACCCAAAAGCAAAACGGTTATCTGTTTCTAATGCAGTTTTTATTAACCTTGGTTGGCGTGCCAATGAGCTAATTTGAGTATCAAACACACCCCAAGGAAAAACATTTAAAATTGATTTGTTTAAATATCCTAAGTTACGTTCAGCCTCAAGTGAAATACAATCGAGACCTAGGCTACACGCTTCATTACCTGAACTCATTACAGTAGAAGGCGTTAACATTACCTGAAGTCCATCACCAGAAAATATCGTTGACCTATTACTTAAGGCGTGAATACTATCACCTTCAAGCCCTAAAATTATCTGCTTATTCTGTAACATTTCTTCAAGTTTTAGAAGTACATCCGACTTTTCTCCTGTCGGTGTATAAAAGCTATGAAATGAAAGTAATGCACTACCATCCGCAATGAAAAGTGCGTCAGATTTTTTTAAATTATCAACTATTTCATTTTTCTTTTTACAACTAGCTAACTGCTGCTTAAAAAGATCCGGATAAAGAATTTTTCTTCGATAGCTGGCTAATTTTTTGATTTGAAATTCTTCAAGACTATCACATGCTGTCAAATCGTATTGTTTTGCGGCTAGTGCAGTTTGCATGGCTGCATCAACAGGCAACCAAGTCGCTTCAAAACCTAAATCTTCAAATAATGCTTTTAAATAATCAACTCTTTTATAAGGGTCCCTATCGTTTCCGGTGATAAATGCAATGCGAGGTTTTCTTTTTTTCCCGGCAATTTTCACTGCCGCTTTATAAAATGCATTGTAAGCTAATAAAGAAGATTGATTTTCAGTGGCTTTAATATCAACAGCTGTAATAAGACGTTTACCAGAGCTTAGAGATTGTTTTTGTTCTAATAAATCAAATAAGTTTCGCTTTTCAAATTCAAACAAATTTGACCAAATATCTCTTCCTTTTAGCGGTTCATTTAAATAGGTGAGGTTCTCACGCCTAAGCAATCTCACGAATAACCTTTCGTTTAATTTTTTTCCATCTAGCTTAGGTTTAAGAACTTTTAATAAAGCGATTGTTTGTAACTTAAGTTCAGGTTGTTCTGTCCAGGGAAACTCACTTAGCCTTGTAAGGGCATCATCAGTTATACTATAAATGGCTGGTTGCTTTGAATTATCGGAAAAACCTGACTCTTTTTTTTCTTTGCTACAATCTTGCATATTGTCACTGGCACAAAAAGATAAACCTTGACCAAATAAAAATAAATCAGGTGTTGCTGCAATACTAGAGGCCATATCAACTAAGGAAAATAAACCAACAAAAATACCGATTTTAATTTTACGCAAACTCATACTAATACCGTTTTATTATTCTTTTAAAGAAACCAATGTTTTTCTATAAGTTTTAACTTAGAGAAATTAACCTTTGGGCAGCATTCTAGCAATAACACACAGCAATTGCATTTATTGTTTCATCCTAGGAAAGAGATATTACTTACAGCACTCTTTTATAACAAGAAAAACAATTGGCATACATCATGCTTCTTAGTAATTAATTCGCTATTTAAGTTTATGAGCGTCAAATTATTGATGTAGGAGTTAGTTATGGAGTTTGTATTATTATCTATTTTGGTATTAGTTGTTATTGCATCTATGGTCGCAAGTAAGCTAACTGACAGCGGAAACCCCTACCCTTTCACAAAAAAAAATAATATTTATACTCAGGTAGAAAAAGGATTTCTAACATTATTAGAGCGAGCCATAGGTAACGATTATAAAGTTGTAAGCCGTGTGATGCTAATAGATATCATTGATTTTAAATCTGGCATAACCAGTAAATCGAAACGTATTGCACTTACTAAAGCAAAAAACAAACAATTAGATTATGTGTTACTTGATAAAGAAACCATGAATATAGTGGCTGCAATAGATTTAGTGAATAATAATAATAAACAAGGTCATAAAGCTCAAAAAGACTGGTTTGTTAATGGTGCATTAGAATCTGCTGGTATACCTCATATCAGAATGAAAGTTAAAGCAGGCTATAAACCTTTAGAAGTTCGCCAAGCAATTATGTTCAAACTAGGTAAAACTATGCCTAAAAAACCTTTAATAAAAGCACGTACATCTAGCAAACCAGCCGTTTTATCCCCTTCTCAAATAAAAACTCCTTCGACAGGACTTGTTCAAGCTTAGCATTTTTGTATTTAAGCAGTATAATAGCTAAAAATTCAACATTAGAGCTAAGCATATGAAAATTGGTATTATTGGTGCGATGGAACCTGAAATCGCAATTTTAAAAGGTGCAATGCAGCAAAGTAAAATAACACAAAAAGCTGGTTTCACTTTTTATGAAGGCATACTTGCAGGGCAAAACATTATATTAGTACAATCAGGAATTGGAAAAGTTGCTTCTTGTATTGCAACAACCTTATTAATTGAATTGTTTTCACCAGATTGTGTTGTTAATACAGGTTCAGCAGGTGGTTTTGAACCCAGCTTAAACATAGGCGACCTTGTTATTTCATCTGAAGTACGTCATCACGATGTTGATGTTACTGCTTTTGGTTATGAAATGGGCCAAGTTCCAAATATGCCCGCTGGTTTTAGCGCTCACCCGGCACTTATCGATGCAGCAACTGAAGTTATTTCTCAAATGCAAGATATCAAAACAATGACTGGGTTAATTTGTACTGGTGATTCATTTATGTGCGATCCTATCCGCATTGAAAAAACACGCAGTCAATTTCCAAATATGTTAGCAGTTGAAATGGAAGGTGCGTCTATAGCTCAAACTTGTCATCAACTTGAAATACCTTTTGTTGTCATACGTTCTTTATCGGATATAGCGGGTAAAGAGTCTCCTGAGTCTTTTGATAGTTACTTAGTTAAAGCTTCTGAAAATTCATCAAAAATGGTTATTGCATTGTTAGAAAAACTTCAAACGGTTTCTCTATAAGTGATTGAGGTATTTGAACAAATATTCCTGACAAATTCAGTAATTTCACATGAGTTTTCAGGAATATTTATTTTTATATTAGCACTTTGTGCAGAACGTTGGTTAACATTACCCCACTCATATCACCCTAGTACCTTATTATTTGTTATTTTTACCAATCTACAAAAACGCATCTATAAAAAAAATGATTCCGATAGTTACCAGCTATTATCTGGGTGGTTGGCCATTATTTTTCCTTTATCTGTTATTTTAATACTCTGTTATGGTTTATTAGAATTTGCTTCTTATCCCGAACTCTTATCAGGACTAATTCTTTATTTATGTCTTGAAAGCCAAAAGTTAGAGCAATCTATAAAACGACTTCCTTTATTACTTAGACAAAAACAAAAATCAGCAGCTAGAGATTTACTACGGGTATGGTTGAGACGAGAAACAAAAAATTTATCTGAGCCTGGCTTAATAAAAGCAGCAATTGAAACATTAACCCTTCGCAGTAGCAGACTTTATTTTTCAGTATTATTTTTTTACTTACTTGGCGGCCCAATAGCCGCTTTAAGCTATCGAATTTTAACCATAATGCATTCAAGTTGGAGCAAATTGTATTTACCAAATACAAAATTTCTTCAACCAATCAAAAGCCTCACTTATGCATTAGAGTGGCTACCTTCACGACTTGTTGCAATTTGCATTGCCCTAAGTAAAGAAACAAAAATGAGTTTTCATTTTATTAATCATTATGGTAATCATTTTTATCAGAAAAACACAGGTTGGTTATTAAGCTGTATGAGTGCTGCCTTAAAGGTACAACTTGGAGGTCCTGCTTTTTATTCAGGACGGCGCTTTGCCAAAATTAGAATAGGGCAATACCCACAGCCATCCATATATAGCATTAAATTTGCGTTATCTCTTATAAACCGAGTCAAAGTTTTATGGTTTTGTTTTATTATTTTATCCAAAGTGAGTATTTACATTGCGTTTAATCTTTAAGTTCATTTTTTTTGCTATATTACTTAAAAGCTTTAGCAGCCATGCTGTTGAACAAAATAAATATCAAAAAATTGCTACTTTAGCCCCTCATCTAACTGAATGGGCCTATAGTTTAGATTTAGGTGAGAAAATTGTTGCCGTAAGCGCTTATAGTGATTTCCCTGAACATGCAAAAGAACACCCTATCGTCTCTGATGTAAATGGTATTAATTTAGAAAAATTAATTGCGCTACAACCTGATCTCGTAATGCTCTGGAAAAATAGCCAAATACTAGGACAAGTAGATAAATTAGAAGCGCTAGGTATAGATATATTTATATCAGATCCTAAAACATTAGAAGATATAGGTAGCGAAATATTACGATTAGGGAAAGTTACGAATAAACAAATATTAGCAAACAAAATTGTTGATCAATATTTATCAGATTTAACTAATTTAAGAAAGAAATTCATCAAGATGCCAAAGAGAAAAGCTTTTTTTCAAATTTGGCACTCCCCATTGATCACAGCCAATGGCGATACTTGGATCCAAAACCTAATGGATGTATGTCAATTTGAAAATCCTTTTTTTCAACATGAAGTCCCTTATCCTACAGTAAATAAAGAGCAAGTTTTATTACACAACCCCGATATCATTATTATCTCAGAAAAATCAGAAAATAGCGCTCAGCTTTCAGGTTGGCAATCTCTTTCGATGATCAATGCAGTTAAAAATAATAAAGTTTTTAATATTGACCCCGATCACTTGCATAGATTTACAAGAAGAGTTCTATTTGGTATCGAAGCGCTATGTGAGATAAGTCAATAGGCATAAAAAAGCCCTGTTAATTCAATAGCAAGGCTTTTTCAATCTAACTTGAATTATCTAGATTAGACTAATTTTTGCAAATTTTCGTTTACCAACTTGATAGATTTCTTGTGTGCCTTTAGAAACCATAAGTTTAGTATCGGTTATCTTATCTTTACCGTTTAATTTTACCGCTCCTTGCTTAATCATACGCATAGCTTCCGAAGTACTTGAAACTAAACCAGCATCTTTTAATAAATTTGCAATACCAATTTCATCGTCATTAATTGTAATGCTTAATTCTGGGATTTCATCTGGTAATGCTTTCTTTTGAAAGCGTTGAATAAAATCTTGATGTGCGGCTTGTGCCGCATCTTCACTATGAAAACGCGCTATCATTTCTTTAGCAAAGTCAATTTTGATATCTCTAGGGTTGGTTCCTGCTGCGATTTTAGCTTTAAGAGCTTCAATTTCAACTAATGATAAACTACTTAGTAACTCATAATAACGCCACATTAAGTCATCAGATATTGACATGATTTTACCAAACATGTCAGTTGGTTTATCCGTAATACCAATATAGTTACCTAAAGATTTTGACATTTTTTGAACGCCGTCAAGACCTTCAAGCAGAGGCATCATCAATACTGTTTGTGGCTTTTGCCCCTCATCTTTTTGAAGCTCTCGCCCCATAAGCAAATTAAAACGTTGGTCTGTACCACCTAATTCAACATCAGCTTCTAATGCAACAGAATCCCATCCTTGTACTAAAGGGTATAAAAATTCATGTATCGCAATCGACTGATTATTTGCATAACGCTTCTTAAAATCATCACGTTCTAACATGCGTGCAACAGTCTGACGAGCTGCAAGTTTAATCATACCCGCAGCACCTAACTTTTCCATCCAAGTAGAATTAAAAGCAACGGTTGTTTTAGCAGGGTCCAAAATTTTAAAAATTTGCTCTTTATATGTTTCAGCATTTGCTAATACATCTTCACGGGTTAACGGCTTACGTGTTACATTTTTACCCGTTGGGTCACCTATTAACCCGGTAAAATCACCAATCAAGAAAATAACTTCATGACCTAAGTCTTGAAACGTTTTCATTTTATTGATTAAAACGGTATGCCCTAAATGTAAATCTGGTGCAGTTGGATCAAAACCTGCTTTTATTTTTAATTTTTTACCTGATTTTAATTTTTCAAGTAAATCATCTTCAATTAATATTTCTTCAGCACCACGTTTTATCTCAGCAAACGCAGCTTGCAAATCAGTCATCAAATACTCCAAGTATAATGTTAGCTCTATGGCCTATAACGCTATGACTCGATTCTAGCTTATTATAAGTTCAGATTATACGCCTTACATACCATTATATTCACAAAATTCTGGTATCTGAGCAAAAATCATTATATGCTGAAATATTGTTATAAAATATCATTTAGGCTGATTTAAGAAAATGATGGTCAAAGCGGTGCAAAAGCTCCCTAAAAAACACAAAATGTTCATATTAGGTTTCTCTTCTTTAATGCTAGGTTTAACCTTGATCCCAGCAGAAAAAGCAACTGCTTCAAAAGATACTAATGCTGATATATTAAGAGTCGGACAAAGATATGACCTTGATATGAAGCTTGAAAAATCAGTTAATAAAACATCAATAATAACAACTGACTTACAACCTAAGCTAACAGAAATAACACCCCTTATTAATTTTAATCATTTTAAAGTTAAAAAAGGTGACAATTTAGCTAAAATTTTTAAGCGTGCAGGCTTCTCAGCTAAAACCCTACATAAACTTATCAATAGCGATAAAAATACCAAACAATTAATTGAAATACACCCAGGTGACACTTTAAGTTTTGCAAAAAATAAAAAAGGTGAACTGAGTCATTTAAAATATATTTTAAATAAAACAGATACTTTATTTGTTTCCTTAACTGATGATGGACAATATCAGTCTGATATTCAATCAAAAACAATTGAAACTCGTACTAAATCTTCAACAGGACAAATCACTTCAAATTTCTGGAATGCAGGCATAGAGGCGGGATTAAACGATAAACAAATAATGAATTTTGCCGATATTTTTGGTTGGGATATTGATTTTGCAAACGATATTCGTAAAAACGATCTATTTACTGTTATTTATGAAACGCTTCATATTGAGGGTGAGTATATTGGTACAGGTAAAATTCTCGCTGCTGAGTTTATCAATCAAGGGGAGCAATTTAACGCAATTTTACATACTGATGGTAATTTTTATACTGCACAAGGACGTAGTATGAAAAAAGCTTTTTTGCGTGCACCTGTCAACTTTAAATATATTAGTTCTAGCTTTAACCCTCGCAGAAAGCATCCTGTAACAGGCAGAGTTAAAGCACATAGAGGTATAGACTATGCAGCAAGAACTGGTACTCCAGTTGTATCATCAGGCAATGGTAAAGTCATAAAAGCGGGTTTCAGTAGATTCAATGGGAATTATGTCTTTATCCAACATGGCTCAAAATACGTTACTAAATATCTCCACTTACATAAACGTAAGGTAAAAAGAGGGCAAAAAGTAAAACAAGGGCAACTTGTTGGTACTGTAGGTGCAACTGGACAAGTAACGGGCGCTCACTTACATTACGAGTTTTTAGTTAATGGTGTTCATCGTAACCCTAGAACCGTTAAATTACCTAAATCGCAGTCTTTGCCTAAATCAGAGCTGGCTAAATTTAAACCTATTGCAAATGACTATCTTGCAAAGCTTAACCGAAATAAAGAACTTCAACTTTCTATGGTTAATCCATAAAATAGTTCAGAATCATTTTAGGATATTATTTTAATATTCTAAATTTATATTTATATTTCACAGCGAAAATAAAACCACCTCCTATAATTAAAATTATGACAGGAGGTGGTAATGAAATTACTTAGTAGATCCTTATTATTTATATTCATAGTGAGCTGTTTAGTCACTTGTAGTTTTAATCCTTATGAAAATCAACAAGTACTCACTATCGCACCTGACGTTATAGCGCCTCTCTTAAAAGTCAAAAAACATATCAGAAATACCCCCAGACCTGAAGACCCAATAAGCTATCCAATAAAACTAGGTGAAGTTGGCCCAGTACAACCATTATTTTCTGGAAATTTACATTACCCCTTTTCTTGCCATGTACAATCTTCCGGATTAGGGCAACCCTTAATTGATAATCAAGAGCTATTAGGAACACCTGTTTTTGCACTTGATGAAAACGGAAAAAAAACACATAAAGTAATAGGCTTTAGTAAAGACTGTTTAATTGTGTCACAACTAAGATATTTCAAAGTAGATATCAAAGATAATATAAGTGAAGTCTTTATTCCGTTTGATTTAAAAAGTACAGATCTTCTTCTTAGGATAGAGCAAGGTACAATCAATCGGTATATATACGCAATTGTAATGCCTGTAGAGCGAAATGAATTAAAAAATAGATTACTCCATTCTAAATGGAATAAGAGGCTTATTTATCAATTTGCAGGAGGTGTTGGAATAGGTTTTCGACAAGGTAAGCTTAATCCAATGAAACTAATAAGCCGACGCACACCACAATTAAGAAAAGGTTATGCAGTCATCACAAGTACAGCAAATAAAACAAGCTTTAGCTATAATATGTTACAAGCTGAAGATACCGCTCTTAGAGTTAAAAGACAGTTTATTTCTTTGTACGGAAAACCCCTATACACCTTAGGTGTTGGCGGTTCTGGTGGCGGTCTAGCACAATATATTTTGGCTCAAAACTCTTCTGAATTATTAGATGGTGCTCTACCCCTTTACTCCTATCCAGATATGATCAGCCAAACCTTATATGCATTAGACTGTGACTTATTAAATAGTTATTACACCTTTAAAAGCTCACTAGAGAGCTGGGATAGTCCAGAAAAAAAGCAAGCGATTGAAGGCTTTAATAATTCAAATATAGAGCATAAGTCTTGGTTTTATTATCCCTTTAATCAACTTGCTCGCGCTAAAAAAGTTTATATTCCTAAAAATTATAGCGAGTGCATACATGGTTATTTCGGTTTAAGCTCTTTAATTAACAACCCAGATCAGGGCTTCATAAAAAAAATATTTTCACCCGAAGTAAAACAAAAAGCCCATTGGAGTTATTGGCAAGACTTAACCAATATTTTAGGCATAGATAACAATGGATTCGCAAATTCAGTATGGGACAACCAAGGCGTTCAATATGGATTAACTGCATTACAACAAGGTACAATTTCACCTAAAGAGTTTATCCATTTAAATTACCATATTGGAGGTTGGAAGCCGCAACAGGAGATGCGACAAGAACAACTTTTGTTTTTACCTTTCACTAAAATACCCATTTGGATGACTCAGTGGAGCACTCATAATATTTACCCTGCAGATAAAGGCCCTGCAAAACGGACAAAAGCTTCAACCAAAGCCATAGAGAATGCTTATCGTTATGGACAAATATTTATAGGCTTTAATGATGTTCCAACAATAGATATTCATCATTATTTAGAGCCAGAATTAGATATGCACCATATATCCACTTCTTTTGCCACGCGATTGCGCATATTATCACAAGCTAAAAATCTAAATAATCATAAAATATGGATTGCTCATCCAGATCATACACCTCTTGAACAAGCTTTTTTAGCAATGGATGAGTGGTTATTAAAAGGAAATTCAAAACAACTTAAAATGAAAACCAGTGATCGTTGTTTTGATAAAAATGGCAAAGTTATTGCTCAAGGAGACCAGGTCTGGAATGGTAGTTGGAATAAAAAACAGCTTGGAACATGTGCTCAAACTTATCCAATATACACAAATAGTCGTATCCAAGCAGGAGGACCTTGGCAGGGGAGTATTTTTAAATGCCAAATGATGTCAGTAAAAAAAGCAATGAGTTCAGGTTTATATGGCAATATCGATATGACAGTATATCAGAATGAGTTAGAGCAAATCTTTCCTGATGGTGTGTGCGACTATAACTTTACTGATACCGCAAAACCTCTAGATTTAACTTTAAATTAAGGTATATATTAACTGCGTTACTAATAGAATCATCAATAAAGGCCATATAAATTTTTGATAACGACTTAATTGCTCAGGTGAGAATCTTGGACCAAATTTCTCAATAAGTGGCACCAATACAATAAGTGCAACAAATAAGCTTAATAATAATATTAAAACGGGAGGCATTTTGTTTCCTTTTTTAAAGGGTTTTATCCTACCACTTTTAAGAATAAAAAAAACGCGCAACATCTAAAAAGAATATTGCGCGATAAAGGTCGGGAGGTTGAGCCCTAAAAAATTCATATCCAAATCACTTCAACTTTTGATTTAAGTATCTTTAACTGACTTGGATAAAGTTAAATTAACCTACAATTGCAAGTAGAATACCAGCGGCAACAGCACTGCCTAAAACACCAGCCACATTTGGTCCCATAGCATGCATTAACAAAAAGTTATGCGGATTAGTCTCAAGACCTACTTTGTTCACAACTCGAGCAGCCATAGGCACAGCAGAGACACCTGCAGCCCCAACTAAAGGATTAATTGGTGTTTTAGAAAAGTGATTCATTGCTTTAGCCATCATCACACCAGATGCTGTACCGATAGAAAATGCAATAGCACCTAAAGCTAAAATACCTAATGTTTCAATTGTTAAAAACTTATCCGCAGCCAACTTTGAGCCAACACCTAAACCTAAAAATATCGTAGTAATATTGATTAGTTCATTTTGAGCAGTCGAGCTTAAGCGTTCAACAACACCACTTTCACGCATCAAATTACCTAAGCAAAACATACCAACAAGCGGAGCTGCTGCTGGTAGCAATATAATAATTAACGCTAATACCAATAGTGGAAAAGCAACTTTTTCAGACTTTGAAACATGACGAAGTTGCGGCATTGCAATGCTTCGCTCTTCTTTAGTCGTTAAAGCTCGCATGATAGGAGGCTGTATCAATGGGACTAATGCCATATATGAATATGCTGCTACCGCAATAGCTCCAAGTAAATCAGGTGCTAATTTTGAAGCAAGAAAAATAGCCGTAGGCCCATCAGCACCACCTATAATTGCTATTGCGGCTGCATCTTTTAGCGTAAATTCAAACCCTGGAATAAAATTAAGTAAAATAGCACCAAATAAGGTAACAAAAATACCAAATTGGGCAGCTGCGCCTAATAATAACATTTTAGGATTTGCAATCAGCGCACTGAAATCAGTTAACGCACCGACTCCCATAAAAATAATTAATGGGAATACGCCTGAATCTATGCCTATTTTATATACATAGTACAGTAAACCTCCTGCGTCTGATAAACCCGCTAATGGAATATTTGTTAATATTGCACCAAAACCTATAGGTAATAGCAAAAGAGGCTCAAATTGCTTCATTATCGCAAGGTAAAGTAATACACCCCCTACCGCCATCATGATCAATTGTTCAAACTCAAAATTAGCAATCCCAGTGGATTGCCATAAACTTAACATACCTTCCATATCAAACTCCTAAGCGATTGATAGCAAGGCATCACCAACTGAAACAGCATCGCCTTCCGAAATATAAACTTCACTAACAGTACCTGCTTTAACGGCACGGATCTCTGTTTCCATTTTCATCGCTTCAAGAATAATAACCACTTCACCTTCAACGACTTGTTGGCCGGCTTTAACTTGAACTTTAAAAATATTACCCGCTAACGGTGCAGTTAAGTCTTCAGCATCATTTGAAACTGGAGTAGATTTAAGGTTCTGAGGTTGTGCTGGTTGGACATCTTTGAGTTCACCATTTGGCGCTACAACAACGTTATATACTTTACCATCGACCTGAACACTATAGTGCTCTGTTTTACCTGAAGCTGGCGCTGGTGCTTGCTCTAACACAGCAGGCGCAGCTTCTAATGATGGGGCTGGCTCAAAAGCATTCGGGTTTCCTTTATTTTTGAGAAATTTCAACCCAATTTGTGGAAATAGAGCATAAGTTAAAACATCATCAATTTGATTATTGGCAAGTGTAATATTATGTTCTTTTGCTTCTGATAATAGTGTTGTTTCTAATTCTGAAAGCTCAGGTTTTAATAAATCTGCAGGTCGACATGTGATCGCTTGCGCTCCGGCTAATACTTTTTGTTGTAACTCATTATTTACCTGAGCTGGCGTTGCGCCATATTCACCTTTTAATACTGCAGCAGTTTCTTTACTAATTGATTTATAACGCTCTTTAGTCAATACATTTAATACTGCCTGTGTACCAACAATTTGTGATGTAGGTGTTACTAAAGGAATAAAGCCTAAGTCTTCGCGTACTTTAGGAATTTCTAATAGTACTTCATCAAACTTATCAGCGGCGCCTTGTTCTTTTAACTGACTTTCCATATTCGTTAACATGCCGCCAGGCACTTGCGCTAATAATATACGGCCATCAACCCCTTTTAAACTACCTTCAAATTGTGCATATTTCTTTCTCACATCTCTAAAGTACGAGGCTATCTCTTCTAATAAAACTAAATCAAGTCCTGTGTCTCTGCCTGTACCTTCAACAATCGCAACCATCGTTTCTGTCGCACTATGTCCATATGTTCCGCTCATAGAAGAAATAGCAGTATCAAGCATATCTATGCCCGCATCGATTGCTTTTTGATAAGTTGCGGTGCTTAAACCTGTTGTCGCATGACATTGCATTGCAATAGGCACTGAAACCGCATTTTTTAAACCAGTAATAAGTTCCTGCGCTTCATAAGGTCTAAGTAGACCCGCCATGTCTTTAATACAAATCGAATGACACCCTAAATCTTCAAGTTGTTTAGCCTGGGTTAACCACATCTCTAAATTATGAACAGGACTTTGAGTATAAGAAATCGTGCCTTGAGCATGAGCGCCAACTTTAACTGCTGTTTTTATTGCTGTTTCAAGATTTCTGACATCATTCATTGCATCAAAAATTCGAAATACATCTACCCCGTTTTCATGGGCACGCTCAACAAACTTTTCAACAACATCATCTGCGTAATGACGATATCCTAATAAATTTTGACCCCTTAATAACATTTGCTGTTTTGTATTCGGCATTGCTTTTTTTAAAGCACGAATACGCTCCCAAGGATCTTCACCTAAATAACGAATACATGCATCAAAGGTAGCTCCACCCCAAGATTCCATTGACCAATAGCCTACTTTATCAAGTTTTTCAGCAATTGGGAGCATATCTTCTAAACGAAGTCGAGTTGCCAAAATTGATTGATGCGCATCTCTTAATACTAACTCAGTAAGTTTTAATTTAGACATAGATAAACCCTTTTATGTTTTCTTATGATCGTATTTTTGTCTGTGCTGATGAATAGCGCCTGCAATAGCAGCAATATGTGCATCAGGTACAGCTGACGATTTAATGGTGACTGTATTTTTAGCTTTATTATTTGTGACTGACTCACCAGTACTACTTGCTAAAAAAGACGACATCAACTTGACGACTGAAATTAGCAAAAGCAAAAAAATAAAAACGACTACCATGCCCGTAAGCATTAAATTTGCAGCCTGTAATAATAAAGATGTTATATCCATCTTTTTTCCTCATTCCCAACAACTAGGTCTGTTTAAATCCGCTTAATGAATGCCAATCACTACAGCTTTTTAATTAAAAGTTAAAGTAAACACTCAAACTTATTGAGTTTATGTGCACATCATTTAGCAAATATAATAATTCCCCCACCAGCATTGTCAATTGGTAAAACCAATTAATTTTTTAATAACAGTAAAAAACAAAAAATTCACATTAGCTTTTTGCATAAATATTAAACCTTATAAATCATAACTTTAAATTATAACGACCATTAACAAAAACAATGTAACGTTAACGTTAACGTCAACTTAACTGATCATTTTTAGCTAAATCACTGACTATATTGATTAAAAAAATATTTAAAAACACAATTGGTAAAACCAAGGTAGATTTTTATCTATCAATACTTTGATACTTATATCAAGAGTTATAAATAAGAACGTGCTTCAAAAGAACATAAATTTACTTTATATACCGATTAGTTCTTCAAAAGATTTAATATGCGAAATTTTCATGTTTGATGATAATAGACTAGATAAGCGTTTTATGATTAAAATCTATTCAAATTTGGGCCGTAATTTCCCTTAGCTGATTTTTATAAATCATCATATATTTAGAATAGATTTAATCATTCAAGAATAATATTTTGATTTTCCCACTGATTAATTATAGCTTGGTATTCGCCATTGTTTTTTATTAACTTAAGTGCAGCATCAAACTGTTCTGCGATCCCTGAGCCTAGTAAGTACTTTGAAAAAACCAAATAACTTGGTGTACTTTCAATGTCAGGAGATAACCTTTTGATAGGATCTAGCTTTTTTATATCCTTTATTTTTTTAAAAACGTAAGGAAGGCCATATTTGTCTCCTATCACTATATCAATATAATTTTGATTTAACATTCTAAGTAAATGTTCAGAATCAACGTTAGAAACTAGCTTTTTAAACTTTCCTTTTTCTCTTAATTCATCAAATTTAAAACCATAACTAAAGTCTTGCCTTACACCAATAACATAAGGTGTTATCTCCACTAAATTGCCAGTATAAGGAATATTAACCATACTTTTTGTAAATAAAGATGCTGTTTCATTCATGAGTATTTCTTTGCAATATTCAGCATATCTAGTACGCTCTTTTTTCCATAGGACTTCAAATAAGCCATCTATTTTATTTTCTTTTAAATATAACAGAGCCCGAGACCAAGGTAACTCTATCAGCTCTATTGGTTGATCTATTTTTTTAAAGACAGCCTTAACAATACGAACACTAATACCATCAATGCGATCTCCTTTTTTATATTCATAAGGAGGAAAATCAAACATTGCAATCACCAGCTTTTGTTCACTGGCTATCACTTCCAACTGCATAAATAATGCGTATACTAAAAATAAGTATACACCTACAAAATTGATTCTTTTGCAATTTAGATATGGCGAAAAGTAACTCATTAAGTCTTCCTTAATATTTAATCATTAAGGTAAGTTGTACCAAGCATCATAAATTATCCATCAGATATATTGATAATGTTGATTAGTATAATCACTATTTTATATATAGCTGACAGTTATAAATAATGAAAGTTGCTTTGATTGTAATATCCGCATAAATATTACAAGAGTGAGGTTTTATAGAGTTAATAATAAGTGATATGAGTCATTCAACAAGCGATCTAAACTAATTTACAATTTCAGTTTAGATCACTAATAAAGCCAGGATGGAGGTATATTTATAAAACTTTTTTTAGTTTTTCCCAAACAGTAACAACATGCATTTTATCTTCATCTGATAACTCACCATTTCGATATGCTTTAACGAGTGATTTTTCAATATTAGCATTTAACTCATCGATACTTAGCTCTAGTGCTTCAACTTCAGCATAACCTACAGCTAAATCAAAGTGGCCCTGAATATAGCTCCCAGCAAAAAGTTCATCATCAGAAGCTGTTTCAACTAAATGTTCAAAAAATTGCTGTGCTTGATCTATATACTCTTGAATTGTCATTTTTGTTCCTATCGATTCTTGATGGCCAACACCATACATCACATGATCATTATATCCAGTGATCACTCTTATATATCCACTAAGCTCATCATCTAACTTGCTATCACCCGTATCGCAGATCAGAGGACGATTATTAAGTGCCTGTAATTTAGTTTTGGTGGCAACTAAAATAATATTATCTCTTCCAACTAACCTGATCAATTCAGGGCTTAATTGTTGATTACCACGGCCAAAAATATGACCTTGCCCACCAATTAAAGTAATCACTAACTTTGTTTTTAAACCTTTATTATTATGCTCTGTTATCAATTTAAAAAGCTGAGTAGCCGTAACATCTGATGCAATGAGTTCATGATCCTCAATGACATCAACACCTAGTAAAGTATTCTTTAATCCCACTTCTTCCATTATGGCAGCAACTGTAGAACCAGAACCTATTATATATCTTTCATCATCTTCCATTTGAGATGCGACAAAGGCCGCGATATCAACCAGTACTAATTCATCTGTTTCTTTACCACCATTTTTAACACTTTGAATATATCGAAGTTCTGACGGTACTTGCATTTCACCATAGCGTTTCGCTTTTACACTTCCTTCACGAAACGCAACTTCATCTATATCCATCACATCAGCATCTTGCACTGTAACTAACTCACCTTTTATCAATAACTCAACAACACGGCCAGCCGCTTTTGGTGTAATAGCATAAACCCCAGAGTGAATTTTACAGCCAGCAGGTATACCTAAAACAACAATAGAGTCCTCTATTGCATGGCAAATATTACGTGCAGTACCATCACCACCAGCAAATAGAATTAAATCAACGTCTTGTTGTTTTAAAATTTGAGCCGCATTCTCAGTATCTTTTGCCGTCGACTCAGGTCCACACGCATAAACAATATGAGTTTTAAATCCTAATTCTCTTGAAACTTGTTCACCCATAAGCCCATTTACAGTATAAATTTCTATTTTTGATTGATAGGGTTTTAGTACTTCAAGTGCGGCGCGAGTACGCATATTTGATTTAGCAATTGCACCTAATTCAATCGCTTTTTGACTCATGCCATCACTGCCTTTTAATGCAACGCTACCGCCGAGCCCCGCAACAGGATTTATTATTAAACCTAATTTAAATTTCATTACATTTACTACCAATCAAATTTTTCTATTATTAAAGGCCAAGGAGTTTTATAAAAGTCACACAATGCTTTAAGTAAGGCCTGTGTTCTATCACTAAAACCTGTGTTCAAATACGCCAATACCTGTTCATGTACCTTTGTTTGAAAAGTGACGCGACAAGGTTGCTCACCATTGAGGTTATCCGCAGAAACATTAAATTTAAACCCTGCTGCAATACATAACGCCCATTCTATAGCTTGTGGTTTTATTTCTACTTTTTCAAATTCGCTTTGTTGATCTGCATTTCTACCATCGGGGCAATACCAGTAGCCATAATCTTCTAATAACCGACGTTTTTCACCTGCAATTAACCAATGCGCAATTTCATGCATACCACTGGCATAATAACCATGAGCAAATATAATGCGGTGATAATTATTCTCTTCATCTGCAGGTAAATATACAGGTTCATCATCCCCTTTAATTAAACGCGTTTGATGACTGTGATAAAAAGTATTATCAAAGATGGAAATTAAATCGGATATCTGATGCATAAAAAATATATTTTATTAACCACTAAAAATGAAACTTAATTTTACGAAATTGTAAAAGCAAAAAACACCACAGATATCAAAGTAAGTGGTGTTTTCAATTAATTTAAACATTCTCTATTTATTGTTACTTCCAGGGATTGCGCCATGTACTAAATTTACATGAGGGTTTTGCCCTCTTTGACGCAACAAATGATCCATTAAAGTAATTGCCATCATAGCCTCAACAATGGGGATCGCTCTAATGCCAACACAAGGGTCATGTCGTCCTTTAGTGATCATATCTACCGATTCATTATTGATATTTAAGCTTTTTCCAGGGATCGTAATGCTTGAAGTGGGTTTTAAGGCTATCGAAGCAATGATATCTTGCCCAGTAGAAATCCCAGCTAATACACCTCCGGCATGATTTGAAGTAAAGCCTTCAGGTGTTAATTCATCTCTATGCTGCGAACCTTTTTGTTCAACAACCTCAAAACCATCACCAATTTCAACACCTTTAACCGCATTGATGCTCATTAAAGAGTGGGCAATTTCAGCATCTAAGCGATCAAAAACAGGTTCACCTAAGCCAACAGGCACATTTGATGCAATTACTTTTACTTTTGCACCAATTGAATCACCTTGTTTTTTAAGGTCGCGCATATAGTCATCTAATGCATCTAATTTTGATGCATCAGGAAAAAAGAATGGGTTTGTTTCAACACACTGCCAATCAAAAGATTCGGCTTTAATAGGACCTAACTGACTTAAGCATGCTTTAATTTCAATACCATGAATTTGTTTCAAATATTTCTTAGCGATACCACCTGCGGCGACACGAATTGCTGTTTCACGCGCTGATGCACGACCACCACCTCGATAATCACGAATACCGTATTTATGCCAATAAGTATAATCACCATGGCCTGGGCGAAATACCTCTTTTATTTTACCGTAGTCTTGAGAACGTTGATCGCCATTCTTAATAAGCAAACCTATGCTAGTGCCCGTTGTTTTACCTTCAAATACACCAGATAAAATTTGTACTTTATCTTCTTCTCTACGTTGAGTTGTATAACGGCTTTGCCCTGGTTTCCTGCGATCTAAGTCTATTTGTAAATCATCTTCTGTTATCTCCAGCCCTGCTGGACAACCATCTACAACACCGCCTAAGGCAACACCATGGCTTTCACCAAAAGTACTTACTTTAAATAGCTGACCTATACTATTTCCTGCCATTGATTTTCCTCATTCCCATAAAAATTATCAATAATCGAATTGCGTAGCTAATTAAAACTACACTCTTTTTAAAATGATTTGTTAGATATGCTTAACTAAATCTTCTTTACTTAATACAAATACACCTATACCGCCATTTTCAAATTCTAACCAAGTAAATGGTAAGTTCGGATAGATAGCTTCCATGTGTACCATAGAATTGCCTACTTCTACAAATAACAATCCGTGATCGGTCAAATGATCAGCTGCTTGAGCTAAAATAGTGCGAGTTACGTCTAAACCATCATCGCCCGATGCTAAACCTAGCTCAGGTTCATGATGAAATTCATCAGGTAAATCAGCCATATCTTCCGCATCAACATAAGGAGGGTTAGCGATAATCAGGTCATATTTTTGTCCTGGCACACCACTGAATACATCAGATTGAATTGGAAAAACACGATCTGATACTAAATGCTCATGGATATTAAAGTCAGCCACTTCTAAGGCTTCATAAGAAATATCAACAGCATCTACTTGCGAATTCGTAAATTCTTTAGCAAGTGCAATTGCAATACATGCAGAGCCGGTGCACATATCTAAAATACGTGAAACAGGTTTATCATCTTCAAGCCAAGTGGAAAAACGATTATGGATAAGCTCAGCAAAAGGAGAGCGTGGTATTAATACACGTTCATCGACATAGAAAGGTAATTTTGCGAACCAAGCTTGGTTTGTTAAATAAGGTACAGGCGTTCTTTGATTAATTCTTGCTTCAAGTAATTGTGCTAATTTTTGTTTTTCACTGGTTACTAATTTTGAAGAGATAACATCTCTTGGCATATCCATAGGTAAAAATAATGCAGGTAAAATTAAACTTACCGCTTCATCCCAAGCATTATCAGTACCGTGACCAAAAAATAATCCAGCTTCAGAAAACTGACTTGCACTAAAACGTAACCAATCATTTATCGTTTCAAGTTCATTAATTGCTTCGTTAAGTATTTCTTGTGTTATTTGTGCATCATTCATCATATTTCTACTAACCAATCATAATTGCTCCTATTGTATCCGATAGTTAAGAATATTGTCTTGATATTATTTTTGAGATTTAAGCTATTTTTTATTAAACTTGCCCCATGAAAAAAGAATTGAAACAAATTAAAAAAGTTATCGTTAAAAAGATGCAAGAAAAAGCAACCTTAGAAAAAGAAGCGATGCAATCAAATGATAATACATTAACTCCCGATGACTCTGATTTATTTAGAGATATGTTTAGTGGCACCAATAAATTACAACAAGATAAAGTTGTTTTTAAGCGAAATGCCTTACAAAAAAAACATAAACTTGAAGAAGAAGAAAAAAAGAAACGTTTAGCCGAGTTTTATTTTTCAGATGAATACGTCCCTAACTTAGAGAATAATGGCACTATTAGTTATGTTCAAGAAGGTCAAGATAGCTATTTAGCAAAACAGCTCAGACGCGGTGATTTTTATCCGGAATTGGTACTCGATCTACATGGCCTCAATAAAGAACAGGCAAAAAAAGAACTTATCGCATTGATCAGTGAATGTAAAAGGCAACATTATCGTTGTGCTTGTATTGTCCATGGCATAGGCGAATTTGTATTAAAACAAAAGATCCCACATTATTTAGTACAGCACCCAGATATTTTGGCTATGCATCAGGCACCTTTAGAATTCGGCGGTAAAGGCGCTTTGTTAGTTGTGATTAACCAACCGGCAAATCCAAAATTTTGATAAACTTAAAAGCATGCTTGCTCATTTCAAAAATGAGCAATACTAAATACACCCATAGATTCATTCACAATAAATGATACACCTTACACACCCTTTAGAGTTTAGTGCTAAAGGTACCTTGTTTGTTGTGATTAACCATTCAGTAAACCCAAAGTGTTAAATTTTTTGTGGTGACTTTAAAAAAACAAGTTCACCACAAAGGTTTAATTCATCATATTCAATACACGCTATGGAGCCGGTATTAAAAATAGGCATTTTGCCTTGGCAAAACTCCCCAACCAAATAGCTCACTAGAGGCATATGCGCCACAACTAACCAAGTTTTATATTCTGAGTTGAGCGATATTAAAGCTTGCAAAAAATCACAGGTTTGAGCAGGTGACGCTTCAGGTAAAAAATCTGTTGAAATTTGTTCAAATTGAATATTAGTTTGATTGTGTCTCATTAAGTCTAATGTTTGCTGAGCGCGTATATATGGACTTACCAATACAGCGTCAATTGAAACTCTATTCGCTAACCAACTACTGATTTTAGTTACTTCTGCAATGCCGTCGTTTGTGAGGTTTCGACTGGCATCATTTGCACACATTGCTGTTGCTTGACCATGACGCATTATGTAAATTTTTTTCATTTGTATGTATTCACTATTAACTACTAAAAACTTTAAAATAAAAAGAATAGCCAGAAGCCGTTAGTTTCAGCTATATTATTTAAGGTCTGTCACACTTTTATATATGAAAGAAAAACATAGCCGTTATATCTAAAAATAATTTAACGCATAACTTAGTGCTTTTAATGTTCAAACTTATCGAAACACAGTTTGAAGCTGTCAGCAAAAAGCTCCTAAATACCCAAGGGTATGTCAATTCTAATTTGGAGCCATCTTTTGAGCCAAACCATAAAAATTAGCAATAATGATAGCAGAACTTACCAAAGTCTAACACTAAACAATGGTTTAAAAGTACTACTTGTTCAAGATATCGAAACAGAAAAATCAGCTGCAGCATTAACTGTCAATGCAGGGCATTTTGACGACCCCCAAGATCGGCAAGGTTTAGCCCATTTTTTAGAACATATGCTTTTTTTAGGCACAGATCTTTACCCAGAACCTGGCGCTTTTTCTAAATTTACCAGTCAGCACGGTGGCAGTAGCAATGCTTGGACTGGAACCGAACACTCGAGTTATTTTTTTGATATCGATAATCATCATTTTGAATCAGCATTAAAACAATTTAGCCGTTTTTTTATTAACCCCTTATTGCATTCAGAAGCAACGACAAAAGAAAGAAACGCAATAGACGCTGAATTTAAACTCAAACTCAAAGATGACAGTCGACGTATATATCAGGCGCATAAAGAAACTTCCAACCCTAAACATCCTTTTGCAAAATTTTCTGTTGGTAATGCAGATACACTCGCAGATAGGGATACCTGTATTAGTAAAGAAATTAAAGCATTTTTTAATGAGCATTACATCGCATTAAGAATGACTTTGGTTATTTGCAGCTCTGAGACAATTGCGCAACAAAAAACCTGGGTTGAAAGTCTATTTAATGACATTAACAATGCTCCAAATATTAAACCCGAAATTTCAGAGCCCTTATACAAAGCTGAACATCTAAAAAAAATCATCTATATTGCACCACATAAACATATGCAAAAAATCATCATTAGTTTTGCTATGCCCAATATTGATGCTTTTTATCAACATAAAACGGTTAGTTTTATGGCACATATATTAGGTTATGAAGGTAAAGGCTCTTTATATTCAATTTTAAAAGATAAAGGTTGGCTCAATAGCTTAACAGCTGGCGGAGGAATAAACGGCAGTAACTTTAAAGATTTTAACATTAGCATATCCTTAACTGATGAAGGCATAGCGCATTATGAGGATATTGTAGAAACCATATTTACTTTTCTACCATTGCTAAAACACGATTTAAACCAGTTTATTCCCTTATATAATGATAAAAAATCGTTACTTAAAATGGCTTTTGATAATCAGGAAAAATCGAAAGTTATCGACTTTGTAAATGGTTTAAGCATTAATATGCAACACTACCCTGTTGAAGATTATGTACAAGGTGATTACATTATGCATGGTTTTAATGAATCACAATGGCTAGAAATACTAAACTGGTTAAATCCAAGCAACATGCGATTAGTGTTTATTCATCCTGATGTTCAAACTGAAAAACAAGCCGCCTGGTATCATACACCTTACAAATGCGACTCTCTTTCAAAGTCGTGGCTAAGTAAACTTGCAGAAATCAAAACACCATTATCTGAAATGGCATTACCTCTACCGAATCCGTATTTGACAAAAAAACCGCATTTATTAGTCGTTGAAACATCAAACAATATCCCTCAAAGATTAATCTCTAAATCAGGTATCGATTTTTGGTTTCAGCAAGAGCAAGAGTTTAGGATCATTAAAGGTCATTTTTATCTGGCATTAGATTCTTATTTTACAGTTAAAAGCATCACTAATATGGCATTAACACGATTATTCAGTGATTTATTCATGGATAATGTCGCACAAGAGTTTTATCCCGCAGAATTAGCAGGTCTAAGTTATCAATTGTCAATTCATCAAGGGGGTTTAACATTACATACATCAGGCATTTCTACTAACCAATTAGACCTTGTAAAAGGTTTAATGCATCAGTTATTTAATAGTAAATTTAAACAACAACGTTTTGAAGAATACAAAAAACAACTATGCAGACATTGGAATTCAGGTAATCATAATAAACCCGTAAGCCAGCTTTTTAGCCTATTAAGTGCAAAATTATTACCTTGGAACCCGACTCCTGAAGACTTATCAAAAGCTTTAGAGCAAGTCTCTTTTCAACAATTTGAAGCATTCACCCAACAACTTTTTCAACAAATCCATATTCAAGCTTTATTACATGGTAATTGGCATAAAAGTGACGCTATAAAGTTTTATAATGAAATAGATAAACATATTAGCGCATTTACTATGATTGAAGACTTAATTCGCCCGATGAATATTATGCATGAACCTATGCTACAAGTTGAAAGCCTAGGACACTCAGATCACGCCATGGTGGTTTATTACCAAGCTTTATCAGACTCAGTCGATGAAAAAATTAAAGTGATGTGCTTGAACCATTTGATTTCACAAGATTACTTTCAACATTTAAGAACAGATAAACAACTCGGTTATTTAGTAGGTACAGGTTACGCCCCGCTTAACGGCAGAGCCGGCATCGCATTTTACATCCAATCACCTGAAGTTGATGCACAATCATTACTACATCATAGCCATCAATTTACGCAAGAATATGCGCAAACTATCAAACAAATGCCTGAAAATACATGGCACAAAGCCAAACAAGGGTTATTAACACAAGTTCAAGAAAAAGATAAAAACTTAAGGTTACGGTCTTTACGTTATTGGTTATGTTTAGAAAATCAAGATACACATTTTTCAATGCAAAAGCGCTTAATTGAAGCACTCAATGCACTCACACAACAACAGATGTTTGAATATGCAAAAGAGACATTTTCAGATACAAGAGCAAGAGTAGAATATACAAGTGATATAAACCCATAAGTGTAAAGTAATAGAACTCTTTGACACTGCTCTTTCATTGCTTTAGTCTGGCTCGCTATAAGTAAAAAGTCAGTGTAATGCTTCTCAATTATAAATTATGTTAACAAAAACAAATAAAATTTTAAAATTAAGCTTGCAGCTTATATTCTTATTTTCTTCTTATTCAGTCGTCGGCCACGAAGCAAATTATGCTGAGTCTGCGGCTGCAATCCCAATACTCTTTATGGCAGTATTATTGCCAATTGCATTATTAGGTATTTATAAATTAAAAAAATCAAAAAAAGAATTAAAACGCTCTGAAGAGCGACTAAAAAGCAGTTTAGTTGGCAGTGGTGATACCTTATGGGATTGGAATATTGCAACCGGTGAAATGATCAGAATGAACGATGGTCAATTTATTGAGCAGGATGCAAACGTCACGACACCTCCAAACAGAAAGCATATCCATCCTAAAGACTTACCCAAAGTTGATTTATTATTAAAACAGCATTTCTCTGGTCATACCGCATTTTTTGAGGCAAGTTATAGAACAAAAGATAATTTAAACCAATGGCGCTGGGTTTTAGATCGTGGAAAAGTCATTGAGCATACGCCTAATTTAAAACCAAAAAGAATGACTGGCACAATTAAAGATATTAGCCGAATAAAATCGACTGAAGAACATCTAAATTTATTTGCCAAATGTATTGAAAACTTATCAGATCCTATTGCTATATATGACAAGTCTTTTAATTTTGTTGAAATCAACCCGAGCTTTTTAAAAACCTTCGGTGGTACAAAATCAAAATATATTGGCAAACGTTTTTCATTACATGGTTATAAAGATACTTATATTGAGAAGCTTAAAAAATTACTTGCAGATAAAGGCCACTGGCAACAAGAACTTAAATTACCAAACCAGAAAAACACCTTAATACCAATCGATATGTCTATTGATATTGTAAAAAACAAATCTGGGCAAGTAACTAATTTTATTGTGCTTTACTCTGATATTAGTGAACGAAAACAAGCAGAATTCGAACTTCAAAAATTATCAAATCGTGACAGACTAACAGGTTTACCTAATAGAAATGCTTTTTTTAATAATCTTAAAAAATTAGTCGATCAACGAACTCACCTTGCACTGTTAGTATTTGACTTAGATAACTTTAAAAAAATTAATGATTCTCTGGGACATCAACTTGGAGATATGTTGTTATGTCGCTTGGCAAATAGATTAAGCAAAATTACGCGTCAGCAAGATAGCATTTATCGCTTAGGGGGCGATGAATTTGGTTTAGTCATGACCAATACCAACGATATTCACACAATAACACGCACAGCAAAAGAGTTTTTAGCCGAAATAGTTAAACCCCTCCATATGGCAGGTCATGAGTTAGTGATCACCTCCAGTACAGGTATTGTTTTATTTCCTGAAGATGGCAATAGCCCTGAAGTATTATTAAAAAATGCTGATACGGCGATGTATCATGCAAAAGAGCAAGGTAATCGTTACTTGTTTTTCAATGATACGATGAACAAGCAAGCAGTAAAACGTTTACAAATTGAAAACTTAATGCGGTATGGTCTTAAAGAAGATCAATTTTGTGTTTTTTATCAACCCAAAATGAACCTTAAAACAGGCGAACTCATGGGAATGGAAGCTTTAGTACGCTTTATCACCCCCAAAAAAGGTTTAATAAGCCCAGTTCAGTTTATTCCAATTGCTGAAGAGACAGGCCAAATCATAGAAATAGGTGAAGTTGTACTTGATAAAGCCTGTAGGGATGTTAAAAAATGGCTAGATAAAGGTTTATTTGATGGCCGTGTAGCTGTAAATTTATCGGCTAAACAATTTTCACTACCAGATTTAACTCATAGAATTGATAAAATTTTACAAAAACACAATTTACCCTCTTATTTTTTAGAATTGGAAATCACCGAGGGCACTGTAATGGATGACCCTAAAGATGCCATTAACATAATGAAAGCGCTTAGTGCCCGGGGGATACACTTAGCCATGGATGATTTTGGCACAGGTTATTCATCACTTGCACTATTAAAAGAATTTCCACTTAACACTCTTAAAATAGACAAAGCTTTCATTGATGATATAGGCTCAAAACGAGGTCGAAATATGGTTGACTCAATTGTAACCATAGCCCATAACCTAGATTTAGATGTTGTTGCTGAAGGTGTTGAATATTCAGAACAAATTGATATTTTAAATGAGTTAAATTGTGAAATATTACAAGGTTACCATTATTCTAAACCTCTTTCTGCAGAACAGTTTGAAACCTTCTTGGAAAAGCAAAAAGGTGTCGGTAAATCTAAACTCAGCTTAGTAAACCTTTAACCCTGGAAAAATATAAATCAATTCATTAGGATAAATACTGCTAAAATTTATATTAATCCTAATGATCTTTTACAGTAAAATTTACACTAAAAAGTTCCGTCGACTGCATAAGGCACAAAAATGAACCCTATTATCCAAATATTAAAAGAATTAAATATAACGCAAGAAAAAACAAAAGAATTGTTTCAAGCACTAACCGAAAACCCAATGATGGCTATGAGTATGATCCAAACAATGGGGATCCCTCCTGAAAAATTACAACAAATTATGGGTTTAGTAATGACTAATCCAAATGTCATAAAAGAAGCTGTAGAAGAACTCGGTTTTGATTTTTCTAAAGTTGAACAAGCCAAAGAAAAATTAAAAGAAGGTTTAAATAAATAAACTTCAATTTATTTAATAGCCTGGCTAAATATTAATTACCAGGCTTTTTATACCAAGTCTCCAGCAAAAAATAGATTTATTCACTTATCACGATATTCCTCCAAACATCACTAAAATTCACCATTAAACACAAAGCTTAAAACAAAGTATTTAAACTCCATTATTATTCATTCCAAGCAAAAAACATTGCAAACTCATAAATAGCTAAACCGAATATTTAAGGATATATACATGAATACTTTAACTTCATCAGAGCTTTACAGCACAAGCGTATTAGGCGTTTTTGTAATAGGAGGTTTAGCATTAAACGGAATGGCTTCTGCAGTAGCCTTTGGTACATTAATCGCAGCAGCTGCTATCGCAACAACTTATATGTTATCTAATAAATAAAGCAAAGATTTAAATTTAGGGCTCAACCCAACTTGCCAACAAAAACCACAGCCAACCCTCTGTGGTTTTTTTATATAAAACATCCTGTATGAATTAATAACCTGTAGATTGGCCTTTAGGCTAATACATTTTATTAGACATAAACTTTACAAGACTGAAAC
>NZ_FOLO01000076.1 GCF_900112265.1 Pseudoalteromonas denitrificans DSM 6059 | reverse complement strand
CTATTTTTTGCTAAAGTTTTGAACAGTCTCATTAATATGCCTTTTCTTGACCAAAGAAGAAAACGACGATAAATGGTATTCCACAACCCAAAACATTCAGGTAAATCACGCCACGGACAGCCAACACGTAAGCGATAAAGTATTCCTTCTAGTGTTTGTCGATGTTCAAGCTTGTTATAAACTCTATCTTCAAGCAATATAGCTTTTAGTTTCGACCACAGCTCATCAGTGAGCATTAATCGGGGCATGACAATCTCGTTTAGTTTGGTTTTGGCGAAGTGAATTATACGAGATTGTCACTTACGCACAAAATTCAAACAAAGATCAACAGCCCCTAATATTTTTCCTGACTTGATTAAATCAATTGTTTTTTCTTCATTAAGTTTTATATCTATGTCTATTAAATCAAATTTAGGCAGCCATATTTTTAATTTATTAAAGTGTTCGGGGTAGCCTGACATTTCGGTGCGTTTATAGTTTTCATTTTGGCTTAGTTCTATTATTTTATAATATTGTGATTTTATTGAACCAATCCAAGCACTCATATATAAGTGTAATCGACATTTCATTTCGACAAATATATCTTCTTCCCAAAATAACTCTTGCTCAAACTTGGAACCCGGTGGCATATAACTTAATTGCCACTTAATTTTATTTTTTTTATCTTTAACATAAATTGTATGCCCAACGTCATCTGAATTACGTAAGCTCATTTTGCTACCTTTATCACCTAACAGTAACTTTTTGGTAAAATACCCATCTTTATGATCCATAACAGGAGATGATGTTAGGCTTTTATCTTCGGGCCAATAAATCGCAAAAACATCCGGTACATTATTTGGATTAAAAATTTGTAGTTCTAATTGTATTCCTGGCCCTAATAGCTGTTTATCTTTATCAGAAATAGCTTTAAAAATGGTGCTTTTTATCTGTTTTTTTTTCTTTTTATTGAAACTCGCATCAGTTGATGTAGGTAAAGTTAAAATCCATTTGTGCATTAAATCTAGGGCTTGATAATCGATTTTTTCTGTTGCTAACATAGGCATTCTATAATTTTCATCGAGACTATTCATTCTTAGGAATAGAGCACTTTGATAAAGAGCGAGTTCATCATCTTCACCACCTAAAATGATATAAGGTGTTGCTGTGAAGTTTAAAGTTGGTTTATTAACAGCAGTTTTGTAAACGTCGGTTTTGTCGAGGGAGTCAAAAGATAACTTATGACGAAACTTTAAATGTTTGGCATCTTGTTCTGCAGCATGTCCTAGAGGATTGTGACAATTACCGCAGTTAGCATGTAAATACCCTAATGCTTTTTGTTCTAAAACAGTGCCAGGTAAAAGTGGGCTGTTGATAGAGTGAGTCAGTTTATTAGCAGCAAGCAAAGATTTTAATGTCCATTCATTCTTTTGCCTTTTAGGCCCATGGCCAAAGGCATGCTTTGCTTGTTCGTCGCTGAGTTGTATTGCATCAAAACCAAGTACAATGTCAGTATTGCCTTTATGGCAATCAACGCAATCTTGTTCTGAAGGAATGTTATGATCTGTATTTAAAACGTTTTTAGTTGCAAAGGCTAATTTGGCATCAGTTTGTTCTTTATTCCAGATATAGGTATTTATTAACCAGGAGTCAATGCCTTCACCGGGTGTTATTTTTTGAAAATGTCGGGTTTCAACTTTTATTTCAGTATTTGATTGTTTTGGAGTTTTCCTGAACTCTTTAAATATTTGTGTCCCTACAGGAAATATCCAACGATCTGGGTTTTGAGTATCTATTTGGCTATTTTCAGGTAAATATATCCAGCGTGACTTATTTGCGCCATCACTCCATAGTTGATAGTTAGGCGTAAACATGATGAGTTGTGGTGATATTCTATGTTGTAAATAGTTAAAATATAAGCAGGAATCCGAGAGTAAAATTGGCACTGAGCGCATTTCTGATGTCAAAGTGCATGTTTTATGAGTCTTTTGTTTTTGCTCTAATGTTTGATTACATGAAAGTAGAAAATAAAAGCTGAATATTATAAAAAATGATTTATAGTTTTTAACATATTTATTCATCTTTAATGTATACCATATAGGTTATATACCTAATCCCTTGATAAGTTATTAATAAATAATGCTCTATCAATCATTTATTAAGGTGTGCCAGTTCATGGGTTGCTTCACAGACTTGGGCGTAGATATAGAGGCGACTTAAATATAAACATATTTTATGTTTTAAATTGTTTAACAATAGAATCTAACTGTTTTGATAGTTCTAAAAGGTTCTCACTGGCTGTCATGGTTTCTTGTACGGCATCTGTGGTTGTTGAACAGCTGTCATTGATGTCTACAACATTTCGATTTATATCATCAGCAACTAAAGATTGCTCTTCTGCAGATGTTGCAATTAAAGTATTAATATCATTAATTTCATTGACTTGAAAATCTACTTTTTCTAACGCTTCTCCAGTCAGTTCTGCTTGGGCGGCTACATTATGCGCCTCTTCATTACCCAGAGACATCAAACTAACAGCATCTTTTGTACCTACTTGTAATTTAGAAATAATGTTGTTAATTTCTTCGGTTGATTCTTGGGTTTTTTGAGCTAAAGTTCTCACTTCATCTGCAACTACGGCAAAACCACGACCGGCTTCTCCTGCTCTAGCTGCTTCTATTGCAGCATTTAAAGCTAATAAGTTAGTTTGTTCTGAAATATTACGAATAACATCTAGCACTAAGCCAATTTCGGCACTGTCATGTTCAACTTTTTTGAGTGCGTCGTTGGCATTATTTAGTAATTTAGATAAGCCTTGAGTATTTTTTATCGAAGTATCAACCATATGACGCCCTTCAGTGGTTGTTTCTTTTGTTTTTTCTGTTGAGTTTTTTGCTTGTTCAGTATGTCGAGCGACTTCTTGAACTGTTGTTGCCATTTCATTTATAGCTGTGGCAACTTGTTCAGTTGCATTTTGTTGATTTACAACCCCACCTTGGGCATTTTGCATTAGGTCTACTAAATTAGAAATAGCAGTATCTAACTCGATACTTGCTTGACCGACTTGGTCAACAATATTTGAAAACAAATCCATCATTTTATTAAATGAAACGCCGGTAATACCAATTTCATCTAATGTTCTAACCTCAAACCTGACTGCTAAGTTTGATTCTTGCTGAATTTTTTCTACCGTTGTCCTTAATCGGTTAACAGGTGTACAAACCTCTCTTCGCATCACATAGCTATATAGAAGGCTCAAAGCGATTATTGTAAAAAGAATTATGATTGAATTAGTTAATAAATCTGAATTTTTTTCGACAACAATATTGGCTGATATTCTAACTTGTTCACCTGATGACTTCACTGCATTTGCCGCTGATAATGCTTGTGCATTAATTTTTTTGAACTCTAGATCTGTTTTTTTTAAAGCATCAGCGATCAAAAGTTCAATATCTAATGCTATTTGGCGGCACTGTGCAATGATTGAATTACCCTTAACACGGTTTTCATCTACATAAGCATCAACTGCACTGAGCATTAATTCATATAGCTTATCTGCTTTTATTTGTAGATCTGAAGCTAACTTTGGGTCTGTTTTTTGTATTTTCATTAATTCAATATTGAGTTCTTCGAGTGTCTCATTAGCATTATCTTCAGCTTCATTTAACCAACTAACAGACAAATCTAAGAGCCAAGCTCTTAAGTCCCTAAACTCACTATCTATTTTAATGAGTTGAGCTGATTTTATTTTAACTAATTGCTGTTGCTGCTTGAGATCTACTTGATGATTTATTGCTGTAGTTTGTTTATTTACAAGCTTTCTCTGTTCAATACTGATCTGGGATGTTGACTGAACAGTGAGTAGGATATAAATCAAAGATCCAGCGACAATCGCAGAAAACCCTAAGCTACCAGCAACTAATTTTGTAGATATATTCATAATTCAACACTCTTTTGAATGCAAAGTTAATCGAAAATAATAAGACTTATGGCACCTCCTAGCTCATTTAAAACACCACCTTCTTTTTTTCCTCCTGTGATATCACGTTCACCTTTAGGTGTACCATGACAATTAAGACAAGAAGGTCCGTAGTATTCAGGAAGTATAAATCTGTATGCATTTTTACCTTTTACCTGGGTACTCTCTGAGAAGGATTGACCTTTTTTATAATCTGACTTTTTGAACATAGTTTCTATAATATTATTTTCCCACTTATCAGGTCTGTTAGCTCTGTTTCTAACATAACTTTTAGGTGCTGTGAGCTTTATTTTCATTTTCCCTGACATTTTGATATTAAATTTATTAGCCACTTGTCGGGCAAAAATTGCAGGTAAAAAGCCTTTAAAACCAACTCCTTTTTCATTGATCAAATCTTGGTTTTCACTCATTACATCTTGAACAGCTGCTAGCATTGCTTTTTGTGCTGGAGTAAGGCTGTTAGCATCTAATTTTTTCCCACTGGTTTTTGAGTAATTAACGAGTGTTTTTTCACTCACGGCTTGAGCAGATAAACCTTTATCGCCTAAATCGACTTTATTTATATGGCCCTGGTTTACAGAGATAACTTTTCGAGCAGCACGAAATAATGTTGTGAGTTCTTGGCTAATGCCATCTTTTTCTGTTGCTAGAGTCAGTTCAGGGAGAACAAATAAGGTGATACAGAGTAAAAAGCTCATTATATTTTTGATGTTCATAACTGTTTTCCTATTAGATAGTGTTTAGGAGCGTACAAAACATTATGATAAGTATAGTTAAAAAACAGATTAGTTTATTTTTTATACAGAAAAAGTTATTTATAAATAAACTTCTTTGTACTTGGGTTGAATATTAAAATTATATATTTGAATTTAATTCAGTTTTAGCTATGTTTTAGTCAGTGTGTTTTTTGAAAAAGGGTGTGAATTATGGCTAAAACTATTTTTGTTAATTTTTTGATTTTATTACAATTATTTTTAATATCGAATGCATATAGCCAAACTAAAAATACATCAACAGGCTTCTTGGATTTTAATTTATACCCAGAATTAACCGATGTAGATTCTGACAGTGTTTTCACATTAAATACGGCTGCAAAACTGCCAAATAGGTTTTCGTATTTCAGTTTATTGAATTTATATAATCAAAGCAGTGATAACTCATTAAAAGAAACAACCAGTTATTACACTGAACAAAACCTGCGTTGGCAAGTTTCAAATGACTCCCCATTAGATTTAACTTTACAAATGAATTTTAGAACTGGAAAGAATAATGATAGGCATAGGTTGGGGGTGCGTTGGCGTTTGAATAATACGTCATATTTGCATGATTTTTTTCAATCGATACATTTAAATTATGCAATCAACTTCCATATAATTCAATTTGATGATGAAGATCCTAATGTATGGCAAATGGAGCATGCTTTCATGATGAAATTTCCTTATTTAACTGAGCGGCTATACTTATCTGGCTTTGCGGATCATACCTTTAACCAAGATTTACCCGATGATTTTCCTGACTCTCCTATTGTTGCAGAAATGCAATTAGGTTTTAGGTTATATGAAAATCTATTTTTGATCAGTGAATATAGGCTAAATCAGTATAGGCGTAGTGATGTCAATAACTTAGCAATTGGGCTAGAGTATAAAATGATATGGTAATTTTATGAATGTAAAAATGAAAGGCATTTATTTTTTAATACTATCACTTTTAACTTTTTCAATGTCAGTCATGGCAAGTGAATATAAAATTGGATTATCTGCCTGGTCTGGATATCCACAAAGCATTAAAGGCTTTAAAGATGCATTAGCTAAAGGAGGCTTTATTGAAGGAAAAAATACGCTGTTTATTTTAAAAAATGCTAACGCAAATAGGCAAAAACAAATTGAAATAGCGCAAAAATTTGAAGATGAAAACTTAGATTTGATTTACAGTTTAACAACTCCAAGTACAGTCATTATAAAAGATATTGTAAAGCCGACAACGCCAATTGTTTTTTCTATTGTGACCTATCCGGCTGATTCTGGTTTAATTGAATCATTTGATTACTCAGGAAATAATTTAGTAGGGACAAGTAATTATGTACCTTTAAAGTATTATGTTGATCTTTTTATTAAACTTTTACCTGAAGCAAAAAAAGTTGCTATTTTCCACCGTAAAGGTGAGCCGAATTCTAATATCCAAGCTGTTAATTTATCGAGATTGTTTCGTCGTAATAAAATTGACGTACTAGACCAACAACCGGAAAATTTAGCGGAAGTACGCCAAATGGCTCAAGCACTTGAGGGAAAAGTAGATGCTATTATTACAACAACAGATACTTTAATGCAAAATGGTGGAGAACAAGCGCTTGTTTTGATATCTAAAGCGCACGGTATTCCAATTTTAAGTTCAAATAAACAGGGCATTATAAATGGTTCAACTTTTGGTCCTGTTGCTGACTTTTATACTTTGGGAAAAATGTCAGGCGAGATGGCGATAAAAATTTTGAACGGGGACAGTACTCCTAAAAAGTTAAAATCAAAACTGCAAAATCCGCCAACAATATTAGTTAACAAAAGCAGTATTGATTTATTAAAAATAAAAATCCCAGCCTCGTTAACCAGTATCGTTTATGTTGACTAGTATAAAATTAAAGCTTGGCCCTAAATTAGTCATTTTTTCATTGTTGGCAATTATACCTTCATTGATATTAGTGGGAGGTTTTTTTTATTCTTTATTACAAAAACAATTAACGGATCAAATTGATGTTTCTATTGAAAATAACCTGAATTTTGTAAAATTTCATATTAAAAAAGAATTAGAGCGCACTCAAAATACTGTACGAGTGATAGCAAGTGACCCCGGCTTACGAAGAGCGTTAGATCAGGAGCTGAGTTTAGGACTTAATAGTCAGCTTAACCGTATTGCGTCAATTTACCCTGAGTTGAATTACCTTATCTTATTAGATAAGGCGAGTTATGTTTTTGCAATAAATACGATAAATGCGCAAAAGAAAAAAATCCCAACAGAAGATATTTTAGGTTACACATTAGAAAATTACCCATTATTACCGCAGTTATCGACAATCCCCAGCTTTAGTAAACCGGGGTTTGATATCAATTTAAGCCGCTTTAATTTAGATGAAAAACATGCTAAGTGGTTTAGTGCACCAGTAATGGTTCGTGGTGAAGCGATAGGTTGGGTCATTCTTTCCTATAGATGGCAAGACTCAATGACGGCATTACAAGACAATTTATTAGAAAACTTAACAAGCCAAGGGATCCCTGTACTGGGTTCTGGTATTAAAAATAAACAAAATGATTTAATTGCTGGTACTTTGGTGAATGAAGAGAATATTGAAAATCGAATTGTATCATTTAACATTGCTGATGCTGAACTTTCAATTGTCTTGCAAATTGATTCTAAATTGAAAGCCAAAGCAGTATCGGAATTTAGATTGCTTCTTCTTGTAATTTCTATTGTTTTAGTCGCTCTGTTATTTTTTATTATATTGTTCATACTCAGCTATTAAAACCTATCAAAGCACTTGACAAAGGTGCTGCAAAATATTCTGATGGTAACTTTGAATATAGATTAGATACACGTGGTACTGATGAGTTAGCGCAATTGGCAAAGTCATTCAATAGTATGGGAGAAAAGCTGGAAGTTGCCAGAGAGCATTTAGAGTCACAAGTTTTGCAAAGAACATCTGAATTAACACAAGCTAATGAAAACTTAGCGATAGCATCAAAAGAAGCGGTAATAGCAAATGAAGCAAAAAGTGAATTTCTAGCCAGTATGAGCCATGAAATTAGGACTCCAATGAATGGTGTCATTGGTATGCTTACTTTGCTAAAGGATACTGAGCTTGATGAGGTACAAAGTAACTATGTAAGTTTGGCAAATACCAGTGCAAAATCTTTATTAGTTGTTATTAATGATATTTTAGATTTTTCTAAAATTGAGGCCGGTAAGCTTGAATTAGAATGTATTGATTTTGATATTAAAAACTTGCTTAGTGAATTTACGAAAATAATGGCCATTAGAACTTTAGAGTCATCTGTAAAATTAATATTAAATATTACAGATATTTCTTATGCTAATGTGAAAGGTGATCCTGGTCGGATCAGGCAAATATTAAATAACTTAGTAGGGAATGCTTTAAAGTTTACAGCTAAAGGGGAGATAGTTATTTATGCATCTCTGGTTAAAGTGAATGAAAGGCTGCTATTTACCTGTAGTATTACCGACTCAGGAATAGGCATGTCAGATGAAGTTTTACCGCACTTATTTGATGCATTTACTCAGGCTGATTCAAGCACAACAAGGAAATTTGGCGGTACAGGGTTAGGGTTAACCATTGTTAAACAGTTATGTGAAATGATGCAGGGTTCCATTAAAGCGACAAGTGAATTAGATAAAGGCAGTACATTTACTTTTAAAGTTTATTTCGATAAAGGCTCAAAAAAAGAAAAATTATCAAATAGAAGCAACTTGAATAGCCAAGCAAGTAAAACGAATACTATCAATGGACATGTATTATTAGTTGAAGATAATAAGATAAATCAAATAGTGGCTTTAACTAATCTTGAAAAGCTAGGATTAACGGTTTCCATTGCGAATGATGGTGAGGAAGCTTTACAAAAGCTCAGGGAATCAAAAAATTACTCATTGATACTGATGGACTGCCAAATGCCTGTAATGGATGGTTATCAAGCAACGACTAATATTAGACAAGGCAAAGCAGGTTTTGAAGCGCAAGATATCATAATCATTGCTATGACGGCAAACGCAATGGCGGGTGATAAAGAAAAATGCATACAAGTTGGTATGAATGATTATTTAGCAAAACCAATAGACCCAGAAAAAATGAGTCTTATGCTCAAGCGCTATTGTGTATAAATTCAAAGCTTAGTTGTAGTAACTACACTTCAATATTATGCGAATTGATATATCGGTTGCGTTTTTTTTCTTTTAATTTATCTAAATCAACCAATACTAAACCGTCAATGCAGTCATTAAACTCTGGATCTGTGCCAAAAGATAAAAACTCTACTCCACCTGGTTCACATAAGTCACTGTATTGCTTGTAGAGTGTTGGAATACTGGAACCCATATTTGCAATTAAATGTTTTAACGTTGCAAAGTCAGCTTTGTGATCTAAACCCGTAAATGTTTCTTGGAATTTAACTTTATCTTGTTTATTAATTAGATAAGGGAAGTTTGATTCTGCGAGCTTATTTTTGTTACCAAAATGAAGTTGGTAAAAAAATACCAGATGATCTTTCGCTGATTTTGGCAAGCTATCTGAAATACTGACAGGGCCAAATAAATACCTAAACTTTGGATTCTTATTAATAAAAGCACCAATTCCGTACCAAAGGTAATCTAAACTCCGTTTACCCCAATATTTAGGTTGAACAAAGCTGCGTCCAAGCTCAAGCCCATGTTCAAAATATGGCGTCATTTCACTGTTGTATTTAAATAAGCTTTGCGTATATAAGGCAGTTTTACCTTGCTTTTGTAGTACAGTTTTTGTATCTGCAAATCTATAGGCCCCAGCAATTTCTAAATTTTGTTTATCCCATAAGATTAAATGAAAATAATAAGCATCATATTTATCTGTATCTCTTCTGTTTCCTGTGCCTTCACCTATTTCTCTAAAAGTCATTTCTCTTAGCCGGCCAATTTCGCGTAAAATAGGTGAAGACTCTGTGTATTTATATAAATATATTTCTTTGGAGTCTAATGTAGAGCCTAAAGACTCACATTGCTCTATTGCTAATTTTAGTGCTTTAGGGTCTTCAGGCTGAGCAATTGGTGAATGGGTTTTAAATAAACCTTGTTTATTAGAACCTAAGCGATAAACATGTTTTTTGAAAAGAGAAATAGTGGTGCGATATGGTAAATGATGATTGATATAATTATCTTTTGGTATTAATTTTCCAATTTTTATATCAACACATTTTTGATATTGTTTAAACATTTCACTGATAAGCAACATAGTTGCAAGTGGCTTATATAGCATGGAAACGCTGTAAAATAAGGCTGAATTTCTACCATCTATATAAATAGGCAGAATAGGAGATTGTGTTGCTTTTGCAATGCGATAAAAACCACTATGCCAATGTGTATCACGTACTCCGTTTGGTCTTAACCTTGAGACTTCTCCAGCAGGAAAAACAATTACAGCCCCACCTTTAATGAGGTAATTATAGATTTTAGAGAGGTTTTGAGTCGCTGTATTGCCTTGCATATTGTTCACAGGTAATAGCATTTTATGCATAGGTTCTATGGCCATTAACATATCATTGGCAACAACTTTTACATCCGGCCGGATATCTGTAATGAGTTTGAGTAAAGCTAAGCCATCCAAAGAGCCAATAGGATGATTTGCAATAATCACAACTTTGCCTGTACTTGGAATATGTTCTTTTTCTCGATCTGAAGTGCGATAACTAAAGTCAAAATACTCTAATACTTGTTCTACGAAGTCTATTCCTTGTAAATGAGGATATTTATTTTGAAATTCAATTAAGTCTTTTTCGTGTAATAAGTTGCTTAATATTGCTTTAAGAGGTTTTTTTGTTAATTCACGATTATTTAAGCTCGGAAGTTGTTCAGCGAGTACTTTGTCAACATTAATCATCTACTTATCCAATATGAGTATGTATAAACATAAAGTTAAAGTATTTATGTGACGTTAATTCATCATTTATATTCATTTTTAATGACAATGCATGTTTGCTGTCGATTGAACTGAATATGTAGACTATCTTTTGTATATGCGTTTATTTACATTGCCTTTTTCACAGAATAAATATTATTTGATATGTGAAATCATATTTATCTTTTTTTTAATTCCTATTTTGTTATTGCCTATAACAAAAGGAAATTTTATTCTTCTGATCTTAATGTGTGTATGCTGCTTTTGTTTATTTGTTTTATTAAAAATAGACTTTAGAGGTTTAGATAAACAATTTGAATATAAAATATTTTTTATAGCAATTAAAACTATTGTGATAAGGTGCGTTGTGATAGCAATCGTTTTATTTATTATTTTATTACTATTTTATTCAGAAATATTATTTTTTCACCCTTTAAATGCAAAATCTCAATGGCTTCAATTATTTTGGCTTTACCCGCTATTTTCAGTTATTCCTCAAGAGCTTTTATTTCGTACTTTTTTATTTAAGCGATATCAAATATTGCTGCCTAATATCAATCATAGAGTGGTATTAAGCTGTATTGCGTTCAGTTTTTTACATATTATTTTTCTCAACTGGGAGGCTGTTGTTTTATCTTTTTTAGCCAGCATTATTTTCTGCAGAACATATATTATTTTTAAGAGTATTTTATTAGTAATAATAGAGCACAGTATTTTGGGATTATTGACTTATAGTGTGGGTTTTGGTTATTTTTTTGACAGTGCTTTCATCAATTTATTGTAACAAATAAATTTTTGAAGGTTCAAAAGTGATATGAATTTTTATAAAATGCACTTTTAAATAAAAATAAAACTCACTTAAGAGATATTTGAATGAATTTCAGTAAAATCCAGTCATTTTCCATACGTTTAAAAACGAATAAAATTTTTGAATTATTTGTTATAGGTATTATCGTTTTTTCTGCATTATTAATTGGTGCTAAAACGTATGAGATCCCAACGTCAGCAATGAGTGTTTTAAAATTACTAGACTGGTTTATTACCTTTATATTTTTATTCGAAATTGTAATTCGTTTTATTGCTGAAGAAAATAAAAAATTATTTTTTACTAAAGGTTGGAATATTTTTGATACCTTGATTGTGATTGTCAGTTTGATCCCAATTGAAGACAGTGAACTTGCGTTAGTTGGTCGACTAATTCGTATTTTTAGGGTTATGCGAATGGTTTCATTTGTTCCAGAGCTTAGGTTATTACTAAACTCATTATTACGAGCTTTACCTCAATTGGGTTATGTTGTCTTACTCATGTTTATAATCTTTTATATTTATGCAGCCATTGGCAGTAGTTTTTTTGCTGGGATAAATTCTGAATTATGGGGAGATATTTCAATCTCTATGCTAACGCTGTTTAGAGTGATGACGTTTGAAGATTGGACTGATGTTATGTACGAAATTATGGATGTACATTCTTTATCTTGGATCTATTTTTTATCGTTTATATTTCTAACAACATTTGCGTTCTTAAACATGGTGATAGGTATAGTAGTGAATGTATTGGAAGACGAGCACTCAAAAGAAAAAGAGGCTCAGGATAAAGAGGAAGGCAAGTTAACAATTGAAGATTTATCGGCTCAAATTAATGAATTAAAAAAATTGATCTCAAATAAATAAGCAGAAAAATAAAGGGATAAGTGAAATCACTTAGCCAAGCTGTTACAGTGCGCTAAATATATTTATTATAGAGAATTATTATGTCTGCATTTTGGAATTTTAGAGTTATCTTATGTGAGGCTGATGGTGATAATGAAGCACTTTATCAAATTCATGAAGTTGAATATAACCTTAAAGGTAAAGCTGTTAATTGGTCTGAAACAAGTGTTGCGCCATACGGAAAAACATTTGGTGAACTAAAAGAGGATGTTTCTCGTCAACAAAGTGCCTTTGAAAAACCGATACTTAAATTAAAGCGTAAACAACGTGGTTACGAGTTAGTAGAAGTTGAAACAGGTGAAGATGCTTTTGCAGAGGTACCTGCAGGATTAAGTGAATAAAAAGTCATTTTAAATAAAAGCGCATAGGTTATATATGCGCTTTTACTTAATAGATAAAAATTAGGCTTGTTTTAAATCTGTAACGTTTTCAGCCTTACTTATAGGACTCTTTTTCTCTTTTTCTACTTGGGCTTTGTTACCTTTTAAAGCGGTCATAAAGAGCTCTTTATTTTTAGCTATTTCAAGGGCAAGGGTTTCAACTTGTTGCTCACTTAATGCTACATCTATTTTATCGAGTATTTGTTCCATAGATTCAGCGATATCGAGCATTTTGTCGTAGGCATCAGCATCTTTTTTGCTGGTAAAGGTCATACGCTCAACTCCATTTCTTTCAACCACATATTTGATAACAACAGCCATTCTATTTTCCTACAGTACACTGGTTTTTTATACAGTAAGCTTTACAGCGAATAATTTCAAGTCAATTACAAAAAAAGTAACATTTATTATGCCGTATTTTGACAAAAGAATGCTTTTATTCTTTATTTAATAACGAAGGTATTTGTACCTTTTAAAAAGTGTCTTAATTAAAGTCCAAAGATGGACATCATGGAGGAAGAACATGAAGTTTAATATATTAATTACTTTGTTATTTACATTTTTATTGAGTGTGCCCCTGAAAGTTATCGCACAAAACAATAAAGATAAAACTGTTGTAGTTCATAATCAGTTAATTAACCTAAATACAGCCAAACAAAAGGAAATTGAATCTTTACCTGGTATTGGGAAATCTAAGGCTGCTGCAATAATCTCATATCGCAATAAAAATGGTCAATTTAAGTCAATTGAAGACTTAGTGAAAGTAGGCGGGTTAGGGAAAACAATTATTACTAAATTGGAGGGGAAAATTAGATTTTAATTAATTAAATGAAGAGTAAGTATGGCTTACTCTTCATTCGCTAAATGTTAGCGATCAAGAAATTCAGCTTTTGCTTTATCAATATATTTTTTTGCAAAGTATATTGATATTGGATTTGTTATTAATGGATAACATATTCCTGTTATTAATAAATATATTAAAATCTCCCAGCTATCAATTCTGGCTAAAATTAAAAATATAGGAGTCAAAAAAAGTAATTTAATTAAATTTAAAACTGTTTTTTCAGGTACCGACAAATAACTTAATGCTAAGCGTATTATTTGAGCTCTTTGGGTGTACTTTAATCCTGATAACTCAGGGATACTTCTAGATGTAAGATACATTTAAGTTCCAAATTATATGCGTTTTTTAGATAAGTTAGCGATAAATACACTGATAAAAACAATACTATAAATTGCAAAAATCACTTGCATCCAAGTTGGCATAGATAAATTCAAAAACTGCCATTGTATTTCCCCACAATCTCCAGGAGCTGCAAAAAAGCTAGGGATCCATTCATGTAAAGGCATAAAACTTGGAAAATTAGGGATAATATCGCATGTAAAAGCAAAGGGGTCTGTATTTGTTTGCATATCGATATGTTCCGCTGCAATAAAATAGCCCCAAATAGCTGAGATAGACCATGTAAGATAGGCGATAATACGGACAATTATGTTCTCGGGATTACTCAATCCAATAATAGAAGCAATAAAAATACCTAAAATGGCGGTGCGTTGATATATACACATAATACAGGGGGCGAGATCCATTTGATACTGGAAAAAAAGAGCTGCTATTTCAAGACAAAAGGTACTCAGTGCAAGCACTAACCATGAGGAGCGTTTGAAAGCTAAATTTGCAATAAATGTCATAAAAGGCCTTAGTTTCTATAATTGTTATTTTGCGCAAAATGTCATTTTTTTAGCGCTTGTTAGTTATGCTTGATCTGGTACAATCAGTTTCACATATAGATATTATGCCCATTATATCAATTCCATTGACTCTTAATCAATTGTATTAAATAAGTGTGTGTAGTGCCCAATACCATTGACGTTAATTAATTATTGTGGAAATATCATGAAGATTTTTAAAGCGAAAAGCCCCGCTGGATTTGCTGAAGAGTATATTGTTGACTCTATTTGGAATGGTGAATTTCAACCAGGCTCTATTTTACCTGCTGAGCGAGAGTTATCCGAAATAATAGGTGTAACCAGAACAACGTTACGCGAAGTATTACAACGTTTATCTCGTGATGGGTGGTTGACAATTAAGCATGGTAAACCGACAAGAGTAAATGATTTTTGGGAAACGTCTGGACTGAATATTTTAGAAACTTTGGCGCGGTTAGATAATGAAAAAATGCCAGAGTTAATTGATCAGCTACTTTCTGCTAGAACTAATATCAGTGCAATTTACACCCGTGCTGCAATAAAAAACAATGCAGAGAAAGTCATTGAGATTCTAAAACGTGGAGAGACTATAGTCGATACCGCAGAAGCCATAGCAGAATATGATTATAGAATGCACCATGAACTTGCTTTTGCCTGTGGCAATCCAATTTATGTTTTAACTTTAAATGGTTTTAAAGGATTCTACTCGCGTATCGCAATGCATTATTTTTCAGATCAACGTACTCGAGACTTGGCGCGTACTTTTTATAAAGATCTGATTATATTAGCTGAACAAGGAAAACACGACCAAGCAATTTATTTAATTCGTCAATATGGTCTGGATTCAGGTCTTATTTGGCAAGAATTAAAAGAGTCATTACCAGAAGGTATTATGGACCTATAATATTTATGGCAGTTCATTCTTGGTGAACTGCTATTGTTTGTTTTTATACCGTTCGATTTTTTCAATGAATCACATCGTAAAATCCAATTGTTAAAAAGTCTATTATCGCATTATTATGCAAGCCACAATTAAATATGGAAATATATTAAAATTCATCAGTTTCTGCTTGGGTTTTAAAATTTTGTCACTATATTAGTATCGACGGATTGTTTCCGTTTTTAGATTTAATTAACTTTATTGGAGATCACAATGGGTGTATTAGTAGGCCGTCAGGCACCGGATTTTACAGCTGCAGCAGTACTTGGTAATGGTGAAATTGTTGATGCGTATAACCTTCATGAATCAATCAAAGGTAAAAAAGCTGTAATCTTCTTTTACCCACTAGATTTTACTTTTGTATGTCCTTCAGAATTAATCGCATTTGATAAACGTTTTGCTGAATTCCAAAAACGTGGTGTTGAGGTGATTGGTGTTTCTATTGATTCACAATTCTCACACAATGCATGGAGAAATACTCCTGTAAATCAAGGTGGTATCGGTCCGGTTCAATACCCTTTAATTGCGGATGTTAAGCATGACATCTGTCAAGCATATGACGTTGAGCATCCAGAAGCTGGTGTTGCTTTTCGTGGTTCATTCTTAATTGATGAAGCGGGTGTTGTTCGCCATCAAGTTATTAATGATTTACCATTAGGTCGTGATATTGATGAAATGTTACGTATGGTAGATGCTTTAGCATTTCATACTGAACATGGTGAAGTATGTCCTGCTGGTTGGTCTGAAGGCAAAAAAGGTATGGATGCAAGCCCTGAAGGCGTTGCTAAATTCCTTTCTGAAAATGAAGATGCTTTATAATTAAAAAATAATTATATAATTTTTTGAAACCGCCTTTTGGCGGTTTTTTAATTTTTAAAGTGGACTTAACTTCAACTCAATTTATAAAATATCGATATCGATAAGGTTTTATTAACTTAAAGGAAAATTTAAGCGTTAGTGCCACGTTTCTAACAAGCAAATTTAATGTATGAGGCAATAATAATAATGGCTTTAAGAATGCTCAATAAACTGAGTCCTGATTATTAACTCTTTTTGAAACTCGCATCTTTAGGTTGTTTGGGTATAATGTCGAAAAATTTAGACTTGTGGATAATTAAATGCGAATTCTTGCTGATCAAAACATGCCCTTAGTCGATGAGTATTTTTCTGGGTTTGGTGAAATCACTCGTTTTGATGGCCGTTCTCTTAATGCTGAGCAATTAATAGATGTAGATGTATTATTGACCCGCTCTATTACACAAGTTAATGACGTTTTATTGTCAAAGGCAAATAAACTCAAATTTGTTGGAACTGCCACAATAGGTACTGATCACATAGATCAAACTTATCTAACAAAAAATGATATATTTTTTACCAATGCACCTGGTTGTAATTCGGTTGCGGTTGCAGAATATGTAATTAGTTCACTCTATGCGTTAGCGCAAGAAGATGATTTTTTAGTTCAAGATAAAGTTGTTGGTATTATTGGTGTGGGTAATATTGGTTCTATACTTAATACAAAATTAACCGCATTAGGCATTACAACTTTATTATGCGATCCATTAAACCAATCAAATAATCAAGAATATCTTACTTTCGATCAAGTCGTTCATCAAGCTGATGTAATTAGTCTACATGTTCCTCTTATTAAAGATGGCCAATATAAAACGAAACATATGTTCAATGAAGTCGTATTACAGGCCTTAAAAGACAATGTCATATTAATTAATGCCAGTCGTGGTGATGTAATTGACAATCAAGCTCTACTTAAACAAATGCAAACAGGTAAAGCTTTGTCTTTGGTATTAGATGTTTGGGAAAATGAACCAAATATTTTAGTTGAATTAATGGATTATGTACGTTTTGCGTCGGTGCATATTGCTGGACATACCTTAGAAGGTAAAGCCAGAGGGACACAAATGCTATATCAGGCTTTATGCCTTGAAAATAATCAAGAACCAAAATATCAGTTAAGTGATTTTTTACCTCAGCCTGTTATTGCTAATATTAAGCTGAATAATAATTTTTCAAATCAAGATATTAGAGCTTTAGTACATAGTATCTATGATGTACGTAGTGATCATGGTTTGATCAGTAATCAATTAATGATAAAGGGTTTTGATTTTTTACGTAAAAATTATCCTGCAAGACGAGAATTTTCGGCTGTCAGTATATCGAGTTCTAATAAGTTACAAACAAAGCAATTAGCACAATTAGGCTTTGAAATTTATAATGAGGAAAAATAATGTCACAGCAATTTAATCTTGCTATTTTAGGAGCGACAGGTCTTGTAGGCCGTCAAATTATTGAAACACTAGCTGATAGAAAATTTCCAGTTGATGAACTTCACTTATTAGCAAGTGAGCGTAGTGTTGGTGAAGAAATCAAATTTAAGGGTAAAGAAATTGAAGTTCAAGATGTTGCCCAATTTGATTTTTCTAAAGCACACATTGCTATATTTTCAGCCGGTAGTGAAGTTGCAGAACAATACGCACATATAGCAGCTGATGCCGGTTGTATTGTTATTGATAATTCTTCAAAATTTCGTTCGGCGTATGATGTTCCTCTTGTTGTCCCAGAAGTTAATGAAGATACTTTAGCCGATTATCGTAATCATAATATTATTTCAAACCCTAATTGTGCAACAATTCAATTAATGCTGGTATTAAAACCGATTTATGATGCTTATGGTATTGATCGTGTGAATATTTGTACTTATCAATCAGTATCAGGTGCAGGTAAAAAAGCATTAGATGAGCTTGCAAAACAAACTGCAAATCTTATGAATGCACGGCCATTAGATAATGATGTTTTTGATAAACAGATTGCATTCAATGTTTTGCCTAAAATTGATGATTTTGCTGAAAACGGTTATACGTTAGAAGAGATGAAAATTGTTGAAGAAACGCAAAAAATATTGGCTGATAGCAGCATAATGGTTAATCCAACTGCTGTGCGAGTGCCTGTTTTTTATGGCCATGCTGAAGCTGTTCATTTAGAAACTCGTTCACCAGTTGATATTGAACATGTTAAACAGTTATTAATTGATGCACCTGGTGTGCAATTGATTGAAGGTGATAATGAATATCCAACACCTGTTACAGATGGCAGTGGTTCAGATGATGTTTTTGTTGGCAGATTAAGAGCTGATATTAGCCATCCTATGGGATTAAACCTTTGGATTGTATCTGATAATACTAGAAAAGGCGCTGCCACTAATAGTGTACAGATAGCTGAATCTTTAATTTCTTCGTATTTATAATTTAACTTTCTATAGAAAAGGTCTTAGGGCCTTTTTTGTTTCTATAAATGATATTAATTAAAGCTAAATTCATTGGAAACATTTAAATCAACTCTTTTTTATTCTCATTTATTATAATATCTCTCTAACATCATAATTTTTAAAGTCTTTCAATGGAATTTATATAACATCTAGTTTATAGTTTGTAATTGGAATGGTGTTTGCCGCAATTTTCAGATTAAATACATTTAAATTTTCAATCATGTTTACTTATACATGGTTTTTAGAATAATAAGTAAAGGAATCGCATGCGCAGTTTAGCTTCAATTTTACTTTTAGTGTCTGTGTTTCTTTCAGCAACATGTTTTGCCGAAGAAACCCGATTAAAAGGCCCTAAAAATGTCGATTATGGTAAACAAGGCCGTATGATTGGTCCGATAAAACCAACTGATACATTATGGCGAATTGCATTAAAAATAAGACCTGATAATTCTGTAAGTGTTTACCAAGTCATGCATGCATTATATGAAAAAAATCCTAAATCATTTCTTGATAAAAATATAAATCACATACGTATAGGATCATACTTGAAGATCCCGTCAATGCAGGAAATTCATACGATACAGCCCGAATTAGCAAAACAAAAGTCTGATCAAGATGATACTTTATGGGAAAAGAAAAGGAATGGAAATTTAAGCAACAGTGAAATTGACTTAGTTGCAAAAAAAATTACTCAAGCAAAAAAATCTGATGTTGATGAAGCAAAAGAAGAATTAAAAACACAATTGACGGAAATTACCAAAAATCAAAGTAAAAAATTAGCCGATTTAAAAAATAAATTTAAAGAGTCGGTTGAAAATTCGAAAGTTATTTTAGACGAAAATGAAAAGTTACAAACTCAGTTAAATGTTATTTCAGGTGAATTAGATTCTCTAAAAGGCCAACTGGGTAATGATAGTAAGATACAACAAAATTTACGTGAGTTACTCGCTCAGCAAAATGAATTTATAATGCAGCAAAAAGCAGCTGAAATGGAACGAAATAAGGGGATTAATTGGACTGATCCTATTTTAATTGCGCTATATTCTACTATCCCAGCGATTCTTTTAATTTGGGCTTTAATTTCTTTTTTCCGTAATCGTAAAAAATCAGAAGCACCAACTGATGAAACTATATTTGAAAAACCTGTGGCTGATGTTCCAGCACCACCTCCATTCGAACCTGAAGTTTCAGATTTATTAGACAGCGAACCGGATCTTAATGATAGTTTAGAAGACGATTTATTAGAAGATGACTCGATACAGCTAGATGATAGTTTAGAAGATGATGGATTACCTGAGCCGGATGAAATTTTATATGAAGAAGATGAACCTGATTTAGATTTTGATGAGTTAGATGGCGATTCTTTGTTAAATCAAGATGAGCTAGATGGCTTATTAAGTGATGATATTGTTTTTGAAAATGACTCTGATGACTTAGTTCCTGACTTTGATGATACTGAAAATACACAAAGTGACCTGTTAGACAATGATGATATTGATGCATTTTTGCAGCAAGATTTTGAGCAACCAGCTTCTGAAATTGATGAAGACATAATCTCTGATGATTTGTCTGTTGATGACATGCTCACCGAAACAGATATAGCTCTTGATATTCCAGAAGATTTAGAACCTGCTGCAAATGAAAATGCGCAAGATGATGATGTGGATGCTTTATTAGATAGTGTGGAATTTGATGAAGAGCAGGTTGAAGTTAATGTAGATGTAGATGATATTGATGCGCTATTAGATGGAGCAAACGATGATACAGATACATCAAACACTGAAGATTCAGAAATAACAGTTGATTTAGATGATATAGATGCTTTATTAGATGGATCAAATGATGTTACAGATGTACCTGATGTTAATGACTCGGAAATTGCAGCCGATTTAGACGTTGGTTCTGATGATATCGATGCTTTATTAGATGGCGTGAGTGATGAGTCAGATATTCCTGATGCTGACGATGCAGAAGTTGCGGCCGACTTAGA
>NZ_FOLO01000075.1:15445-20550 GCF_900112265.1 Pseudoalteromonas denitrificans DSM 6059 | reverse complement strand
TGGCCTTTAGGCTAATGGTTTTTATTAATAAACTTTACAAAGCGGAACCTCATCTACAAACCCTTGTATGAATTGATAACCTGTAGATTGGCCTTTAGGCTAATGGTTTTATCAAAAAACTTTTGCTCATTCATGTTGTGCAAAAAATATTTCTTTTTTACCGTTTTGCCCTTGATTAAAATCAAGCTCAACATTCACTAAACCTTGAACATTTCTAAGTTTATTCACCAGTTCGCGGTTAAATTCACTATTATTCTCATCTGATATATAGCACTCTAAATCGACCCAACGTGCATCGGCTATTTCATGGGTATCTTGAATTTCAATTTGATGTGTTAAAGGCACTAAACGGCAAATAAAATAAATATTAGATTTACCAAACTGATATGGGTGTTTACTTGCAAAACCTACTAACTCTTTAAAACAGGCTTTAATACCTGTTTCTTCAAAAACTTCTCGCGCCACAGCTTCATGAATATTTTCACCTAACTCAATATGCCCACCAGGTAATTTATACCCCTTACCTGTTGCCAGCCTTTCTCTAATAACAAGTACTTGATTGTCATCATTAATCACCAAAGCGCCCGCACCTATTGAATGCGTCGGCACAAAAGGCGCGTAAGCGTCGGCTACCAACCTTAAAATAAGTGTGACCTCTTGCTCCGAACAATTGTGAAATACAAAGCCCAATTGTATTGCCTGGGGTATAACATCACTTTGATCTATAGGTAGTGTTAACCAAATAAGACGTTTATTGTCACTTTTAGCATGGGAAATTAAATTTTCTAATGACAATTTTACATCGCTATGGCTCAGTGGTAATGACAATGCGTTTATTGTTATGCCATTAAAAATATCGGCTTTAAATGTTAACAATCAGGTACCTATTTAGTTATGTCGTTATTAATAATATTGTAAATGTAATTCACATCAGTTGATATATTCAATACTCACCTGTGTGCTTATGGTGTCATTAATATTAAAGCTTTGATCTGTATATCGCTCACCAAAAACTCTGATCACATACTCTTGAGACTTATTAAAACCTAATCTTATATAACTAAACCCTAATTCAGCATCATGTTCAGAAAGTTTTGTTGAACGACCATTGCCCACTACATCAAATTGATAACGATGAACATCACCATTTTCATCCTGCGTATTAAATACTTTTATGATGACTGAGTCATCTTGCTGAGCAAAAAATCGAATATTTCGAATTGTGCCAGGCCTTTTTTGTGATAATGATTTAATACCACCGTTAAATGAAATTTCAGCTGTATCGCCTATATCCATCATCACAAATGGCGGTGAATAAGTAATATCGGGTAAAGGGGCATCTTCAGGATATATGGTCAAAGCCGTAATAACCCCTTGTTCACTTCCCCATGCATCATTTAATTCTAAAGATAATTCATTGCCTAAATAATCTATTGCAGCTGTATGGTAGGGGTAAAGTGTTTTTAATTGCGCTGCCACACTATAAATACTCATTAACGCCTCACTTGTCGCTGCATTTTGTAACGCGTGATATAAACCTGTCATGCCAATTTCATCAACAAATTGCGTTGTTTGTTTACTACAGTTTGCTCTTGGGTCAATAAGTGCTAATAAAAACCGCGTTATGGTCGTTTCTGAATAAGGAGAAAATTGATAAACAGGTGCACCATTTATATCAACTTCATTTTGAATACTGCAACGCATCGTATCTCGGGCTATGCGCTTTGAGCCAATTTTTGATGCAACTCTTTTATCTATCCAATTATTGAGTGTGACCTTAGCTAATGCAGTGGCAAAACCTTCAGATAAGGCTAATTCTAAAGTTCCAACATCTAGAGCCCTATGCGCACCACCTTGAGAGTCATCTCGGCCTACAAAACGCTTTAAAAAATAATGACCAAACTCGTGAATAATCGTATGCTCATTCCATTCTGATATGTTTGCTAAAGGCTTATTATTCTCATCTATTACACTTCGTCCACTGATAAAGATACGGTCATACCTACCGCTTTGATAAAAAGCATTAGCAACTGCATTGCTTGCCACATTGTCTTGTTGAGACCAATTAATCACTAAAGGCGGGTAATTATTATAAAAAGGAATGTTTTGCTCTAATAAAAACTCTACACTTTTATATATGGTATCTAAAATGGCAAAAGGCTGCGCAAAACTGGTATCAATATCAAAGCTCTGAACATTGTGGTTCCAACCTGTTGTTAAGTGAATATCTAAAGATCCGGTGTAATATAAATCAAAAACTTCTGAACGATAACTATAAATTTCTTGTGCTTTGAGGTTATCTGCTGTGGCTTGGTTTTTAACCATAATATTTAAACCTTGAACATATGAAATATGCGCATTCACTTTTATCTGATATTTATCATTTAAATCAACATCAAACAGCTCAAATTTGTATTCACCATTTTCATTTGTAATCGTCGTGTCAACGATCACACCATTGCTATTGATCAATTCAATCACAATATTACGGCACGCCTGAGGCTGAGGTTTGTTAGGGTTAAACTTATAATGCGGTTTATTATTGATGCTAAACATCTCAAAATTTAGCCTGTCGTAACTAATAACACCATGAACCTCTCCTTGCTCAGAGAAGGTTAAATTGTTCAGTGTATTTTTATCGGCTTTTTTTGTTAAATTGTGATGTAATTCTAAGTGAGGATTTATAATATTGAGCGTTTTTATCTTATTTAAGTGACCCGCTGACAAGATGATGTTTAATTTAGCTGTCGCAAAATCAATATTATTTTCAGCCGTTATCAATATGACATCTTTTTCAATAATAGCTGTAATACCTGTTATTTGATTTTCAATTTCAACCTTAACTTTATCTGAACCAGAGTATTCAATAGTATAATTAACATAGCCATTATAGTTTTCATTTAACGTGACAGTTTTGGCAATACGAATATCAAAAACAGCTTCACTGTAAAAATAAGAGACTAAATCAGTCACATTATTTATTTCATTTTTTTTGTCATATAAGGTTATAAAAAATAACCCTATAACAAGGGCAATCGAGCATAATATTATTGATGATTTTTTCAAGCTTAACCCTGTTACTAAGTTATTTCTCATTAAACATATCTAATATTTAATAGAAACAATTCCTTAACAGCAAGAAAAATAATGCGATATAACTAAGTTTAGGTATTTATAAATAAAACAATTGTCTACAGACTTGGTGCTTATTGATTTGATAACTCACTACCAGCAGGTAAAAATGAAAATATTGTTCCTGTTTAAGTTCGCTAATAACATTTCCTGATAGCGCAACGCCCTCTTCCTCACTGATACCACTGTCATTTAAAGTGAGATGAAACCCGAGGCTTTCTTGTATTGTGTGAGCTGGAAGCTCAACTTAAATAGAGGTTAGCTATCACAGCATTACCTTTTAGCCCATAGATTATTAAACTACTTTTAGCTGACATAATTTATTTTTTAAATTTTATTAAGTATATAAAAGATAAAAAGCGCATATAGCGCTTTAATTTAGTTTCATTTAACAAAATTAAGTAAACTTAACAAACACCTGTAGGGCCGCACCATTGATTATGACTAATACATATTTTATAAGTCGGCACACAGCCTACCTTGGTATCCCATAAACCACCACCAGCAACCATAGGTGTCATATCTGCTGGCAATGTTTTTTTATCTTGTGTAAGATTTTTAAGTTTTACCTTGTTTAATTTTGGTTTCATAACTGTTCCTTTTTTGTTGGTTATTATATAAACTTTAGTACCTTATACAAAAACACACACAAAGAAAAGAGTTTACATTAAATTAACACCTCTGACTTGTCAGAATGACTCACAAAGTTAACGATAAATTGAAGCGCACATTTTGTGACGCGCTTCTAATGTCTATGATGCTTTTAATTTAACAGCAGTTCCAAAAACCATTATTTCAGATGAGCCATCCATAATTGCGCTTGTCGTAAAGCGAATACCTACAACAGCATCAGCTCCCTTTTCATGCGCATTTTCAACTAGGCGCTGAACGGCGATATTTCTAGCATCGGTTAACATTTCCGTATAGCCGCGAATTTCACCACCAACAATACCTTTTAAACTTGCCATAATATCGCGTCCAATATGCTTTGCTTGAACGACGTTACCTGTAACAACACCTACTATTTCTGTGATTTCCTTACCTGGAATTGACTCTGTGGTTGAATAAATCATAATTTTCCTTTAAAAAATAATACGCCTTTAGAAGCTATCTAAAAGCTAAAAACAGAACCTAACTTAATAATAAATTAAGCTAAATGATTAAAAAACGAAACTCAGTTAACAGTATTTTTTGACTTAGGTGTTTGTTATATCGTTTTTCGACCCTTCCTAAGCACTCTATCTTATAAGACTTGATTTGGCAGAACGTAATAATACAACAGAGTATATTTTATGGAACCAAGATAGAATATGAAAACCAAGACCAAACGAAGAGCGACCTGTTTTATTATTTTTTATAGGAACAACTGCAGACCCAAAATACAATCGTGTTTGAATACCGCGCTCACTTTTAACGTGTTTAATCATCAACCATGATCGTGTGCGCTTTTGGTAATCACACAATAACAACTGATTATCACATCGATTTTCAACGCTCCAAGCAGCAAATATATCGGTCTCCCCTTTGGCTAACAGAGCAACTTGCGCATCAGATGAGGGTTTAGATACTACCCACTTCAAAATTGACCGCTCTAGCTTAAAAACGGATGTGGTGTAAAAGGCATGTACATATTGTGAATGCGTTACCATATGAGGCATATCAGTACAGAAACAATCTGTGTATGCCCCATTTTGATGGTAGCGATTCAGTAATGCATTATCTGGAAGCGAACATGACTCTATTGAAAACATGGTTTACACCCTTATGACAAAACTTTTGTTATATTTTAATAGTTTACACCGCCAACATAAATTTTAGTAATACTAAAAAGCGAATTTATAAGCTAATGTTAGTTAAATAAGTGATCTTTTTTAAGCAGCCTGTACGGCAGTGAACCGTCTGCAATTTGTGCAATGACATCGGTTAATTTTCTAAGCTGCCTTTACGGCAGTGAACCAGCAGGTACAGGTGGA
>NZ_FOLO01000075.1:0-13090 GCF_900112265.1 Pseudoalteromonas denitrificans DSM 6059 | reverse complement strand
TTTGGATTTCTAAGCTGCCTGTACGGCAGTGAACCAAGCTATTGCTGTAAAATTAAGCACGTTACATTTCTAAGCTGCCTGTACGGCAGTGAACAAGTGCAAAATTCAATGAGCTTTGTAACGAACTTTCTAAGCTGCCTGTACGGCAGTGAACTTAAAACAGAGAACTCAATGGCAAAAACCAAATTTCTAAGCTGCCTGTACGGCAGTGAACTAGTGCATTTAAAAGGTGATGCTGGAGAAAAATTTCTAAGCTGCCTGTACGGCAGTGAACAATAGCTTATCAGCAAAAAAATAAGTTACAACAAGCAGCTAACGCATTTTAGGCTTTTTTACCTAAATTATTAGCTACCTTGTAACTCATTAATATTTAACTAAATTTTTAAAGAGCAATTTTTTAGGGTAAACCTTCGTTTCTCCTAAAAATAAACCCGTTACATTCAACGGGTTTAAAAAAGTTAACAAATAATATTAAAACCAAGGTACGGTTGCTTGTTTACTTAAGCCAAACAAGTCGAACTGCCCTGCTACAGGCTTTTCAAGCAAGTCACCAAATTGAAAGTAACGTCGATGAAAGTGACCGTTGCAATCACTGGTTAATTCCAAATACGGGTTATCTAGCCCCTTGGTAAACATTTTTGCTTTATAAGCTTTTACTTCATCAGGTGAAATCGAACCACGTTTAATCAAACGATTTAACTTTGACTGGGTCATATTACTTTGCTTACGAGAAACCGTTCGATACATTACATTATTTGGTACTGGCTTAATTGCTGATATTTTGCAGTTCGTCGATAACTCTCCTAACCAGTTTAAACCCTGTAAATCGTTAAGCATCGCTTCATTGCCATGGAGACGTAATGTTTTACCTAGTAGCAAGTTGTAATCAGGAAAACTCACTCCAATAGCATCACTTGTTAATCGCCCAAGTGCTTTATGAAGTTGTGCATAAACTTTATTTAAAAGTACGTTTTCACGTAATTCAGTAGTAGGCACTATTTTGATATCAAAATAATAGTCCATTACCTTACCTCCTTGGTGCTGATATTAGTAACATAAGCCAAACCTTTTTTACCTAAGTAAAAAGATGAAACACCTGCATCATCAATCATCTGTTTTATCTGTTTTGCTTTTTCACGACTAACATTAATAACAACTTCTAACGTACCACTGGTTTTGGTCATTAAATGCTTAGTTTTACCTTCACCTTTGACAAACTCTTCATGAATATATGGATTCCCCCAAATTTTCTTTTCTCCTCCCGTAACAAAGTTTTTCATAAAATCTCGTTTACCATTAAACCCTCTTTTAGAAAAACCTGCGACTTTACCTGATTTAGTTTTCGCTTTGCTCATATCAAACTTTCTATTTAACCGCTCAAGTTGAATATATAAAGCAGCGGCATAAAACCTGACAGGCTTTATCTTTCCAGACTTTTCAACATATGGGCTAGATAGTTTCTCTGTTATCAACTCTGAAAAATAATTATTCAAAAGGTGCACTACTTCTTCATAAACACCTAAATTTTCAACAGGTTTAGCTTTTTTATCTAAGGTATCTGCCAGCTCAACTAACTCTGTAGGAGATAGAGATATATCCGTATTTACACTATAGCTTTCATTTTTAATAAAACAGCAAACTTCATCTAAAGACAGTCCTAATACACCCCAAAGTTGTTTTGAAAAATCAGATGTCAACATAGGATCATTGACTTTAATTACCCCAGAGAACGCATTTTGATCTGTACTACCCGTAATATTTCGGATATAAGTCATTTCATTATTCACAAATTTGGGCTGATCTTGAAAGGTTACTTGAGGCTCGATATCTTCAAAATAATAATTTTGCTCAGTTCTGGCTTGATATAATTTTCTTTGATCGCCAATTAAACGATTTAACAAACCCATAACGGTATCAAGAGTCACATCTCTTTTAATAAAGTTTTCAGGTTTCTTTAAACTTGTCATCGAACCAATAAACTTTCGTCCAGTTTTAGGCAAAGGCTCACCATTACTGCCCTCTAAAAAGGAATTTCGCCACGAAGACTCGTATTCAATACTAATTTTCATTACGAACTCCTATTTTGCAAAAAAATAGTTAGCATAATCTGACTCAGGTTGTTCAGCAATACTGCTTTCATCACGTTTAATACGCATCATTTTGCTACTGTCGTTGTAGTCTACCAGTACGCTGTCAACATACATATATGACTTGGCTTGACGAATAGATAGCTCAGAAATAAATGTTAAGGTGTATTCAACTAACGCCTGAATAGCATCATCATTTAATAGAATACCGTTTTCGCCTTCTTCAAAAATAGTACCACTACGGACATAGTTGGTATAAAACGTTGCTTTAGGTGATAAGTCGCTATTTAATGACTGAATGAAAGCTTGAATTTGTTGCGCTACATCCTCTCCCTGCCCTTCCTTAATTTCCATAGCTTCACGATCAAACTTTTTATCGAGAGAAATAAATTGAAGCTGTTCAATACTGATAGAGCCATAAGACTCATATTTGGTATCACCAAAGGTGGTTTTAGAGAAAAATGAATTACTGCTTTCTTCACCTTTTTTATTTAACTCTTTTTCTTTTGACCCAGAACGCCCCATTTGTTCAAAATTACCATTACCGAGTTGATCAACAAAATCTTCAATCAACAACGGGCTGGTACGTTTGTTTTGCGTAGCAGGAATGACATAGCCACGGATCAAACCAGTGACTGATGCCAACACCTTATCTACATTACTTTTTTTCACATAATGTAAATCAAACGCTTGCGTTTTAAACAAATGGTGGCGAATACAGTTTTGACTGATATAAAGTGGGGTTTTATCAAAATCGATATCTGTCGCCTCTTTTAGCTTATTAACTTTAAAATCATGACCTTTCTTAGTTGTCCCCTCTTCAAATTCATTTGCAACACTATTTGTGTAACCTCGTAATTTAGGCATAGTATGATTTTCATAAGGGTTAAGTGGGTGATCCCCTTTTAACGATGTTGGTCCATTCCAGTTCACCACTCCATGACCTAATGCAACAATTTTGAAATCAACACTTTTAATACCTGTTACTTTTTCCATTTTAATTTCCTTTTTATTTATTAAACATTAACTTATTTATTATTTGATTTTTCGATATCTTGCCTATGGCTTGTTTATCACATACGGCGTAATAAATAGCTTCATCATGTGGTTCACTTTCACCAATTTTATTTAGATCTTCGCTGATATAACTTAAATAAATGGCATTTTCAGGGCTGGTGGCGGCACCTTCTAACAGCACTTTTCTTTTATTCATTTGTTTGGCTGGAATACCTTTGAGCAAGGTATTTTCATTAATGCGGCTATCTTTTTGTGCTATATAATCAATTAGGCCTGTGTTACGTATGGTATCTAAAGACTCGGTCAAGCCGCCTTGTTCATCGTTTGCAATAACATATTTATCTAATATGACAGGGGTTTCTGAAACAGTTAGGTCACAAATGGCCATATTTACAAAACGACTGTCACCGCGAAGTGAGCTTTTTTTCATGGTGAGCTTTTTATTGCTTACTTTTCTCTTAGGGGGTGACATTGGATCGTGCACCTTGGCATTAATGAGTTGCGCACTCTTTTTAAGTACTGTTAAAAGGTCCTCCTCTACTGCCCTCTGCCCTTTTGATGTATTGTAAAAATCGCTATACCATTGGTAAATTTCCGCGATAGTGACAACCTTAGTTGTCGCATTAATCTCTTTTAAAAATTCATACCAAGCCTTTGCTGATTGGAAACTAAATAAGCTTCCTAAAAATCGTGCACAACCGCCATTACCTTTGCCTAACTGGATAGATTCAGGTATTGCTATGATATACGTATTAACATCTTCATTTACACCAAACCTGTCTAAACGGCCTAATCGCTGTAACCAATTTTCAGCATGGGTAAATTCAGAAACCATATGGTCACAACTTATATTTAACGATGCTTGTACAACTGGGCCACTACGTAGCAGAGAAAACTTTCTACTACCGCCATTTTTAAAGCTATCAAAAACCTTGTTAAAAAGTTTCAATTTGTCAGACTTTTTAAACTTTGAATGAAACAATATGGCATTTTCATCTTGCTGATGTTGAATAAAACTAACTTGTGCAGCTGTAGCTGTATTACTGATAACAAAGGTTACGTTATTAGCGTCTGATTGTTTTTGCTGATGATATAGTGGGTTTGTATCATCAACAATGGTTTCATCAAAGGTGTTAAATTCTATTTGGTATTTACTCTGATTAAAACTTGGCATATCAACAATGTCGTCAATAACTAAGAACTTTTCGATAAAGAAATAATTTGGTGTTGCTGAAACCAATAAGGTACTGGCCTTTTCTTCTTGCCATTTTTTTGCTTGGATCAATTCAGCAAATAACAAGTTAAAAGCTGGCATATTGATATATTCATGAAACTCATCAAAAACAATGTGTGCATTCATAAAGTCAACAAGGTTGGTAACATGACGATGAGTGGTAATTGCATTTATTATTTGATCAATCGTTGTTAAAACAATATCACCCGAAAAAGCTTTCCCTTCAGGTGTTTCATTATCTTCTCTATTTATATATTTTAACTCTCCTGTATTGATCTCTATTTGTGCATTAGGTAAATACTCTTGGCTAGTTAAATCATTAAATAAGCCTTGGCAAACTTGTACACGTGGGCAAATCCAAATGATTTTCTTAGCATGCGTATTAAGTGCCCACTCTAAGGCAATTTTTGTTTTGCCACAGCCAGCGGGGCCGTTTAATACTTTAACGTGGCTTTCATCATCACAAATAGCAAGTTCAATTGCCGCTTTACTTTGCAATTGATTACGCTCGCTGTTTGGGTAGACTTTTTCAAAACCCGCAATACATTCCTTTATTTGTGTTACTAAACCCCTATCGTTTAGCAAAGCCTTATCTGAAAGGGTAATTAAGGTTTGTTGTTCTATATGTTGATTAAGTTGCTCGCTACTTAGTTGTGAAACAAGTCGATCCGCGCTGATAACAGCAGTTCTAATAAGGTTATTTTTAGCATTAAAAATGACTTCTTGGCTAAAATCTTTAACATCCTCATTGATCTCAGAATACTTCTTATATGCAGGGAGGTTTGGCTCTGCTATATCTTCTAGCTTTTCTTTATCGAGTTTCTTTAACAATCCATCAATTTGAAAATTGGCGCCGTAATTTTTGCTTAATTGGTTAACTGATTGCACTAAATGCATAGATACGTCATAGAAGTCATTAAACTTTATATTAGCTAAACTTTTTTGTGTTTTTTTAAAGATATAGGCTAAATTTTTTAACTCTTCTTTTCTAAAGCGTTTAGCATGGTGCCAATATATGGCGTGTTTTATGATGTTTTTATTTTGTTTGTTAATTTTATTATCATTTTCATTATTCATTAAATGATACATCAATAGCGATATTTCATTGTGACTAGCATGAGTTTCGAATGAGAACTTACCTTTATCAATATGTAAGCCATCACACTCCTCATTAAGGTGTTTGTTTTTATTTAAGAGACCATTAAGCCACTGTTGAAACTCTGGATCTAACTTACCGATGTCATGTAAACACCCAGCAACAAATGCGACGTGCGCCAATTTTTTTGTATCATCACTATTGGTGATCCTCTTCATCAGTTCTGATGCAACATATCCTACAGCAAACAAATGCTGATCTAGTGGTTGTTTATTTGTATTTGCATAAGCCTTTTTATTCATCATTTTATTTTCATCCATTTTTATATCAATGACTTGCGTGCTATTCACTGGCACCACACCCTCACCATTAAACTTCAACTTATTCCCCACCACCCATAAAAATTGGCTCCTTGACCGTGAACGTATCCAGTGGCAACTCACTGCAGTGCTTTTGCTCGCAGTTTGGCGCAACATTTTTTTAACCGTTTGCAAGCCGTCTTCGGTGATCAAAGTTTGCCAGGTATTGTTACCAATGCGGTTCGCAAAAGCATCGAGTACTCTGCGGGTTTTCTTTAACGCATTTTTTTCGCACTGAGATATGAAGGTGACCATCATGGCTTTTTACCCTCTTTAAGCCCAGAATTGTCGACTTGTTGTAAGCCTAAAGGCTCACCTACGGGTGTTTGGGCTAACGCGATACTTTTAACTGTATCAAACATAAAATCGAGTGCCTTATGATCAGTAAAGGCTTGCAGTATTTGCTGGCGAAACTCTTGCTCAGTCGCTTTTTCTTTGGCACACACAAAAGCCCATGGCAATACAATGGCATCTTTTATTAAGTCTGCAATATCAAATACTAAAGCCCCTCTTCTGGTCTTCCCGTGCATTACTGCAAAACCGTGGGGAATACCTAAAACCCATAATGTTGTTGCTGCTAAACCATACGCTAAGTAGTTACCGTGATTTAAAAAGTCATTGGCTTTGTCAGTACTTTGATGCTGCCTTGTGAAATTTTCTGTTTTAGTGGTATTGGCGGCGAACTTATAAAGTGCTTTTGTCAGTTGTGCTTCGGTCAATAACAAATCAGATGATTTATTAGCTGTTAGCATGCGGTCATTAAAGCGTGCTAAAGCTGTTTCTATTCCCGCATCATTAACCGTAAAACCTTCATTTTTTAAATCTCGATCTTTACTCCATACTTTATTGAGGTAGTTAATGCGTGCTTGTTGAAATCGTTTGGCAGCATTTAGGCGTTTTTCATCATCAAACCAAAATTTCATCCAACCTTGAAAATACTCTGTTGGTCTGTACTCACTTTGAGGAGTCATCCACTCAATAGGTTGCTCAACATCATTGGCCATATATAATGGTGTACCTCCACCACCACTAAAGCCTACTAATACGCCAGCTTGTGCCAACATACGCATTGCAGCTTGGGTAATAGAAGTGCCATTACCAAGTAACAATACCGTTGTATTGGCTATCGGAATATTAAAATATTGGTTCTCTTGATTTGACTTATTTGAGATGGCTTCGGTTAAATAAAGTACCCTGCCATCTTTTTGCATTACCCGGCAGTATTCTAAATAATACATATTCGCACGTTTCGAATGCAAAATTGATTTCAAATCTGACGGCTTTAAATTTTCCATTTTTTGCTCCCTCAAACATTATGTTCATCCATTAAACATCTTGCCTAACTCATTAACAATGCTGTAATTATCAACATGTAACGCTATCACTCAGGTCGTTCATGCAGGTTTGGGTAAATAAGGTGATATTGCCCGTAAACATTCAGGGGTTAAAATAATTTGTTGTGCTTCCGCTTGGGTTTGATATGCATCGAGGTGTAATCGTTTCAAGGTGTATTGCACCAGTGCCGCAGTGGTTTTGATGGTCGATGTACCATTTTTCATTTGATAATCGAGTTCTATTACGCGTTTTTGAGCTGGACTTAAACGCGAGTCAGCCATGATCACCACTTCAAGCTGGGTGTGCCACAACCTGTCATCTTGCGCACCATGTGTTGCTTTAAACTCATCATTAAGCTCGCCATTAAAGCGAGATAATACGAAGTCTCGATAATCATTATTTTTGTGACAAAATGCACGAACATGGTAGCGTAAACCATCAAAAACTAAACTGTGAGGCTCTATAATTCGGTCTAAATAATGAGGGTTACTTAATGACAAATAACCAATATCAATTGCTAATTTTTCATTAATTGCACGTAATATTGGCTGAACTAGCTTAGGCTCAGGCTCGCGATTTGGCAATTCAATATGTTCAATCGATGCAAGGTATTTTGATTGATTAACTCTTGTTATTTGTTGATACTCACTAAAAGCACCCACTGATGTTTTGGCAGAAAACTGTGAGGTTGGCAAAAAACCTTTAAGCGACTCATTATAAATAAGATTCTCAGGATACTTTGCCATGTACTGTGTAATAGTACGGCTTGCAGCCTGACGAGATAAATCAAAATATGCCATTATATGGCTGGCATTTACACGCCCCAGCCATTTAGCGAACACTTCAATAAAGTGAAACCTTGCTTGTTGTTCCTTGCTCACATCTATCTCCCTTTTAAGTTAGATACATAATTACAAAATAGGAACATACAATCAATACATTACATGACTTACATTTTTTTCACCCGCAACCTTTAAAAAGTGTTCATTTTTATAGTCACAAAATTGTTATCTCAATTTTATTAACTAAGAGAGAAAATATAATGAGGCCTGATTTTTAAGAGCACAAATTGATAGAGCTGGAGCTAAACCCAAGCATCCATACGGGCAAGGTACTTGATTGAGCAATCACAGGCAAACTGAGTTAGATTTATTGGAATTAAATTAGATTAAGCACTTGAGTTTAAAATTAAAAATCACCAAACAATACAAGGTTTGATGATTTTTATTTAAATGTTAAAGCGATATAATGATCAGCGCTTTATTTCGTGTGTTTTATACTTTTCAAACCATGCCAAAATATTACCGATTTTTTGAATTAAATTGCTTGGTTTAGCAGCAATACCATGATGCGCTTTAGGAATACGCACCATAGCAGTATCTACATTTTGTAATTTTAGTGCTTGATAATATTGCTCTGTTTCACTCATTGGCGTACGGTAATCCACTTCACCTGTTACTAACATGGTTGGTGTTGTAACATTCCCTACTAATGACAATGGTGAATGCTTCCATAAATGGTCAACATGTTCCCAAGGCATGCCGGGCATCCAATATTTAGTAAAATAAGCATAACCATCTGCAGTTAAACTAAAACTCATCCAGTTGATAACAGGCTTTGCCACTACAGCGGCTTTAAAGCGATTAGTTTGACCAATAATCCACGCCGTTAATGTGCCTCCTCCTGAGCCCCCAGTAACAAATAATTGTGCTTCATCGACATAACCTTTGGCAATAACGCCATCAACCACATCCATTAAGTCGTTATAATCTTGCGAAGGATAATTATGATGAATTAAATTAGCAAAATCCGCCCCGTATGACGTACTTCCTCTGGGGTTAGCCCAAACAACAACATACCCTTTGGCAGCCATGAGTTGAATTTCAGTACTATAGTTAGGTCCATATGCGGCGTGTGGTCCACCATGTATCTCTAAAATCATCGGGTATTTTTTGGTTGCATCAAATCCAGGAGGCAGAGCAATCCAAGCTTCAATATCACGACTATCAATACGCGACTTTACCGTCATGGCTTTAACAGAAGCTAAGGTTTTGTGGGCAAATAAATCTTCATTTAACTGCGTTAATTGAATCACCTTGCCCTTTTTATTCATTACCGCTAAATCTGCGGGACGTTGGTTGTTTGCCACGGTGTAAATTAATGCACGACTGTCTGCAACAGTAAAATCACCTGACGTATAAGGGCGACCAAGTGATTGTCCTCCAATTTTAACTAACTTATTTTTTAATTTACCTTTTAAGTCAACATAAGCCACATAACTTTGACCATGATCGTCATAAGAAAAATATAAGCCTTTCCCATTTTTAGCCCAATGAACATTACTAACATTACGATCTAAAGTGGGCGTGAGATTTTTGGCATTTTTGCCATTGCTGTCCATGACGTATAGATTTGAATTTTGACTAGAGAGCTTTTTATCTTCAAAACGCAAGTACGCAATTTTTTTACCATTAGGACTGATGCGAGGGTTTCTATCTGGCCCTTCTCGTTTCACCAGTGGATTAATTTTTCCAGAGTTAACATTAACTTGATAAATGTCAGATTCAAGTGGTCGATCTTGCCAATCATTATGACGGTCACCATCAATAATTAGGTTTTTACTGTCTTTTGACCAATTAATCACCCCTCCATGATGAAAATCACCTGATGTCACTTGTCTGGCAGTACCGCCAAGAGCAGGTACTACATAAATATGAGTAAAGCCGGCTTTAGTATAACCACCACCGTTGCTGCGATAAGACATTTGATCTATATACTTTGCTTTACCAGCCCATTTAGCACCTTTTGGTTTTTTAGGCATTTCTTTAAAAATGTGAGTTGCTTTACCTGGCTTAAACATTGAAAAAGCTATCGACTTTCCATCTGGAGACCAAGAGATATCACTTGGCGAATTTTGTAAATTGGTAACTCTAGATGTTTTACCTGACGCAAGCCATAGGATATATAGTTGATTATCACCTTCAAGAGAAGAGAGATAAGCTAAACGTTTACCATCAGGTGAAAAGCGTGGCATACGATAATTCGCTTTACCCGATAACACAGGTTCATGTGCCGTACCATCTACATTAACTTGCCACAAATTGACTCTGCTGCCATCTGTCATAATATCCATAGCACGGCGTTCATATATAACATATTTACCATCAGGACTGACTTGCGGCGATGCGGCATATTCTAAATTGAAAATATCTTCATAGCTTATCAGTTTGCTATCAGGTTGCTCAGCTGAAATTGCCTGTAATGATAGTAATAAAGTGATAAATATCGAAGGCAATATTGATAAGTTTTTAACATGTTTTAACATGTGTGAGTTGCTCCGTATGCAAATGATAAAAAACGCGCTAGACAAATATTTATATCTCCCGAAAAATATAATGACCCAACGATTGTTTCTATAATCTAATCGATATCATCGGGTTAGTAAAATAATAGCGTTAATTTTAATAGGATAAACATTCAACTAAAAATGTTATGTTTTCATCTCGGTGAGTTTTTGGGTCTATATCTTGTTTTAATCGAGCCTAAATATTAGCCCTTAGTCTTCATCCACTTCAACAAACATCAACTTCTATTTCTCGTTTGTTTCAATGAGGTTCTATAGGAAACACCTAGAGCGAAATTTTCACGTGCTTTTATAAATGCTTTTGAGTATTTTAATACCCAAGTTTTAGCTCTTGAAGATTTAATTCTGAGCTACAACCCGTCACCTTCTGCAAGTATATTTTTTCTCTTGAGCCTTAGCCTGCTTGACTTCAGTGTGTATTAAAGGTCTTATCTTTTTAGCCATGCGATATCACCACAAAAGTGAAAAATCTAAAAAGTAATGTACCACAGGGGGTTCAATAAAGTATTTATATGCGCCAGTGCTGCATAAGTGTTTGATTGCTGTAAATGATGAAAAAACGTTAAAAGGTGACAATTCGTTTAGGACATTGGAATTAATAAGGTAAATATATTTAAAAGGGGTATATAACACAATATAGAAAAGGAAGTGGCGGTGAGAGTGGGAGTCGAACCCACGATACGTTTCCGTATACACGCTTTCCAGGCGTGCTCCTTCGGCCACTCGGACATCTCACCGCAATATTTATTTGAATTTTCAGTGCTCAAACTCACTTCAGTGTTAGCCGATGAACACGCTTGGCGTGTTAATAAACCTTGGCGGCCTCTCGGGCACCACACCGCAAATTTATTCTGCTTAACAGGTTAAGCGATACGCATAGTAGGGAATATTGCTCTCTTTCGCAAGAAAAAATACATGTATTTTATTTAAATGGGTAGATATTAAGCACTTTTTAAATTTGAAGCTTAATATTAAATTGATTGTATATTTGAATTCAAACTTAATGCAGGTTTTTTTGAGTTTATTGGACTTTGTTTGACTTTATTAGGCTTTGAAGTCGCGATGTTTTTCGAACTAAAGTTAAATGGCTAACGATTAAAACATTTACCACAGAGACAAAGTAACTCATTCAAATAAATTACTTTTGATGTGTCTCTATGGTGATAAAAGTTTTTATATTAAAACTCTATTATTTTTTTAAACTTGCTGAAAAGTCTAACATGCGATTAAGTGACTTTAATGCGCCTTCTCTTAAAGTCATATCTACAAATACTTCTTTATCTGCTGGGTCAATTAAAGCTTCTTCAATCGCTTTTAAGCCATTCATTGCCATCCACGGGCAATTAGCACAACTTTTACACGTTGCACCTTCACCAGCGGTTGGAGCCGCAAAAAATTCTTTATCAGGGCATAACTGCTGCATTTTATAAAAAATGCCTCGGTCTGTTGCTACAATAAACATTTTATTATTCATTGTTTGCGCGGCTTTAATTAACTGGCTGGTTGACCCTACAGCATCTGCTAACTCAACAATTTCGGCTGGCGATTCTGGGTGCACCAAAACAGCCGCTTCTGGATAAAGTGCTTTCATATCCTTAAGTGCTTTAGTTTTAAATTCATCATGCACAATACAAGCACCATCCCACATGATCATGTCGGCACCAGTATTTTTTTGAATGTATGAACCTAAATGTTTATCAGGCCCCCAAATTATTTTTTCACCTTGTTCATCTAAATGCTCAACAATTTCAAGGGCACACGACGACGTTACGATCCAATCAGCACGGGCTTTAACTGCTGTAGAAGTATTTGCGTATACAACTACCTTACGCTCTGGATGTTTATCACAAAATGCTGAAAACTCATCTATAGGACAACCTACATCTAATGAACACGTTGCAGCAAGTGTTGGCATTACAACTGTTTTTTCTGGGGTGAGAATTTTTGATGTTTCACCCATAAAGCGAACGCCCGCTACCACAATAGTTGTAGCTGGATGAGTTTTTCCAAAACGGGCCATTTCAAGTGAATCAGCAACACAACCGCCAGTCTCTTCCGCGAGTGCTTGTATTTCAGGATCAGTATAATAATGCGCAACTAATACGGCATTTTTTTCAACTAATAATTGTTTAATTTTTGTTTTGTAGTCTGATTTTTCGGTTTCAGATAAAGGGGCTGGCTTTGGAGGAAAGATATATCCCTCTGGCATAAATTGTTCAGCTAAATTCATTTTCTCGACCACTTAGATTCACTGTAAAAAATTTGTAATGACGGTTTCATTAAAGTGAAAATAATACTATTTAAAATTGTGGCGAATTATACGAAAAATGAAGCTTAAATGACAGTATTTGAATATGAAATAAGTAATAGAGTTATAAGACTTTGATATTATATGATGATTTTAGAATGGTGGGCCATGATGGACTTGAACCATCGACCAATGGATTAAAAGTCCACTGCTCTACCAACTGAGCTAATGGCCCATTCAATATTGATTGCATTAACCTGCCGGCTTGTTTTAATAATGAATGGTGGGCCATGATGGACTTGAACCATCGACCAATGGATTAAAAGTCCACTGCTCTACCAACTGAGCTA
>NZ_FOLO01000103.1 GCF_900112265.1 Pseudoalteromonas denitrificans DSM 6059 | reverse complement strand
ATTAAAGCGCAGTAGAAGTAATAATATAGAGCGATTGCAGGCTCTATTATTAATAGCTTTAATTGCTCAGTACACATTGTATCTTATTGGAAAGGCAGCAGAAATATTAAAATATCATTACCACTTCCAAGCAAACACAATAAAGAAAAGACGAGTATTATCTTATTGTTATTTAGGAAAAAGAATTCTGACACATAAAAATTATCATATACCAGAATGTATCATTAAAAAGGCTCAAAGAAGTTTAATTAATGAGGCTAAATAAAATGGAAAAGATATGGGGAGCCCTAAGCCTTTAGGCTAACTGTTTAGGGTTTTTAAAGAGTAAGGCTGCCGGTAATATGTCCTGCATTGCTCTAGTACCAACATCCATTTAGGCAAAGCATCACCTACAGGGTTTAACATGTTGTAGGTGATGCTTTGACTTAATATTATAAATTTTATTAGCTGTTTTTTATGCAGGGTGAAATTGCCAATAGTCCTGATTTTGTGTCGTTGGCATTGGTTTTAGTCTTCTATCTTTTGCGGTTTGTTTATTAAAAAAGTAATTATGCAAATCGGTTATTACATAATTATGTTCAAATACATATGAATGGTTAAATGACATCCAACTGGCAACTGGAGTTGCATCAACAGTATCCATACCTTTGGCAAAAGTGATAGGTTTTGAGTCCCCTAGCCTGTTTGAATTATTTGCATAACTTGAAGTAAATAATGCTAAATCTTTACTTGAAGCATATACCGTAATTTGATTAAACGATTGTTGATATTGTGGGAAGTAATGGGTTAAAAAGTCATCTCTGTCAACATCTGGTGCTGCCAGTGCCACTGTGACATCTGGATTTATATTATTCATTTTATTTGACATTAGAGCTTGAGACAAACAATAGCTCCCCATGCTATGAGCAAGTATATATATTTCTTTAAAATTTTGCTTTGACATGTCAACAATCAAATCAGCCAATAAAAATGCTGCAGTTCCAGCTCTTTCTTTATCAGATGCGTATAAAAGTTTATTAGCATTCGATGGCCAACTAAAAAGCACAAATGAATCATTAAACACTAAATCTGTTTTAAGTTGTGCAGATTGATACAGTGCGTCATTAAAGCTAACATTAAAACCATGAATGAATAATAAAGCAGTTTCTTTAGAACCAATTTGTGTTAAGAAGTCTTGCTTTGTAGTCTCGTTGCATGACTTTATACAAATGTGTTTATCGGGATTTTCGCGGTTAATTTTAAATAGTTTTAACGCTTTATCTAAAAATGGTCTTTCAATAATACCTGAGGTATGATCCGTAGGTACGCTTACACTGGCCGTGCCATACGTTACTTCTGAGCGTTTTTCATTTGAGTAAAAATCACCATCATTACCGCTATCAGCTTTTTTACGATTTGTAACATAATTAATATCAACAACAAAATTGTTATTTAGTTTAACAAGTGTATCTTCTTCTAATGGTCGTGATTCTTCAATATTGCTATAAGAATCTTTATCTTCAAAATCAAAATAAGATCGAGAGTATATTTCATTTTCAGCTTCTTCAATATTTAGAAGTATTTCATCTTCAAATGGCTTTTTATAATTTTGTTGGCTAAATAATTCATTTTGACCAAGCTCATTTAATAATAAAGCAACAATAGGCAATTTATAAGATGCATGTTGGTGGGTATATTTAAACTCAGAATGTTTAAATGATTCAATACGTGAAACATCTATTAAAATATCTATCATTTCGTCCATACTAAATGAAAACTTACCACGGCGCGTCATAACGATTATTTTATGACTTTCAAAAATAGCAATGAACGGTGCATGAGTCGAAAGCGTGAACATTTTTCTTGGTAAGCATCGTTGTAATAGACCTGGAATTTCAGACAAGCTTATATTTGTTAGTTGCATTTTAGTCCTTTGATTGCATTATTATGTGTTATCAATAAATTTGTATGGTTTTAATTTTTATATTTTTGCATACAAAAAAATATTATATTTGAGTTATATCATGTTTACAATTAAGGTACCTTGTTTTAAACGAGATTAATGTGTCGGTTTGGCATTCTGTGGGTTGGCTTTTAGGCTAATTGTTTAGGTGGCAATTACCTTGTATTGTTTTAGTACCCGTAAGGCTGAAGCCTCAACTACAGGATTGGTCATTCTGTAGGTTGGCCTTTAGGCTAACTGTTTTAAGTTTTAAAAGAGTAAGTTTGCGGCAATATGCTCCTGCATTGCCCTAGTACCTACATCCATGTAGGCAAAGCCTTACCTACAAGTTTAGGCATTCTGTGGGTTGGCCTTTAGGCTAACTGTTTTAAGTTTTAAAAGAGCAAGGCTTAAGCCTCACCTACAAGATTAGGCATTCTGTGGGTTGGCCTTTAGGCTAACTGTTTAGGTTTAAAAAAAATAAGGCTGCTGCAATATGTTTTTGCATTGCTCTAATACCTGTACCACTACACCCGGCAATATGCTCCTGCATTGCCCTAGTACCAACATCCCTGTAGGCAAAGCCTCACCTACAAAATAAATTATTCGCGTCTTTAATTAGATTTTATTCTTTTTAATTAAAGCCTTAGGTAAAAAACCGTGTTGAAAATACTTTAACACGGGTTTATTTTATATCAGCTGTTGGTAAAAAATGCCTAAGCCTACTGAGCTAATAAATGCGCAATTGCTTGTTTTATTACCTCTGGGTTTTCAAAAGGTACTAAGTGCTTTGAATTTGTCAATTCAATATATTGGCCTCCGGTTTGTTCTGCTATGTCTTTTGACCATTGGCTCCCCTCTTGTTGCCACTTTATAAGGTTTGCTTTATCTTCTTGGTCTGCGTTATTAATGTCTGCTTGTTCAAAGTCAGAGTCTATTACTGTAATTGGAATGTCTAAATTAAGTGCTATATTGCTTACAGTATCTAAATCGGTGGGGTAATTTGCGATTTCAGTTGCTCTTATTTTTTGCCCTGTAATTGTTAACCTTTGGCTGGTAATCGTATGGTAAAAATCCCAATCCATTTTGTCTTGTAGGTCCTCTGCAATCATATCTTTTATTTCAAGTGTTTCTGCTGCTACTTTTTCAGTTGAACGCTCGGTAAAATAGTCTTCCTCAACATAAGGTAAAATATCTATTATGAACTCTTCGTACCAATCAACTGGGTAGCCTTTATATAGTGCAATTGAATGGGGTAATAAAATATCTGGATCTATCCACACCATGTTGTTAATTTTTATATCACTTGCATATTTGTCTTGAAATAGTTGCGCAGTTATATTGCTACTCGCAAAGGATACTAAACTAATTTCATCTTCATTTAACGATTTTAAAACAGTATGTAAGTCATCAACAAAATAGCGATACGATGCTTGGTCGTTATAATCGCCCCATGCATTTCCGGCTCTGTCTATGCTATAAACACGGTAATTTTCTGCAAGCAAAGGTTGCAATAATGCATACCAAGCAGAGTCACTATGAAAGTTTTTATTAAAGCCTGAAATAAGTACAATTGCCGGGCCATCATTATTTAACCCCATGGCACGCACGTGATTAAAACCACTGGGGGTTTTTATCATAAATGAGTTTTTAGGTAATTTAATATTTGATGATTGCTGAAAAAATTTAAGAATATATTTTGATGTATCTAAATTATTTACAAACCAACTATGGCCTGCGTTTTGCGCCGTTAATAGCTGTGTTCGGTGAGTTTCATTTTTATATTCGGTTAAAACAAGGTTGTCGGTCAAGTTATTAACACTAGGCTCTGTATTTATTTGGTTAAGCTGGGCAATTAACGAGGTTGCATCAGGGCTAGATATTAACCCCCAGTTACTATGTTTTTGCCCCTTGTAGGGTAATACATTATCTTTAGTACCATGTATTAACAAATAGTCTGTTGGCTCACTAATGTTACATACTTCAGATAGTTGTACCGACATAGGCGCTGCAACAGATGCAACGGCCTTAAATTTTTCACTGCTATTACATAATAAATTTTGTGTGAACAGTGCCCCTTGAGAAAACCCTGTGCTATAAATTTCATCATCCAAAATATGATAATTTAATTTTACATCGTCAATTATTTGATTTACAAAATCTAAGTCGTCAATACCTAGCCTATTGGGTTTATTGCAATCGCAGCCTTCATTCCACTCTTCTACTTTAGACTGCGGGTATACAATTAAGTAGTTGTCATCATATTGTTCAAACTTGGCCATATTGCGCATTTCACTTGCTGTACCTTTAGAACCATGAAACGCTAAAAGTAATTTATAAGCTTTATTTGCGTTATAGTTGTTAGGTTTAACTAAATAGTATTCTCGGTCACCAATACTGTGTTTATATTTATCAAAACCTGCCACTTGCTCAGCTATTTTGTCTAGGTTTTCTGGCTTATCATTTATATTGCTATTACATGCCATTAATGAACAAACCGCTAGGCTTAAAAGTGTTTTAACTAATTGTGTGTTTATTTTTGTCATTACTTTCTCCTGTTAAAGGCTTCAGGTTAAACAACAGCGCAATAACAAAAACACTTTAGGTACTCAATTAGCTTATTTTTAGCTTATGTTTTTGTTATCATCAATTAAACACTTTAAATACAGGATGTTATATTTTGTTAGCTCAGGTACATTTAATGGCTATTTTTGTTGATACCATAAATCGACAACTCACTTTTGGTGAGCATACGCGTCAACTTGAACCAAAAGTTAACCTTTTATTGCAAGCGTTAATAAAAGCCAATGGTGATATTGTTAGTCGTGAGCAATTAATAGAGCAGGTTTGGCAAGGGAGAATTGTGGGTGATGGTGCGATTAACAGAACTGTGTCACTACTACGTCAACATTTATCGGCTTTAGATAGTCACAATGACTTTATAATAACTGTACCAAAAGCAGGTTATAAGTTATTGCATATTAAAAATTCGCAGCTGATACCTGAGCAAAAGCCTGTTGTTATCGAATTAAAAAATACACTTTTAAAATACAAAACACATATTATTTTGAGCCTTGTACTGCTAACTTTTCTATTAGTGATGACGGTGTGGTTTAAGCCTCAAGTAAATGTAAAATTTAAACAAGCTGAGAGAATCACAGCTCAGTTTGGTGCTGAATATAGTGTATCTACCAATAAAATAGGCGATAAATTACTTTATCAGCATTTTGATAATGAAACTTCATCACGCCAACTTTATTTATTAACTGCTGATCAAAACGCTAAAAAGTTACTACCAAATAAACACATCAAAAATGCAGCAATGAGCCCGAATGGTCAGCTGTTCGCTATGAGTTACCAAAATAAACAAACATGCCAAATTGCATTTTATGATCTAAAAAAATACGTCACAAACAATATACAAACATGTGCTCCAGACAGCCTTGCTCGTTTTACTTGGCATTGGAATTCGCAAGATATTTACTTTAGAAGTCGCGAAAATAAAACACAACCTTATAAAATAAGTCGCTATAACTTAAAAACAAGCCGAAAGTCTTTAATTACCCTGCCCCAAAGCCATGGAAACTTGCTAGGCGATTATTTACTGGATCACCACTTAAATAAAAACTGGCTATTAGTTGCAAGATATATTGATGAAAACAATACACAGTTATTAATTTTAAATAGCTTTACTGGTCAAACTCATTTTACTTATGAAATACCTTATCATGTGAATGCTTTAAGTTGGTTAAACAGTGAGTATGCAAGCTTTGCTGCTAAAGGCGATATTTATTTAATCAATACTTTAACGGGTGAAATAAATTTTGAGTTTAAAGGTGGGCAATCAATAAACTCTATGGATGCAACACAACACAGCCTATTTTTTACTACTTTAGAGCGCGCAAGTCATGTATTTAAACAAAATATCAAAACGGGTAAACGCATTGCCATTGACAAAAATAATGCAATAGCGCAATTACCAAAAATAAGTTCGAGTGGTCAGCTAAGTTACTTATCAAAAAAGCAATCCTCCTTTGAGTGGCAGTTAGTTAAAGGTAACTCAACTTCTACAATCGATATTGATTTACCCTTTGAAATGGGTTTTGACCGTTATGAGTGGTCTGAAAATGGCCGGTTTATATTATTCACTAAACAAGGGGCTATTTATCAAATTGATGTACAAAACAACGTATATCAAAAACTAACAGATAACAAAACAGGTGCCTTCGTTGCTAACTATTCACCCAATGGCAATATTATTTATAGCAGTAATCGCTCTGGTCAATGGCAATTATGGTTATACAAAGCAATTGAAAATACGCATGAGCAATTAACACAACATGGCGGCTATAGCGGCAGAGTAAAAAACAATACATTATTTTTCACTAAATTTAATGAAAACGGTTTATGGCAGATTAATTTAGCTACGGGGGACGAGCAAAAACTCATAGTCAATGTAGACATAATTAACTGGTTAAACTGGCAGTTGATTGATAAGACAATTTACTTTTATCGCCCTGAGTCTGGCATTTGGAAATATGCGATAGACACAGCTGAAGAAACCCTTGTTTTAGCACCTAGCAATAGGTTTTTACATCAATATGCAGTATCAAAAGATCAAAAATCAATTTATTTTATAGAGCGTCAAAACATAGAAGGAGATATATACAAAGTACCATTTAGTATAAACAAATAGTGTTTTAGTACCCGTAAGGCTACCGGCAATAGCTCCTGCATTGCTCTAGTAACTACATCCATGTAGGCAAAGCCTCACCTACAAGACTCGTTATTCTGTGGGTTGGCCTTTCGGCTAACTTTTAAGGATTTTAAAAGAGTAAGGCTACCGGCAATAGCTCCTGCATTGCTCTAGTACCTACATCCATGTAGGCAAAGCCTCACCTATAAGGTTCGTCATTTTGTAGGTTGGCCTTTAGGCTAACTTTTTAGCATTTTAAAAGAGTAAGGCTTAAGCCTCACCTACAAAATTCGTCATTCAGTAGGTTGGCCTTTAGGCTAACTTTTTAGCAATATAAAAGAGTAAGGCTGAAGCCTCACCTATAAGGTTCGTCATTTTGTAGGTTGGCCTTTAGGCTAACTTTTTAGCATT
>NZ_FOLO01000071.1 GCF_900112265.1 Pseudoalteromonas denitrificans DSM 6059 | reverse complement strand
GGTGATTTTGTTATCGCGGATAAAGGCTATGATAGTGAAGCGATTAGAAATAAAGTTCGAGAGAGAAATTCAAGCCCTGTGATCCCCAGAAAGCAGAACTCAAAAACGGGTAATGGAGATATAGATTGGTGCTTATATAAATATAGGCACTTAGTTGAAAATGCATTTGCAAGACTGAAACACTTCCGTGCTATAGCTACAAGATATGATAAATTAAAGTTACAGTTTGAAAGTATGCTAGCACTGGCGTGTGCAATGATTTGGCTGCCAATGTGAAAGATCAACAGCCCCTAGTATTACAAAAACCTTATATTAGAGTTATTTATAATGAATAAATTAACCTTGTTACTCTTAATTTTCTTTTTCACATTTCCATCTCAGGCTAAAGTTTTATCTTTAGCCCAAACTATAAACCAAGCTGGTTTACAGCGAATGTTATCTCAAAGAATTGCAAAAAATTATATATTAATAGCAAGTCAGATCACACCTGAAAAAGCAACAATTGAACTTGATAAAAGTATTGCAACATTTGAAGAAAATTTGCATAACTTAGCTGAATCGATTACAGACGATAAATCTAAAAAAGCACTTAAAGTATTAAAGTTGCGTTGGTTTGATTTTAGAATTTTTGTTTTGTCCGAACCTGATAGAAAGCATACAATTAAAATAGTGGATTTTAGTGCCGATATTCTGAGGACTGCAAATAAATTAGTATTATCTCTTGAAAGATTTTCGAATAAACCCAGCGCAAAACTTATTAATGTTTCAGGCCGACAGCGTATGCTATCACAAAAAATAGCGCTCTATTATTTAGCCAGCTACTCAGGATTTAAAGAAGATTATTATTTAGAGCAACTCATTAAGACTGCCAACGAATTTACTTTAGGGTTAGATATTCTTATGTTAGCAAAAGGGAATACCACACAAATAAATGAAGAATTAACCAATGTTCATGAACAATGGTCTTTTTATAAATCAAGATTTGAATCTAATAAAAAAGCGCGTTACGTACCGAGAGTTATTCAAGTTATCACTGAAACGATACTAAAAGATATGAATGATTTAACTTCGCTATATGAAGCAATATTAAAATAATTTATATACGGCAGGCTTATGAAGCCTGCTTTTTATAATTTTTATCTATATACATGCGTTTATCTGCTAAATTTAGTAATTCATCTGCTGACTTTCCATCTTTTGGATATACAGAATAACCAATACTCGTTCCTAAAGTAATTTTATGGGCGTCTATTTCAGTAATTGACGCCACAGAAAATTTTAACCTTTCCATAATAGTTTCGCATAAACTGATCCCTTCAATATCCTCTAATATAATCGCAAATTCATCTCCGCCTAATCGACCTACAGTATCAATTTCACGGACTGTAACCTTTATTTTATTCGCAGACAATTTAAGTACAAGATCGCCAATATTATGTCCTAAAGTATCATTTATGGTTTTAAATCCATCTAAGTCTAAAAATAAAATACCGACCTGACTCTTATTTCTAGCCGCAGCTTTTAAACTGTGTATTAACTTATTATTGAATGAATGACGATTGGAAAGTGACGTTAGGGCATCATAATTTGCTAAATCAAATAGTTGTTTACTGTGTTTTACTTTTATTAACTCTGAATCAAAATGTATTTTAAACATCAAATAAAATGAAAAAAGAAATAATAAAGAGCCAATAAAAATAATCACTAAAATATTGAGCGCTATTGTATTCCAAGTTAACTGTTTTTTAATTGAAAGTATTAAAATTTGTGCCCCTATAGAAATTTCTTTTTGATATGAAAATTGTGGTAATAAGCTTTTTTCTTGCTCCGAAACATTTTTTTGAGCTAGTTCGTACAATAAGTTTTCAGGTTCATTCTTCAAATGTATAGCGATATCAAGATTTGGTGTAATAGAATTTTTATTAACTAAAATATCTGATTTAATAACAAAAAAAGAGAAAAAATCAGGCTGCATTTTTTGCTCAAAATATGAAGGTTGCACCATTACAAAAACCCGTTCGTCATCGAGGGTATCAAAAGGTTCTGAAATAACAGTTTTATTATGGCGTTGAGCTAGTTTGGTAGATTTAGCTAAAAATGGCAGAGATAAAACATCTAAACCATAATTATTGAAGGACAAATTATCTTTATCAGCAAAAAAAGTGATGGGATAAAATTCACTTGCTGTACTTTGGCTAGCATCAGTGAAACGACTGCCATCAAATACTTTCACTTTATAATTATAAAATGTACTTTGTATATCGTTAAATTCACTTAAGTTTTCTTTTGTTACCCTTTGAGCTGCTTGTATTTGATAAATATAAGGAACACGGTTTAACACTTGATGTGAGTATTTAACAATCGTGCCATAGCTCTCTAAACCAATACTTGAAAGCAATATAGAAAAACCATCTAATATAAAATTTGTACTTTGAGTTACTTGTAATAAATGCTGGTGTATATCATTGGTTTGAGTGATAAAGCCTTTATGCGCATCACTTATATTTGATGAGATAATAAAAAAATTAATGCCAATAAATGACAACAAACTAAAAAGTGCTAAAAAGAAATAAACAAGCACAATTCTGAATTTATCTTTTCCTGAATTTAAGGTTTGTTCAAATTCCATTTAAAGATTATTTCTCCAAAGTTTAGCCTTTCAAATAAATTAAGCCTCTTTGTGATGATAGTGAACAACTTGAAAAACGGTATAATTCCTTTTGATTTTAAAATAAAACAGCTACTTCCATCATAAAGTAGCTGTTTCATGTAGATTTAAAATATGAAATCAACACCTATGCTGATAGTATCTGAGTCACCATGATATGCCCAGCCAGTAGCCTCATGACCCTGCTCAACAAATTTATCATACTGAAGCTTTATTGAGGCACTAGGATGAAAATCATAACGAATGCCATAGCTCATTAAATAATGTTCCTCATAATCATCTTTAACGACACGTTTTGAACGTTTATGATCCGCTTTTGAATAGCTTAAATATGGGTGAAATTCATCCATATTATACACTAAAGAAATCAAATACGTTGGATACTCAGTACCATGAGCGTCATCATATTCGACCATATTCATATCAAATAAAATTGTAAACTGAGCTAAGTCTACTGTGCCCCCAAAACCTAAAAATGTTTGAGAAAACGGTGTCATAACCGTAACACTTCCATCTTGTGCAATGGTATCTCTATCTCTATCATTTTGAAAATAAACAAAACGCACATCAAAGAAGTCACCTGATAAATTCCAGTTTATACCTAAAATATCAGTCCAGAATTCATTCACAGCTCTCGCTGTGCCCCCATATAATTTATCGTAATAATTCATTTCCTTATTGTCATTTGAATATTCATTGCCATAAAAGAAACTTACGGTATTTGAATAGTCACCTAACGTAAAATCATACATGGCTGTTAGGCCATTAAATTGCGTAACTTGCCACCAATATAAATTTGAAGGGGGTCTCATCCAGGGGTAGGCATATCCAACTTCAGAGAATTCTGAAAAATAATACATAGGTATATTACGTCTACCAGCCATGAGGGTTAGCTCATCAGTCGCTTGATATGTTAAATAATACCAGTCAAACTCAGGGCTAAAATCATCAGTACCTTTTGCAACTAACTGACCTGTGACTTTTAATTTTTCTCCCATATCTGCAACAAACTGCAAGGCAAACATGGTTTCAGGTTTAAAACTAAAATCATTATTATATTGGCCAACATCGTAAAAATCAGCCGTTAGAATTTCATCTCGTTTTTGCCCTGGATTAAGAGGATCATCTACTGTTCCAAGTGTTTTACCAGCAACAATAGAGCCAAAACCTGATATATTAATGTCAGCACAAACATAACCTGAAATCAAAGAACTTGATACAAGTAAGGCAGAAAGAGACTGTTTAAAATATTTCATATTATCCTCACTTAAAATTTTGCAATGACTTTAACGGCATCAGTGACAGATGATGAGTTGATATAACCAATCGCACCTTGATTAGAAGATATTGTTGATATCATTTCAGCATCTGAAGAAAGCTCTTTTGGCATGCTACCTTTACCAGTAAAAACTAATTTAGACCAATAAGCATTTACTTGGCTACTTGAGCGACCTATTACTGCTTTGTTAAATTCATCTCTTGAGCCCATGCCTTTAGCCGCATTCATTGGCAAAGCCACTTGACCGTTAGGGAATTTTTTCATTTTTCCCATGAATATTCTCTCAATTGCAGTTTTATCAAGAGTAGAACTATTGGCTGTATTTACAATAACAGCGATTTCTGCTGATGCAGAATAAGTAGTTAACATCCCAGCAAGTAGAGCACCTATTGCTAAACTGAGTTGTTTTTTATGATGTTGTTTACACATTATTAATTCCTTAGAGATAACTCTGGCAGAACTAACCAGAAAGCCCGTTTCATTGCTAAATATAGGATTATCTCCTGATATATCAAATTTCTAGCTGTAATAATAAAAAACCCAAAAATGTTTAATATATAAAATTGCACTTTTGCTGTGCATTTTTGTTTAACTTTGGTGCTTTGTGGGTGGGAATATCAAATGAAAATACATTAACCCATTGTTTATATTATCTAATATTACTTGGCATTGCCTTTGCTCCTTGCCATACAGGTAGGTTATTAATTCACATAACTAATATAAGATAATAAGGATTAAAAAATGGCGGATGCTGTAGGCATAAATTTAAGGTCTTTCACTGGAAAAATGAAAATACTCCATTTAAGCTGGATGGCATTTTTCATTACTTTTCTTGTTTGGTTTAATCATGCGCCATTGCTCGGCATGATAGCAAAAAGTTTAAACTTAACCTCTGACCAAATTAAAACCTTATTAATTTTGAATGTTGCACTTACGATACCTGCAAGAATTATTATTGGTATGTTAACTGATAAATATGGTCCTAAAATAAGCTATGCCGTTTTACTTTTTGCTTCGAGTATTCCCTGTTTTGTATTTGCATTGTCAGATACTTTTATGCAAGCAGCCATTGCAAGATTTGCACTGGGTTTTATTGGCGCGGGTTTTGTAATTGGTATCAGAATGGTCAGTGAATGGTTCCCTGCTAATGAGTTAGGAACTGCTGAAGGTATTTACGGTGGGTGGGGAAATTTTGGCTCAGCAGCTGCAGCTATGTTACTACCCATATTGACACTATATTTTATAGATATAGGTTTAGGAGGTGATGATGCATGGCGATACAGCATAGGTTTAACAGGTGTTTTATGTTTGTTATTTAGTTTTATTTGGTATTTTAATGTCTCAGATACACCCAAAGGCGCTACTTATTTTAAACCTAAAACATCGGGCGCTATGGAAGTGACATCAGTTGGTGACTTCTTTTTATTATTATTGATGAAAATTCCTCTTTATGCTGCATTAGCTTTATTAACTTGGAAACTCTCTCCATCGGGTATTGATATGATTTCTAAAAGCTTATCACTGGGAATATACTTTTCACTGTTATGTCTTTTAGTCTTTGAAATTAAAAAAACATGGCAAGTTAATGGTCATATATTTAACACTCCCGTACCTGATATACACAGATATTCCTTTAAACAAGTAGCCGTATTAAATATATTATATTTTGCTACCTTTGGTTCTGAATTAGCTGTTGTCTCTATGTTGCCTTTGTTTTTTAGCGAAACTTTTAGTTTAGATATTGTTCATGCAGGTTTTTTGGCCTCTTTATATGCCTTTATGAATTTAGGATCGCGCCCTGTTGGCGGTTGGTTAAGCGACAAATATGGTAGAAAAAAAGTGCTATTAATACTGACTTTTGGTTTAGCTTTGGGTTATTTCATATTAGCGCAACTAAATGGGGAATGGCCGCTCTATTTGGCCGTGTTCGCTGTCATGTTGTGTTCTTTTTTTGTTCAATCTGGGGAAGGCGCTGTTTTTGCAGCTGTGCCACTTATTAAGCGCCGCTTAACGGGTCAAATTGCTGGCATGACAGGCGCTTATGGTAATGTAGGTGCTGTAGTATACTTAACGATTTTGTCATTGGTTAGTTACCAAACATTTTTTTTAGTCATTGCAGTAAGCGCTGTTATTGGCTTCATCGCTATCTTATTTATGTCAGAACCAAAAGGCGCAATGGCTGAAATTAATGCTGATGGCTCAGTACAAATGATAAACCTAGGGTAAAATTTGGATTAAGTATCGAGCAATAAATAATGCAAAAAATAGTGAATCAAGATAGCTCATTTAAGTTAGCCATTGGTGGGTATTCAACTCAAGGCAAAAAAGCACACAACCAGGATGCTTTTGCAGCCTTGATGCCAAAATCAAGTATATTACGTAATAAAGGCGCATGTGCTGTTATTGCTGATGGTTTGTCTTGTGCAGATAATGCTGCACAAGCCGCGCAATTAAGTGTGACTCAGTTCATAGAAAGTTATTATGAGACTCCAGATACTTGGTCAGTACAAAAATCAAGCGCTCAGGTATTTAAAAGCTTAAATAGCTGGCTATATGGTCAAGCAAAATCTAATCAATCGAGTCAATGGTTAACAACATTGTCAGCCATTATTTGTAAGTCTTCTACGGCTCATATTTTACATGTGGGCGATTGTAGAATTGCAAGGTTACACAATAACGCTCTTGAGACTTTAACCAGAGAACATAATCATAGCGCTGGTGGTTCTAAAACTGTATTGACCAGAGCCATGGGGGCTGATCACAGAATTGAAGTCGATTATAAAAAAATTGCTATGTTAGCTGGGGATATTTATATGCTCAGTAGTGATGGAGTATTTAATCATTTAACAAATAAAATGGTTAAATTTGAATTAGCAAAAATATCAAAACATCATACTCAAAAAGACTTAGAAAAAATAAGTAAAACAATAATTAATAAAGCAATTGAAGCGGGTAGTGAAGAAAACTTAACATGTTTGATAGTCAAAATTGAACACACTACGACAGAGAGTCATCAAGAATTGGATTATTACTTAGAAGGGAAAGTCATTCCACCCCCATTAAAAGTGGGAGACAAAATAGATAATTTTCAAGTATTACAAATAATACAACATAGTACACGCTCACATATATATTTAGTTAAAGATAACACGATAGCAGGGCAGTTTATATTGAAGATACCTTCTTTAAATTACACCGATGATCAGCACTACTTACGCTCTTTTATTCAAGAGGCATGGATTGGAGAAAGAACAAACCACGTAAACTTGGTTAATGTTTACTTTGCAACTAACAAAAGTAAGTTTTTATACCACTTGAGTGATCACATTGTTGGGCAGTCATTAAGGCAGTGGATGCTACAAAATGTCAAACCTGAAATTTATAAAGTACAGAATATTTTAAAACAATTAATATTAGCTGCACGTACTTTACAAAGAATGGAAATAATACATCGCGATATACGGCCTGAAAATATATTAATAGATGAAAATGACCACATTACACTGATTGATTATGGGGCGGCACATGTAACTTCTTTTCATGATGGCATTGGAATGAAGCTTGATCACCCTATGGGTACATTAGAGTACAGTGCGCCTGAGTATTTAATAGATCATAGAGCAGATTTTAAAAGCGATATGTTTTCCATTTCTGTATTGATGTATGAATTACTATCTGGGCAGTTCCCATATAAAACAATCAAACATCAAAATGATATAAATCATAACTTATCTAAATGGCAATACAAATCTATTAGAAGTTACCGTATAGATTGCCCCGTCTGGATTGATTTAGCTTTAAGACAAGCATGCGCCGCTGATCATAAAAACAGATATCAGGCATTTTCAGAATTTGAAACAGATATGTGTTCACATATAGTAGAAAAATCAGGTCAAGAAAAAGCACTGCCTTATATGGAAAGAGACCCTGTAAAATTTTGGCAAATCATTTCCTTATGTTTATTTATAGCCTTATTGATAGTTGCGTTTAAATAATTAACAAATTATTGTAAGAGTACACTTTATAAAAAAGAACCTTGGATTCAAATAATAAAATGAAAGTTATCATAAACTTATGTTTTGCTTTAATCAGTTTTGTTTATTTAATTAAAGCGAATGCAAATACTCTAATTACTTATGCCGATGCTATAACATCTCCAGCAGTTTATTTAGACTTAGGAGAAAAAGGAGACTCACTAGGTGATCAATGGCTGTTTGATCAACCTTTATTAGATATCAACGGAGATAAAATTGGCAACAATAGCGGTGTATGCTTAAGGACTAAAATTGGATCTAGCTCACAATGCCAATGGACCTTAACTTTAGCCAAAGGCACCATTCAAGTTGCAGGTCGTGAGTTTGACCAAGGAAGCTCTTCAATCAGCATTGTAGGCGGCACCGGACTGTATAAACATATTTCAGGAGAGTTAATTTCAGTAAAGCAAAAAAACGGCACATTTAAACAAACTTTATTTTACACAATTAATCAAGGATCAAAAAAAAAGAACAAATTGAAAAAGATCAGTTCATTAATAAATGATGTCAGAGCCAACAGCCACTATGCCTGTTCTGAATGTCATGGTAAAACTGGAAACCCACCTATAACAGACAAATATGCCAAACAATCCCCTATACTTGCAGGGCAATCCATGAGTTATTTAACTGCTCAGTTGTTACACTTTAAATCTGGTGCGAGACATACCCAAGAAATGGATAAAGCATTAACAGATTATAATTTAGATGAAATAAAAATGATCGCAGCTTATTTTTCTAAGCAAGTACCTTTAAATAATAATGAACTTAACCCAAGTATAGATACTTTAAAGCATAATAAACTTCAAGATGCACAGTGGGCAAAGAAAGGTAAACAGCTTTATTTTTATGGGGATGAAAGCCGCAATATTAATGCTTGCTCATCTTGCCATGGTGATAATGCCCAAGGAAATATCGCACTGAATGCCCCGAGATTAAAAAATCAACATGCACGTTATATCAGGATGACATTGTCAGCTTATTCACAAGGAACCAGAACAACGGATAAACATTTATCCTTTGTCATGAAAGATATAAGCAAAAAATTAAATCAAGATGATATTAAGCATGTCGCTGCCTACATCCAATCAATGTAATAAACATTTTTAAATATATTAATTAACAAAATAGGAAAACTATGTGTAAAAGGAATTATATTTTTACTTTGGTCATTTTTTTGCAAGCCTGTGGCTCTTCACATTCTCAACTAAATACCCAGACCGTCAGCCAAGATACAAGTTTAGACTACAATAACACTCATTATCTTAAGCAAGATATTCAGTTAAAGTTTAAAGCACTTTACGTTGCACAAACGATATCCTTTACTAACTCAGCATTAAATCAAGCAAAAATATTACTCAATAACACCATTGAAACAATAGACAATAAATTATCTTTATCTGATATGAATATTTTTATTTCGCCAATCAATGACAGCGCTGCCACTAATAATGTTTTATCTCATTTCAACTCAGACAAAACCAATATTATAATTCAAAGCTCTGTATTTAAATCGATCATTAATAATGGCAATAGCAGTGAAGCTGAACTTGCTTTACTATTTCAAGTTTTGAAATCAAAATATCAGAGTAATGAAAATAGCAATAATATAAATTTAATAGAAGGTATAAAGTTTATATCTCTTGCGCATTTATGGATGCAAGCCAATAATCACTCATTAGTATGGTCTGAACTTCCAGAAATAGAACAATCTACATATTTAAGTTTTTTATTAGAATCAAATAATAAGTTTAATTTTGAAACACAGTGGTTTTCTTTAAATGAAGCTAATTATTCATTAAAAAGCATCTCCATAATGACCCGTGCAATTGACAAATATATTGCTGATCACCCAGCGGCTACTATTCATAATATTTGGCAAATTCCCGCGTCTAAAATCTTAATTTGGTATGATAAAAGTAGTAGGGAAGTTAAAACAAACCCTTATGTTAGAACGCCAAACATTGATGAATTTGATCAAGTACCAGATTATGAATTTTCTCGTCAAGCAATAGCTTTTCCCAAACTCTATTTCTTAGAAGGTTTACATAATGAAAAACAAGTTTCTTTAACTTTTGATGATGGTCCTTCTCAATATAGTCAGCCAATTATTAATGTATTGAAATCGCATAACATAAAAGCGACATTTTTTGTCATGGGTCAAAATATTTCAAGTAATACACAAGTACTTAAAAATATCGCTGCGCAAGGTCATACAATCGCACATCACTCTTGGTCACACCCTGATACCAGTACTTTTGAAAATAACGATACTTGGTGGCAACAAGAATTTGAGCCTACAAATAATTTATTGAATGAAACAATAGGGTACAGGGCCGCAATATTTCGTCCGCCCTATGGTCGTATCCGAGATGATCAGATCAAATATCTGGCCCAAAAAGGGATTTTAGTTGTTAACTGGTCAGTTGATACCAGAGATTGGAATTCAAATACAAACTCAGTCAAAAATATAGAAAATGCGGTATTGGATAATCAACACTCTGAAGCAATTATATTGATGCATGACGGTGGAGGAAATAGAAACAATACAGCAACTGCTTTATCAAAAATTATAGAAAGCTATCAAGCGCAAGGTTATAAATTTGTAACTGTTGATAAATTATTAGGCGTTAGCAAGTCTAAATAATCCGGTATATTTTTATAGCAAAAAAGCTGCGATTTGTAGATAAATCGCAGCTTTAATTGTCTAAATATCTATTAACTGAACAGCTAAACTCTTAATTGCTTAGCCGCTTTAACCATGTTTTCAAGTGCAGGTTTAACTTCAGCCCAACCGCGTGTTTTCAAACCACAGTCTGGATTTACCCATAAACGTTCAGCAGGAATTCGTTCGCCCGCTTTTTCCATTAATGTAACCATATAATCAACTGTCGGAATATTGGGTGTATGAATATCATAAACACCTGGGCCAATTTCATTTGGATAGTTAAATTCATCAAATACATCTAACAGTTCCATATCTGAGCGAGATGTTTCGATTGTAATAACATCAGCATCCATATCTGCAATTGCCGATATCATGTCATTAAATTCTGAATAACACATATGAGTATGAATTTGTGTTTTATCACTTACACCATTTGATGTAATTTTAAATGATTTAATCGCCCAATCTATATATTCTTGCCACTGTGATTGCCTAAGAGGTAAACCCTCACGTAGTGCAGCTTCATCAATTTGAATGATATTAATACCCGCTTTTTCAAGATCTAAAACCTCATCTCTAATAGCAAGTGCCAGTTGTAAACAACTTGTAGAGCGCGGTTGGTCATCACGAACAAAAGACCAATTTAGAATCGTAACAGGACCCGTTAACATGCCTTTCATTGGTTTATCTGTTAATGTTTGTGCAAACTCGCTCCACTGAACCGTCATGGCTTTAGGGCGAGAGATATCACCAAATATAATGGGTGGTTTAACACAACGAGAGCCATAAGACTGCACCCAACCAAACTGACTAAATGCATAACCATCGAGTTGTTCACCAAAATATTCAACCATATCATTACGCTCAGGTTCGCCATGCACTAAAACATCAAGCTCTAACTCATGCTGAATATCAACGCATAGCTGGATCTCAGCTTTCATTAATTTTGAATATTCAACTTCACTAATATCACCATTTTTGAATTGACGACGTGCTTGTCGAATTTCAGTGGTTTGTGGAAATGAACCTATTGTCGTTGTTGGGTAAGCTGGTAAATTAAATATTTCTTTTTGAACCGCTGCACGGGCTTCATAAGGAGATTGACGTAAAGCCATCTCATCAGTGATAGAAGCAACTCTTTGTTTAACAGTTGGATTATTTACGCGAGGTGAATTTTGACGACTTTCAATTGCAGCAGCATTATCTGCAATAGCTTGAGCGCAAGAGTCTCGGCCTTCATTTAATGCTTGGGCAACTAGTGATAATTCGGCTAGTTTTTGTGTTGCAAATGCTAGCCAGTTTTTGATCTCAGCATCAAGTTTCACTTCGCTGTTTAAATCAACAGGTACATGCAATAAAGAACAAGAAGGTGCTATCCATAACCTTTGCTCTAATTGCTTTGATAGGGGTTCTAGCCAATCTAATAACGCTGTTAAGTCTGTTTTCCAAATATTACGACCGTTGATCACACCCAATGATACAACTTGTTGTTCATTTAAATTTTCAATTAAAGCTGCCACTTCATCTTTTGCGTTAATAGCATCTAAATGAACACCAGCTACAGGTAATTCACATAATAATGGTAAATTTTCTTTCAATTGGCCAAAGTAAGTTGCAAGCAGTAATTTTACAGAACTTGTACTGAGTGTTTGATATGCTTTACTTAACGCTTGTTGCCATTCATGGCTCAGTTCCGTCACCAAGATAGGTTCGTCAATTTGCACCCAGTTAACACCACTTTGCGCAAGTTCAGCCAGCAACTGCGAATAAGCCAATAAAGCTTTATCTAATAAGGCAATTTTTTGTGACTCATCTTTTGTTTTACCTAACCAAAGGTAAGAAACAGGGCCAAGAATCACAGGCTTAACATCATGTCCTAACGCTTTAGCTTCATTGACTTGGCTAAGTAAACGGCTGCTATCTAAGTTAAACTCAGTATTTTTAGTGAATTCAGGCACTATGTAATGGTAATTAGTATCAAACCATTTTGTCATTTCACCAGCATGTACACAACTACAACCAGTATCAATTGCTGAGCGACCACGTGCAATTCTAAAATAGTTATCAAGTGAACCACCCTCAAGATCTGATACACGATCAGGAATATTTCCTAATAAAAAACTTGTATCAAGCACTTGATCATAAAATGAAAAATCACCAACAGGTACTAAATTTAAATCTTTTTGACTTTCCCAATGTTTGGCACGTAGTGTTTGTGCCGTGTTTTGAAGAGTTTTTTCAGAAATTTTGTTTGACCAAAATTTTTCTAATTCAAATTTAAGCTCTCGTTTTGCACCAATACGTGGAAAACCTAAGTTATGTAATATTGCCATTTGTATATTCCTTTTTATTTATAATTTTCATCAATTAAAAATAGATGTTTAGATGGCTATAACTGTAATAGCAATAAACAATGAAAAATAATGGTGTTTTTTCATTGTTTTATGAATTACATTCATAGGTTGTTAATTTACTAGGAACTTAACTATGATTGAACGAACACATCTGGCGATTATTCAGCAAGTAAGCCTGCGAGGCACTTTGACCGAAGCCGCAATTAGTTTACATTTAACCCAATCAGCTTTGAGTCACGCTATAAAAAAACTAGAATCTCAACTCAATGTAAAAATATGGTCCAAAGAAGGGCGGGTTTTGCGTTTAACGCAAGCGGGGGAGTCTATGTTGTCTCTAGCAAATCGAATTTTGCCACAATTAGAGCATACAGAAGTTCTAATGAAGCAAATTGCAGCAGGCCAAAAAGGCACATTACGAATTGGCATGGAATGTCACCCTTGCTACCAATGGTTATTGACAGTAGTCGCTCCCTATTTAGAGTTGTGGAGTGATGTAGATGTAGATGTAAAGCAGAAATTTCAATTTGGTGGTATTGGCGCTTTATTTAACCATGATATTGATGCTTTAGTTACCCCAGATCCCTTATTCAAACGTGGTCTGATATTCGAGCCTGTATTTGATTATGAATTGGTATTAGTCGTAAATGCTGATCACCAACTTGCACAACAAGACTATGTTACACCTGAGGATTTAAGTAATGTCACTTTAATTACTTATCCAATAGAGATAGAAAGATTAGATATATTCAGTAAATTCATGTTACCGGCACAATCTAGTCCATATAAACATAAAACAATCGAAACAATCGAAACAACAGACATTATGCTACAAATGGTAGCAAGTAATAGAGGTGTATCAGCATTACCAGCTTGGCTTGTTGAACAATATACCAATGCTTTACCTATTAAAGCGATACGGTTAGGTAAAAAAGGCATACATAAACAAATTTTTATAGGATTACGAGAACAAGAGTCAGAGATAGAGTATGTTAAAAGTTTTGTGGCATTAGCTAAACAAGCTTGAATTAATACTTGAGTGTAATGTGTTGTTTGAAGTTAAAACTTGGTTGCGCATTAAGTTAACTCAGTTCGACACAAAAGCGTTTATATGAATAAAGAACAAGAACGCCTAATATTGCAGTAACCTAGAGATAAAGTTACTATTTGATTTTATTAATTAAAACAAGAAATTTATGACGCTATTTTTAAAACACAAAGCCATGTTAATTTTAATGTTTTTTTTGACTTTTAATGCCTTTGCACAAACCAATGATTTAAGCCATTTATTATCAGCCAAAAATACACAAAAACTTACTGAGCGATTTATAGTTGGTGGCCAACCAAGCCTAAAGGATTTATCTGTTTTGTCAGAAAATGGCGTCACCACCATCATAAACTTAAGGGCACAAAATGAATTTATTGAATTTGACGAACAGGCTAAAACGAAAGCACTAGGAATGACATATATTTCAATTCCGATTGCAGGTGCAGTCGATTTAACGACTGAAAACGTGACTAAATTCTCAAAAATAATTAATCAAAATAACAATAAAACATTTGTGCATTGTGCCAGTGGCAATAGAGTCGGGGCCATGTTTGCGTTAGATGCCTATTTAAATAAAAGAAATACCTTAGATGAAGCAATATCTATTGGTAAAAAGGCTGGCTTAACGCGTTTAGAAACAAAAGTAAGAGCAATTATAGATAAAAACAAGTGATATTTTTGTTTTAAAAAATAATTTTATTGATAAATTTTAAGAGCTAATATTACCTTATGTTATATCTTCTCGGTGATATCCAACTTGATTTACATTCAGGCTGGATAATTAAAAATGACAAAAAAACGAATATCCGAGCAAAAACCTTATTAGTTTTAAAGTATTTAACTGAAAATAAAAATGATGTGGTTACTAAACAAGCTTTGCTTGATCATGTATGGCACGGTGTCGTTGTGCAAGAGCAAGTTTTAGTACAATCAATTAAGGAAATACGTGATTTATTGGGAAGTGATGTTATTAAAACTTACCCAAAAAAAGGGTATCAATGGACCGCACAAATAACCCCCTATAAAAAATCGGAACCTTTCATTATAAAACTTAAAAAATATAAAATTACTTTTTCCATTTTAATTATTATATTTGCTTTAATATTATTTCTTTTTGTTTACTTAAATTCACTCCAAAATCAAAAACATGCTTTAAACATTACTTTTTTGCCTGTAAAAAATGATATGCCTGATAAAATTCATGCTTGGGTACCGATAGAGGGAATGGACTATTTAATTAAAAACTTGAGCCATCAAACAGGTTTTAATGTAATCGAAACTGATGATGTTTTACATGCAATTAGCCGAATCGATACTTTTAATAAAATGAGTGATGAAGCGCAGGTCAATCAAATTAGAAAAACAACAGGTGCCGATATCATCATTCACACCCGCTTACTAGGCTACCCCCAAGATTTTCAATTACATTATATTATATATTCAAATCATAGTGTTGAACGTGGAGTTGCATTTTCATCAAGCATAACTGAAGCATTCGATCAAATCGTTAAGAAAGTAACCGAACGTTTTAGTGATTACAAACCTCAGGCTAAATTGTCATATCAAAGTGATTTTAGTAATGAAGCTTTTGTCAATGGCATGGCGCTTTATCTTCAACGTGATTATATTAAAGCAATACCATTTTTTACATCTGCATTACATTCAAATCCAAAATTACTTGCCGCAAAACGTTATTTAGCTGCAAGCTTTGCCAATTCAGGACAAGTTGAGCAAGGTATAAAACTATTACGAGAAAATATAAGTTCTGCACAAAAAAATAATGATATTCGAGAAGAAATCCGCGATTACCTTTTAATTGGGTATTTACTCATTAATTGGCATGAGGATGCAATGACACCTCAAATACACATAGAAAGTGCTAAATCTTATATTGAAAAAGCACGTACTTTGGCAGAGCGCGTTCAAGATAAACTTTTTATCGCTTATACCTATGAAGAACTAGGGAAAATATATCGATTAAAACAGCAATATCCTCAAGCAATTAAATTATTAAAATCGGCTTTATTATATCACCAGTCTTTTAAAGGAAGTTATGGTCAAACAACTGCATTAATTGAATTAGCATTGGTTGCTGATAAATTAGGAGATTATCAAGAGTCTCAAACCTATTTCTCAAAAGCGATGAAAATAGCAAATAAGAATGGTGTCGCAACAAATAAAGTTTGGATATTATTAGCGAAAGCCAATTTAATGCAACTAAAGGGAAACTTTAAGAAAGTCGAAGATTTAACATATGAAGCAATGAAAATTGCTCAAGAATCTAAATCAAAACATTTGATATATCGGGTCAATGCTTGGTTAGACAAAAACCCAATATATGAAGTGAATTAGTCAGCATTCGATCTGACAAATCACCTGTCATTTTTCAGCTATGAAAATTGTCTGCTATCCCACTAGTTGAACTCTACGTCAGTCGAGTTATAAGTGCTGGGATCTCAAGTGTTACGCTGCTGAATCGTTTTAATAATCAAGTCACATCGGTACTCTCTGGATTAATAGTAATGGCAGTTCCACTTCTAGCTATATACGTTTTTGAACAAAACAAAAATAAATTGCTCTTTGTTTTGAAAAATAAATCATTTCAGGTGTCCATATGCCACACCTGAATTAAGTGCCTTAAATATCTGTATGTGGATAACGTTCAGGTTTTTCTGAGTAGTTAAGCACTGAATAGCTGAGCACTGAATAACTGAGCAAGTCGAGATTTAATGTGGCATTTTGGAGTATTGTTATTAAGATGATTTTTTTGTCACTTTGAGCAATATAATAAGACGCATAATTAATTTTTATATAACTCAAGGAAAGTTTAACAATGATGAAATAGTAACCACTCAATATACCTAGTCATTTGTGAAGATCATAGTTTTTAAGTCAATTCTTAGTATTGGTTCAAACTTGTGATCTATTGAGTGATCGCTTTGTCGGAGTAACCTACCTCTCCCTATCAAAATTGAGGGGCCACTTCAGGCCCTGAACAGCCGAAGCGTGCCATAAACAGACCTTTGCTATTTATTCATGGATGGTGACTTTGAGCCTAAAGCGGTCATAGGACTTTTGCGAAGTCAAGAGCATATTCAAGGTGGTTTTCACCAAAATACTCTGTTTTTTTATGGGGCTGGTTTAAGCTCAAAGCCGACATTAAGCTTTTGAGAAACCATGAGCATATTCAGGGTAAGTTAAACTAAAATATACTGCTTGTTTTTGGGGTTGGTATAAGCTCATAGCTGCCTGTCGTGTATCATCTCTAAACGCTAAACTTTGCCAAAAATCGGACTATAACCTTCAAACAATAGTTCGATTTAGATTTTGCATCAATAATCTGGATGAAAGCAGAAAAGCAGATATGGTTAATGCCTACTTTCCAAAAAATCTCTCTTTTTCTCATACTCAATTGACTTAATTTTATGTTCAATTTGTTCTTCAACATATGCTCTATGCTCAAGTAACTCCACAGAATTGAATAATGGCAATATAGAGGCAAGATAGTTCTTTTCTCTTTCCAGTATAGGGACTCTACTTCCTGACCAACTTCTTGTTGTGAACTCGTAATCAAGCGTTTGAAAGTCATTATAATTATTATTACCTTGTAAAAACAAACTTAATAGTTCTCTTCGAAAATCGTCGCTCATATAGTTAGCAAGGTTAAAAATAAAACAAGAATACTTGATGTCATCAATATTGTTCAAAATAGTGTGTTTGATGAATGATTGTTTTTTTTCAATCAATTCTTCGGCTTCATTTCTCCCTTTTTCTTTCAAAAACAATTTGCAAAAAATATTATCACCAATGCCGTATGAATCTTTTTCTTTGTGATAAACATACTTACCATATTTCTCTATATCGTCTATAAAGTTATCTCCTTCCCATAAAAAGTCTAACTCTGGCATGTTTGTATGAGAATCAGGCCAGCGTTCACTATCATAGATACTATCTACAATTTCGCCCAAGAAAGTCGTGTTACGTTTTGTCAATATATCTAAGGCTTTTCCTTTATAATCCCAATACCGTTCAATCTTGAATACTGCTAAATAAGCATCAAATATTAGTTTTTCATCTGATTTAAATATTTCAAACCAAGAGCCAAATATTTCAGAGTTATCACTGAAAATATGGCCTAATGATTTAGCGTAATTTTTGTCTTCCTTTGATTTATCTACCAATAACTTTACCGCTTTTACATATATTTCTTTATCTACGGTCTGGTACTTAGATAAGAAATCTAACCAATTTCTTAACTCATTACTTGGCGTGTAGTTTAAATGTTCAAGTAACGATTCAGCATCCGTTTTAGTGATACTTTCTTCTGGCAATAACGAAAAATAAAATGAGCACCAATACTTCTTCCAGCGATAATCTTTTGAGTTAATTAATTTCCATACTTTATTCGCATCTTGAGTCTTAAAAAGGTTAGAAATAATTGAAAATGGGTTAACTTCAAATATATCGTCATAATCCATATATAAAGACACATAATCTACGAATTCTTCGGCATGAGTTTCACCAATGGCTTTTAAACTCATTTCAATACCTCTTTTAAGGGAATAATCTCTTTCTCTACCAGAAAGAGCATTATGTAACGAAACGCACTGCTCCATGAATTGGGTAAACTGCTCTTTTGTGAGAATCGAAAAATACTTTACAACGCATTGATGGCGGTATTTATTGTACTCTTCATATCCCATGTCTAGCATTCTTCGCTCTTGCCTATCTTCAAGAAGTAAGTTTGAAAGTTCAAGGGTTTCACTTGCAAAATCATTTTTCCATTCTGCTGGATATTCAATTTCAAGTGAGTCTAAATGATCACAAAGATCTTGCACAATTAAGCAATGCGAAGTGTTATTCGAATCTAAACTAATGACAAAACATTCTTTTATATATGGCAAATCAGCCTCTGCCATTTCTTTTCCTTTAAACCTTAGCTGACTTACGTACTCCTGAAAAATTTCCTGAATAGTTTTTTTGTAGCTTAACTGACACTGTAGAATTGATAAATTGGCAATTAATTTCTGTCTTATTGGCATGAGGTATTCATCTGGCGATAACCTAAAGGTTATAATATTAATGGTATCGCCTCGGCTCCATTGATGCTCTCTATATTCAATTTTTAAAAATGATTTAGCTACTAAGGTAAAAATTTTAGAAAATAAATAATTTTTACCACATTCACTTCTCTCGATCAGGGTATCAACAACATGAGCCTGAATATAATAACCATAACGCCAATCATTAGGCTTAAAGCTATACTTTTCTGTTAATTCTTTAATAATGCAACCAAGAGACTCTTTACTTTTTGATAAATATTGTAAAAGTAAATCAAAAGACATTTTAAACTCAGCTTTACCATAGTTTCTAAAATTACTTAGCAAAGTAACTAATGACGATTCAGTTGATTCTCCTTTTTCTTCTTCAAACGACTCATCTTCCCAAGATTCTTTTATACAGGGCATTTCAGAAATTAACTTTTTGGCAAAAATTAATGTTTCCGTGGGCAGCGCAAACCAAAATGAATTCAAAAATTCAATTGAACTCCTAATATCTCCAGATTCAGAAATTACTTTGAATGTTCCCTCTATTTCACACCTGATTTCTTTTACTATTTTTTTGTGGTCAAAAGCACTAATTACAGGGTTTAAGGCATCAACTATGGTTCTTTTAAAATCAGGATAAAAGTCATTAACGATTAATGAAAATGGTATTGTTTTCTTTTCAAATACGGATAGATAAAATAAATAGGTCGATAAAACTTGGTCTGATATTTTTACAACTTCATCTTCGTATAAATCTACAAGTTCATTTTTATGTAAAATACCAACATATTCCCAAAATTCTTCAGACGAAATGCCAAATGAGTTTTGTACCCACCCCATATGCGAATCATTTAGCTTATCTACTTTTCTAAAGAAAGAGATAGCACACGCTACCGCCATTAACTTCTCATTTTCTACAACTTCTTTTATGTTTTCATTTTGACCAAAATAATCATCATATAAAGATGCGACATTTTGTATTGAGTTGATTTGATTAGTTTCAATGGCTACTTTTGAAGCCATCATTGCCAACCTTGCATTACCACCTGATATCTCTTGAATTCTTTGTTGATATTCACTGTTATGAATATCAAACAACTCAACAATTAACTCTTTAATTTGTTCGTCTGTTAAGGGGGATATATACTGCTCATGTATATTTGTGAATTTACTAACCTGACTTACTACTGAATCGTGAGCGTAATCCCTAACGGTAGCAATAATACGAAATGTTCTATTGCCATCATTTTCATTGAGGTAATGTAAAATGTAGTCGAGCCTATTATCTAGCCTGTTTGCATCATCAACAAAGATTAAGTAATCACCAGGCTCACTTAAATGTGCAGTTATATCTCTCGTTAGGTCTGCCCCCTTATCAAACAGGCAATATACTTTTAGAGCTGAATTTGTTTCCTGCATTGTCTTAGCTAAATTTACAGAAAATAATGTCTTACCTACACCTGCTGCACCTGATACTAACAATAACTGCTCTTGCTCTAATTGAGCCATGCCTTGCTTAATTAATTCATCCTGAAATAACATTTTATTGTCTATGGAAGTCGTTAGGTTGTTTTTCCCATACCTGATAATAAAGTCGTCTACGGGGAGTAGTTGCCCTGTATCGAGAGGTAAAGTTAAATATTGTTCAGATAAAACGGGGTAGCAGTTTTGAATGCTAAGAGACATTGAATCGAGTCCATTCAAACTTAATCTGGTATTTCTTTTTTGGCAAAGACTTGTTAGATGATTAATTTCATGTGTTGATAGTTTTCCTAAATAACAAATTATTATTTCGCTAATTTTCTCACTTTTAATACCCGTTTTTTGTTCGTCAAAGCATTTATTAATATCATCTTCAAGTTTAATGGCTAATCGATTCTGTTGGACTGTATATTCAGAAAAAACATAAAAACCATCAGGCTGTATAAATAAACAATCAGGGGTGCCTTTCGTTACTCTATCAGTTGACTGCATCATCCCTATAGCATTGATATTGTCATATCCTTTGCGATGCAACCAGTCATCACATAAACGTTGAAATATCCCACCTTCAAGTTCTAATAACTTTGCTTTAATTTGATTCGTGGCATTCATAAGTATCCTTACACCTGAAATGTTTATCTAAAAAGTAAGTGCTGTTATATTGCGTTTTTTTATTATTAAAAGGAATCTAAACCTGTAAATATATTTATGTAATTGAATGTTTAAAATAGTTAGGATTCGTGGAATTATTTGGACGACCTTGCCGTTATGAAGTTCTAGTAACGAATTCATTAGAAAATATATAACAAAAGCTTTACTTTTAAGTCTTTATTTTAAAACCCTAATGTTTTCAGATGGTATTATCGCAAGCATAATAAATAACTTATTAATAATTTAGGAAGGATTCTCTTGTCAAAAAATAAAATATCAAACTTTGTTTCTTATTGTGAAAATGAACTAGGTAATGAAACATGGATTCCTTTATATAAGAACCTTGATTCTGATGATAAAACGATTGATGGTTCACAATACTCTTGTTTAGCTCCTATAGTTGGACGAGAAGTGTATATGGACTCTTACGGTTGGGATTTTTCATATGGTAGTGGTAGTCCTTCAATTATATTATGTGGTGATGATGTAAGTTATGAAGAACATACATCTGAGTTTTTACCGTTAGTTTTTGTTCGAGATTTTATAGGAAGAAAAGAAAAATATAATGAAATTCTTCAAGAATTAGTATTGTACTTGGGGCTGTACAATGACACTAAAAACTCTAAATATATTATTGATGATGATAATGGAAAAGAGATTGAAGTAATTCGATATTCTAAAAAAGAAATTGTAATTAGAACTTCATTCTTAAAAGCATTTATGGCAGCTAAACAAATGAATTTACTTTTGTTTTTTGAAAGCTCTTTTCATTTTAACGAAGAATTTGATAACGAATTAATTATTAAACAAAACAACATTAGATATGATAAATTCTCTAATGATTCGTATGTAAAAGGTTATAAAAACTTTACAAGAGTTGTTGGTAAAAAATTAATTGATTGCCAAAAATTAACAGAAAAAAGTGCCTCACCTTTTAGTTTAGAAGAAGAATACGAAGATTTTATAATTGAAGGGGACGAGCACGATTCAAAATATCATTCCTGTAACCCATCAATTCTAGCTGACTATTTCGGTGGTAATCCTGATGCACCACACTATTTAACTCAGATATTTTTTAGTAAAGATGTTATGCAAAGATATTATAATGCATCAACAGAGTATGAAGTTTCAGATAGCATGATATATAAAGTTGGTTATTGGCAGCTAAAAATTGACAATAATTCAAAAGATCATGTCTGTGTGTTTTTGGGTGATTTAGGGAGAAGCATACCTAATTCTGAACAAAAATATTGGAAATGTTTCAATATTGGGGCTGAAAATAAAGAGATGAGTAATACATACTTTGAACGGAGTATGCTTGGTAAATGGTCAAATCCAGAAAGCCCTGATTTAATCTTTAAAGGGGCGTTTGAAAGGTTTCAAAGTGAATGGTTTGAACACTTTGGTTGGTATCTATTTCTTCCTTTAACTAATTCAGATCTGCATTGTTTTAACACATTACATTGCTTAACAAAAAATGAACAATCTGAATTTGACTCTCAAGTTTTATCACTTGTTAAAATCACAATAGACTCAATAAATGTGAAGGGAGTTAAGGCTGTAATGCCTTGTGATGAAAGTGGATCTATAAAATTATTTTCAGCTTTTCTTAAATCTAAAGACATAAATTTTGATGCTGCTAGTTTCTTGGGTGGGCTTCAAGGAGTACGTTCAACAGGTGTCGCTCATAGACGAGGTTCCAAGTATGAAAAGACAATTAATCGCCTTAATATTGATGATAGCGATCTAGTCTTCGCATTTGATAAAATTTTAGAGCAAATGATAGAGCTTATTAACTCTCTTACAAAAATATTAGAATAATCATTTTTTCTATAAATTGGTAATTTGATTTTAAATTCCTATGACCGCTCTGGTGGCTTTGTTGCCTATCAAGGTGAAGATAGGCCAACATTTTATGAATGCAAAAATTGCTTAAAAAATTACTGACGCTAATGACAGATTTGTCGGAGAAACCGACCCTTTACAATTTAGGTGAATGATATGAATTTATACCAAAAAGAACAAAATCATTTAAGACCTCTTTTTAGAATTATTACTGGTGTACTTTGCCTATTAGGGGCTGTTGATCTTTGTTTGAATTTTGTGCGTAAGTGACAATCTCGTATAATTCACTTCGCCAAAACCAAACTAAACGAGATTGTCATGCCCCGATTAATGCTCACTGATGAGCTGTGGTCGAAACTAAAAGCTATATTGCTTGAAGATAGAGTTTATAACAAGCTTGAACATCGACAAACACTAGAAGGAATACTTTATCGCTTACGTGTTGGCTGTCCGTGGCGTGATTTACCTGAATGTTTTGGGTTGTGGAATACCATTTATCGTCGTTTTCTTCTTTGGTCAAGAAAAGGCATATTAAT
>NZ_FOLO01000069.1 GCF_900112265.1 Pseudoalteromonas denitrificans DSM 6059 | reverse complement strand
TTGATGTAGTGTTTGGTTACCCAGTAACCTGTCAATGCGTTTAATACCGTATTTTTCAATTGAGCTATTTGACTGTGCTAACGCTCTACCGATAGAAGTTAAACTCAGTCTTGCGCCATGTTTAACTGCATCAACAGCTTCCATTAATGACTGTTTAATTCGTTTATCAAATTTAATTGGATCTATCATATTTAGTGTGGATAATGTCATTTGATGTCTGTATCTGTTAGGTTTGTTTTTTGGCGAAAGTATATTTAACAGATCACAGGCATCACTTCAAAAATTTGTGGGGATCCTTAAGGCTGTAACCCCTTTAATCAGACTGTATAAGGTCATTAAAATGATGCTTATAAAAATAAACTTGTATAAAAGCCTAATTTTTTTACGCCTTTTACAAATAAGTTCAGCTTGTTTTCTGAGGTATTTACGATTTTCACGTGTAGCACGCTTTTGTTTTGTTAAAGAATAATCTCTTGCAGCTGTACCTTGGTGAGCAATTAATTTCTCCTTAGTAAAATTGCTCACTTGGAACTCTGTTCTGTCATTATTTTTATATTCAAAAATTGTTTTATTTCAGGCATCGTTTTATCCTTCAATGGTACTTTTCAACTTTTATCACAAGGTTAACGTCTGTCACTTAGAATTTATTCCCATTATTTTGTCATTTTTTTAATTTATTTTTTGTTAGGCTCTGCAAAAAAGTAGTGATGGGCTAACCAAAAAGCGAGGTTAACTGCTCTATAATGAGGAGGGAATGAGATAGTGATGATATATTGAACATTCATTTTAATTTTCTATTAGATTAGTTAAAAATATTAATGATTAAATAAAAGGGTAATAAATAAAATTTTGGGAATAAAATAAAGGTGCCAGTCGTTATTAAGATAAAGAGGAAAGCTTTTGCTCAATAAAACACAACTTAAAGCTCTGCTTGTCAAAGAGTTACCGCGATTAAGGCGGTTTTCTTATGGACTAACTGGTAATAAATCTGATGCTGATGACTTAGTGCAAAATTTAGTTGAAAAAATGTTGCGAAAAGGCATGAGTAAAGACATACCAGCACTACCTTGGTTTTTTAAAATATGTAAGAACTTATGGATTGATGAAATAAGATCAAATCAAAACCGCAAGAAATTGTTAGAAACCTCTATAAATGCACAAGATAATAAGCAAGAGCCAGGACCAGAAAGTGATGAGTTGGCCCATATTTTTACCGCAATGGAACAACTCAATGATGAACAAAGACAATTAGTGGCACTGGTGATTGTTGAGGGGTTTAGTTATGCCGAAGCTGCACAAAGCCTGGATATTCCCATTGGCACTGTAATGAGCCGAGTTGCACGTGCCAGAGCGAAACTGGCACAGCTATTAAATACACAATAGGAGTACGAAATGTTGCCCGAACAAGATCATTTATTGATCTCTGCTTTTTTAGATGGTGAACTTAGTCTTGAGGAAAGCGCGTGCTTTAAACAGAGGCTATTGAAAGAACCTGCACTTAATCAGCAATACCAAGTGCTTAAATCACTAGATCAAAATTTAAAATCCGCTTTTAGCGAAATTGAATCAGACCCTATACCTGAGGCATTAAGCAACTTATTGGAAAATGAAAAACCTAAAACAGAGGTATGGCAATTTATGGCAATGGCTGCGTCATTAGTTGTTGTTAGTTTAATATCATTTTTGGGTTATCAATTCAGCTTGCAAGAGCACATATCTGTTGCACTAAACCAGGCATTAGAAACTAGGCCTTCAATGGAAGTTGCTCAATTGAATGAAGAAAGTCAATTTATTGCGCTGCAGTCATTTCGCCATACCAATGGTAATATATGCCGTGAATACGTAATCAAAGCACAGTCAATGCAGGAGCACAGTGTCGCATGTAAGATTCAGAAAAGCTGGCAAGTTCAAGTCAAAAAACAGACTAAAATATTGGACTTGGAGCATTATATTACGGCTACGGGATCACAAGGAAAAATAATTGAACCGTATTTGAAAAAAGTGGCTAAGGGACAAGCATTGAATGTAGATGAAGAATTAAAATTAATATCTCGGAACTGGCATTAAACAAAAATCCGTGTCTGCTTAAAAATGTAGCCACATAGCAAGTGCATCAGGGAATTTTAATTACGAGATGAGTAAAGAGCTTTGATACAAAACGTCACCATAATCAATTTTGATTATGGTGACAAAGCGCTTTTATTATTTTCTCCAAATACCTGATGTTTTATTTTAATAGGGTGCGAATGCAGGTTAATAACATACTTAATAGGTTTATTTGTAATGGTTTGAATCAGTTTCAATACATTCTTATTCCTGTGATCTTTATAATCACCCATGCCTGATTCAATTAAACTAACTGCTTGTGTGCCAACAACAATATTTGGATAGCCCAAGTTAATAAGGTTGTAAACATTATCAGCCATTTTATGAATTTTGTGTTTCTTTTACTTGGTAATTAAATACAAAAAACAAAGCCATAACAACATGAGAAATATATTATTTTTCATGTTGTTATATTGCACATAATGATATTTTAAAGTAGTTTAACCATACTCTAATACAGCTAAATTAGAATACTATTGATATTTGACAGGTAAACGAGTGAATAGGGTGAGTTAATAGTCATTTATAATGATTCTTTTTTTTGAAAGTCCTCAGCTGTCAATAAACTTCTATAGTTCAAGGATAGTCGAAACTTTATTTCGACCAGATTCTTTGGCTTGATATAAGGCTGTATCTGCACGTTTAGAAAAGGCTAATTCAGTATCTTCTTTTCCCTTAAATAAAGTAACACCTAAGCTTATTGTTATATGTCCAACGGTTTTAAAATCAAATTCAGCAATTGATTTTCTTATTCTTTCGCTCAGAAATTGTGCGTCGGTTAACTTTGTATTAGGCAATAAGATTGAAAACTCTTCACCGCCGGTTCTGTATAGCGTATCGAGTTGCCTTATATTTTGTTGTGCAATGTTAACAACATCAATTAACGTATTATCACCCACATCATGTCCATAAGTATCATTGATACGTTTGAAATGATCTATATCTAAAAATATTAGTGATAAAGGGGTATGGCTATTTAAACTACGAGCAACCTCTAATTTAAGTGATTCATCCCACTTAAAGCGGTTAAAACATTGGGTTAAATGATCTTTTGTTGCTAATTCATTAAGTTCTTTTGATACTTTTTCACGCTTATCTATATCACTTGATACTTCGTTTATCATATTTGTCAGGTTATGTGATAATTCACCAAATTCATCAGTACTTTTTACTTTTTCAACCTGGCCAACAGGTATATCTTTATTGGACTTTATAGCAGATGATACTAAGTTAATATTGTATGAGATTTTATTAATACTGGCTTTAATGCTTATAATGATTAATGTCGCTAATGAAATTCCAATAATTGCGCCAACAATACCCAATGAATAACTAATTATTGCAAATTGATGCTCATGTTCTAGTACAATATTAGCTTTACGTTTGGTTATTTGTTCAATACCATGAATTAAATCTATAGCAAGACGGTCAAAATTTTCATCTTGTTTAATAACGGCATCTAAATTGACAGATATGTTTTCTCCATTAATTAATTGATTGAATAATGTGTTTACTATCTCATGCTCTTTTTTTAGCGTATTTAAAGTCGCTAAAATATCTTTAAATTCACTTGATGATGCTGTGTTCACTGCACTTTTTGATGTTTTTATAGCCAGTTCAAATTGTTCATTCATTCTAACTTGCCATTGTATTATTTCTTGTTCTTCTTTTTTAGTATGTTCTTTTTTTGCAAGTTTTTTATGGATAAATTCATCCATGAGTATACGTTGTTCTAGCTGTGCTATTTCAATTTCATTGGCATATTCAGTTAGAGGTACATCAATAGCTGCAATTTCGTTTAATTCAGCTTCTATTTCAGTTAAAGCTATTAAGGAGTGGATCAGCAAACTAAAAATAATTGAGAGCAAAATAAATACTGTGCCACCTACTTTTTTTGCAATTGTCCATCTTATCGGTTTTATCATATGAAATTATTACCAGCTTGATTAATAAATTTTGTTTTATATTTTATTGTTGGATAGTAACAGAGGTAAGTCAAAGCTTAGTCATTATTTTACGTGATTAATATAGGGTTATTACACCGTTTTTGATTGCCTTATCCTTAATGACTTAAAATGCAATTTAAAGTAATCTAGCTTAATTATTTTCAAATAAATAACGATTAAGAGAATTAAATGTCAAAAATTTCAGGAAGTTGTTTATGTGGAAAAGTGACATTTGAGTGTGAAAATGATTTTGAACAGTTTCATTTGTGCCATTGTATCCAGTGCCAAAAAACAACGGGTTCTACTTATGCATCAAATCTATTTACTCGGTTGGATAATATTTTATGGTTGAGCGGTTTTGATTTAGTTAAGCGCTTTGATCTTAAAAATCGTGCTATTTCTAAAGCATTTTGTATGGAATGTGGTTGCGGACTTCCTTATATTTCAGGTACTGGTAAAGCACTTGTTGTTCCTGCCGGTTCTTTAAATGGCGAGCCGAACATTGATCCACAAGATAATATATTTTGCTGTGAAAAAGCCACGTGGTATGACAAAGGTGTGATCGCACCAAAGTTTAACAGGTTTGCTCAGTGAAGGTGCACCTAAAAATTTAAAAAAACGTTTGTTTATTTTACAATATTACACGAGACATTTAGAATTCTAGGCTTCATTTATTAAGGGGTGTTCAAGCTTTACCTTATTAAGCAAAGCCTGAACTTATTAGTTGATGAACTTATAATGCATTACCTGTATTATCAACTGCATTTAGCTGATGACCATCAGGTCCACCATCCCTTGGTGGAATTAATACGTTAATTTCATTACTGCCTGCGCGCGCTTCAGGATCTGTTAAACTACGCAAGAAAGCTGCTAAATAACGAATTTCTTGTGGTGTGAAGTTTTTAACAATTGCATCGTCACCACGATCGCTCTCTTCGCGTCTGGCAGCATTAAGTTCAAGTATAAAACTTTCACCTCCACCAACAACTTCTTTACACTGCTCTTGAGTTAGGTGTTTAAATTGCGGTAAATTACATGTTTCTACACCAGAGTAAAAATGTTCAAGTGATGTCGTAACATCATTGTAATGCTCAATGACACGCTCTAAAGTTGGGAAAACACCTTTATCGCCATAAGGCGCTGTAATACCCACATTGAGTAAACTTGGCATTCTAAATTGATTTTTGACAGTACCATCGTCTACTGCATTTATCCCTATTTGTGGATAAAGCGGGCCACGTGTTCTTTCAGGTGTAAACATCGCACCATCATGACAATTAGCACAACCAGAACCTGCATAAAAGAAGAGCGCGCCACGCTTTTCATCTTCATTTAAACTATTAAGGTTGCCATCAACATAATCAAAAAATGGATTATCTATAAATAAAAATGAGGCTTGATAAGCCGCAAGCGCACGCGCTATATGTAAAAATGAAATATCTTCATCACCAAAAACAGTATTAAATTCATCTTTCCACTGTGTTTGTAAACGTTGTGCAATAAACTCCCGGTAGGCTTGCGGTGAAGCATGTCCCTGTGGGTCACCCATCTCAGCAGCTTCTGTAATTGGAAAATGTGCTTGCGCGATCAATAAGCGAAGTGGGTCTGTATTACTAACATCAGTCAGCATTTTTCTTGTTACTTCTTTTTCTGGTGTTCTGATCTTTGCAGTTGAAACACGGCCAACAGGACTATCTCTATTAGCTTCGCGTAATGCAATTCTTTGATCCCAAAACATGCTATCAACCCACAAAGCCGAATTACAAATTGGCGGTGAATTACGACCAACACTTGGAATGAGCGCACCATCAGTACGACCAACGCCAATAACTTCTTGAACTTGCGCATTTACACCAATTGACATAGATAAAGCATCACTACCACAACCTACAGCCGGAGTGTGGCATGAGGAACAAGAGGTATCGTAATTTTCACTCAGTGATTTACTGTGAAATAAACGCATACCTAAGTTAATTAAATCTTTGTCTTCTTGTCGCCTGAGTCTTGCAACATAGGCTTTCATATCACCTAACAGTTTTGGTAAAGTATTTAACTCAATTGCTTTTTGTAAACATGTATCAAGAGACTCAGTAGGAACAGCATCTATCGAGTTAGTGCCACACACATCAATTAAACGTGCAACACCTGTTCGAATAATTGAACCATTACTGAGACCATCATTTAGATCGTTTTCTAAGGTTTTCACACTGTCGGTGTTTGATATCTCAGTGATCGTATTTTCTTGGTTAAACGCAATCACTTGATACGTGTGATGGCTGTTAGATGATGCTTGGCTATCAATATATAAAGTTAATGAGGTTTGGCCAATCTCTTGCCCATCTCGCAAAATGCGATACCCCGAAACCCAATCAGAATCTTGTGGGGGTTGCCATGATAAAGCAACTTGAGTGGAAGAGTGAGTTTTTGCTATCAGTTGATAGGGGTGTGTCGCCGAGGTATTTGCCATGGTAAATGTTGTAGTAAACAGTGTCATAAAAACTAATATTCTAGCTAATATTGTGACACCTGTTCGGTGTTGGTTTAATTTAAAAAACATATGTTTATTCTCCATGTTGTGCAAAAAAAATCGAATATCTGCACTTTAACTGAATTGTTTGAGTTATTTTTTTTTGTCAATTAGCTAACGCTAACTTTATTAAAACGTACGGCATAGAGAATGGTTGACATAACTAATGAAAAAAAATGAATTTATTTTCTATGGTAGGTAAAAAGCATTAGTTTTAATTTAGTGCCATTTTATTAATTGATTCAAATAACAGATAAAAAGGAAAAATAGGTTTAAAAAAGAGGATAATAAGAAGGCTTAATTTAATATATTTATTGAGATACAAAGAAAGATCAATACACACTTTATTACAGTTTAAACTGTTTACATTTTAGTAGTTCAAGTATCAAATGGCATTTTAAATCACTGTTTATTTAAAAGAAAAATAAACTAATTAATTATGGAAATCAAAATAATGACCTTGATAAAAAATGTATTATCAATATTAACATCTGTGTTTTTTTTATCACTTTCAACAACCGCTAATGCACAAGCACTCATTAATAAAGAATATAAAGCTGTTGTAGACACTGCCTATAACTACTTTACTGGTGCAGCTAATGGGGATCAGGCGCTTTTATCAAAATCATTTGATTTAGAGTTTGGTCACGTGAAAATGATAAGTATTGATAAAGAAACACAAAAAGAGACCATTCGGACTGTTCCATTAAAGGAATTTTCAGGTTTTTTTAATAAGGTGACTCAAGATAAATGGCAAGCAAAAATACTGTCCGTTGATATTGTTGATGACAAAATGGCTATGGTAAAGCTAGATTTTGATACACCAAAAACACATTACATTGACTATTTAGTGATGTACAAGCGCAATAATGATTGGCGTATTGTTAACAAAACATTTATTTCAAAGAAAAAATAAAATACAGAATGATTTAAAGCAAAGTTTGGTTTAATCGTATTTCAAAAACCAAACTTTAACGCTATATTTTTCATTTATTATAAGTAAATTAATTGAATCAAGAAGCCATATTATTTGTACTAGGTAGGTTGTAATGAAAATTTAATTGTAAAAAGTTAGTTGAGATTACCTTCAAAATGTATGTCTTGTTATAACTACAATGACATATCACCCATAATTATTAATTTTACTGTTGTTTAACCTTTACACATAGAATTTATTCAGTAAGTCTGCCACCAGTATAAAAATAAGCACAGGTTAGAACCACGCACTATAAAATCAATTTACATTAGCGTTATTAACTTTTTACAAGCTGAACCTTTTATCTTGCGATGTTATTTGATTTATTAATTTCAATTAATTAGCTTAATCGGGTACTTAGTACCTATTAAGTGCGTTGACTTATAAATCATTCTAAGGAGTAATCATGAAATTAAAATTAAATAAGAAGAAATTGAAAAACTTATCTAAAGATCATCAAGCTTTACCATCAGATATGACACCACAGGTTGGTGGTGGAATATATAGCCGTTATGCTTGCTGGACAGATCAAAAGCAGTACTGCACTAAAGTGTCTATTTTTGCATATTGCGCTTAACAAGTTCAGCTAACTTAAATGGTGCTTTATTCAAGTACCATATTTAAGTTATTTAAATACTCAGTGAAAAATTAAAAACTAAACAATGCGTTAAAGAAAACTTATCAGTTCATGTCTTTTTAATAATTTCTTTTATACTTAAAAACAATTGTTTGGCAATCGTGTATTGCAAGGAAAATTAAAATGATAATGCGATGTTTAACTGCTTTAAGTTTAATTATTTTTGGTTTGAGTCTTAATTATTTTTTTGATTTACCCAATAAACCTTTACTCAGTAAAGCAAAAGATTTTAATCATTTAAACATGCACACTATAGCGCATACATCGGATCTTAATCTTTCACATTTAACGACAAATATAGACAATCAACAGGGTAAAATAGCACCCTTATCCATTGCTCAAATCAGAAAGCTTCCAACTGAATTTATGCAATATTATGAAAGTTATCATTTAGCGTTAAATAGTTCACAAATACAACTACAGAGCTTAATCATTGAATCATTGAGCTTAGAACATGAAAATGAACGTTATGGTCTTGCAGGCATATTTATTAATAGATATGTGATACTTAACCCGCAAAAAGCAATGTCATTTTTTTACTCATTATTTGACATTAAAGATCAAGAAGTGCGACTACTCTATGGTATGTATCATGAATGGGCATGGATGGATATGACGTCAGCACTGACGCATTTAAATTCAATCGCATCAAGCGATCTTAAAGAAAAAATAGTCATGTATTTAATGCGAACGTCATATTTTCCAGAAAAAGAAAAACTGCATTTAATGGCTGAGTCTTTATCTCCTGAACATAAAAACGTATTGATTTGGCAGCAAGCATTTAAAAATGGAGCTGAGTCTGCTTTTATGACATTTTTGGCTCTGCCAAAAAGTGAATCCAAACGTTCACAATGGTTAAGCGCAGCTGTGCGTAAATGGTCAAAGGTAGACCCAGAAGCTGCCTTTTCTCAAGTGCAAAAAATACAAAGCCAAAATCTAAGACAAATGCTTTGTGCTATCGCTTTAACCCAATGGATCAATCAAGAACCCGAAACAGCATTATTAGCTGCTATGGAACAAGATAAAAATGGAGGGGATTTATATCGCAGTGCATTAAGTGAGTTAGCCGTTGTTAATGCTCAAAAGGCATTAGCGCTGATAAATAAATATCGCGATCATTTACCGCAAAATGTGACAGAAATGGTTCTTGCACAGTGGTCACACGTGCAACCAGAGCAAGCTGCTGATTATGTGATGTTGAACCACTCAGATATGTCAATGAGAGAGATCCAAAATGTCGCAACATCCTATGTGAGAGATTCACCAGTTAATGCCTATTTATGGGCAACAGAAATAGGCTTGTCTGATCAGGTACTTCAAGCCATGGATATCAACTTAGTTAATACAAATTTAAATGTTGCGGAGCAGAAACTGAAATCATTAGATTCTGGAAAAAGGAGAAATAATTTACTTCGTTCTATTGCTGGTGAAAAGGGGAGATCTTATCCAGAACAGGCTCTTTCTTGGTTAGATAATTACAAAGCTGAGGGTGGGTTTAATTCGGCGAAAAATGAAATTTATACCACTTGGATGTATAACGCGCCATCACAAGCTGCTAAAAGCATCGTTCAAAGCAAGGAAAATGTTAAATATATTAACCGTTTGGTTAATATTTGGTACCGACAAAAGCCTCAAAAAGCACAGCAATGGGCTTTAGATTTGGATGATAATGATTTACGTGATAATGCACTTGATCAACTAATTAAAAGCGTTATGAAAAGTGATAAAGAAAAGGCTATGTTGTTAGTGATGGAGTTAAGCAATGACACAAAACAACAAGTGTGGATAAGTAGATTAGGTAATTAGTTAAGTCAGATGTTCAATCAATATTTAAACTTTTTTGTTGTCATTTATTTCCACTTATATTTTTACATAAAAAGAAATGAAATATTTATTGATTTGCATGAAGTTCCTAAATGGTAGTGTATCTTTTTTAATGTCCTTTTATTAACAGGGTAGTTTAACGACTTATTAAATATAATGCTCAAATAAGTCGCTTAAATCTATCTGTTATTTAATGATTTTTTTAAACTGTTCATTTGAACTGATAACATATTATCGATATAACTTGGCCAATTTTGATTTGAAACCAGTAAGTCACTGGTCACTGTATATTTCATGGTGATTTTTGTTTGATGGTGGCGCTCTTTAATACTTATTTTCATTTCTCCATTCACCTTTTCGTTTTTTAATTTTCCCAAAGTTCCGGCCCAAGTCCATTGGTTATCAGCCTTCTCTGTTTTTATTAGATGAGTAATTGTTTCGCCACTGGGCATTCTTTCATGCATGCCTTTAGAGTTGAAATACATATTATTACCTTTGCCTGACAGAGTAAATTCAGATGTCCACCAACGGCCAACATGACCAAATTCATGACGTGCCGTTGAGATACTTTTATTGGATACAAAACTATGGGTTACTGTAAAACTGCTATCTGATTGTGATGTTATTTCAGCTTGAGAAGCAAAGCTTGAGACGAATACTAAAGTGCATGCAAAGACTTGATGCTTTTTTAAATTAAGTTTATTCATAATGATACCTGTGAACGTATTTTAGTTTAGAGGTGATCATAAAGGGCAAGCGTTGTTTGAACTGTAAAACTTTTGTAAAACAAAAAGTGTCAATTTTTAAACCATTTTTTATTGTAGAATAATAGCTAACAGAGTGAAAATTATAGCTGTCGCGCAATGAAAACAAGGTCAAATGAAACGCCTTGTTGTTTGCGACTGACTGAAATTTCTCCCGATTGCGCAACAACTAATTGATGAACTAGAGCAAGACCAATACCGGTACCTGATGTTGTGCGGGTCATTTCATTACCGCATCGATAAAATAGTTCAAAGATTTTGTTATGTTGAGATTTCGAAATACCTGGACCGTGATCTCGAATTGAAAAATTAATCTTTTTGTTAGATGAATGATTCACTGTAAATGTAATATCAATTTTTTGCCTTTGTATATCGTTAATTTTTGCAGCATTGTAAAACTTTACTGCATTATCGACTAGGTTTATGACTATTTGAGCGAAAGCATCAAGGTCTATCAGCACTTGCGTATCAGCTGATAATCTTTTATCAAATATAAAGTGGAGTTGAAAATTATTTTTGTTAATTAATGTCGATACTTTTGATTGAATAATATCCTTTAAAACATTAATTCCCATATATTCGAGTGACATCACCTTTTGATTTTGGCTCAGATTTGATAGCTGTAAAACGTTATTGATTAAACGTGAGAGGCGTTCGCTTTCATCAAAAATAAAATGGTGGTAATCACTTTGGTTTTTTTGGTCTTGCACCATTCCTGACTTTAGCATTTCTGAATACATTAAAATGGATGTCATGGGGGTTTTTAATTCGTGGCTAACTGATGATACAAAATTCATTCTTTGTTCTTCTAACTTAATCTGTTTTATGCCTAACCAATAAAAACCGATAGAAGCTGAAATAATGACAAAGCTCAATACGACAATAAATAAGAAGACAAAGCTACTTGCAGGACCAAGTGGCAAACTGTCCGTGCTAAAATATAAACGCATGTCTGAAAAGGGAAATGTGAGATCACCTTGGAATAAAGCGTATGATAAGAGGTTGTCATTAATGGTATGAGATATGCCTACTTTTGCGTCTCCATTTTTTTTGATTTTATAGTGATAAAACAAGTTGTTTTTTTCATTTTTTTTATCAATAAATTGAACTTGAACGCTATTGTCATACCGCGCTCTTTTTATAAAAATGCTGAGTAATTGTGATAGAAATACTTCCTTTTCTACGATAAAACCTTGTAATGCAGGCTTTTGATTAAAGTGGATATTTCGATAAAAGATAAACTTTTGGTTTGCTGTTTTAATTAACTTGAAATTTGTTTCTTGGGTGATTAGCTTAAGTTTGTTTGATACTTTACTGTTTTCTTTTAAATTATTTACAATGCCAGTTGTTTTCAATAACTGGTTTTTTATTAAAATTTCTTTTATAAATTGAATTCTTGAAACACGTTTGTGAATATCACTTGTGCTGAGTTGCACATTTGCTGCAATATTTTCATTTTGGCTTGTATAAGGTAATAAGGGGGATTTGAGTATTTCATTGTTTATGATCGTAAAATAACCAATTAAGCCAAATAAGTCAGTCAGGTAATGTGGTGCTTTTGGAAATGATAACGGTGATACCCTTGGCTTAACATTGTTATGTTTGTCAAAGTGCATACTGTGATCAAAAAAATACTCAAGAGGTGAACGTTTTTGTTCATTTAGAAGGCGTTGATTAAGTGTTTTATTTATTTGAACTAAAGCATCTGATGACTTCCAACGATATTGAAACAGCATGTCATTTTCAAACTTTTGATAGCCATAATATACAATCATGACTAAAGGCAAGGTCAGGCAGATAAAAAATGTGAATACAATGAGCCTAAATCGCAAGATTTGTTCATGTATGTTTATATTCTTTCTAGGCATGAGTTTATCTTTTCTTTATTTGGGGCACTGGAAGTCACAATTTAATTTACAAACATAATTTATAGCCTTCACCTCTAAATGTAACTAAGAGTTTGGGGGCATTCGTTTTGTGCTCAATTTTTTTTCTGAGTTTTGCAATATGGATATCTACGGTACGCGTATCTATTTCGCTAGATTTATTATATCCCCAGATTTGCTCTAACAGTTCGCTGCGGGGAATAGGGCGTTGATATTTTTTTAAATAAATTAAAATATCGACTTCACGGCGGGTAAAAAATTGCTCTTTACCAAATACAGTTCCTTTAAGATGAATGCAATCAATTTGAATTTTATCACCTAAGATTAAAATGTCGGTACTGTGTGTAGCACCAGTACGGCGCAATATTGTTTTTACACGCAGTACCAGTTCTTTCACCGAAAAAGGTTTTGAGATGTAATCATCTGCCCCTAGGGTTAAACCCGTGATGATATCTTCTTCAGCGCTTTTTGCCGTTAACATTATAATAGCTTGCTCTCGGGATTGTTCTCTAATTTTGTTGCAAATACTAAACCCATCTAACGATGGCAGCATTACATCTAATAAAATACAATCAAATTGATTTGCCAAGGCAGTCTCAAGTCCTTTTTCACCATCTTGTTCACTTTGAACTGTAAATCCATGAAAGCTAAATAAATCGGTTAAGCCCCTTAATATAGGCGTTTCGTCTTCAATTATAAGTAGTTTAGGTTTATGTGACACAAAAAGACCCTTAAATTATTTATGCTCGTTCATCTGTTATTGAACGGGTATCAATAGAATAGCAAATTAGCTTATTTTTCTTTGTAAAACTTTTGTAAAAGCACTTACCTTAAGTATTACCCCTATTAAAATAATGATTAAAAGTGTATTGCTCATACGCTAGGTCATCACCTGTTGAAAGTGAATTTAAAAGTATATATGCCTGTATATTAAGTAGAGATTTATATTATTTTGAGCAAAACCTTAGGCATAGGAGAGTCGCTTTTTTAAATTGTAAAGGTTTATCCCTTGCTTCAATGTAAGCTGTAGAAAAGGAAATAATAGATATAAAATGGCCACTTCAGATCCAACATGACTGGCAAACAAAACAGTTAATCGTTTAAAACAGTCACCTGAATTTTATCAATAATGAGATTTAACCTCATAGTCTAACAAGCGAGTTCATGTGAGCTTTCATGAACCTCGCTTTTAGCACATCATGACAGCTTAAATTTATTGACTTTTAAGTGCATGTATTGGGGGAATTGAACTTGCGCGCCATGCCGGTAACAAACAGGCTAAAAATGAAATTAATAATAAAACGGCAAGTGCAATGCCATATATCATAAAATCAAAAGCCTTAATATCAAATAACTGTTCACTTAACCAATCACCACTGAAATAAGCGCTGATGAAACCAATCAATAATCCAAATAAGGTTAACCTCATGCCGTATGATAAAATTAAAATAATTACTTTTAACTTATCGGCACCAATTGCCATTCTGATGCCAATTTCTCTGGTTCTGAGGTTTACCATATAACTCATTACACCACTCACACCACTGACTGTCATCACTAAAGCAATAATAGAAAAGATCGTTAATAACTGAGCCAAAAATCTTTGTAATGCAACTGAATTATCTAATGCTTGTTGTAAGTTTTCAAATTTAGATATAGGTTGGCGGCTATCTAATTGTGTCACAATATTTCTAATATCTTGTTCATAGTTTATATTGGAATGGTTATCATGCTTTACCAATATCGCAATATGTGGACTAGGCGCCTGAGCAAGTGACTGATAGATTTGAAAACTTGGTTCAACAGCGCCACCTTGCTCATGAATATCTTCAATAATACCTACAATATTAAACCAGGTTCTGCCTTGGTCTAAAGAAATACTGTGATTGATTGCACTTTCATTTGGCCACCATTTTTTGGCGAGTTTTTGGTTAATAATAATCACATTAGGAGCTTTATCATCATCGTCTATGCTAAAAAAGCGCCCTTGTAATAGTTGACTGTCAATTGTTTTGAAATAGTCATGGGTGATTGGTCTAAGGAAAGCGTTTGGCAATACATGGTCTGGATCAAAGTCACGGTCATCAAGTTGAACTGATTGACGAATATTATTGTAATTTACGCCAACAGTATCATTTGGATAAGTCATGGCCAGTGCAGATGATGTGACATAGGGTAGCTTTTCAACTTCTTGTAATATCTGTTGAGAAATTTGCCATCTTAATTGCGCCGTATTATAAACTGTCCAATTTAAATCAATTTGTGAAATTTCAACATTTTGAGGCGAAAATCCCGCATCAACTTTTTGCAAATTGTTTAAACTTTTAATTGTCAGTCCAGCTGAAATTAATAAGGTGAGTGATAATGCAAATTGGCAAATGAGTAGTCCATTTCTTAAAATACCGTGATCCGTTGAGTAGGATGATTTACCTCCTTCTTTGAGAGAGCTGACTAAGTTAATTTTAGAAAAACTAGGCACGATCCCCGCTATCATGCCAGAAATGATAGATATGGTTAAAGCAAATAGCATTACATTTGTATCTATGCTTATTTCTGATGCTAAGCTACTAAAGTTTGAAGCAAAATCTTTGAGAAAATCTAAACCAAAAAAGGCAAATATTAAACCTAATGCTCCGCCAGACAAAGCCAAGATCAAACTTTCAATTAACAGCAATTGTGCAATTTGTGCTTTGCTTGCACCTAAAGAAGATCTTACCGCAAATTCACGTTTACGTTTAGCGTGTTGTGATAACGTCAGGTTAGTTACATTTGCACAAGCAATTAAAAATAGCAATAAAGTGGTGGCCAATAAAGTGTATAAATATGGTCGGCTACTTTTAACTAATTCATCATGCAATGATAATGCTTTAGCGCTCATTTTTGCATTGTCAGAGTAAGCTTCGGGGTATGTTTTATTTAAATTACCAGCAATTGTTGCTATTTCATTATTTACATCCTCTAAGTCAAAGTCAGATTTTATTTTAGCAAAACTAGTCATCATGCGCATGCCTCTGTTTGAGAGAGCGTTTTCGCTACTACGCCATGGGCATGATGGTATTGCCATATAAACATCATTTACATCAGGGAACTGTGGAAAGTGAGGTAAAACCCCAATTATTTTATGGCTTCGATTATTAAATTCAACGCTTTGATTAACAATGTCATCACTGGCATTAAATTCAGATTGCCAAAATTCATAAGTCAATACAACTAAAGGCTCTGCACCGATATCATCTTCTGCTTCAGTAAAAGTACGCCCTAGTATGGGAGTTAAATTTAACATGCTAAAAAAATTAGATGAAACAACACCAGTTCTCACTCTAATTGGATCGCCATGGCCATACATAGTAAAGGTCATATTATGGTATTCGGATATATCCTCAAATGATTGGGACTGATTTTGATAGTCAAGTATTTCACTTGCAGAAAAACCATAGCTTTGATCTTTTGCTATATCTTTTTGTTCTAATATGACTAAATTTTCAGCGTCTTTAAATGGTGTTGCTTGAAATAATAAACCGTTTACAACAGAGAATATTGCTGTTGTAGCGCCGATGCTCAGCGCCAGAGTTAAAACAATAATTAAACTGGTAAAAAGCTGAGATATAATACGTGACAGAGCATATCGTACATCAATGCCAATTTTTTCAATCATGTTATTTTTATGCGTATTCACAGTCAAAACGTCTTGTTGAAGTGACATAGTTACGCTCCTACCTGAGTGGGTGTAGGTAAAAGCTCTGCAACTTCCCTTGTTTCTATGGTCGTTGAACTTTTATCTTCTTGGACAGATGTGTTTTTAACAACTTCACCATCAAATAAATGAATGCTTCTTTTTGAAAAGTGAGCATATCGGCTGTCATGAGTTACCATGCAAATGGTGACACCTTGAGCGTTAAGCTCACTTAAAAGTTGCATAACAGAATCCCCATTTACTGAGTCGAGATTTCCCGTTGGTTCATCGGCAAGTAATAAAGTGGGGTTACCCACTAAAGCACGCGCTACGGCAACACGTTGTTGTTGGCCTCCTGATAATTGATTTGGCAAGTGTTTCGCACGTTCTGACATATTTACACGCTTTAAAACTTCTGCGACTTTGATTTTTCGAGTTGATTTATCGACCCCTCGATAAATCAATGGTAGTTCAATATTTTGACTTACAGTCATATCTCCAATGAGGTTGAAATCTTGAAAAATGAAACCTATCTCCCTATTTCTGACCTTTGCCATTTGCGAACCTGATAATTGTGCTACAGATACACCACTTATTTGATAGTCACCATTTGAGGCTTTATCAAGTAAACCAATAATAGATAATAAGGTTGATTTTCCGCCACCAGAAGGCCCTTGAATTGTGACATAATCTCCTTGTGAAATTTTCAAATCTATGTTTTTTAAAGCATGGGTAGTTGTGCCATCAGTATTATAATTTTTACTAAGACCTGCGATATTAATCAGCGTTTTTTTATTTTGCATTTTGCATTACCTTTTTAAATTCTGTGTATTTGTTAGTTTATTTGCAATGTTTTGTATTGCTCTAGATGCGCTGTATTTGACATGATGACTTGTTCGCCCTGTTTTAATCCTGTAAGAACTTGTATTGATCTTGCAGAATTGGCACCGATAGAAACTTGCGTTTTTATTGCAGTTGAATTGTCGAGAAGTTTAAAAAAATAGGCTGTATCAGATGTTTGCCAGTGGGCTGGTTTATCAAGGAGTAGCACATTATCTAGTCGTTTAATTTCGATTATGCCATTTACTCTTAAATCGGGGCGGGCCTCACTAGGTAATTTATTAGGTAGCGCAATGTCGACTGTAACAGTCCCGTTTATAACTGCGGGATCGATACGCGTAACAGTGCCTGTTATTTTGCTTCGGCGAGTATCAATTTCAACTATTTGACCCAATTGAACATCTTTTGCCTGGCTCTCTTGTACCCTGAGTTCTGCCTTTAAATTTGTTTGATCTGCTACACGAGCAAGCTCAGTGCCAAGTGATACTTCTTGTCCTTCTTCTACGGCAATGCTTTGTAATATACCATGTATTTGTGCTGTGACATTTAACAGTGCAACTTGCTCTTGTAACAGTGAAACTTGTAGTGCTTGTTGCGCTACCTTTGCCTGTTCCACTTTTAATAAACTCGCTTGTAGTCTCGGTAATTGTTTTAGTTCAAATTGCGCAATTTCCAACTGCAAAGTAAGTTGCTTTTCTCTTAGTACAGCTTCACTATATTGATATTGTGGGATTATTTTGTCATCTATTAGCTGTTTTTTTGCTGCGGCATCTTCTATTGCTTGTTGCTTTTCAACCGTTAATAACTTTACGTCAGCTTGCTTTTGATACATTTGTGTAATGTGCACTTCTTTTAAAGCGTCTAATTGCGCTTGTACAACTTTATGTTCAATTTTAACTTTTTTATATGCTTGAATAAGTTCGGGAGATGAAAGTTTTAAAATAACAGTGTCAGGATTTACAACCGCGCCAGGCTCTAGCATGCGTTTTATCACTTTGGCATTGACTCTTGCTGACAGCCATTGCCTATGTTTAGCAATCAGATTACCTGGTGCACGAACATCTCGAATTAAATTTCCTGTCTTAACCTTTTTAATTGTTATTTCATCAAGATAAATTTGCGCATCATCACTCTTTTCGCTCGAAAACAGTGCGCTTGCTAATAGAGGTAAGGTGATAAGTAAAGATGCAAAAACAGCAGCGTATAGTTTTAGTGGTTTTTTTTTGTCATTTTGAGAGTCAATTATTGTTTGCATTTGCTTGTTTGCCTAAGCGCTTGCTAAAGGCATGTTCCTTATAATGAATATAAGGGAAGGTTAAACTGACTTAATAAAACGTACAGTTATCAATCGGCCAGTTTCAATTTGCTATAGGTAAGGTGCAATATTTGCCGATAAAAAAGAGTTCAAATTTAATGAGAACGCTTAATTCTCTCTTTTATTAAATAAAAATTGTCGATAGCGTCATATTAAACAGACCTAATGAAATTAGTAAATATGGGATATTTATGTTGCACTATACTTAAATTTTATATTTTGATAATTGAGTTACTGAGATGCACATACGGTTCTGCATATTAGTTTTATTTTTATGTGTTGTTATGTTTCCCGTGATGGCAAAAAAACATGTTATTGCATGTGGTGAATTATCATCTTTATGTAATGGACCAACAAAAAATAATAATACTTCCAGTGGTAGTTATTATGAGATGCTCAGCAGGATATTAGATGAAACAAAATTAAGTGAAAGTTACGAATTAATAGTGATGCCAATTGCTAGAGCTAAAAGAGGTTTTATTAATAGACAATTTGCCTGTTATTCACCAGGAGTGGAAACTTTTGATAATGTTGATATTGAATTAAATAACCTTGCATTATTAAGTAGCCAACCGATAAATCAGGCCGTGGTACGTGTTATTTCTAGACCTTCAGATCCTTTAGTTAGCAATGTTAAAGGTATAACGAGGGAGGGTTCCATCAGCATTGTTAGAGGAGTACCAGTTAATAGCACAATAAAATCGATGATAAATCGAGCTCGTGCAGTATTTGAAGTTAATAGTGAATTAGAAAATATAAAAATGTTAATGTCTAAACGTGTAAAGTGGAGTATTTCTTTTTATCCTGATGTTATCGATGCATATAAAAAATTAGGCCTAATAGCGCATTTTCCTTTTGATTCAAAGTTTTCTCCATTAATTATTTCTGACAATATTATATGTCATAAATCACATACAGCAGCATTTGAAAAGATTAAAGTTCATCTCATGCAGATGAAAAAATCAGGAGTATTAAAGGACATTTTGAAGGATAAATATATGATCGCTCCTGAGCTTTAAAATTTATCACTAGGAATAAGCATTGTCGCTAAAGTATGTTTTGGTAGTGTTTTCTCACCATATTAATATATTTCAACCAAGTACCTTCAGGTTGCCATACAGTCAACATATTTTTCTGTGCGCTCTCATGACTTATGCCTAACTGTGTTATCTGATAAAGATAAGCAAATGCAGAGGCGCGATAATTTAGGCGACAATGTACTAGAACAGGTGCTTGTTTGTAATTATTCATTAAAACAACAAATTTTTGAAAGTCTGCTAAGGTCGGATTTTCCCAATCAACAGGTATTTGATCGAACGACATGTTTAGCGCTCTGATATCGTGGTTTTCTTTGTTAAAATCACCTGGAATAAGATTGATAATATGCCTATACCCTTTATTTTGTATTAGTTTAAACTCAGAAGCTGAAGGCATACCAGAGCTTGATAGTAAACTTGTTATGTGACGAAAATTTTTTATATGCGTTAAATTAACCTCTGATGTCATGGCTTGTGTGCTTGTGGTCATAAATAAAAAAGTGATTGTAGTGAATAACCTTAAAAATTGTTTTTTCATAACTTTTTCCATGTAAGTTATACTGCATTGAGTTTTTGGTACAAAATATCACGGTAGTTTCGGCTTAATTTCACGCAAGTATCATCACGTAATATGATTTGATAATCTCCGTTATCTAGACTGACAAGTTCTCTCACATAATTTAAATTTACGATGCTAGAGCGGTGCACACGTTGAAAACCTTGATCAGTTAATCGCAGTTCCATATTTTTCATGGTCTCTCTTACCAAATGAGATTTTTCCGGAGTATGTACACTAATGTAATCACCTTCGGCTTCAACCCAGTAAATATCTTCAGATTTAAGTAAATACACATGACCATTTGATCGAATGACTAATCGCTCATTATGACTATAGCTTGATGAAGGTTCACTTGCTGATATGGGTCCATGTGTATGGCCCAAACCTTGAGTTTGAGTGAGCAATTGCGTCAATTGTTCACTACGCTGTGAAATTTTATTTTTGAGTATTTGTTCTCTTGCGTGGTTTAAGCTTTCTTTAAAGCGCAGGTTATCAATTGGTTTCAGTAAATAATCAATAGCATGTGCAGTAAACGCCTCTATCGCATACTCATCATAAGCAGTTAAGAAAATAACGGGAGGCATATATTCGGAGCCCACGGCATTAACAACGTCAAAACCATTTAATTTAGGCATTTTTATATCAAGAAATACTAAGTCTGGTTTGAGTGATAAGATGCTTCTAATCGCATCACGGCCATTTTCACATTCACCTATAATATTGACGTCTTTTTCTTGTTGCAAGCGCAAGGCAATGCCTTCTCTTGCGAGGGGTTCATCATCCACAATTAATACGTTTATGGTCATTGATTTATACTTCCTGACTGAGAAGGTACACTAAGCGCTAGTTTTAAACTTGCAGTTACGCCGCCTTTTATATTATTAATTAAATGAAACTCATGTTTATTTCCATATAGCTGCTTTAACCTAGATTTAACGTTACTTATGCCGATACCCTCACAGAAGTTCTTATCATTAAAATCACACCCAGCACCATCATCTATAATATCTATATGGATATAGTCATTTCGAATATAGCAAATTATCGAGAGTTCGCCTTTGCCTTCTTTTTCTTCAAGACCATGCTGCATTGCATTTTCAATTAAAGGTTGTAAAAGCATAGCGGGTACTAGTGCAGGCAAAGCATTCACATCATAATCTTTTATTATGCTAATGCGCTCGCCAAACCTGACTTGTTCTATCGCAAGGTATTGTTCAACATGATTTAACTCTTTTTTTAAAGGTAACCATTGTTGACCCTTATCATCTAAGGTACTTCTGAAAAAACTGCTGAGTCTATTGATCATTTCACCTGCCTGATTATTTTCAGATTTCATCACTAATACAGAAATAACATTGAGTGTATTAAATAGAAAGTGTGGGTTTATTTGCATTTTTAACGTTTGCAACTGTGACTCAATCAATTGATTATTTAACTGGCTTGCAATAAGCGCTTTTTGCTGAGCTATTTGAGAAAAATATTTAATATTTATATTGGTTACTAAAATGGTGTAAATAATAGTATTAAAAAGAAAAAGGTTATCACCAAATAGAAAGTGCCCTGTGTGTTGCCATGGTTGATAAGTTTCCATATTGGGAGCCATGTCCATAAAAAAGTGATAATGAAAACTGATGCTTAAGCCAGTAATTAAAGAAAGGCTCAAAAGGAAAAATGAATGTAATAAAAGCGCCTTTAACCAATTTTTAGGTTTAATCGGAAACTTTAGCGCTAACCATAAAACAATGGGGGTTAATACGACCCATGGAAGCCACACTCTAATGGTGAAAAACTCTAAATGTGCCAAAAAGCTACCATCATAATGATGACTGGTTAGCCAGTTTGAAGCTTGTGATAAGGCAGTAAAAAAAGCTAAGCCGACCCAAATTGTGAGGAGCAATAAGGTCATACTTTTTATGCTAAAGGGCTTTTCAAATTGTTCGGGCATAATATGTTTATTAAAAATAAAAAACTTAGCTTATCTGACAATTGCGCTGTTGAATAGCATCAAACGATGAAAGTGACATAAACAAAGGTAGGGATCATAAAATATACGATGAAAGTTATTAGCCTTTTTTTTGATTTAGAAAAGTCATATTAATTTATGAGATTTATTCAAAAAATAAACAATTGCTTACATTCTTATTTTTAAGTTAATATCAAATAGAACAAAAGGCTACATTGAAAAATAGGTTTTTATAACCTAAAAATTCAAAGCTTCACGACTAGATGTTAATAAGTATTTCATATATTAGTGGTGAGTAACTTTTTGCATCGCTTTTTATATGGATTATAAATTAATAAAAAATTTTAAAGGAAAAAATAATGTCAAATATTAATGAACTTAAAGATCAAATAAATACAAAAACCATGAATTTTGTTCTTTTAACGATAGCTACAGCAGGGATTTACCCAATTTTATGGCTTTATAATAATTATCAAATTATAGATAAAGTTTCAGGTATACGTACAGCTGATAATAATTACATTATTTGGATTGCCGTTTGTATTGGCTTAGGGGGGGCTTTTTCTGGAACAGGGGATCAAGTTATGGATAGCATAGGCGGATTGCTAACAATCGCTGCAAGTGTTTTATATATTATTTGGGCTTTTAAAGCTAAGAAAGCACTTCAGGAGTATGTTTTAAACACATATAAAATTGATTTGAAAATGAATGGTATTTACACATTTTTCTTTAATGTTTATTACATTAATTACTGTATTAACGATTTATCAGAAGTACAAAGAAAAAATGATGTATTAACGGGGCAAACTTCACCTCAAGAAAGTTAAATAATGACACTTTTGAAGTTTTTATAAGGCTATATTTTTACAAGTATGGCCTTTTTCATTTTTTGTAATAATGAAAGAATTACGAACGGTTATTTTTTCATTAATTTATAATTCAAAATCATTCTAGAAATTAATCATTCAAAATCATTCAAAATATAGGACTCATAGATAGCAAGTGTTTCCCCCGAAGTACTCAGTTTATTTAAGACATTTGCAAATTTAGATGCGATACAGTTAGGATCAAGTTTTGATGGGTTATTGATAGGAGATATAACGCGTTTAGGATCGAATCGCTCATTTATAAGTTCTTTGAAATGAGGAGATGATTTTGAAAAACCTAAATACATAGGTTTTATTCCACCGCAGCAGTGTTTGTGAATTTTCAAACCAATTGAAGTGTAATTTATGAGTTTATTTTCTTTAAGATAATAATCGATAGGTTCTTTATCTAAAATTGTAAAACCATCTCTTCCTAGAGAGCGCATTTTTAAAATTTTTTCTATATTTACAACAGGGGTTTTCAGAGTTTCAATTTTATAGCTTTTTGCTATTTCGTTTTTTGAACTACCCAGTTCCATTAACCAAGTTAATTTATGTTTTTTGATATCAGAATATGAATTAATTTCTGGCACAGTACTGGATGTAATACCAAATTGGGCCGTTTCAAAACCAACTGGAAGATAATAAAGATATTTTGAGCGTTCTTTTGAAATAGACACTCCAGGATAAAAATCTAGCGCTCCAGAATTTAACATTTTGTGAAGACGTTTTTTAGGAAAACGTCTGATTTTTAAAATACAGCCTATTTCATTTGCTGCTTTATTATAAAGATTAAAATAAAATCCATTGTTATTTGGGGCCGCATTAATAAGTGGCATTTTTGAATTTTCTTTATAAACCATTTTTATTATGCATTTTGCATGAAGATTGTTATGCATAAATAGAGCAAAGATACCTAGCAAGAAAACGTTATTCATTTTCATCATTATTAAGCCTGTGTTTTTATCATTGCTATTTAACATTAACAAACGATAGACCATCAAACAAATTATCATGCATAATTTAATTATCAATAAAACAGGTAACTCTTTGCAATGATATTTAGAGAAGCAACTCATAAAGATATTTCATCAATTGCACATTTACATGCACTCAGCTGGCAACAAAATTATAGTCAAGTTTTATCTGCGAATTATCTTAATGATAATGTTTTTAACGATAGGATAGATATATGGCGATTGCGTTTAAATCAACCTAAAACGAACCAATTCGTTTTATTAGCTGAAAATAATGGTGTTTTATGTGGGTTTATTTGTATTTATGGTCATCATCATTGTAAATATGGCACGATTATAGACAACCTTCATGTAGATTCTGAGTCAAAAGGCAAAGGGTTAGGCACTGCATTAATTAAAGCGGGTGCTACTTGGGCATATCAGCACTTTTCAGAGTCTAGTCTTTATCTTGAAGTTTTACAGAATAATATTAAAGCAAGAGGTTTTTACGAGTCATTAGGTGCAAATAATATAGCTCAGAAGGTTTGGCATACCCCTTGTGGTAATAAAGTAAATGAATATATCTACCACTGGCAAGACATCGAAAACTTAATAAATCAGTGTTGATTTAAACTTCTAAAATAAACTCAGTACGCTCACATTTATAACCCTCTTATAGCTATATGTATGAATACTGAGTTTACAAAACAGCTTGTGAGTAGTTGGAACAATACCTTAAGTGTGATTTCAGATATCATGGATATTCCAGTCGTTTTAGTGATGTCACTAGGTGAAACGTAAACGACTGGGCAAATACACCTAGCCCAGTTTTACATTCCAGGGCAGAATGGCATCCAAGTTTTCAGGAGCATGGATAAGATGCTCAAGGCAATGACTGATGTAGTCATATGGCACCAATCCGTTTGCTTTGGCTGTTTGGACTATGCTGTAAAGTACCGCACTGGCTTGTGCACCATTGCGTGTATTACTGAACATCCAATTCTTTCTCCCGATAACAAATGGTTTAACCGCACGTTCGGCACGATTGTTATCAATATCCAGGTGACCGTTTTCAACATAGCGGATCAGTTTTTCCCATTGATTCAAGGCATAATGGATTGGCTTGCCGACT
>NZ_FOLO01000093.1 GCF_900112265.1 Pseudoalteromonas denitrificans DSM 6059 | reverse complement strand
ATGAGTTGATTGAATTATTGCCTCAAGGTGATTTTGTTATCGCGGATAAAGGCTATGATAGTGAAGCGATTAGAAATAAAGTTCGAGAGAGAAATTCAAGCCCTGTGATCCCCAGAAAGCAGAACTCAAAAACGGGTAATGGAGATATAGATTGGTGCTTATATAAATATAGGCACTTAGTTGAAAATGCATTTGCAAGACTGAAACACTTCCGTGCTATAGCTACAAGATATGATAAATTAAAGTTACAGTTTGAAAGTATGCTAGCACTGGCGTGTGCAATGATTTGGCTGCCAATGTGAAAGATCAACAGCCCCTAGTATTGAATCAATTAGCTATGACAGTATTTCATTATCTGCTCATGTGAATAATATTGGTATTGGCAGTACATTTGAATGGTTGTTTTTAGGGCCAGTCTCAAGCCCAATTGCAGCAACCCCCATAAAAAGCAGTATCTTTGTAAAGGCAGGTTTAAAACAAGAAACTGCATATCAGTTTGCCTGCAGAACCGTAAACTCTGTTGGTTATTCTGAATATAAAAACATTACAGTGACAACGCGAAACGCCCAGCAAGTTTTTGATGAATTAGAGTTAGATAAACCAACCAATACAAATGGTGAATATACACTTGCGCAATCTCCAAATTGGGTTAAGTCTGCTGATACTTGGCAACCTGCTCTTTTAACAAATAGCGTTTCAGTTACCTTTAAAAATCAAGAGGCATTGCTTGCTCGTAAAAGCTTTAATGTCACGCTTGATGACACCACTGGAAATATCGCATTATCTGTAGTTGTAAGTGAAAACGATTTAAAGACAGATGAAATTACATTAGAGCTATTAGGTGATAACTCTCCTTCCTTACTTGTACGTGCAAACTATAAAGACAGCACACTAATGCAAAGCTTTTCATCGACAGGTTTGGGTGTTGATTTAACTGAGCTAACAGACAGTTTAGCCTTGGTGAATGATGATTTAGAGGGCTTAGCATTAGGTGTTTTTAATTCAATTGAGGCAGCTGAAAATGAGTTTGAATTTAGCATTGTAAAAACGTTAGAGCTTGAAGAAACAACAGAGCAATCACAAGCCAATATTACAGATTTAGCGCTCACTGTTGCGAATGAAAATGAAGCCTTAACACTCAAAACAAATACCCTTGAAAGCAAAGTTGATAACAACCAATCAAGCTTAGTTCAAAACTACTTCACAAAAACAGATACCAACTCAGCAATCTCATCATCTTCTCAAAGTTTGAAAGCCATTGTTGATAACAACCAGGCATATTTAAATCAAAATTTTTATACCAAATCTACAGCCGATTCTGCGATTGCTGCTTCAACATTTAGTTTAAAAACAATTGTTGATAACAATCAAGCGTCACTTGAGCAGAATTACTATACCAAGAGCACAACAACATCAGCCATTGCTTCATCTACTCAAAGCTTAAAAACGATTGTTGATAATAACCAAGCATCGCTAGCGCTGAATTATTTCACTAAAACAACGGCTAATGCTGCGATTGCGGCATCAACTCAAACTTTAAAAGCTGATGTCGATGGCAGATTTAGTGCGGTATATACGCAAGTGAATCAAGTGAAATCCGATAACTTAGGTAATACACAGGCTATTTCAAGTGTGCAACAACAGGCAAATAATACTGATGCGGGTGTTAGCGCTTTAACGGGCAGAATGAGTAAAGTTGAAACTAAAGCTGATGGCTCAGCAACAGCTTTAACAGACCTTACTGCAAAAGTAACATCTAATGAAAGCGGCGTTGCAAAAGCAAGTTTAACACTGCAATCACACGCTGATTCTTTAGGTAATTTATCAGCTAGGGCTTTCTTTGGTGTTGATGTTAATAATCGTGTCACGGGTATTAGTATTAATGGCAGCTCGACCACTTCAAGCATAGATATTTCTGCAGGTGTGATGCGTTGGCTTGATAGTAGTGGCAATGCTGCAGTGTATTACGATTTAAACATCGGTTCATATACATTTAAAGGTCGAGGCTATTTTAACAAAGGTCTTGAAGCAAGCCTTGGTAGTACACAATTAAATGTCGGTATCCCGTCAGTGTTTAGTGATGGTAACTTTTCTGATGGCGTCTTTATTGCGGCCAATTCTAAATCATACATTACTGTTAGACCTAACTATCAAGTATACCGAATTAACAGCAGCACTTATGCGAGCTTTCATGCTTGGTCTGCCAAACCACAATTCAATATTTACAATGCTGATTTCATCGCCGACCAGGGTAAAACACAGCTTGGTACATTGCACATTAAGGAAACTGCTTTATCTGGCAATACATACGGCAATGCCCTTTATGTATCAGGTAGTGCCTTTATTACAGGTGGTGTCGCCCCTTTCACTGGCAAGCATTCCGTGTGCCTGCCCATGACTGAATGCTTGAACAGTAAAATTGGTGATTTAGTGGTTGAAACAAAGTTGATATCACGCTCTGACATTAATAATGCTTTATTCGAAGGTGAATTTTCACAAACATATCAACAAAGAAACGTGCTAGGAGCCTTAGCGGCTTGGCGTGAAATCTCTATTACTTCAGATATTAAAGATACTGATGTGACACAAGTTTGGGCTCAGAATAATTTACTCAATTATTACATGGCCTATGCCAATGGTATTGGAGAGGGATTATTAAATGTATGTGGTTTAGGTGGTGATATTGAAGCGGGTGAATTGCTGTGTGCGAGCAGTATTAAAGGCAAAGCGCAGTTACAAGATAACGATATAGTTCATGGTTATACAGTCGCACGTTCACGTGAATCTGTTGAGTTTGACTATGAAACACAAGTTAAACAAATAGCCGTTATTTATTTGTGTTCGTAAAGTATTTTAAGGAGATAAAATGTCCGATTTAACAGGTTTAGTGCAAGGTATGACGGCACTACAAACCAAGTGGCACAATCGCGAAAGAGATATGACAGGCTGGTTTGCTGCAATAACACCGACTTTTGAAGTCACGAATATCAACGGGGTAAAAACTGCTTTAGTCACCCCATTTGAAATTAATAAAATTGCTCTGGCAACAAGTACGGCTTTGAGTCAAATGACTGATGTTAGCAGTACTGTAACAAGTATAGAAGCTCGGGTGACTGCTATTACGCCTGCTATCACAGACTTTGAAAATAAGTACACTACGTTTGGTTTAAATTACGCTGATATTCAAACAAAATACCCACTGATGATGCAAGCTGCGATTGATTCATTATCAAACGCTGATAAAGCAAAAATTAGTGAAACAAATGCAAAAGAAAGTGAAGCTAATGCCCTTTCTCATAAAAACGCATCAGCTTTAAGTGAGGCTAATGCTAAGAATAGTGAAACAGCATCTTCAACTCATAAGAACGCATCAGCGCTAAGTGAAACAAATGCACACAATAGTGAAACATCGGCATCATTAAGTGAAACTAAAGCCAAAGCCAGTGAAATCAATAGTAAAGCAAGTGAGCTTGCATCACTTGAAAATAAGAACGCCTCAGCGTTAAGTGCAACAAATTCAAAAGCGAGTGAAACAGCATCATCAACGAGTGAAATTAACGCAAAAACCAGTGAAACCAATGCTAAAAACAGTGAACTGGCATCAATTGAAAATAAAGATGCATCTAAGCTAAGTGAAACCAACTCTAAAGCTAGTGAAACAGCAGCATCAACGAGTGAAATTAACGCAAAAACCAGTGAAACCAATGCTAAGAACAGTGAACTTGCATCACTTGAAAATAAGAGCGCCTCAGCATTAAGTGCAACTAATGCTAAAGCCAGTGAAACAGCAGCATCATTAAGTGAAGGTAAAGCCAAAAACAGTGAAACCAATAGTAAAGCTAGCGAAACAAAAACAGCAACAGAAAATACACAAGCTCAAGCTGCAAAAACTCTCGCCCAACAATATGCGAATCATCCTGAAGATATTTTTATACCAGGGACTTCTGAGTATTCAGCAAAGCATTACAAAAATAAAACGGTGTCTTTAGCCTCTGGCACAGCGCCTGATTCTTTAAGGCTTAACGGCCAACTTCCAAGTTATTATTTTAGTGCCTTAGATGGCGGAACAATTAGCAATAATGTCACGATAGATAATGGCGAGAATACAACACTGACCATAAAATCAAATGACAGTGGTATGTCTAAGATTGAATTACTAGGAGATGATCAAGGAACAGGTCAAATTTTCGTTGGGCAAAGCGCAGAATATGGTGGCGGCATTGAGTACAACGGAGATAATAACCCAAGCACTACAGGTGCGGGAGTTGACCAAATAACATTATTCAGGAGAAGTAATAGCGTTAACCACTGGACAGCTAGAAACTTTCATGCGGGTAATGACTGGCAATTTAGAGGTAAAATTTTTGCGCTTGAAGATAAAGAAGTTTATCACGAAGGAAACCTTACCCCCGCCGTAATTGGCGCTTTGCCCACTGATGGCACAGGCATCATTAGAAAAAATAGTAACGGCGATATTTTACGTTTAGAAGCTTTTCCTGTAACAGAGCATGACATCAGTTTATTTATGGGAATTTCGACAGGAAATTCATATCGTCTAACATATCACGGCACTGGCACAGGGAATAATAATGACATTTCTCTTTCATCAAGTATAAAAACCCTGTTTCGAAGTCATCAAAATGGCATTGTAAACTTTCCTGAAGGTTTAAAACTCAAAGACAAAACGGTGGCAACGCAAGAGACTGTAGATTCGCTGGCAAACAAAATAGATGACATTGAAGCGCTCGCGCTCATAGGATTATAAAAATTATGGCTATTGATATTACAAATTTAAAATCAAAACTGACAGCAAAAATTGCGGCGCTTGATGGTACTCAAACATTAAAAGATTTACTGTTTTTGAAAAAAGCCTGTGACGGTACAAGCGTCGATATTTCTGCAATTGATACAAGAATACAAGTTTTTGAAAATGGGCTGACTAGTTCATCTACTGACAAAGATTTGTTATTTGTTAATAAAGCGTCTATTGAATCAAGTGCGGTCGGTGGTGGTTTAAGTATCCCTGTAAATGGTGTTATACCCATGCAAAACGGCGATAATCTTATAACATTACCTACGGGTGAAGTGCTTTTAAAGTCGGGGATAACTAATACTGAGGTTGATAAATATCCTGACGCGATTAGAGTTGCCGGAGTGACACCCCCTAGAAATTTGAGCGGTTTAACATCAAACAGCGCCTTTTGCATGGCAAATGATGGAACACATATTTATGTGTGTGATTATATAGGGTCAAAAATACGTAAATATACGCTCGGTGGTGCTCCAGTTGCTACATATCCACTAACGCACGGTACTGGACCGATTGGTATTACGTGGGATGGTACACATTTTTGGGTGGTCTTACATTCCGCTAAAGGAGTTTTTAAATACACCAGTGATTTTACATATGCAAACGTTAGTTTTTCCGTATCCGCTCAAGCATCAAATTATAGGGGGTTGGCGTGGGGCGGCGGACATCTTTGGTTGTTGGGCGAGGATAAGAGAGTATACAAATATAATTCATCTGGAACATATCAAAATTTTAACTTTAGCGTGACTCAAATAAGCACACCACAAGGCATTGCTTATGATGAAAGCAATGATCGTATTGCGTTATGTAATTCAGGAACAAATGCAATTCACTCATGGAATCCATTAAATGGAACTTATCATGGCGCTGTAGCTTATTTTTCAGGCGCTACGAATTTAAGAGGGGTTACAATACTCAATAATAATTATTATGTGTTGCAAATAAGCACCCCCGTTTTAATGTATACAAACAAAGAACTAGAATCAGTAGGGCAGCCATTAGAAAAACTTGCTTATGATATTTTCCCGATTTACGTAAGGATTAAATAATGTTGATAGAACATAAGATTTTTAAACACGAACCAGCACTAACAAAAAGTGATTTAATTAAAGCAGTAAAAATAGAGGCCCGTGTAAGAATAGAGGCGTTGAACTGGAAAAAAGAACGCGCAACAGAACAGCCAGAATTATATTCACTTGACGCTGTTTTAGACGAAAGACAAGCAATACGTGATGCTAGCAATAAAGCTGAGCTTGATATTGAACAATTAGAAACAGACGAAGAGTTTCAAAATTTCACTTGGTGAAGAATTTATTTAAACATCGTTTAAAAGGTATTTAAATGATGTTTAACCGAACTTTAAAATAACCATACAGCTATTATCAAATGGTTGTTAACATGACAAATAAACTAGCCACCGACACTGTTCATGTATACAGTTGCAATTAAATCTACAGTATTTACTTAATATATTACGCGATTAAGTGACCATGAAATGATAATTGACTGTTTTTACTTAATAAAACCTATAAGTTAAAGTGCATATCGTGAAAAATAATTATTGATTGTCTTAATTTATACTTTCATCTTACACCAGAAATTGTACCTAAAATATTTTAGTGATAAACTTTTTAAATTATTAGGGATTATCTTTAACTTATTGAAGTTAACAAATTACATGCCCTGAATTCATAGTATTAAGCAGTTAAGTTCACAAAGGAGTATTCATGGCATCACTGGATTTCGGCTTAGAAAAAAACATTTTTAGAGAGTTTTACAACGAGAAACTTGAAACGATAGAATCTGCTAAAGATGCTTTCATTAGCATCATTAAGTCAATTCTTGCTGAAGATTTCGATATTTCAGCTCTTACAGGGCGTGTTAAAGATCGTGAAGAGTCTATTAAAAAATTTGCATTAAAGTATCAATCCAAATTAGAAGAGAATAAAGAAAAAGTAAAAACGGCAACCCCCTCTGAGAGTGAAGTTCTTAATGTATTTTCGTTCTTAGCTATTGCGGATGATTTATTTGACGGTTATGAATTTCATTCATATAAAGTCGATGGATTTGTAGCTGAAATCTTAAGTTATGGTGATATTACTCCAAAGGAATTTAAATCAATGATTGATGAAAACTTCGAATATATTGAGAAGTATAAGAAATCAATGGGTGAAACGACTACAAGAAAACATGTATTTAATCCTTACACTGAGATAAGGCATGTTTTATACCAATCAAATACAAGTAGATATCAAAGAGCACTTTACGACTCGCAACGCAATACATTTGAAAAATGGACAGAGGCTAACGATTAGCTACTGAAAGAGTATAGAATAAAAGACACTGGGTTTTAGAATAGACTAAAGCCTTATTTTTTAAACAATTTAACTTTACTAGTTTAAACATTACTTAAATAGCTAAGCAATTTTTTCAAATACGTTGTTATTTTGTAGTTTTCGTAATTGACACTTGTCATCTTCATTAGCAACGAGGATACTAAAAAATAATTTGGGATAATCAATGCAAACAGCTTTGGTTAAAAACATATGGGTTCACCCTTAATTTAATGTCCACACTTTTAATGTGGCACAATTTCTAATTAGTTGGGGTCATACCATTCGGTAGTTTTCTAGGAGAAATATGGATATTCGTGAACAAGTTAATAAACTGTGGGTTCCACTGGGGGCAGCAGCTATTTCAGGAATAATAGCTGTTGTGATTTCAAATTATCAATTAACAAATTTTCAAATCAGACAAGAAAAAATCAAAACATTATCTGAGATTTATGCAAATAGATATGTATTATTAGATCCTGTACTCTGCCATGGAGAGACAGCTGAAAGGCTATTTTTTAATGGCCTCAATAAAGCTTCTATAATATTTTCAAAGTCTGAAGATGTAATCGACGCAATAGTAGGGTTTAATGATGCTATAACAGATAAAGGAGATTCAAACAGAGAATTAAATAGGCTTTATCGTGCAATGATGGATGATATTGGGTTGCCTTATGGTGAATATATTTATTCTGACAGTCCTTTTAGAAGAAAATGCAAGTCAAAAAATCAGAAGGCACTCAATCAGGATGAATAACTACTTTTAGTTTTTTCTTCTTAAATGATCCAGAAATAGAGCTTATTATATTTATGTAAGCCACCAATAAATTTGAGAAAGAAGTCATTTAAATTTAGAGTTGGTGGTTTCTTCTATTAAGAGTTGGTGGTTTCTTCTATTAAATAAAATTTTATAATTTATTATGTTAAGTTACCTCATATTTCATGTTCATTTGGAATAACTGTGTGGTTGTTTTGAAGGTGGGCAAAACATCATTTAAACAATGTTTAAACTAGTAAAGTTAAATTGTTTAAAAAATAAGTCTTTATTTCATTCTAAAATCCAATGTATTTTATTCTAAATTCTTTCGGCGGCTTACAGGGGGTGTTCATTTCTAGAATTAAACAAAGGATAGGATTTTAGATTTGAAAGTTCTGGACGCCCTACTTTTACTGGCTTTCTCGTGTTTAAACGACATCTTTAAAAAATTACTTCGGACATTGGAATTTAGAATAATTTGTTCATTCTGACCCATTTTACACTCATTTTTGTTCATTCGACGTTTAAAATTAGATTAAAACCGATCATTTTAAAATCTTTAAACGATGTTTAAACACCGTTTAAATCTGGTTTAAACATCTTACTGTCAATTATGGTCCTTAGAATTTAGAATAAAATACATTGGATATTGTGATTGTGTTAAGAAGCTGTGTTACAGGCAAACCCAGAACTGTCAGAGCTCCCCCCAATTTTCAGCGCTGGCACTTTAATTGAACTACCCACTTTAACCCAAGCAACCAAAATAAAAACAACCGTGAAATTATGGGGCTAATATGAACCCAATATTTAGAGTACTTGCCAATAACACCGACATTACTCAAACAATCCAAGGCCGTTTAATATCACTCACAATTACAGATGAAGCAGGTATACAGGCTGATACTGCTAGCATTATTTTAGATGACCGAGACAATGTATTAGAGATACCAGAAAAAGGTGCAAAGCTTGAGATTTACTTAGGTTATAAAGAAACAACCCTTACAAAAATGGGATTATATACGGTTGATGAAATTGTATGTTCTGGCTCCCCTGATACGATGAAAATAAGCTGTAAAGCAGCTGACATGCGCACAAGTCTAAAAGTTAAAAAAAGCCGTTCATGGAACCAAATAACACTGGGTGATATCGTCCAATCAATTGCAGGTGAGCACAATTTACAGCCTGGCATATCGCAAGAGCTGGCAGCCGTTCAAATTAAACATTTAGATCAAACCAATGAGTCAGATTTACACCTCTTAACACGATTAGCAAAAGAGCATGGTGCAGTCGCAAAACCTGCCAATGGTTATATGCTTTTTGTCACTAAAGGCGATGCCAAAGCCGCTACAGGCCAAACACTCTCAGCTATCACAATAGACAAATCACACACGACAAATTGGCAAGTCACAATGGCTGATAGAGGTAAATACCAAAGTACTGTTGCACGCTGGCATGATACAAATACAGGTGAGCGTGTTTCAGTGACAATGGGTGATGATAAGCCCGCATTCACACTAAGACATATATACCCTGATGAAAGTGCAGCACAAACAGCAGCAATCGCAAAACTAGAGGCGTTAAAACGAGGTCAAGCATTTGGAAGTGTATCACTGCCAATTGCTAACTTAGATGCAATGGCTGAAGGTAAAGCAACACTAAAAAACTTTAGAGCTGGCGTATCAGGTCAATGGACAATTACGAGAGTTGAGTTTAAATTAAATAACAATGGCCTATCATCATTTTTAGAATTTGAAGTACCGAAGTAAGAAACTTTGAATTGATGTCTTTCACATTTCCAATCAATTGTGAGCCTTCGAAAGAATTTAGAATAAAAGACATTGGGCTTTAAAATAAATTAAAGGCTTATTTTTATATAATTTAACTTTTTAAATACATAAAAATCATAGTTCCAAATGCACTCGGTAAGTATAGTTTTAAGCTTAGAGCGAGATACAGGAATTTACTTTTATATTAATTTTTAGCCTTTTGATAAATTCTACAGGCTCGTTAGGTGAATTATGGCATTTCCAGTGAATCCAGATGAAGTTAAAAATATCTCCGACCTATTTTTATTAATTGAGGAAAAGTGGCCCACGAGTGGGGTTCTAATATTTAGAGGGGAATCAAAAAAGCACGACCATTTCTTATGCCCAAGCATATTTAGAGATGGTCAACCTGCACGAGAATTCCATAGATACGAAACCTTCTATCGGAAATACAACCAGGGGGAAAATAGAGATGTAATGTTTGATAGTTTGCATTCTGAACATCATGCCCTTTCATTGCCGTTTATTGCTCTTTCTCAGCATTATGGTGTAAAAACCAGATTGTTAGATGTTACGTTAAATCCATTAATAGCGTTCTATTTCGCTGCTTCGAGCAACCCAGGAGAAGACGGATATATATTCTTTTTTACTGAAAGTTATATAGATATTTCCCGAAGTGAACAAAGCCACCGTCTTGATACCCTAATACAATCAGGTGTTATAGAAGGTTTTAATCCAAAAGATGATACTTGTTTGTTTTATCGACCTAATTGGCCAAATGCTCGTATCGTTGCACAACATGCAGCTTTTATCTTAACCAAGGGGTTTTCGCAAAAAATATGGAGTGGTGGTGGCATATTTAAAATCCCAAGCGCTAGAAAGCAAGAAATTATGAGGCAACTAAATAGATTTGATATTACGGAACAGAGTTTATTTCCCCAGCTGACACCTATATGTAAACGGGATTAAACGGGATTAAACGGGATTAAACGGGATTAATTATAAAAAAGGCTACTTTATTTAGTAACCTTTAATATAAATTATTTTCAACTTAAGATATTATGATTGTTTATCGAGTAAATTTTTCTTATACAACCTACGGCACCATAAGAATGTGTAAAACCAGCCAGCAGGATAAATAAATAAATTAAGTGGTATCGCTATAAACGCAACTACCCACAAATTATCAGCTTCCGCTTTTTTAGCGGCTCTTAAAGTTATCAGTGTATTTATAACTGCTAAAACAATTATAAATTTTGCAAATATTTCGACATCAATAGTCATATAAACCTCCTTAAATTAATGTTGAATTAAAACTTGGCAATTAACGTTAGCATTATCACACGAAATACTACCGGTTCCTGAACCAGCAGGCGAACCACCTTGGGTAATATTAATACCATATCTTTTAGCTGCATCTATAAAGTCTTTCAATCCATTTTTAGAAAAATTATACTGACCTTGATAAAAAGTAGTTTTGCTATCTTTTACATTATTCCCTTCAGCATCTTTCCCATCTCTGAAGGATAATTGAACATTTCCATTATTATCAACTCCTGATATTTTAAAAAAAGCTTTAGAACCATTAGAGAAATAAAGAGTTACACCTAGCTCTACTGAAGATGAAATTTTTCCTGTTACAGCACCCGCCAGTGTCAAATAATTATAAATTTTAGATCCTACACCTTGTGTCGTAAGATAATTATCTCCAACAGCTGTTTGCTTCCATCCCCTACCAACAAGATCCCAAACACCATCGGCTAACTCTACAGGAACCGTATGAGGATTACTTGCTATAGCTTGGATAGCATCTTGTTTAGCTGTTATGGCATTATCAATTTTATTCTTATCTTCTGGAGGAACAGCAATCTGTCTTGTTTTTACAACAAACTCCCAAAATTCACCGTTATTAAAAGATGTTCTTTCAAGCACGAAATTATATGATTTTTCATTATTCAAACTAACAATTAGTACTTTATGTGTACCTAATTGTCTTTTTGTCAACCTGTCGGCTTCTCTTTGAAAAGAGAAAAGACTATCACATGACTCACATATACTTTTAACATTTGATCCAACTGCATTTGATTCCATGCTGAAAAACAAAAAGTTAAAAATTAAAAATACAAAAACCTTATTCATCTATTAAATTCCATTTAGTTATAAAAATTAGGGATGCAGAATGTACCTCAATAAGGTATAAATGTAAACCATAGGATCAGTATTTAAATAAAAATTTCAACTAATCTCCTGTAAAGGTGTTAGTCGCTAAATAAACTTAGAATAAAAGTAATTGGAATTTAACAGAGCGTAGCGAAAATCTCGGGGGCTTGCCCCCGTGCTGGATAGTGTAGACTGAGCTTGCCTCAGTCTGTAGTATCCACTACATGGAACTTCAAAGAAATTCTCATCATGTTTTTAGATTAATGTATCACTTTGTGTGGATACCTAAGTATCGACACAAAGTTTTTTCTGATCCTTATCGTGAAGCGATGAAAGTTATAATTCAAAAAATTGGTTACGATTACGACATAGATATAGTCGAATTAGAAATACCAGAAGATCATATTCATATGGTCGTAAGAAGTGAACCAAAAATGTCACCTAGTCAAATCATGCAGGTGATAAAAAGTATTTCAGCCAGAGAGTTTTTCAAATT
>NZ_FOLO01000068.1 GCF_900112265.1 Pseudoalteromonas denitrificans DSM 6059 | reverse complement strand
CGAGAATATGGTGCGGAAAGAGAGACTTGAACTCTCACATCTTGCGATACTGGAACCTAAATCCAGCGCGTCTACCAATTCCGCCACTTCCGCATTCAATATAATATATTGAGGTAGTAATAGTTTTTAAGTTTCTATTAAACTTTAAAATGGTGGCTACTACGGGATTTGAACCTGTGACCCCATCATTATGAGTGATGTGCTCTAACCAGCTGAGCTAAGTAGCCATATTTTATTTTTAATATAATTCACTTTAAATAAAAATGGCTGGGATACCAGGATTTGAACCTGGGAATGCCGAGATCAAAACCCGGTGCCTTACCGCTTGGCGATATCCCAATTATATCAATTTATTTTTAAAACTAAATGGTGCGGAAAGAGAGACTTGAACTCTCACATCTTGCGATACTGGAACCTAAATCCAGCGCGTCTACCAATTCCGCCACTTCCGCGACACCAGTTTCATAAATGAAACTTTTAGTTTTATGCATGCAAAGTTAGTAATGGTGGCTACTACGGGATTTGAACCTGTGACCCCATCATTATGAGTGATGTGCTCTAACCAGCTGAGCTAAGTAGCCTATACATAACCATCTCTGCGGTGCGGGGCGTATTATGCTGATAACCCTTAATTGCGTCAACACCTTTTTATAAAAAAAGTGCCATAGGGCGTTTGTTTGCAGGAAATTTAAACTAACTGATTAAAAAAGAATAGATATGAAGAGTGTGTTCCTAAAATAAACTCAATTTGAATAGGACTGTTTAGAAATAAAAAAATATTTTACAAAATTTATTATTTAACCTTAATTTGGATTGAAAAATAATAGCGAGTTAACTATTTATTAGGGCTAACTTAGGTAATATAAATGAAAAACCCCAGAGAGCTTCTGGGGTTTTTATATTGCTAACAAGTGTTAGAACTTGTCTATACGTTAAATAAGAAGTTCAGAACATCACCATCTTTAACTATGTAGTCTTTACCTTCTTGGCGCATTTTACCTGCTTCTTTTGCTTTATTTTCGCCTTTAAATTCTATGTAATCATCAAAAGCAATTGTTTGAGCACGAATAAAGCCTTTTTCAAAATCAGTATGAATTTTTCCTGCAGCTTGAGGTGCGGTATCACCTTTAGATATAGTCCAAGCACGTACTTCTTTTACGCCTGCGGTAAAATAAGTTTGAAGATTTAATAAATCATAACCACCACGGATCACACGATCTAAACCTGGCTCTTCTAAACCTAAATCAGCCATAAATTCTAATCTGTCTTCATCATCAAGTTCTGATAATTCAGATTCAATTGCTGCACATACAGCAACGACTATCGCGCCTTCAGCTTTAGCAATTGATTTTACTTTATCAAGGTAAGGGTTGTTTTCAAAACCATCTTCACTGACATTAGCAATATACATAGTTGGTTTAATCGTTAAGAAGTTAATATATTCAATTGCAGCATATTCTTCTTTTGTAAGTTCAAGTGAACGTAAAATTAGACCTTCATCTAGATGTGCTTTAACTTTTTCAAGTACAGCTGATTCCACTTTAGCATCTTTATCACCTCCTTTTGCTTTTTTAGCAATACGGAATACTGCACGGTCGGCGCTATCCATATCAGCAAGTACTAACTCAGTATTGATAACATCAATGTCATCTTCAGGTTTTATATCACCTGCAACATGAACGATATTATCATCTTGGAAACAACGAACAACATGGCCGATTGCATCTGTTTCACGGATATTAGCTAAAAATTTATTGCCTAGTCCTTCACCTTGAGATGCCCCTTTAACTAAGCCTGCAATGTCTACAAATTCCATCGTAGTTGGTAATATTTTTTGAGGTTGAACAATCTCTGCTAATTGATCAAGACGTGAATCTGGGACAGGTACTACACCTGTATTTGGTTCAATCGTACAAAATGGAAAGTTAGCAGCTTCGATGCCAGCTTTTGTTAACGCGTTGAAGAGTGTTGATTTACCAACATTAGGCAAACCGACGATGCCACATTTAAAACCCATTTTAGGATACCTTATATTTTGACTATGAAACCAATATGTTTATTTTACTCGTAATGCTTATGAGGTTTTAGAACTCTAGAGAAAAATGCAACAATTTTATGGTTTAAAAGAGTGTAATCTGTTTTGTGCTTTTAACACACCATCTTTTGCTAAAATCTCTAAGCATCGAACAGCTTCATCAATTGCTGCATCCATCATTTCTTGCTCTGACTTAGGCGCCTTTCCAAGAACCCAACCTGTGACTTGTTCTCTATGCCCTGGATGACCAATACCAATACGTAGTCTCATGAAATCTTTTTTATTCGCCATTTTGCTTATGATATCTTTTAGACCATTATGTCCACCATGACCACCGCCTTTTTTTAATTTGGCAATACCTGGTTCTAAATCTAATTCATCGTGGGCAACTAAAATATTTTCAACGGGAATTTTAAAGAAATTAGCTAAACTACCAACTGATTTCCCACTTAAATTCATAAAAGTAGTAGGGATCAATAGTTTAAATTCTTGGTTTTGAATTATCACTTTACCAATTAGGCCGTGATATTTAGGATCATGCTTTAATGTACAATTATAGCGATGTGCAATCTGCTCAATAAACCAAGCACCTGCATTGTGACGTGTTTTAGCGTATTCGGGGCCTGGATTTGCCAGGCCCACAAGCATTTGAATTGAATTCAAGGATAATTACCTTAAATTACTATTCAGCTGCTGATTCTTCTTCTTCAGTATCTTCAGCTTTTGCTTTAGGTACTTTGATGTTAGCTACAGCAAGGTCATGGCCTTTAACTAACTCAACTGAAGAAACGCCTTCAGGAAGTTTAACGTCAGAAATATGAAGAGTAGTACCTGCTTCTAAAGTAGAAACATCAATTTCTACAAATTCTGGTAAATCAGCTGGTAAACAGCTAACTTCAATTTCAGTTGCTTGGTGTAATACTGTAGCACCCGTTTTAGAAATTGCTTCTTCACCAGTGAAGTGAATTGGTAATTTAGTATGGATCTTATGAGTAGCATCAACACGTTGGAAATCTAAGTGAGTTACAACAGGTTTGAACGGATGACGTTGCATATCTTTTAAGATTGCTTGAACAGATTCGCCAGCAATGTTTAAAGTTAGAATATGCGTGTAGAAACCTTCGTTCTCTTGCGCTTTGATCACTGATTTGTGCTCTAAAGATAAAGATACTGCTTCTTTGTCAATTCCGTAAAGGATAGCTGGAACTTTATCTTCTTTACGTAGGCGGCGGCTCGCACTCGTACCTAAGTTAGAACGTACTTCAGCATCTAATGTATAGATTTCGTTAGACATTATTGTCTCCAATATATTTTTAATTTATGTTTAAACTCTTCGCGACCAAAGAGTCCACCTAAAAAAGGCGCGTAACTATAACATCAGCTATGTTGAAAGGATATAAATTTAGTGAATAAAATAAAGTTTAGCGCTTTTATGGGTCATACAGAACAGAAAAAAAATGGAGGCGTTAAAATAAGCGCTGCAATTGCATTACGCAGCGCTTAAGTCGTAACTAAAACTACTGATCAAACATCGCTGAAATAGATTCTTCGTTACTAATACGACGAATTGTTTCTGCTAACATATCAGAAAGAGTTAATACTGTAATTTTGTCAATTGCTTTAAGTTCATCTGTAAGCGGAACAGAATCAGTCACAATCACTTCATCAATAACAGAGTTTCTAATGTTTTCGGCTGCGTTACCCGACAAGATAGGATGAGTTGCATAAGCAAAAACACGTTTAGCGCCATGTTCTTTTAATGCTTCAGCTGCTTTACATAATGTACCACCGGTATCAATCATATCATCAACAATGATACAATCACGACCAGATACATCACCTATAATATGCATTACTTGAGATACGTTTGCTTTAGGGCGACGTTTATCAATAATAGCAAGATCGGCATCATCTAATAGTTTGGCAACGGCACGTGCACGAACAACACCACCTATATCAGGTGATACAACAACAACATCTTCAAATGACTTTTCTTTCATGTTTTCTAATAGTACGGGAGTACCAAAAACATTATCAACAGGTACATCGAAGAAACCTTGAATTTGTTCTGCGTGTAAGTCAACTGTTAAAACACGGTCAACTCCTACACTAGATAAAAAGTCGGCGACAACTTTTGCAGTGATCGGTACACGGGCAGAGCGTACTCGTCTGTCTTGACGAGAATAACCAAAATATGGAATAACTGCTGTAATACGACCGGCAGAAGCACGACGAAGTGCATCAACCATGACGATTAATTCCATTAAGTTATCATTAGTAGGAGTACAAGTAGATTGAATGATAAATACATCTGATCCACGTACATTTTCATTGATTTGAACTGCGATTTCACCGTCACTAAAACGACCTACTTCCGCTTGTCCCATCTCAATATATAAACGTTTGGCAACTTTGTGAGCTAACTCAGGTGTTGCATTACCGGCGAAGAGCTTCATGTCTGGCACAGTAGATTTCCTCAGGCACTGACTATTAGGTTTACCGAATATACCTTTATATTTAAGTTGAAACTTTCATATAAAGCTACAAAACGGTCGGGTATGTTACATTTTTTTTGTGCTGATCTGCTTATGTAATGGCGAGACCATAGCACTTTTGGCTATAAAACCTTGCCAGCAATCAGGCAAAGCATTCAGGACATGTTGTGCTTGAGCTTTGGTTTCAAAACTTGAAAAACAGCATGCACCTGTGCCTGTCATTTTAGACGGAGCGTATTTTAACAACCACTGGAGGGTTTTATCAACCTCGGGATAGTATTTTTTAACCAAATCTTCGCAATCATTTCTAACTGGGAATGATTGCCAATCAGTTTTTAGTTTTGGAGTATTACGTGGAAGGTCCGGGTGACTGAATATTTTAGCTGTACTTATATGTACATTAGGATGCAAAACTAAATACCATTTTTCTTTTAAGTTTATAGGTTTTAATTCTTCTCCTACACCTTGTGCAATAGAGGCTTCTCCTTTGATGAATACAGGTACGTCAGCTCCTAGTTTTATACCTATATTACAAAGTTGTGTAATAGAAAGGTTTGTTTGCCAAAGTTGATTTAAAACTAAGAGGGTCGTTGCGGCATCAGATGACCCACCACCAACGCCACCACCCATGGGCAAGTTTTTTTCTAAATAAATATCTGCACCTAACTGACACTTTGTTGCTTTTTGTAAAGCCTTCGCAGCTTTGATGACTAAGTTATCATCATTAGGGATCTCATTAGTATTGCTTAAAAGTGTCACTTGGGTATTTTTGGTTACATTAAATGTGAGCTTATCCCCATAATTTAAAAATATAAATAAAGTTTCTAACTCATGATAACCATCTGATCTACGTGCATTAATATGTAGAAATAAATTTAATTTTGCTGGCGCAATAAATGAAGTAATGTGTTTTGAAGGTTTTATTTCATTTATCATTGTGTTATCTGCCATGAATGTATCTGCATTTTTATTTTAAGGTCTCTGTTAACTAAACTCATTTTCCTAGGTAACCAAAAGCCATCAGTTTGTGCATATTGGTTATATGTTACATGCCAAAATTCGCCTTTGTTATCTTGAATGCGGGCGGACTGCACTCTATCTAAATCATCGAATTTAATATTGTTACTTTTAGGGCGTCCTTTTAACCAGCTTGGAGCATCACTTACCGGAAAAGAGATGTTTGTTAAACGATTTAGCATATTTTGTGCGCTAGTATCAAAATATGTTTTTCCATCGTAATCTAATTGAGCTTTATTTTTTTCTTGGCTTACAGACAATATCTGGGTGCCAATAAAAGTGGTTAATTTTAGTTTAAAATTAGGGGTATGTTTGTCACCATTATTTTTCCAAGTGAAATTAGCTGATTGCCTTTCATTTGTATTTATAAAAGCAATTTTACCATTAGCTTTCCAAGTATTTTGTTTGTTTATTCGGGACTTCCAATCAGAGTATATGCCTTTATCATCGGTGATTTGTTGTGCACAACCTGAAATAAATAAAAAAACTATGAGCAAAATCAAATATAATCGCATCTATTTTCTTTCCTTCCTTTCCTTATTCGAATGATTTTCGTAAAATTCGGTTCTTCTTAGTTTTGTTTTGCTCTTATTATGAGTTTAATTATAAGTATTGTTTAATAGGTCTTTTTTATGAGTCTGGTTGTATTAGGTATAAATCACAAAACAGCATCTGTAGATTTACGTGAAAAAGTCGCCTTTTCTGTAGAGCAACATGAAAATGCTCTAAAGCAAATGCTTAATTCTTCAGTGTTTTTAGAGACCGTTATTGTTTCAACCTGTAATAGAACTGAAGTCTATTGTATCCTTGAAGAGAATAATCCCCAAATATTATTATCTTGGTTAGCGCATTTTCATAAGTTAACAGAAACAGAGCTAAGTCAACATACATATTGTTATACCGATACCCAAGCTATTTCACATGTAATGCGCGTTGCATGTGGGTTAGATTCACTTGTGTTAGGTGAACCGCAGATACTTGGTCAGATAAAACAGGCTTATCAAACCTCTAAAAGTCTATCTTGTGTTGGTGTATTACTTGAACGTTTATTTCAAAAAACATTTTCTGTGGCTAAACAAGTACGAACAGAAACGGATATAGGTGCAAGTGCTGTATCTGTTGCATATGCTGCTGTTAGTTTGGCCAAGCATATTTATGGTAAATTAGATAAAATTAAGGTGTTATTAATTGGCGCAGGTGAGACAATAGAGCTAGTTGCCCGACATTTACAACAAAATGGTTGTGTTAATATGACTGTCGCAAATCGTACTGTCTCAAAAGCGCAAGTTGTTGCTGCTGAATTTAATGCTAATGTAGTATCATTAGCGCAAGTACCTGAGCAGTTGATCCAATCGGATATTGTGATAAGTTCTACAGCAAGTACTTTACCAATAATAGGTAAGGGGGTTGTTGAGCAGGCGTTAAAAGCACGCCGCTATAAACCTATGTTGTTTGTTGATATTGCTGTGCCAAGAGATATTGAAAGTCAGGTTGGTGAACTTGATGATGCTTATTTGTATACAGTTGATGATTTACAAGCCATTGTGAACCAAAATGTACAAAGTAGGCTTAAAGCTGCTGAAGAAGCAGAAGCAATTATTGTTTTGAAGGTTGCCGAATTTGAAGTCTGGCTAAAATCTTTAGATGCAGTTGATTTAATTCGGGTTTATCGTCAACAAGTTGATGAAATAAAAAATGAATTAATAGAGCGTGCAACAGCACAGCTTAGTGCAGGTAAACCTGCTGAAAAAGTTATTTTGGAATTGGCTAATAAATTAAGTAACCGTTTAATGCATGCTCCAACGCGTTCAATTAAACAAGCAGCTGAATCTGGCGAACTTGCTCAATTAGTACAATTAAAAAATGTTTTAGGTATAGATGAGTGATCATCAATAAAAGAATAGGTAGTTAAAATAAATGAAAGAATCGGTTTATCATAAGTTAGAAACAATCGAAGAGCGTTATGAAGAGGTACAAGCACTATTAAGTGATCCTTCGGTGATCAGTGATCAAAATCGTTTTCGTGAACTATCTAAAGAATATTCTGAATTAGAGGATGTTGTACAAACATTTACTTCTTTTAAAGAAGCACAAGACGACGTTTCAACCGCTGAAGAAATGCTTAAAGACTCAGACCCTGATATGCGCGAAATGGCACAGGAAGAGTTTAAAGAAGCAAAAGCACAAGTAGCAAAATGTGAAGACGAGCTACAAGTTTTAATGCTCCCTAAAGATCCAAAAGATAAAAATAATGTATTTTTAGAAGTAAGAGCGGGTACTGGTGGGGATGAAGCCGCTATCTTTGCTGGTGATTTATTTCGTATGTATAGCCGTTATGCAGAAGCACAAAAATGGAAGTTAGAAGTGGTTACTACAAATGAAGGTGACCATGGCGGCTTTAAAGAAATTATAGCGCATATAACGGGTGATGATGTATACGGAAAACTCAAGTTTGAATCAGGCGCGCATCGTGTACAGCGTGTTCCAGAAACTGAATCTCAAGGGCGTGTACATACTTCAGCCTGTACAGTTGCTGTTATGGCTGAAATTCCAGAAGCCGAAGCAATCGAAATAAAATCATCAGACCTTAAAATTGATACTTTTCGTGCATCAGGTGCAGGTGGTCAGCACGTTAATAAAACGGATTCAGCGATTCGTTTAACTCATATACCAACTGGTGTGGTGGTAGAATGTCAAGATCAACGTTCTCAACATAAAAATAGAGCTCAGGCTATGTCTGTTTTAGGTGCGCGTTTGCAACAAGCTGAAGATGAAAAGCGCCAAGCAGCAGAAGCGTCTGAACGTCGAAACTTGGTTGGTACCGGCGATCGTTCTGATCGTATCCGTACTTATAATTACTCTCAAGGTCGAGTTAGCGATCATAGAATTAATTTAACTTTGTATAAATTAAATGAAATTATGGCCGGTGATTTAGGAGCTGTAATTGATCCATTAATGTTAGAAAATCAAGCTGATTTACTTGCGTCTATGGGTGACCAGTAATTGTGATAGATAGTATTATAACGATTGAAAAGGCGTTGGCTGCTGCAGCCAACGCCTTTTTAGCTTTACCAGAAGATAAAAAGTCAGACACGGCCAAATTAGACGCAGAAGTCTTGTTATTGGCCTGTATTGATCAAACGCGTACTTATTTATATACCTGGCCAGAAAAGCAATTATCACACAAACAGCACAAGCAATTTTTAAATATGGTTGAGCGGAGAAAACGAGGTGAACCAGTTGCACATATCGTTGGTTTTAGAGAATTTTGGAGCTTACCTTTAGAAGTTAATGCACAAACTTTGATCCCGCGTCCTGATACAGAAACTTTAGTTGAACAAGTGCTTGCATTAGAGATCACAGGTAATATTTCATTACTCGACTTGGGGACTGGTACTGGCGCAATTGCATTAGCCATAGCCAGTGAGTATGCTCATTGGAAAATTACAGGGTGTGATAAAGTTGGAGCCGCAGTTACACTTGCAAAGCGTAATCAAAAAAGGCTTAATGAAAATTCACGATTTGATAATGTGCATTTTTTACAAAGTGACTGGTTTGATGCTTTTGAATCACAAAAGTTTGATGTTATTGTGAGTAATCCACCATATATCGAGCCAGATGATCCTCACTTAAATCAAGGAGATGTTTGTTTTGAACCTTTGAGTGCTTTGATTGCACAAGATAATGGCTTAGCAGATCTTAAGCATATAATTAGTGAAGCTAGAAAATATTTAAATCAAAACGGCATGATTTTATTGGAGCATGGTTATAATCAATCTGAACAAGTAAGTGATTTTTTGTACAAAATGTCTTATAAAGGTATTAAGACCTTCACTGATCTATCGGGAAATGATCGAATAACTGTAGCGCAGTGGCAAGAATAGTCAAAATAAGTATGTATTTTAAGGGAGTATCAAATGACAGAAGACTTTTTATTTTCTGAAGAGCCTGAAGAGGAATTAGAAGCTGTTGAACATGGTACTTGGAAACTTATCATCGTTGATGATGAGTCTGAAGTACATGCTGTAACTAAGTTGGCATTAAGTGACTTTAAGTTCCAAGATAAAAGCCTAGAATTTTTGAGTGCTTACTCTGGTAAAGAAGCAAAAGAGTTGATTGCAAAACACCCTGACGTTGCAATTGTTTTACTCGATGTTGTTATGGAAACAGATGACGCGGGTCTTAAAGTTGCTCAGTTTATCAGAGAGGAAGCTAAAAATAATCATGCCAGAATTATTTTAAGAACGGGGCAACCAGGACAAGCACCAGAAAGGCAAGTTATTGTAAATTATGATATTAATGACTATAAATCAAAAACAGAATTAACAGCACAAAAACTATTTACTGTTGTGATGTCAAGTTTGCGTTCATATCGCGATATTTTATCGATTGAACAGTCTAGACAGGGTCTTGAAAAAATAATAATTGCTTCACGAGATATTTTTACAGCACACTCAATGGAAAATTTTATTGAAGGTGTTATACAGCAATTAACTTCAATTATTGGCACTGTTGATGAGGCTATGTATGCAACAACTTTAGTTGCGAGTAACCCTGCTGAAAATGGCAATGAAAATAAATTAGTGGTTTTTTCGGGGCAAGGGGAGTTCGAAGAGTCTGCTGGAAAGCTACTTGAAGATGTACTGACTGGTGAACAGTTAAAAGCTTGTCTGCAGTCGTTAAAAGATAAAAGCATTGTATATCGAGATGATTACCTTTTTGCATATTGTTCAAGTGAGTGTAATCATAATTCTATGTTGTATATCTCGGGGGTTCCAAAAAATCTAACACCTTCTCATAAACATTTAATTGAAATCTTTGCTCAAAACGTACAAGTTGCCTATGAAAATATTCAGCTTCAATCGGAAGTTGAAGATACGCAGCGTGAAATTGTATATAGATTAGGTGAAGCGGTAGAGCAACGCTCTAGTGAAACGGGGAATCATGTTAAACGTGTTGCACATATTGCCTGCAAATTAGCATCTTTATATGGAATGTCAGAAGTTGAGTCTGAAATTTTAAAGCATGCCGCACCACTACATGATGTTGGTAAAATCGGCATTCCAGATACAATAATTCACAAACCCAAAGGACTTGATAGTGATGAATGGGATTTAATGAAATCTCACTCTGAAAATGGCCATAATATATTGAAAGATTCAAAACGTTCAATAATTAAGGCTGGCGCGATACTTGCGCGTGATCATCATGAGAAATGGGACGGCTCTGGTTATCCTCGAGGAACTAAAGGCGAAGATATTCATATTTATGGTAGAATCGTAGCTTTAGCCGATGTTTATGATTCATTAAGACATAAACGTTGCTACAAAGAAGCATGGAATTTGGAGCAAACAGTTTGTGAAATAAAAAATCAAAAAGGTCTGCATTTTGAACCTAAACTGGTTGATTTGTTTATAAGCAATATTGATACGTTTGAAAATATTCTTTTAGTTAATCAAGACGGTTAAAATACTTTAGGAGAAAAAGAAATAAATGAGTTACCTGGCAGTAAAACATATGCACTTAACATTTGTTGTTCTGAGCATCGTATTATTTTATTTACGTGCAATATCTAGACTAAATAACTGGCAATTAGCAAAAAATAAAATTTTATTTATAAGCAGTCATGTGGGAGATACTTTATTATTATTAAGTGCTTTCTCATTAATATACATGGCTGGGCTCAACCCAATGGAACAACCTTGGTTATTAGAAAAAATAGCTCTTGTTATAGTTTATATAGGTTTAGGTTTTATACTTTTGAAACAAAAAGAAAAGCCAAAGCAGTTTTTTATTTTAATAATATCAACTATCAGTTTACTTCTTATAGGCTATTTAGCTGGAACTAAAAATTCATTTTTGTTGTAATTAATTTTAGTTGTAGGTATCAAGCTGAAACATGGTGGCCGATGTTTTCAGCTTTTTTATAACTAAGCATTTCAAGTTAAAACAGGTTAGATATTCAATAATATCGTCAGAAGATACTGAATGAATATAAATCGACGCGTTATCTAAGAAGTCTCTTAAATTTTCAAAAAGTATATTACAGCCACAAAGCATATGATTTTACTCGCACTACGGCTAAATTAAAAAGCGTTACATGCATTTATTGCATGTAATGCTAAATGTGCTCAATTAAAATCCTATTGACTCAAGTAAATTACGCATTAATGCAATTTTAAAAGTCTTATACTCCTTGCTTGACTCTACTTAACAATTCCGCTTAGAATGCGCACAGGTTGCAGAGACACCTGTCCGCTAAAGATGAATTCACTCTGAGTTAAAAAATTTGAACAGTTCGATATGAACTAAGTAGGCTTTGCGGAATGCCACGATTACTTAGAGGTATTTGAATTGTGACTCACCTTACAAAAAATCAGGCTATGCCTGATATTCCAAAAAAACATCCATTAATTAATAATATTTACAAATTGATTTTCCGTATGATTTTTTCAGCCACAAAGATCACCGTATTTATATTATTACTTACTTTTATACAGCTACTTTATACTTTTCAAAAAGTAGAATTTATGTGTAACTTTTCCATCGGAGGATCATTATGAATTTAGCAATAAATGAATTAAAAATCCAAGCAAAGAAAATGCTAAAAGCGATCAAAGTAGGTGGAAGTTTAATAGATAAGCAGCAACGACAATTAAAAACTTTTAATCTTGATTTCACGCAAGAAATAAAATTAAAACATTGTCATTTTATTATTGCCACAAAATATGGATTTGATAGTTGGCAACATGCTCAGCAAGTATTATCGGGCAGTGCAGTAACCAAAGTTACCATGAATATGGGTATCTTATTTCATTCTTCTCGATGTGACGCTTTGATTAATTTGTGGTTTGCTAGTTATGAAGAAGCATACATTGCATTAGCAGTTGATCAACAAAACCGCTGGTTAATTCCGTATAAACAACAATACATAGTTGTTAATAAGGAATATCTTAAAATACTGGGAATAGGTGAAGGTTTTGATGAACAATGGCACAACATCAATCATGATCTTGTTAAGGGGTACAACAGCGAAAGTTGGGATACATTGGCTACGGCGGTACTTGAAAATTCAGGCTTTAGATAAAATTTTCTGAAAATGCCCATCATTTTCAGTTCCAACAAAGCGGTTAATTAAACCGCTATGTTATACCTGCTTACTTTATAGCTTTTCATTTTAGTATCCCGGTATTTGCGCTGTTATCTTTATATTTTTTGTTGAGCATTTTAATATAAAGGTAATACGTATAGCCTTGTTTTTTAATCAAAAGAATGTTGTTTTCAGCAAAGTTGCTTATGTATATATTCTTTTTAGTCAGTTAATTAACTTTTACTAATGAAATTGACCTAAAACATGGGTAGACTATAGGCCTTTTGAGATTTTATAGAGTTGTACAGGTATTGAAGTCAGATATCTGGTTTGACGATCATGAACAAGATTATGATCAATTAGAACCCATTCACGCCTGCTTAAAAGCAGAATTAAAATGGCTTGCAGTAGCTGACGTTATGGAATATTTAGATATATTGCAAAACCTTGCAACTGAAGCTAAAAATATAACAAAAATTTGCAAGAATACACATGAAGGGCTTGATGCCCTCATTGACGATTTTTATGGAAAATGGACTTTTAGTGGCACAAGTCAAAGGATAGAAGAAAGTCGATTAAATAGTTTATCCTATGCTTTAAGTTATCGAACTGGAAGTGATCTTCCATTAGCTTTGATTCTGACACATGTATTACAAAAGTCTGATTTTAATGCATGCATTGTTGTATTTGAAACTTGCCTGATGGTACTTGTTAAAATGAGTGAAGGAGAAGGTTATTTAATTGACCCTGCTTCAGGACAACAGTCATGGTATTTAAAAGCTGAAAACTTATCGGAAGAAGAAAACCCTGATGCTTTTCAAGTTATACCGAATGATGGTCTATATAAGTTATTCTTAGCGCATCAAAAGTGGGCTTTTATTTCTGAAAATAAAAATTATCAAGCGCTTAATTGTATTGAGTTATTAATTGATATTACAGGTGATGATCCATATGAACGTAGAGATCGAGGTTACCTTTTAAGAAATATTAATTGCTCCGAAATGGCAAGGGAAGATTTAGAATACTTTATAAATGAATGTCCTGATGATCCTGCTATTGAGTTGATTCAGCATCAACTTGAAGAGTTAGAACATAATATCAATACGATTCATTAAAATATGAAAGGGCCATTAACCTTTAGTGGTTCTAACATTCAATATTTAAATAGAAGGAAATACAATGGCTGACACACATTCAGCATTGATCACGAATGATGCGGTTGTTCTTGGTTTATTAGCAATTATTTTAGGGTTTATTTTTAAAACATCGAGTAGCCAAAATTCATTTTGGGTAAAGTTTTATAAATATGTACCTGCATTATTATTATGTTACTTTCTTCCGTCATTATTGAATACATTTGGTATTGTTGATGGACACAGCTCTAACGTTTATTACGTTGCATCACGATTCTTATTACCAGCCTGTTTAATTTTATTGACAATCAGTATTGATTTAAAAGCAATTTTGAATTTAGGGCCTAAAGCCTTAATAATGTTTTTAACTGGTACTTTAGGCATTGTAATCGGTGGACCTATCGCGATATTAGTGATGAGTGCGATAAGCCCTGAAATTGTAGGTGGACATGGTCCTGATGCCGTATGGCGTGGTATGACAACAGTTGCAGGTAGCTGGATTGGTGGTGGTGCAAATCAAGCTTCAATGAAAGAAATGTTTGAAGTCGGTGGTGATATATTTTCAGTTATGGTCACAGTCGATGTGATCGTTGCAAATATGTGGATGGCCGTTTTATTATTAATGGCTGCTAACCATAAAAAAATTGATGCAAAAACAGGTGCTGATACTTCAGCAATTGAGGACTTAAAAAACCGTGTTCAAAAATATCATGCGGAACATGCACGAATGCCGACATTAAATGATTATATGACAATCATTGCTATTGCTTTTGGTATTACCGGTCTTGCACATTTCGCTGCAGATATTTTAGGTCCGTACTTTGGTAATAACTTTGCTTGGGCAAGTGAATACAGTTTAAATAGTAAGTTTTTCTGGCTAATTGTGATTTCTACTACGATAGGAATTAGCCTGTCATTTACTAAAGTGCGTCATATAGAAGCATTTGGTGCATCAAAGGTCGCTTCAAGCTTTTTATATATTTTGGTTGCATCAATTGGTTTACATATGAATGTAACTGCTATGTTTGATAACCCTGGCTTATTCGTAGTTGGTGGTATTTGGATGTTGATCCATGCAAGTTTAATGTTAATCGTTGCAAAATTAATAAAAGCCCCGTTATTTTATATGGCCGTTGGATCACAAGCTAATGTTGGTGGGGCTGCGTCTGCACCTGTTGTTGCAGCTGCATTTCATCCTTCTCTTGCTCCAGTTGGTGTATTATTGGCAGTGCTAGGTTATGGCGTTGGAACTTATATGGCCTATATTTGTGGGCTTATGATGCAAGCTGTTGCACCTTAAAGGATAAAAAATGAATACTAATATAATAAAAGTTCACTCTGTTGAAGTCGCAAATGATAAACCGTTTGTTTTATTTGGTGGTATGAATGTATTAGAGTCTCGTGATTTAGCAATGAAGATTGCAGAACATTATGTAACTGTTACGCAAAAACTAGGGATCCCTTTCGTTTTTAAAGCGTCATTTGATAAAGCTAACCGCTCATCAATTAATTCTTATCGTGGACCAGGTTTAGAAGAAGGTTTAAAAATATTTGAAGAAATCAAGTCGACTTTTAATGTACCATTAATCACCGACGTGCATGAACCTTCACAAGCATCAGTCGTTGCAGATGTGGTTGATATTATACAGCTACCAGCATTTTTAGCTCGTCAAACAGATCTTGTTATTGCTATGGCTAAAACCGATGCAGTTATCAACATAAAGAAACCACAATTTCTCGCACCGCATGAAATGCGTCATATCATTACAAAATTCAATGATGCGGGAAATGACAAAATTATTTTATGTGAACGCGGTTCTAGCTTTGGTTACAATAATTTAGTTGTTGATATGCTAGGTATGGATGATATGAAACAACAAGCACCTGTTATATTTGATGCAACACATGCTTTACAACGTCCAGGAGGTAGAAGTGATTCTGCAGATGGACGTCGTGCTCAAGCTACTGAGCTTGCTAGAAGCGGAATGGCTTTAGGACTTGCTGGTTTATTCATTGAAGCACACCCTGAGCCAGCTAAAGCAAAGTGTGATGGTCCTTGTGCATTACCTTTAGCTAAACTTGAGGCTTACCTAACGCAAATGAAAGCAGTCGACGATTTAGTTAAAAGTTTTGAACCATTAAATACTGCCGGATAGTGTGTATGTAAGCAGGTTAGTTTATTTGTTTTCAGAATATAAAAGGAGCTTAACGGCTCCTTTTTTGTGGGTTTTTAAACATTTTAAAGATGGGAATTTAATAATTCCTTTGCGTTTGTAAGTGTTGCTTTACTGATATTTGTACCACCTAATAAACGTGCTATCTCATCTGTTCGACCTTTTTTATCAAGGGCTAACATTTGTGTTGATGTTTGTATTCCATCAGTATGTTTGGCAACAAAAAACTGCTGATGGCCAGAACTTGCAACTTGTGGTAGGTGGGTAACGCAAATGACTTGTGTAGATTTTCCTAATTTACGTAATAATTCTCCCACTGCAGCTGCTGTTGGTCCTGAAATACCTACATCTACCTCATCAAATATTAGAGTGGGCGTTGTTACTTTCCCTGCTATGATCACTTGAATTGCTAAGCTTATTCTCGACAGTTCTCCACCAGAGGCGACTTTTGCTAAAGGTTGAAGTGGCTGCCCGGGATTTGTTGAAACTAAGAATTCGACACTATCAGACCCAAATTTGTTTGGCGTTATATCTGGTTGATAAACCAGGGAAATTTCAAAAAGACCATGCTCCATAGATAAATGTTGCATGCTTGCGCTTATCAATTGGTTTAAATTAGTGGCGGCAGTAACCCTACTTGCACTTAATGACTTTGATGCCATATGATAAAGCACTAAAGCCTCAGTGATTAACTGTTCAAGTTGGGATAATCGAGCATTATTAGTTGATATGTTATCAAGTTTTTTTATTAATTCTTGGTGTAATTGATATAGTTGTTCAGGCTGAATTTGATGTTTTCTTGCAAGCGTTAAAGCTTGACTCATGCGCTCTTCAACTTCGATTAACCGTATTGGATCACACTCTATATGGGCTTGATAATCTTTTATCTCGTTTGTGGCTTCTTCTATTTGTATGCTAGCTTCGTATAATAATTCAGAAATAGGTGTTAGTGCGTTATCAATGGCTGCCAGTTCAGATAATTGGCTTGCACTACTTTGTACTAAATTAAAAGCATTAGTACCATCTTGTTCAAATAGGTTTTGTATTTGTTGCTGACAGGCATCCAATAAAGTTTGACTATGGCTTAATTTATTCAGCTCTATTTCTATTTGTTCAAACTCACCTTTAGTTAATGAAAATTCATCTAACTCCTGCACTTGATATTGCAGTAATTGTTGTTGTGCTTCTTGGTGAACTTGTTCTTCGGAAAGTTTTTGAAATTCTCTTTTTAGTTCCTGGTAATCTTTAAAGGTTTGTTTTACATGTGATTGCAATTTTGTATGGCCTGCATATTCATCAAGTAAATGCAGTTGATGTTCAGGCTTAGTAAGTAATTGATGGGCATGTTGCCCGTGAATTGAGATTAAGTATTGACCTAAACATTTTAATTGACTTGCTGTAACAGCAATTCCATTTATGTAACCTTTACTTCTACCATTATTGTTGATTGAACGACGAATAAGGCATTCACCATCGCTTAACAAATCATTGTTAGCTAAAAATTCCTGAGCTTTAGGTAAGTTATGTATATCAAACTGAGCGCTTACTTGGGCTCGTTCACTGCCAGGGCGAACAGCAGAAGCTTCTGAACGTTCACCTAAACATAAAGATAAAGCATCAATTGCAATTGATTTACCAGCGCCGGTTTCACCAGTAATCGTTGTCATTCCGGGGCCCCATTCGGCATTGAGTTTATCTACAATTGCAAAATTTTCGATTTCAAGAGAAATTAACATGCTGTTTATCCATACAGTAACTATACTGGTAATTTATACAGTGAATGATATTTTTGCAAGTAAAGTATGAAAATTATTTTAGCTAACTATTTAATGAAAGAAATAAAAGATAAAATATCTGCATAAAGTAACTTGTTCAAAATATTATAAATCGTTATTTGTTGTGAATAAATTTTTTAGTAACGGATAATAAAAGAAATGCTTCAATTGAAAGTTACTATTTTAGAGTCAAAAAATAAAGGGTTAGAAAGTGGGTATTGATCTTCATTTATCATTAAAGCAATGGTTCGGTTTTGATTCATTTCGTTCAGGACAACATCAAACAATTGCACAATTGTTAGAGGGGTATTCTTCCTTAGCAATATTTCCAACGGGTTCAGGTAAATCTTTGTGTTATCAATTATCGGCAATACATTTGCCCCACTTAACATTAGTTGTTTCACCTTTATTGGCTTTAATGAAAGATCAATTAGCGTTTTTATCTAAAAAAGGAATTAAAGCGGCGAGCATTGATTCCACCCTAACCCCAGAACAAAATAAACAAGTCATGGCTGATGTACGAAGTGGTGATACAAAAATTTTAATGGTGTCGGTTGAGCGTTTTAAAAATGAACGTTTTAGACAGTTTATCGAATCTGTTTCAGTCTCTATGTTAGTGGTAGATGAAGCACATTGTATTTCAGAATGGGGCCATAATTTTAGGCCTGATTATTTGAAACTACCAACGTATCGTCAAGAATTGAATATTCCATTAGTTTTACTATTAACTGCAACAGCTACAAAAAAAGTTAAACATGATATGGCTGAACGCTTTAATATTATGCGCAATCATGTTGTGCAAACGGGTTTTTATCGCGCGAACTTAGATTTAGCAGTATTGCCTGTAAATGAAAAAGATAAAAAAGAACAATTGTTGCATCTAGTACAAGAACAATCTGGTTCAGGCATCGTATACGTGACTTTACAACAAAGTGCAGAACAAGTTGCTGAATATTTAAAAATGAATAATATAAATGCAGCAGCATATCATGCTGGATTTGAAAATGATCGCAGAGTTGAAATTCAGAATGATTTTATGAATGATAAAACGCAAGTGGTTGTGGCGACAATCGCATTTGGTATGGGGATAGATAAATCAAATATTCGTTTTGTTATTCATTATGATTTACCCAAATCAATTGAAAATTACTCCCAAGAAATCGGCCGTGCAGGGCGTGATGGTCTAGCATCTTATTGTGTTACTTTAGCAAACTTAGATGGCATTAATACGGTAGAAAATTTTGTTTTTGGTGATACTCCGGAGCAAGCAGGTATTGAATATATTATTAATAATATCAAGCAGGAATTGCATTTTAATCAATGGGAATTGCAAATTACGGGATTATCAAATGCAAGTAATGTGAAACAGTTACCATTAAAAACATTGTTAGTTCAGCTAGAGTTATTAGGCGTTATAAAACCTTTGTATGCATATTTTGCGGATTTTAAGTTTAAATTTTTACAATCAAAGGAAACGATTCTTTCTAATTTTACACTTGAACGTCAAATTTTTTTATCAGCTATCTTTTCTCATACTCAGTTCAAAAAAATCTGGGGTAATTTAAATTTTGACAGCTTGTTTCAAGAGTATGGTTACGATAGGAATCGTGTTGTATCTGCACTTGACTATTTAGCTGAAAAAGAATTGATAGAACTTGAAACTAAGCGGATCACTGAAGTATTTAATGTTGATGTTAGCTTGCTTAATGATCCTAAACTTGCAACAGGTTTATATCTGTATTATATCGATAAAGAGCAAAAGGAAGTGAAACGAATTGCAACATTAATACGGTTTTTCGAACTTAAACATTGTTTAAGCCGCAATCTTGGTTTGTATTTTGATGATGCAGCTACACCAGAACATTGTGGTCATTGCAGTGTTTGCCGGGGAAAAGTTGCTAAGCTTAGGCATTCAATAAAACCTCAATGGCCAAGTGACTCTTTAATTGTTGATTCACTTACTGTATTGAAGAAACATTTAGCAGCAGCTAAAAATGGTATAAAAGAATCGGAAATAACTTCAGGAATCTACTGCCGTTTTTTAACTGGGATCAGTGTCCCATTATTTGCTCGTAATAAAGTGAAAAAACTGAATGGTTTTGCTTGCTGTGAAAATCTAAGGTACGGAGAAGTTCTCCAAAAAATAAAAAAGCTTGGTTTTTAATTATATATTTTATTTAAACTGCACTTGAAAAAAACCTATGACCCACCATATAAAACAGTAACATTTATTAAATAAACTAAATGTACCAAATTTACGCCAATTGAATTATTTCAATACATATATTCAGTTGGCTCAAGCACCAAATATGCGGAGTTATAACAAGTGACTACAGAAACAAATAAAGAAAACCATGCGTTTGGCACAGATGCAAAACAAATTTTAAATTTAATGATTCACTCTTTATATTCAAATAAAGAAATCTTTTTACGTGAACTTATTTCTAATTCATCAGATGCTGCAGACAAATTACGATTTTTAGCACTTTCTGATGGAAACTTGTATCAAGGTGATGCAGAACTAAAATTAAAAATTAGTACTGATGAAAAAGCAGGCACTGTGACTATATCTGATAATGGTATAGGCATGAATCGTGATGAAGTGATTAGTTCGCTTGGTACAATTGCAAAATCAGGCACAGCTGAATTTTTTGAAAATTTATCTGGTGATCAAGCAAAAGATTCTCAACTAATAGGTCAGTTTGGTGTTGGTTTTTATTCTGCATTTATTGTTGCTGATGCCGTGACTGTTCGTACACGCAAAGCCGGTGAAGATAAAGCTGTTGAGTGGTACTCAAAAGGCGAAGGCGAATACACGATAGCTGAAATTGAAAAAGAAACACGTGGTACCGAAATTACACTTCATTTAAAAGATGAAGAAAAGGAATTTTTAGAAGATGTTCGTCTACGTAGCATAGTAACAAAGTACGCAGATCATATTTCAATTCCGGTACAAATGTTTAAAGAAGAAGTACCTGAATCTGAAGGTCCTGATGGTGAAAAAGTTGCTGCGGTTCCAGCAGAGTGGGAAACTATCAACAAGGCAACGGCGCTTTGGACGCTGGATAAATCAGAAATAGAAGAAGCAGAATATAAAGAGTTTTACAAGCATGTAAGTCATGATTGGGAAGAGCCTCTAGCATGGTCTCATAATAAAGTTGAAGGTAAGTCTGAATATACAAGCTTACTGTATATCCCTAAAAAAGCACCATTTGATTTATGGAATCGTGACCATAAAAGTGGCTTAAAATTATATGTTCAACGTGTATTCATTATGGATGATGCTGAACAATTTATGCCAAGTTACTTACGTTTTGTAAAAGGCTTACTGGATTCTAATGATTTACCATTGAATGTATCTCGCGAAATTTTGCAAGATAATAAAGTAACGCAAGCTATTCGTAAGGGTTGTACTTCTCGTATCCTTAAAATGCTAGATCGTATGGGCAAAAACAAAGCAGAAGATTATCAAGTATTCTGGAATGAGTTTGGTCAGGTGATCAAAGAAGGTCCGGCAGAAGACGCAGCTAATAAAGATGCTATTGCTAAGCTTTTACGTTTTGCTTCAACAGAAAATAATGAGTCAACTCAAAGTGTTTCATTAGCTGATTACGTATCACGTATGAAAGAAGGCCAAGAAAAGATTTATTATGTTGTAGCTGATAACTTTGCAGCAGCAAAAAGTTCTCCACATTTAGAAATCTTCCGTAAGAAAGGCATTGAAGTATTATTAATGTCAGATCGTGTTGATGAATGGATGATGAGCCATTTAACTGAGTTTGACTCTAAACAACTTATGTCAATTACACGTGGTGACTTAGATTTAGGTGACTTGGATGATGATGAAAGTAAAAAAGAGCAAGAAAGCTCTGAAAAAGAAGTTGAAGGTTTAGTTGAACGCATTAAAACAGTATTAGGTGATAAAGTTAAAGAAGTGCGTTTTACGCATCGCTTAACTGATTCTCCAGCTTGTGTTGTATCAGATGAAAATGATATGAGTTCTCAAATGGCTAAGTTAATGGAAGCGGTAGGTCAAGGTGCGCCAGAAGCGAAACCTGTCTTTGAGTTAAACCCTGAACACCAATTAGTAAAACATCTAAATGATGAGCAAGACGAAGATAAATTCGCACAGTGGTCTGAGGTATTATTAGATCAGGCATTATTAGCTGAACGCGGTACTTTAAAAGATCCGGCTGGGTTTGTAAGTCGTTTGAATAAGCTAATGCTAGATTTAAGCAAATAGACTTAATTTAGGTTTAAAATGTAGTTAATTAAAAGGAAGCTCAGGCTTCCTTTTTTGTTTTCTACAACTTTTGGCGAATTTATTTCAAAGTTTCTTGAGTATGCTTAGCGCTTATGGAAGAATTCGCTTCGAACTTTAATTTCAAACAAAGGCAATAAATATGCGCATTATTCTTTTAGGTGCACCAGGTGCAGGTAAAGGTACTCAAGCTCAATTCCTAATGAACAAGTATGGTATTCCACAGATCTCGACAGGTGATATGTTACGTGCGGCGATCAAAGAAGGCACTGAAATGGGTCTTGCAGCTAAAAAAGTAATGGATGCAGGCCAACTTGTTTCTGATGAAATTATCATTGGATTAGTTAAAGAGCGTATCGCAAAACCAGATTGTGAAACTGGCTTTTTATTAGATGGTTTCCCTCGCACTATTCCTCAAGCTGATGCTATGAAAGAAAATGGTGTTAACGTTGATAACGTGATTGAATTTGATGTTGCTGATGAAGTTATTGTTGAGCGTATGGGTGGGCGTCGTGTACATCCCGCTTCTGGCCGTGTTTACCATGTGGTATATAATCCACCTGCAGTTGAAGGTAAAGATAACGAAACAGGTGATGATTTAATTATTCGTGAAGATGATGTGGCTGAGACGGTTCGTAAACGTTTAGGTATTTACCATGATCAAACAAAACCATTAGTTGAATATTATCAAGCGGAAGCTAAATCTGGAAATACACAATATAATAAATTTGATGGTACGCAGGCTGTTGAAGCTGTGAGTGCACAACTTGCTGAATTATTAGGCTAGACTATTTTAAACATGTATCTTGACGTGGCCTAGATACATCAAGTTATTTACCTTAGATTGATCAGTATCATTGCATAATTGATGAATATCTAATAAATTTAAAACCCACAATTTTTGTGGGTTTTTTATATCCAACTTAAAAGAAATATAATGAAATTATCTTTAACAAAGAATCCTTCTAAATATGGCGTTTTATTGGTTAATTTAGGTACACCTGATGAACCAAGTCCAAAAGCAGTAAAAAAATATTTAAAAGCATTTTTGTCTGATACTCGGGTTGTTGAAATCCCACCTTTTATTTGGTATTTCATCTTAAATGGTGCGGTGCTCCCACTAAGATGTAAGAAAGTTGCTAAGGCCTATGCCTCTATATGGACAGAGCAAGGCTCACCATTAAGAGTGATTGGTGAGCAACAAGTTGAATCGTTAAAGCATTTAATTAATGAACAGCATAGTGTAGGCTTAACTATTGAGTTAGCTATGACATATGGTGAACCATCTATCAGTTCTAAGTTAGATTTTATGCGTCAAAAAGGTATTGAAAATATACTTATATTACCTCTATATCCGCAATATTCAGCAACAACAACAGCAGCAGTATTTGATAAATTAAATCAGGCTTTCTCTAAAGTAAGAAATTTACCACAGGTTAGGTTTATTAAAGATTATTATCAAAATCCACTTTATATTACAGCCTTATCTAATTCAATAAAAGATTTTTGGCAGCAAAAAAGCAAAGCCGATAAATTAATATTTTCTTTTCATGGTTTACCAAAATCATGTATTGAAAAGGGTGATCCATACTTCGAGCATTGCGAGTATACAGCGAAGGAAACAGCCAAAGTATTAAAGTTAACCGATGACGAATGGATGATGACTTTCCAATCTCGTTTTGGTAAACAAGAGTGGCTTCAACCTTATACAGATAAAACATTAGAGAAATTACCAAGCCAAGGGATTAAGTCTGTTCAGTTAATTTGTCCTGCATTCTCTGCTGATTGTTTGGAAACGTTAGAAGAAATATCTATTGAAAATAGAGATGTTTTTATTGAAGCTGGTGGTCAAATCTTTGATTATATTCCTGCTTTAAATAATCGAGTTGACCATATCCAAGTTTTTGAAGATATTTTAATTAAAAACCTAAATAATTGGTAATTAGATTGAATATTAATGAAAACTGAAATAAGTTTGCGGGCATTCTAAACCCGCTTTAAATTCATTACAGCTTTTTTATTGCAGCCGTCACCGAAATATAATCGGGCTCTTGTGATAAACTTGGTACTAATTGTTTATAAACAATTTCATGCTCTTTATTTAACAATAAAACTGTGCGAGTAAGTAAGCCCATATTCTCAATCATTAAGCCATAATTTTTACCAAAATCATGCCAAACAGAATCAGACAAAGTAATGACTTTATTTATATTCTCAGCGGTGCAGAAACGCTTTTGTGCAAAAGGTAAATCTGCACTGATCGTTAACATCACAAGTTCAGGGTATTCTATAGCAAGTTTTTCATTAAAAAATTTGGTTTGTAAACTACAGACACCTGTATCTAAACTTGGCACAACGCTTATTAATAAATTCTTATTTAGAAAATCAGTTAGCTGAACAGGATTAAATTTATCATCAACAACTTTAAAGTTGGGTGCTTTTTGTCCTAGTTTGACTGGTGAGCCTAATAAAACGATGGGTTTATCACCAGCCATCACTTTTCCAGCATCAAATGTATTTATATTGGCAGCGCTAGAGAAACTAAAAAGAGTGATGGTTAAATATAAAAGTATTCGTAACATAAATTTTCCGAGTGTTTATTTGATATTTACTAATTGTATTTATTTAAGCGTTACAATGTAATGGGAATATGAATAAAAGCATTTTTTATTTTATGAAAGAAATTATATAAATGTAACATTGAACTGCTAACATGCTAATCTAATAGTTTAATATTAAATCGTGTTTACATATCTGCTATGCTAAAGTTACTAAAAGAAGTTTGTAGCTTTATAGTTTTATCTTCTAAAATTAATAAAATAAATCAATAAGAGAATGTGTATGGCCACTCCTATTTTAATATGTGATGACTCCAGACTTGCTCGCCGTCAGTTAGCGCGTTCTTTACCTGATGATTGGGATATTCAAATAGAGTACGCTGAACATGGCGTTCATTGTATAGAACAGATAAAAAAAATTAAACCTGAAATATTGTTTCTTGATCTGAATATGCCACAAATGGACGGTTATGAAGTCTTACAGGCAATTGAAGAGCAAAACTTAGAAGTTTTAACTGTTGTTGTATCTGGTGATATTCAACCAACAGCCCATGCACGTGTGATGGAGTTAGGCGCAATTGATTTTATTAAAAAGCCTTGTTCGGCAGAAAAGCTTGATGAGATTATAGAAAAACATGGTATTAAAGATAAAGCGATTCGAGAGCGTTTAGCACATAAATTAGGCGAACAGCTTGAGCCTGAAATTCGTGATATTTATCAAGAGTTAACCAATGTTGCTATGGGGCAAGCTGGTGATTTGTTAGCGCGTTTACTTAATGTATTTGTAAAACTACCAATTCCTAATGTGAATGTTTTAGAAGTCAGTGAATTGAATATGGCATTACAGTCTATTGATTTAAATGAAAGTACATCGGGTGTTTGCCAAGGTTTTATTGGCGGTGGGGTATCTGGTGAAGCTTTAATATTATTAAATGATTCTAGCTTTAAAGAAATTGCATCTCTCATGAGTTATGAAGGAGAAGTTAACGAAAAAGTTGAATTAGAACTTTTAATGGATATTTCTAATATTTTAATTGGATCCGTTTTATCTGGGCTGTCAAAACAACTCGATATGCCATTTAGCCAAGGTCATCCTGTTGTTATGGGTCAGCACTGTGATGTTGCAGAATTAGTTCATACTAATAAATCTCGATGGCAGCGTACGTTAGCGATTGAAGTGAGTTATGGCGTTGAAGATCATGATGTAAATTTTGATTTAATGTTGTTATTCACTGAAGACTCTTTAAAAACTCTAAAATATAAAGTGGAATATTTATTGGATGATTATTGATTTATATTATGCCTGCTGCCGATTTTGGATTAATGAAATTAAGTAGGTACAT
>NZ_FOLO01000067.1 GCF_900112265.1 Pseudoalteromonas denitrificans DSM 6059 | reverse complement strand
GACAATCTCGTTTAGTTTGGTTTTGGCGAAGTGAATTATACGAGATTGTCACTTACGCACAAAATTCAAACAAAGATCAACAGCCCCTAATTAAAGGGGTGACAGGTTTTGTAATTGAAAAGCTGATTGAAACAACTTCAGAGTGCAGGCCAAATATATTCACTGCTGTTATTTTTGCAAGATATTCACCTAAGCCTAAAGGCGGGATATCACACTGGGTGTAACTCACCTTATCTTTAGACATTAAGGTATTGTCAGAGCCATTGACCGAATAAAAAGCAATACTAAAACTTTCAACAGAAAATGGTGCAGGGTGCGCCCATTTTAATAGACCAATACCATCGGTGTTTATGTGTACTCGGACATCATTAACAGCTTGTGGTTTTCCAGTAACATAATCACTGTTTGGTGTTAAATCTTGCTCGCCAGGCTTTAAATCATCTGCCCACAAAGTTGGCGCGTCTTCAATGGCAATCACTGTTACACCGCCATCAATTCTAAAGCGCCTTTCAACAACCCGATACACCTTATTATTAATCGCTTCTCTTGGTAAATTAACATAAATAGTGCGACCAACTGCAGCGGCTAATCCCGCATGTTTTAGGGGGATTTCAATGCTGCCTAAACGGGATTGTTCAAGCTTAATAGCAGATAAACGCTGCGCTGTTGTACTGCTTCGCACAAAAGGTAGGGTAATTGATTTTTCAAGTGGCTGATTATCATGTAATTGATATTGCGACGAAATAACAGGCGGCGCATCCGTACGCTCATAGTTTTGATTTGGGTCGGTAAATGTGGCTCTGACAATATTGGCTCTATCACGCAAGTCTGCATGCCATTTAATTTTGACATTGCCATGTACATCTTTTTGATTGATAGTAAAGGTGGGTTGACCATACCAAGCACCAACCCTGATATACCACTGGCCCATCTGGCGAAACACTTTACCAGCGAAGCTTTGCTCTAACTGATTTAATACAGCTAAAGGATTTGATGTAAACTGAAACGTGCCATTTACGGTATAGCGTTTTTCAGTCGCGAGCTCATCGTTTTTATCTGTAAATTCAACATCTTCATCAGCAACATTGGCTGCAGCCATCCACCAATTGATGGGTAATCGACTAAAAGGCACTTCATGGGCACCAAAAAACCTAACATAGTGCAGGGTGTTTAATACCGCGTTTTGTGTCCAGGACCAGGTTGTTTCATCATCTGCATTTTGGGCTGGGTTTCTTGGGTCCCAAACGCGTACGCCACGTATTAAAAACTCGCAATCACTAATGCCATCGGGGAATATTTCCCGATCGTTTTTAAACTCAATAAATACATGTGCCTGGTTAAAACCAATATGTTCGCTAGTCCAACCTGCCATTTTATTAACTGCAGCAAGATTCGCTTCTGCGTGCCTGCCATCACTGATTGAATAGCCATAACTATCACTTGGATATTCACTTAGCTTTTTATCAGCAATGTAGATTTCTTCTAATGCATCAATGGGCGCACCATTTATTAAAACAATCAACTGAACCCATTTGGTTTCATCACGTTCAACTTCAGCTTGATGCGCAATAACACCACCAACTCTATCTCTACCAAATGTAATACGCCTGGGCTGGTCAATGCCTTTTTGTAACCCCTTGTTTAAAGTCGCATTATCAACTTCAGGTTCATCGGGAGTAAGACTATCCCACAAAGCCCCAAGCGTATTATCAAAAACAGAGCGGCCAAGACCAAATAAATCACCGCCCGTATCTACAACTAAATCAACAACTTTACTCATCAGTTTGCCCCATGAAAGCACTTAATGAATAAACACATTCAATAGCCTCAAAAGGCAAAGTGACCAAGCCATTTTCACCAACACAAATGACCTGATTGATATAAACAATGCCGCCTACTAATTCATCTTGATAATTAACCAAAGCAATATCACCACGTTTGGTATATGTAGGATTGATAGAGGTGTTTAACCACTGTTTAAAGATACTTTGAACATCATTAAAACCGTGTTTAAATAATTGTTTAAAGGCCCCTTTTTTGGTGAGATATTTACCTCTAAAGTTTAAACCTAAATCTTTACCGCAAGCACACAAAATCCAATCACAGACAAATAAACAACAATCATGTTTACCCCATTCAAAAGGCATGTTTTCACGCTCGGCCAAAAAGGTGTTTAACTTATGGTTCATAACGATTGCCTCTATTACCAATGTAATTACCTGGTTGCGTATCATGAAGATTTTGAGACGTTGCAGCGTGTTCACTAAAAAACTTATCATCAGCAAATAGGGCGCTTTGAGTGGCGTGATTCCAACGTTGATTAAGCCTTGCTTGTTTCCAGCGTTCACTTTCACCTGCAACAGATAAGGTGATTTGTGAAATATCCCCGCGCTCTACTTCATTTGAAACGATATAACCACTTTCTAATACCTGACTGTTACTCACGCGGTATTGCTCATCTAAAGTCATTAAATAGATTTCACACTCCCTGCCAATGGGGTCGTTTTGTGCAATTTCCCCAAGTACTGCGGTATCTGTGGTATTAAGGGTTAGTCTAATGCGGTTGGTATTATTGTTTTCACCTGCAGGTATTTCACTGACTTTGCCAAGCATGCCTAGACCATGCCATTTCTGACCTTGAAATAAACGCTCCCCCACACCTGTATGCAAAAACAAATCACCTGTTTTAAAGCCCAGACGAACAAAAAATCGTACACGGCCATGGGCTGATAAATCAGTAATAAGCTGAGATTTAATAGACTCCATTAAAAAGCCTCCCTGCCTTTAATGCGCCAACTAATCACAATGCCGTTTTTATACCTGGCACTGGCAATACCTTGCTTGTTATCAGCTAAACGAAAAACCCCCTTGGGTTGCTTAAAATAAAGGGGGGTATTATCAAAAGGAATAACGCGCATCGGAGATTCAAACACAATATTGGCACGACCAAACGCATCACTGACTAAATCTTTGGTTAACATTTTAAGTTCAGCAGCACTGCCATCACCTAATTGAAAGCGTTCACCCGCAACAGCCAAAGTCTGGCTAACAGGTAAACCATCAATCAACAGGGTATTACCATCTTGATTAGCACCTGCCACAAATGCACTGAAACTTTTATCAAGTTGCTCACGACGATAATCAAACATTAAGAACGTACCGACTTGACCACGTAAGGAAGCCATAAACGCATCAAGTGTCAAAGCATCTTTTTCAGGTACATTGGCAATTTCAATTTCAAATTCCCAATACGCACCTTCAAGATCATAAATCTCAGAGGCATTATTAGCCTTGCTGACATAGCTTTGGCTATTAGGCACCAGTCGAAATACACACGTTTTAGGTTTTTTGGGTAAAGGCAATAACAACATAGCAAACCAAAATAATGATGATTAATTTGAGTAAACTATATAAAGAAAATGAAACTGAAATGAATGGAAAACACTTTACAGTGAAGGAGTTAGGTCGTAAATTACTCACGGTAAAGTAATATTTATCTAGATGCAACTATAAAATAATTTAACGGAAATTTAAAATGGCTCTTGTAATAGAGCCATTCACATATTTAGGTTATGAAATTAAATAATTTCTTCTAATTTTAGGTTTAGATATTTAGTGACGGAATACGTACCATCCGCATTTAATTCTTTAGTTCGCTTTACACGTTTTGCTTCATCAACTGAAATAATCTCTCTACCACCAAGATTAGATGAGTGTGGAAGTGTAAAACCATGCTCAACCCTATGGCCCCTCAGCACATTTAAATCATAATCAATCCAATATCTGTTCTTAATGTCTGGATGCAAGGTAACGGTACTTTTACAAGACTTGATGTTATTCATTGATTCTAGACAGTGATCAAAAGTGACAGATTGATTTAATCCTGAAAAGTAAGATGTAATTTTAAAAGGTGTTTCGATCCCTGGTGCTTTATAGTCAAAGGTAACTAAAATCTTAGCGTTGTTTTTATTGCCAGCACTAATGTTGATATTTTCATTTACCGTAAACTTAGAAGATTTTGGTTGTTCTTGTGTAGTACTACAAGCCGTTACAGATATAGCCAAAATAGATGTTGTTAAAAGTTTTGAGATTTTATTCATAAGATACAGACCTTAGTTAAATATATTGCACAGTATAATTATTAAAATAATGATACTCGCATGTTGGAAAATTGATTAACATCATATTTGGGTACAATTTATTTTGCTATCTTTTATTTTAAAAATACTCACATAATTAAGGAAAATCTATGCCAGGAAAAATCACCTTGCCTCACAAATGTCCAAAATGCGGCACTATTGCCAAAACAGAGCCTGAACTAGATAGGGTTTTTGGTTATCGAACTAAAGATGGCGGCATTACAAACCAGAGTCAATGTAAAAAATGCAGGTAAACGGCTAGATTTTGAGGTGGTTGAACCTTAATTACCTCTAAACATCAAGCTGCCCCTCTAATGGCTCTAATTATTGAGCCATTTTCGCTAATATTCCCCACGATGTACGACTCAATTTGCCTACCAATATCATTGCCGATTTGCTCACTACCTTGTTTATCTGTATTACCTTCAACGTTTATTTGATTGGTGATATTTAAAGTGATGTTTTGACCATTATTAGCCGATGAACCTTGGTTAATGCGTTGTGCTGCAGATGAGATTTCAATATTTTGTTTTGGGCTTAGGACGCGTTCTCCGCGCTGTAAAAGATATGTTGATTCATTTGGTACGTAATCTAAACCACCGTGTGCAATACCAACGGGTTGCTGTGCTTTAATTTGTCTTACTTGTTGCATGCCCATTGCAACGGCCGCAACTGCAGCTGCGGCACCAAGGGCAGGACCAACAATGGGGATAGGGGCTAATGAGTTAAAAGCACCCGTTGCACTTTGATAGGTATTCATTATTGCTTGAGCAATGCTAAATGCTTTGTAAGCTTTAAAGGCTTTTTTACTTTGGCCTGCCATGGCCTTGAAACCTGCTGCACCTAAACCGATAACAGCTTTTGTTTTATCTGCAGCGGTTTGTTTTTCAAAATTAGCAAATGTTGAAATTTCTTGCTGTAGTGAGCCTGCATAGCGGTTTTTTATTTGAAATAACCGTTCCTGGTGTGCGGCTTCATCTGCTTCACGTTGGCTGTGATAACCTGAAGCGGCATTAAGTTCTGTTTGTCTTTCAATGTCTTTAATGCTGTTATCTGCATTGTGTTTTATTTCACCTAACTCATCATTGGCTGCAAGTCCTAATGATGCTCGGCGCTTTGCATCAACGCGTGCTTGTTGTCTTGCTTGCTCTAAATTTAATTCATTATTGTAAGCTGCAAGTGCTTCTCTACTTGAAAACCCTTTGATAATTGCTAAGCGATTTTCTAAGTCAGCTTTTAAATCATTTTGTCGTTTTTGCTCAGCTTCATTGGCAGTTCTGGTTTTTTCGTTTTCACGCTTTTCAGTGAGGGCTTTAACATCATCAGTGTATTTAGCTTCTAAGTTTTTAAGGATGGCTGTGTATTTAGTTTTATTGCTGACATCAGTTTGTGCTGCGCGAACAACCATTTGTTTTTTGTTTTCATACGCTGCTTTTAATCTGGTTTCTTCAGCTAATAAGCTCAGCTCTAACCGTCTAATGTTATCTGGTAATTCAGAAGCAGCAGTGTTTTTAGATTTTCCATCTTCAACTTGTTTGAATTTTATTTTGTCTAAATTGTTATTGAAATTGGCAATTTGCGCATTAGATTTGATTATCGTTGTGCGTAGCTCTGTTTGTTCATGAATATATTTTTTAATTGAAGCAATCTTTTGCTTATAACCAAAAGCTGTACGTTCGTCAGTGGCATTGCTTGCAAGTGTGTTATATTTTTTTAATTCTATGTATGCTTTTGCAATGGCCTGAGAGTAATTCTTCATCTTGTTTGAGTTCAGTTTCAATTGCGCACGGGCGCTAACATTTTTCAATGAATCAAAAGCAGAAGTTAAATCATAGATATGTTTTTCAAGTTTAACGCTTTTATTACTGGCATCATCTGAGCTTGTCGCAAAATAGGCAATTGCCAGTGCAGCTGTTACTGCAACACCCACTGGACCACCGAGCAACCCCATTGAAACTGATAATCCACGACTCACAATTGATGCTCTTGCAGCTGCTACACTATAAGTATTCGTTGCATGCGTGAGGGCGGTTTGTGTTGCAATGGCGTGTTGATTTGCTGTCGCTAGTTTGGCAATTGCTTTGGTACGTAAATGCGTTTTTGAGGCAACTTTTAACGTATGGGCCGCGTAAGCTTTTTGCTGTAGGGCGCGTTTATTCTCAAGTATGGCGGTTGCCTGACTTTGCTTTGCAAGGGCCATTTCAGAGAGTAAAGCCTGATTTTTAGCAGCAATATTCGCGACAAAACCTTTGGTGCTTTTAGCAACAGCACCTGCTAAATGACCTGATAATACAGCAGCCAGCACCCCTGCACTGGTTGCAAGTCCGGCTGCCAATTCTTCATTTTCACGTAAAGCTGACATACCATCCGTTAAAGTATCCACCACACTTGTCACAGCAAAATTAACGGGTTCTTCATATTTACGGATAAGCCTTTGATATTCGTTGCCCATTTCGGCAAAGCTTGCATTGATTTTACCTTCAGTGGCCTCGGCTGCACCCGCGTATTCATTGAGGGCTGTGACAAGATATTTTTTAAACATCTGACTTGTGATTTGACCATCATTCACCATACGCCTGAAACCGCCAGCGGCTTGGCCTGCTGCCTTATCAAGCTTTTGCATTAAACCAGGTAAAGGCTCTGTAACCTGATTGAGTTCTTCAGCGCGCAATACACCTGCAGTCATACCTTGGGCGATACCAAACAAGCTTTGCTCTAACTGTACATTGCTAGCACCTGACTTTGCAGCCGCATTTGCCATACCTTCAAGTATGGCTTTTCCTTGGGTTTGGCTAATAACACCTGCTTCTTGTAGTGTTAAAAGCTTGCTATAGGAGTTTGATAAAACGGTGTATTTTGTATTAAGTCTATCTGCAGTATTAAATAAGTAATCTTGAACTTTATTATATTCAGCTGAAGAACTTGTTAAGCCTTTTAGTCTTTGATCTAAAAGTTGCGCCGCACCTGTGTCACGAACAAACATGGTTGCAGTGCCGGCACTGATAGCCGTGGTAATTGCGAGTGCCACACCAGAGTATGAGCGCTCAAGTAAATTTAGTGACTTTGTAAGTGAGCCTTGCTGTGTCATGGCTTTTTGTTGTGTCGCTGATAAACGTTGATTTGCAGCAACCTGTTTTTGTATCACACCCGGGAGTTGATTTAAATCACGCACATTTTTTTGTGCGCCAGTTGTAACCGCTTTACCGTCGTATCGTAAGCGTAACGCCAGGTTCAGGTTGTTGCTCATCAGGTCGCCTTATCATTGCCAGAATACTTCTTTCAAGAAGTTGTAATTTGTCAAAATCTTTTGGGGTGAGATTAATATTGCTATAACCCCAGGCAATATCAGCACGTTGATAATCAAGGGCAATTTCAATACCGTGATTATCATATTGCCATTGGGTGCCCGCACTTGTAATTGCTTGTGCTGCTAACCAGTTACAGGGTAAAACATGTAAATCTGTTTGTGCTTGCGCTATTTGTGCTTTTACTGGTGCACCAAAGTGGGCTTCATCACTGCTTAATACGTTACTTTGTGCTGCCAAGTCGCCCACAAACCACCTAGCAACATCGATTAGTTTTTTTCAATAACCCGATACTGGGCGTTAACACACTCAACGGCTAAACGACCAGAAATCGCGCCATAGACAAGCATTTCATCTAAAGTCTCTTTATCAAAAGGCACGTTTTTTCCTTCATCATTAAAACCTGACCAACCAACTAATAAATCTTTCACCGTCTTTTTATCAGAGACTTTTTCACCTGTTGTCATAGCCGTTAATGTAACCTCATCGACTAATTTAACCTGGGCGGTAAAATCAAACAGCACGCCGCCAAATTCAAATTTCACTGGGCAATCAATTAAAGCTGAAGAGAGTTTTTTTAAACATGTTAATTTCATTTTTTTACTCTTTTAATATTTGTGTAATAGAGGGTTATTCAAAGTCGGATATTAAAAATTAATCACTCAAAAACGAAACTTAATTCATCATTACCCGCACCACTTGGCACAAGCTTGCCATCAAATTCATACCCCGTGAGTTCAGACTCTAAACTGGCATATTTAGGTTGCGGCATTTGAAAGCGACCCAGCACAGTGACTTTTTTACCTGCAGCTGTGCCGTGACTAAATTCAAAGTTTTGGATTTTTCCAACATCGTCAAAAGGATTAAAAGCAGTTAACGCATCAGCAGTTAAAGTAATGTTCGCGCTTGACTCATGACCTGCAATAATGATTTCCTCATAATTAATGGCGCGGTCAAACACAACATTGTTACCCATATCAATATTAAGCTTGTGCAAAGTGCGCTTGGTATTGTTCAGTTTGAAATCTGAACTTGAAGCAACGCCCAGTGTTTCTGGTCGCTTCCAGCGCTCCCAATCAACAGCGGGCGCGGCAGTTGATGCAACTGGCGGACTAAACAAACCTTTAAACTGCCAGTTGAGTTTTGGTATGCCCTTTTCAAGTGACAAACTCACGGTACCTAACATTTCACTGATTTTATGGGTATTACTGCCAAAGCGCATTAAGCTGATTGCTTTGGTTGGCGTACTTCGGGTGTATGTCACACTTGATGCATTGGCAACTTGAACAAAACCACACGCTAGCATTAATGGTGCAAAAGCAGGGGTTGCACCTGCTGTACCACTCATCGCAAGGGGCGTTTTAAAGTTTAAGGTAATATGCTCACCGTAAAAGACCTCTAAACTTGCGCCACTGTAAGCTGTTTCCAGTTCATCTTTATCAGCCTCACTTTCAATATTAAATTCAACATCTGTGGCATAAATCGCATGAGAACCCGACAAAGTTGTGCCCAGACTATCTGCTAAAATCATCTTATCTTTAAAGCGCCAACTGCTCATTGCTTTTGCTCCTGTCTAAATAATTCATCGTTTTTAATTTCAAATGCACCTGATATTTCAGGTAATTCTTTTTGCGCTGTTTTAATTAAATGCTGGGCTTGTAGGGCAAGCTTTGTTGCATTTGATAGCGCAAAAACAGTTTCTGATTTTTCAGCGCTCTCATTAATATTTGTATTTTCAATGTGCTCACTGACAGCTTTGGTATTTTTTTGCTTGTTCATTCAATTACCCCTCTATTACTTTTGTTTTTACTGTTACGTTACCAACGACTTTAAACTGACACTGATAAATCAAATTATTGGTTTCACGGCTCAGCTCAACCGTTCGCCCTCGATGTAATTTAATCGGTTGCCAGGGGGAGAACGCACACCCTGCAATCGCCTGCTTTACTTTTGAGCGAAGCGTTTTAATTTCGGTGTCAGAATTTTTATTTCCCGCCAAACAGGGCAGTACTATCATCACAGCAAATATTTCAGTGACAATATATTCATCCTCACCTGTGACACTGCCTGCATCGTCGTAATTATCATCAAGGGGTAAAACGTACAAAGTAGGGGATTGAACGCCTTTTTTGCGCGCTGCATTAAAATCAGCTGCAAAACCCACACGGGCAATCTTTGCATCACGCAGTACTTTATCTATTTTGTTTAAATCAAAATTAAACATGCTTTAAACCCCGTTTAAACTGCTTTTAAAAATCAAACCCTGCGTAGTATTTAAATGGGTCATTACTAAATCAACCAACACTAAATTAACCAATCGTCGATAATGTCGTTAATTTCATCCGCCTGGTAAGTATCAATACCAACGATTGGCCGTGCGGGTAGTGTCACACTTTTATTGCGCCCAACTTTGCCACCAAAATGATGTACGGCCGCATAAACCTCACCTAAGCCATGCTCTAAGGTATTGCCTTGCACATTGTGGGTAATGGAGTCGGCCAGATTTCGTGTATCAGTGAGCGTTAAACCGCTGCGCTCTTTTGCAGCCTCGCTTTGCTCCCACTTTGCACCGCCAGGAGACATTTCACGCGAAAAACGATGCATGACATCTGAGTCTAAAAACGCGCCAATTTCATCAAGCACGGTTTCAGGTTGCTCAGCTTTACCCGCTAACAGCGATAAACGCGGGATCGCATTACCACTAATATCAATAAATACCCCAGCCATCAAAAACTTTCCAAGTTAAAGCTGCTGTAAACTTTTTTAGTTCGCATGCTGGTTGTACTGCTTACTGTGGATGGGTTTTTAATTTGGATCACGCCTTTACTAACCTTATCTAATTGGCGCATCGCAAAGTTTCGTTTATCTGAAATATCTTCACTTTCAGCATTTATGCATAATTCATATGTCATTAAATCAATGTAAACACCTGGTAAAACCGACACGTCAATTTCAGCCTGCGTGAGATTAAATCGAGCGACATAGCCCGTTATTAGGGCGCTGACCGCTTTGTCACTTTCTAAATACCAAGCGTTAATTTGTTCTTGTAAGGCGCTTGCAGGCGAATTTAATAAAGCCAGTTCTACATCTTCGACTTTAGGGGTATTTTCATAATCACCCACTTCACCAAATTTACCCGATACAAATTGCAGCAATACATTAATACCAATTTTATTAATAACCTGCTGAGGACTTGCAAACATAACAGTCTCTTATAAATGATGTGTTAGTAAAAATAAGGTTTGATAAAAGGGACGCAACCAAACCTTAACCAGGAAATACTTAACCTATAAAAGCTGAACCTATGAAACTGAAATTAAGGTGCAGTAAAGCCAATAACATCCGTGAGCAATAGGCCGCAGTCCTTAGCAATAGCCACTTCACAGACAGATTCGCCCACTTGTACTTCTATACCACCGCGCAGTCCTGCGGCCACTTCACGACTACCAGAAACCCGCTCACCATATTGTGCAGTAAGAGAGAAGGTCATTCTGTTATTCGTTGTTGATGCAAGTGGGTCAACATACGTCATGGCAAGGGAGTCTTTCCAAGCGCGCTCTAAGACCATGGCTTCACCTTTTTTAGCTGTATTAATACGTGCCATACCGACATTAATCGTATCCAGCTCTAATGTTTCTTTAATAAATGACCAAGGCACTAATCCTTCATCACCTAAAGAGCCGTTGTACGCTTTAATCATTTTTTTATTGGTTCTAATAGCGGTTGCTACTTTGCTGGACATAGTAAATGTATTCGGACGCATCAATGGGGTATCGAGCATTTCCAAAAAGAATGGCAAAATATCTAAATCTGGGTCGTCTAATCTTTTAAATTCAGCGCCACTGAGCTTTTGGTGAGTGCCAAAGTTGTCAATTTTGTTATATAACTTGGCAACACGGACTTCGCGAGACAATAAAATAATATCGCTGATGGCTTCAACTGCATGATTACGCGGGTTGTAATTGGCAGGTGCGTTTTCTTCATCCACTTTTGGAATGACATCGGCGAGTCCAAAGTCTTCACAGCTTTGCGTTTTGTTACCGACACTAAATTCAATTTGATTGGGTGCAGATTTTCGACCAATACGGGTATCAGGCACAGAAAAGCGCTCTTTTGTGTCAAACACATTATATTTAAATTCCATTCTACCCACAGGGCTACGCGGACACACAGTATCTGCAATCAATCTGGTATTACGATATGCAATCGCAATGGCAGTTTGTTCAATGGAAGGCGTAAAAGGCAGGCCACCACTCATGTTAAATTCCTCATCGCTATTGATAGCGAAGTTAGTTAAATATTAAAAAACAACCGCTTTATTTGACGATTAAAAAAGGTGATATTGTGGTGCTGCCAATGGTGCCAAGCTTGCCAGATTCAAGCGCAATACCCAGCGCCCACACCTCGGCATCTTCAACATATCCCGCCTTACTAAATGCAACGGCTTTACCATCAGCATCCGATACCAGTACATCACCCGTGGCAACATCACCGCCGTATTCGACATTTCCAGTTTGGTCCATGACGACATCACAACGCATTTCTGTATTGCCATTACTTGAGCCATGCTCACTTAACCCCGCAATCGGGTCTGCAACACCCGCCGATTGGTCAACACTAAAGTCAGCTGCCGAGTCAAAAGCCACAATGCGATAGGGATCAATAACCGCATCGGTGCGAAAGTTTTTAATAAATCCAGGATTGGCCATTATTTAGCTCCTTGAATATGGGCTATGGCAGTCGAGACAGAAATAATAATGCCTTTATCCGCTTGTGACTGTTGATAATCAGATGCTTTACTTGCAAGCTCTGTAGAGGTTAAATCCGCATTGTCTTCATCATCACCTTGTGAGAAGTCCTTAGTGAGCTTTGTTTGCTCGGGTAAACCTTGTAAAAACGATTTAAACCACTCACTTGGCTTTTGTGTTTTGTCACCATCAGATGCTGCGAATTCAAAGGTTTTACTTTCATCACCCTCAAGGTCTGCCATAAATTCAGCGACACCTTCCGTGTTTGTCAGGCGAGGGGATTTGCCGCCGTTTATAGTTGCTTCAATAAAAGTACGCGCTGTAGATATGCGTTGGTTATATTCAAGCTTTGCGTTTTTCTTTTGCTCTGCTGCTAATTTATCTTCCAGGGCTTCTTGCTCTTCTTTAGTCAAAATAGAGTCCTCTTTGTTTACGTCATTAGAATTGTTTTCGTCATTAGGGTTGTGTTCGTTAAAATCATTTGGATTTGAATCGTTGCTTTCTTTGCGCTTTTCATGCTCAGCAATAATGGTGTCTTCTTTGAGCCAATCACTTGACCAAACTGGAATGACCTTATCAGCGGTTTCGATATCATGCTTTTCAATAAAAAAATCGCGCAGGTTCTTAAAAAAACCAGTGAGTACATTGGAAGTATCAAGTGCGACAGACTCGATTTTATCGATAGCAGCAAATTCAAACACCTGGGCTTTTTCATCATCAGCATTGAATTGCCATTGCAAACCTGAAACAGCAGGGGGCTTACCACCCAAAAAACCGATGTGACCTAATTCGTAACCGTTATCTACTGCATTTAAGCGTACTGAACGATTGGGGTAGCGTTTGTCTTCTACTGCTTGGGCAAACTCAGCACTAACATCTTCAGCTTTGGCAAACAAAACACCGTCTTCAACTTTTAACTCACTGGCCCAACCCCACGCTGGGTCGTCCGTTTTTGGGTGGCCAATCACAAGGGGTGATGTTTTTGGTGAGAAATTAGTCACAACAGAATTCAAATCAGCATCACTAAAATTTTGTGTGCTGCCTTTTGAATCTGTGTGCTGGCCAGATTTAAAAATCTCAAACCAGGCAAACTGTGTATTGGTAGATTTATTGTTTTTGGGCATGTGATTAACCAATTCTTAAATAATAAGGTATGGCAATCAGTTTATGGAAACTAGGGAAGTGGCACTTCTGGAAAACACTTTACAGTGAAAGATATTGAGGGATATTTATAGACTAAAGCGACTGACAAAAAGGTGCAAGTGATTTTATGGAGTCAATAAATTTAACGTTATGCGATTTTAATCAAGTATCTCATATAGTGTTGTTATTATTATTGCAATCACTTGCTGTATCATGCAATATTAAAAAATAATACATTCAACAACATATGCTTATAAGCATTTAATAACTAGTATGGAAACTGCAATGTCAGAGAATATTTTTACAATTTCGTATAAAGTACCAGAAACTGAAGATCATTCGATAGATGCAGAACTTTTAGGACATAGCTTAATTTCACTTAAACAAGCGATTGTAATTGCAGATAAAAAAATAAATGGCGATGAATCACAGGTTAATGTCCGTGTAAAGGCTAATCCTCCGGGCTCATTCGGTGTCGAATATAGTGTTCTGCAGTTACTAGACGGTGCTATAGATGTTGTTAAATACCTAGGCCTTACAACTGCAGTAACATCAGCTAGTATTATTGCTATTTTACGCCATATAAATAGCCGCCCAATAGAAGCAACGATAAATTTAGATGATGATAAAAATTCAACGATTGTCCTAGCAGATGGCGAAGAAATTACTTGTCCTAATTTGATGAAAGATCTAATTTCGAATAAAGATTTCAGAGATAAATTCCAAGGCGCATTATATTCACCAGTATCTACCGCAAAAAATCCAATTATTGAATTAAAAAACGAGAATGGTGAAACTATTGAAACTTTTAAAAAAGAAGATATAAATAGTTTCAAAAAATTACCTAGAAATTCGTTAACAGAGACTAAAGAAAATAAAAAAACAGTCCATATAAGGTTAATTCAAATAAACTTCGATAAACCAGGTGGTTGGAAAGCGGAATATTTAAACGACTTAATTACAGTCAAAATGGATGATGCTATCTTTATCAATCAAGTAAATGAAAATAAGCAAAACTTTACTAAAGGTGATTTATTTGAAGTAGATTTAAATAAAATAGAGAAGCTTGAAAATGGAAATCTTGCTACAATTAGATACGTAGTAACAAAAGTTCATAAGAGAATAACTCGATAAAAAAGAGATTAAGCAATGGATCAAACATCATATTTAATAGTTGAAAAAGGGGTTCTGTTAATCTCTTTACTATTATTGATCCCGATTGTTTATATGCTTGTTTTAATTATCGTTCGTACACTTCTTAAGATTTTTTTTCCTCATAAAATTATAAATATTACAGTTATTAATAACGGAATAAAACAAACTCACACAGTCAAATTGGATGACTCTAATGCTTTAGTAAAAGCAATTAATGAAAGCCGTGGAGACTTTGAATTACATGGCAAATAAAAAATTTACTGCAACAACTGGGATCGGCGGAACAAGCGCTATTAGTTCAATTTTACTTATTATTATTGGAAACTTACCTCAAACTCCTGAAAATGAATATTTAATAAAAATTGGTACAATTCTTTCTCCTATTTTTGCTGCCGCTGTTATGTGGGTAATAAACTTTATATGGATAAAATCTGGCGTTCGTACATTAGAATTTCAAGAGTCTGAGTCTTCAATAAAAAATGGAATTAGCCATGCAGAAGAAATACTTAAAAAGAAAGGCCTTTCGAAAAAATACAGAGCTGAATGGGAAGATACATTAAACGGTCATAATAAAGCATTAAATAAACTTTACACTAACAAGACTAAATGATCTCGCCCTATCTACTACAGTCTTTAAAATACTGCTTAAATGCGAGAGCCCAAAACCCTATTAAAGATATTAAAGCAATTTTATCGTATCTACGCGCAAGTTTTTGAAAGATTGAATCTTGCAATCCTTTCATCGAGCCTGTTAATTCAAAGTTAGCTAACATATAGTAACCAACTTCATTTATTAATATAAAAAATACCATCCCAAAGATTATAAGCCAGATAGTTTTTGGGGATTCGATAAAACATAACAGTAAATTTCCAAACCAATTCATGATGTTAAAACCTCTTCTTTAACGTTTCGATCTTTCATAGGTAGTTGTGTTATATCTAGTGCATTTTTTAGATTTATAATATCAGAAGGGGTTGAATAATTAGATTCTACCTGCTCATATCTATCAATAAGTTTAATTAATAAATCCTTTAAAGTTTTGTTTGGCATAATGATATTGAGTTCAATTAGAGGTATATATCTTTCAATTGCTTGATTTAAATAAACTCTATAAATGATTGGCTTACATTTATTTTCTAATAGTAATAATAGCAATTCAAAACTAAAAGTAACTGAGGCATATACCTTCATAAATATTTCTTTATTATTAATAAAAAAATTCGGGAAGTTTTGATTAACCTTTTTTAACTGATGTTTCCTTGTGTCTTTATTGTACACAATACTGTTTAGTGTATATCCATCAAATGCATCAGTAAAAATACCTTCTTTGTTCAGTAAACCTAAAAAAACCACATCTAATTTTTGCAGACTATCTAATGTGATTTTTATTTCTTCAGCTTTTCTGACTTCTTCAACTTGCTGTTTTAATGTAAGAGTTTGTAATTGGTTTAATTGTGTTTGTTGCTCCATTAATTTTGCTTGTTGTTTTACGCTTTTCTCTGTGTCTGCTAAAACTTTTCGGGTATCAGCAAGTTCTTCTCTAGTTGCAGCAAGCTCTCTGCGTTGGAGGGTTATTGATAAAAGTAAAAGTAAAATTGTACAAAATGAAAAAATAGGGTTTAACATGCCACCTACATAATCGCCCATAGCTCCCCAATCTGCTCGATTACCAGGCCAATAATTTAAACGTTCGTTATATTGGAACATGTAAAAACTGCCAACACATATAGCGGTCAAAACTAAACCTATCATTATTCTAATTTCAAACTTTTCTAATACGCCTTCTTTCGCGCTATTTCGATTTTCACCAGTCAAAGTAACTTCCATTTATTATTCTTATATTCGATAGAAATAATAAACTCGTTCCCAAAATTAAACAACTGACTTAAAACATTAAACCCAACCATGTTTAAACACTGTTTAAACTCGACCCAAAATGTTTAAACATTTTTAAATAAACATTGGTAGCAGTTTTAATTTTTAGGCGCTTAGAATGCGTTTGGGAGATTTGCTAGGTTTTGAGTGAATGACTATATTTAAGATACATATTTTATTTACATCATTAAAAGGATTTTAAAATGTTTAAAAATATTATCGCAATTTTTATAGGGGTTACTTTAGCAGGTTTAGCACTTCTTACTATTTATGATGTTTATAGTAATGCAACTGCTAAAGCTATTGTTCATGAAATGGAGAGTATTGAAGAGCTAGCAGTTCAAGATGCACTTACAAATCAAAAAAGGTTAAAAGGGAAGGCTGCGAATGCTTTCAATCTATGTAAAGTCAGAGCCAGTGAAGATTTTGGAGATAAGCTTGAAATAATAGAGGTTGTAAAAGAAAGTCCAACGTATATTTCATTCATGCTTAAACACAATGACAAACGATTACATGTTCAATGCTCTGTTGCCTATGATAGTAATGCAATAGAGTCGTTTATTGTCTTATAAAATAAAAAAGCCCCAATCATGGATTGGGGCTTTTGCTTCATTCAAAGGAGTAACTATGTCTAAATCTACTAAAGTGAAGACCAAATCTGCTTTAGTGCGTTAATCATATGTCACTCTTTAACCAGTGACATATGTAAAGTACTTTACAGTGCAACTTAAATCATTTAACAAAGTAATCATGACACCTTAGTTGATTGAAAGATATCTGTAACGACCTTGGGCATTTCTGATTTTAGTTTTAACGGGAATACAGCATTTATAATAGTGCCTTTACTTACTTTTTGGATTTTACACCTCCCATTATAAGAAGCTGCTATGTCGCGCATAGTATAAAGTCCAAATCTATATTTAAAAGTTCGTATGTACCAACCAATACCTTGACCATTATCAATGATACTAACTTCAATTGTATCTCGCGCACGCTCAACAAAAACATTTACTCTATCTGCCTTACTGTGCTTACCAGCATTTTGAGCTGCATGAAAAACAAATGCATAAATATCACGCGCAAGTGCCGGTTCAATTTCTTTATCACCTAGGCTCAAACTGAAATTAAATACTGTATTATTAAATTCTATTAAACATGCAGTACCAAAAGATTGTAAGCCTTGTTTCAGAGAGCGCTCACCAAGAGCAGCATTACCATGAATTATAGGGATAATATTATTAATTGCATTATCTAAACAAACAAGCCCGTCAGCATGCTCATTAACATTAAAACTTCCACATAGCTTTTTAGCTTTCTCAATGTCATTCATAACCAACTCCAAGCTATTTTGCTGCATTTTTATACGCATCTCTCTATGCAGCTTTAAGTTGGTATTTAGAAAAATAGAAATAGCGAAAATAATTGCTGCACTAACAGCAATATTGAGCCCAATGCAAAGAAATAAAAACCAATTACTTTTATACCAATACCCGGTAATTGAAATAGGGTAATTTTCTCCATAATACCAGTTACTGTTTTTTGTTTTTGCGCGTGTTTGTATTTCATAAAAACCAGGCTCTATTCCATACAAAGGTACTTTTCAATCTATGGCCGATATCCACTTATCATTTAGGTAATATTGATATTCAACCGATCTAAAAAAATCATTAATACTTAAATACAAAGTTGTTTCCACATTTAAATCAACTTCTAATGGGTAGTTCACTTCAACTCTTTCACCTAATTTAAAGTAGTTAACTACTGGAAATATCTTATTTTCAATGAAATCTAAATCTATTGTACTTATACCAAGTTGGGTTCCAAATCTTAATAAACTACCTTTCAAATGAACGGAGTTTGGTGTGACATTTAACTTTGATGTGCCTGGAATTACACTAAAAGACTCTGCATACTTATATATTCCTGAAGAAGTACTAATCACTAGATTTTGTTCATGCTGCACAATATCAATAATATGTGTTGGTCCTGGCATTTGTTCAAACGTTTCATTTACCTGCTTATACAAACCTGTACCAAAAGTCGCCAAATATAAATCACCTTTGAATTTTATAATGTCGATTACTTTATATAAGTTAGTAGCGTGTACGGTAGCTGTTTTATTATCAACGATTAAAAAACCTTTGCCTGTTAAAACATAAATTAAATTGTCTATCTTTTTTATTCCGAGAATTTCATTTGAACGCAGCGCAATATTTATATATGGAACAGGTTTAGCTTTTTGAGCTTCTACGATATAAACACCATTAGTGTCAGTTGCTAAATATATATCATCATCAATTTGATGCACCCCTATAACCCAACCAGAATATATTTTTTTTATTTTCTGAGTTTCCAGGTTATATAAATATGCCCCCGTGTTACTTGCAATAACTAAATTAGAGTTAATAAATCCTAGATCATTTATGATATTTCCAATATCGGTTGATTGATTTATTTTACGATAACTTTCATTAGTTTTAATAAAAACACCATCGTCTGTTGATAAAAACGTCGTGTCACCATGTTTAATCATGCGATTATTTTCTGATTTTTTTTGTAATGAGTTATGTTCAATATTATTTTTAAAGATACTAATCTCATTTGTGGAAACAACCCAAAGGTTCGAGTGACTGTCTATAAAAACACGCCTTATTCTTTGTAGATCAGTTTTAATTGCCCCTTCAACAGCTTTTAAATCAAATAGGCTTAAAGTTAAAATATCCCCATTCCTCTCTATATACAGAGTGTTTTCATAAACATACATAGTTTTTGGCACTGTTGGCCAATCAACTGATATAGAACGGTTTGACTTATCAAAATAATTTAATTTACCATCACGCCACGCAACAAGACCGTTAGTACTATTAATTAACTTAGAACGTTTAGATATATAAGCATCAATTAATGTGTATTGATTCTTTGAAAATTGATAAAGGCCTGTATCAGTATCTATATAACCATCAGTGGATGATTTTATTTTCGGATTAGTTAACAATAAATTAAGCTGCGTATTGTCTTTAAGTCGATAAAATTCCATTCGATCTTGCAACCTTAAAACCAATATCCCCTCTTGAATACTCAAAGAAATAACATAGCTATTGTCACTAGATACTTTCAATACAGAACCATCTGTTAAATTTACCTGATAAACCCCAAAACTTTCAAAACCAACAATTAATACATTAGTTTTCTCATAATACCTAAGGTCTCTTACCCAAGCATTTGGAATATCATATACTTCTGATAAAGCTAAATTATTTTGACCATCATACAAAAAAGCGCCATTTTGTGTCGCAAAATACATAACCCCTTTTTTATCCTGTGCTATTCCGTATGTGTGACCAATCATATCTTCATTACTATTTAACAATTCAGCATTGACTGAAAAAGTAAAAAGAATAAAAATTAAGAAACTTATAAATACTTTCATCGCATCATGTCCTTATTAGGGGCTTCCGCCCCTCCCATCTCTGTTACTGATTACCGCGAGGAGGGTGAACAGAAGCTCCACAACTAGCCATAACGATTGGAAATTTGTTTATCTCAGTTTCATTAGAGATACCTTTAAACTGAATGTTTTGTTTTATAGCTTTAGGTACCTGGCCTTTTTGTTTATAGCTGATATCTGCATCTTTTGATGGGCTAATAATTAAAAATGTAGGTTTCCGAGGATCGTCTACTTTAGCTTTGTTATTCCAAAGGTTCATAACATATTCAGCTGCTTCCTCACCATAAAGGTAGAAGTAACTAGCTGCAACTAACTTAGCACCTTGCTCAGAAGTAACAATCACACCTGTATTTTCAAATTTAGAACCACAGTCAAATGTCATGTCTACAGTTAATTCTGAGCGATCTGGTAATAACAAAGTTGATTGAATATCCAGCAAGCGAGCTCTATCGGTAAAAGGCTCTATAGCCGTTGCAGTTATGCAAGTTAAAGAAATTAAAACAGTTGATAAAGTTAAAATTTTTTTGTTCAAAATATAATCCTTAATTATTTAAACCAACGAAATCGTACTCCTTGCAACTGCTGTAACTATTGTTCTGTCTCCACTGTACTCAAGAGCAGCATCAACCAAAACAGGTCGCAATGACTTACGAACCAGGAGTATACGCTCCGCTGATAAGTTTTTAGGTGCAAGTACTTCATCCATTATCGACTCAATCATTTTATCTATTTCTAAATAAGATGCTTTATTTGTTGATACGTTAGTTGTAGTTGCGGGTTGATCTACATCTAAATTAGCTTTAGTTTGATTTATTACTAATGTACTTTTTCTTTCATATTGAGATTGCACTTCAATACTAAATAATTCATCTAAAGAAATTCCTTTATCTAAACAGGCAGTAATTATACCTTCCCAAGGAAGAGTATTTCTTTTTAAAGATGCACCAACCGTTCCTAACGAAAGTCCCAAAGCTGTAGATAAAGCTCTATCACTAGTTACATTAAATATTACATGTAGCTTTTTAATAACGTTTGTAACATCAACTTTCTTAACACTATCAACAATCATAACTTGAAGTCAACTAAATATGTGGTTGATGCAAGCATATATTTAATTGACAAAAGAACTTGACAATCACATATGTAGTTGCATACATTAAATAAGGTAAACGCCAACCAAACATGTAGTTGACACAAAACTACTAAGGTAAAAATATCATGAAACCAATTAAATTAACATTCTCCCGTATACAAGAATTGTTAAGTGAAAAAAATATTCTTTTGGCTGATATAGCAGATGCGTTAAAAGTATCTCGTACGCATGTTTCTTTAATCGCGAGAGGTGAGTCAACGTCAAATCGCGTTGCAAACGCAATTGCCTTGTCACTTGACTTGCCTATAAATCAAATTTTTGGTGATAAATACGAAAGAAATCACAACCCAAACGAGAGAGCAACAAGAAAACAACAAGTTATTGAAGCAATTAGAGCTGGGCAACCAGTACCCCCACAATCTAATATGGCCTAATGTTAAATTGTTTACAAAGGATATTTACAGGAAATTTTTACTATGAAACTTGACCAGTTACCGTCATTGCTAACAAACGAAACCGCACCGGACTGTGAAATATACAATCAATTTTTACACGCTATAAATTTAGCTGCTCGGACTAGTGGAATAACCCGACATGGAATTGCAAATCGCATGAACCAGGCATTAAAAGTCGAAAGCATTATAGTTACGGAGTCTTCTCTTAATAAATACCTAGCACCTAGTACCGAGAAATACCTACCAGCGCATATGATCCCAGCATTACTGTGGGCTGTAAAAAGTATAGAGCCAATTAATGTTTTACTACAGCCACTAATGTTTAAAGCAGTTGATCAACGCGCACAAATGCTACAACAACACGCTGAGCTGGAAATGGAAATTGAAAAACATAAAGAGCTACAGCAAGAAATTAAAAATACGTTATTAACGAACCCATCTGATTAAGCCATTCAATAACTAAGAATTAAAGGAAACACCATGTCAATCAAAGACCAAGCTATGTCTGAAAATCAAGAATTATCAGTCTTTAGCGAAACAATGGCTTTAAAAATGGACTCACTCGCTGAACAAATTCAGTTAATCATTCCAGCAACACCTGAAGAAACGTGGCAAGAAATAGTTAAGTTAGAAGAACAAGCAGTCATTAACGCTGCCAAGAAAGGGTTGTTACTACTTACATTAAAGGAGAACTGTAAACACGGTGAATTTGAAAAGCGCTTTTTAAAATTGGGCATTGGTAGACGCTCTGCATTCGATGCAATGAGTGTGGCCAAAATGTTTTTAGCTTTACCAAACTCAAAATTGCAGACGTCTGCACTTTTGAATATGAACCAAAGTAAGTTAACAGAACTGGCCCGCTTACCCATAGAAACCATAGAAGCGCTAGATGATGACGACTTAGAGGCCTTTTCTGACTTATCAGTACGTGAACTTAAAAAAGAACTGCAACGCTTAAAAGCCCACAACATTGAATTAGACATTGAACGTGCTGATGCCATCAATGCGTGTGAGCAAGAACGTATGCGCAAGACTGCCAATATGCGTTTTGATATGCCCGTGATTATTTCACAAATGCGTGCAGATGCGATTGCTTATACAGGGCTACTTGATGAAGCGCTGAGTCAGTCTGGTTTACAAGTCACCGACTTAATTGAACAACGCTCTCTTGATTTAGATATGCGTTTGGCTGCTGCACAAACCATGCACCATTGCTGGGCCTCTATTTATCAGCAAGTAGGTCACATGTTAGAGCGTTTAAATGGTGAGTTTGGTGAGCAAGTACAGGGCATTGAAAACTTACCGCGATTTACAGCCGCCGAATGGGAATACGTTGAATCACAGCGTTCTCGTTTATTAGAAAGCTTTCAACTTGATATGAAACATTAATAGGAATTTTGATTATGACAATTTCTACACGCAAACCAGAACACAGAATGATATTCATAAGCCATGAAGACCAGCAGATAACCGCAGATGTCATGTCTTACAATGCAGGGTTAACGTCTTCAAACAAATGGAACCAAGAACAAGCTGAAAATTATGCAATAACTTTTACATCACCAAAGAGCCAGCTTGGGTGGGCGCTTTTACATCGTAAGTTACGGATGTTGTTTTCACCTTTTACGTATGAAACAGCATACGAAATGTTTGAACCCAACCCGTTTTTCACTCAAAAGAATACACACCAGGAGCAAGTATCATGAAATCAAGTTTAATAGGGGCAAATGAAGCATCTGAGTTTAATAAAAAATATCCCGTTGGTTCAACGTTTATTTACCAGCCATTTAGGGTGTTACGCGGTGGCAAAGGAGTTAAAACCGAATCGAAAGCCTTTTGGCTAGGTGGTGGTGATGCTTATGTAAAAGTGACGGGGATTAGCGACATTGTTACAACCAACTGTTTAACTCCTGCAGGTAATGTTTTTAAGGAGAATAGCTAATGCATGGCGCAGTGACAAAATATAAAAACCTTCCGGCAGTGATTGAAGATAAGGGCTGGCAAGAGGCAAGCCAAAAGGCACGTAATGAAGCGCTCAATAAAAGCGCCCTGGTTAAATTTTTATTAGTGCAAGATGACACACTTCAAATAGCCTATGAGACTTTAGTTAAAAAATATAACTCTAATACATGTATTCCCAGTCTAACTGAAGCGGTGAATTCACTCGGTAAAATGCCAAGTAGAGCAACAATATATAACTGGTGTAAAGCATATAAACTTGATGGCTTAAATGGATTGTTACCCCAATTTAAAGGTAAAGCAAAACCTGAACACTCATGGGCCCATAGATGTATTGAATTATATCATGCACCCAATTCACCTAGTTTTGCACAAGTGAGTGACCAACTGGTCAATGAAGGGTTTAAAGTTGAGCATCATAATGTCAGGCGCTTTATAAATGAATTACCCCATGAACTGGGCCAAAACAGCCCGTATCGCATTGGTGCCAAGCTGTATCGTGAAAAACACAAAGACTTTTTAATTCGCTCAACCGATAACATTAAACCAGGCTTTATTTATAACGGTGATGGTCATAGTGTGGACGTCCATTTAGCGCACCCTGTAACAGGTAAGTCGTATCGCCCAGAACTGGTGATATTTCAAGATGTGGCGAGTCGTTATATTGTTGGTTGGGAGTTAACGTATTCTGAAAATTCAATCAGTACGTTAACAGCGCTGAGTCGTGCTATGAAAAATCATTTAAATATCCCTGCCATGGTGTATATCGATAATGGCTCAGGCTTTAAAAGCAAAATGATGAACGATGAAACCTCAGGTTTTTATGCGCAGTTTGAAATTGAGCCGATTTTTGCGATACCTGGTAATGCGCGTGCTAAATGGATTGAGCGGTTTTTTCGCCATATGGAAGAACGTGTTGGTCGCAGATTTGAAAGTTACTGTGGTAAAGGCTTTGATGAGCGAAAATTACAACTTGTATTAAAAGAAGCAAACCAAGGAAAAACGAGATTACCATCTTTAGATGAATGGATTGCTGAATTTAAAGTTTTTTTAGACTATTACCACAATAGCCCGCACCCTGAACGGGCAGGTCAAACACGCCAGCAAGTATGGGATGAAATTGAGCGCGTACCACCTTGTGAGGGGGATTTTGTTATTTTGCCACGCGCAAAAGTCAATGTGCGCCGTGGTCAAATCAAATTACATAAGCGCACTTATACCGCCAACTTTTTACATCAATTCAATGGCAAAGAGCTGTTAGCGGGATTCGACTTACAAAATGATGAATACATTCAGCTTTATCAGTTAACAGGTGAGTTCATTATGATTTGTCAACTGAAACTCAAATCACATGCCTTACCAACTTCTCGCATTGATGAAAGAGACATTAAACGCTCACTCGACGCCATTAAACGCAAAGAAAAACACATTGCAGAGGACAGGGCACGCGCTGCTTTATCTAATGTCATTGATTCTATAGAGCTTGATACGGTTAAAAACCTGAGCGCTGATGTCAGCGACGTGGCAGGTGCAATTACTGAGCAAGCACCACATACGTTCGATATTGATTTAAATGCACTCACACCTGAGTTTGAAGAAGTCGCAACAACTGAGCCTGCTGAACTGTCAACTTTACTTCAAGTAGTGGATACACAAGACACCAACCCAGCACAGAAAACTGAAAACGATGTTTTGAAAGACTTATTAAAAGAATCTGAAGAAGATGAAGCCAATATTGAGGATGCAGAATATGAACTTTACTGAACATTACACAGCGAAAGATAAAAAACACGTGTTATTGATGAATGATGAAATAGACAATTTCAATATCACTGAAACAGAACTTAACTGTGGTTATGCCTATTCACAAATAAAAACGGTATTGGCAGGTGAGTCTCCAGTGAGGCCCACAAAATTAATTAGTGCACTGTGGGAGCATATATTCCCAAACACCAATGCGGATGAACTTGAAAGCACCGTCAGTAAGTTTAACCCAATATTTAATGATGAAGACAAGATATTATGCAGTCGCATTAAAATGCGCCTTCATTCAAAAGAAATGCGCGACCAAGCAATATCTGCATCAACAATTGCAAAATTAATTGACCGCTCACCTGCGACTGTCAGCCAGCTAATTAACGGAAAATACAAAGCCGTACCGACAAGTTTGCTTGAAAAAATATGGCATACCATTGCACCCATTGATTTAGTGCAAGCTGATAAAAATGCACAAGCTGAAGATACAAGCGATGCACCGAGTAAAGAAAAAATCATCTTAAAGTACGGTGAAGAGCCGTTTATTCAAACTGAAGTGTCAGAAATGATACGCCTTGCTTGTAACCAAGCAAAACAACAGAGGCGCTTTAGTGTCATTTCAGGTTTACCAGGTGTTGGTAAGTCCAAAGCGCTCGCAGAGTTCGTTAAAAATAATACTGATACCATTTTAATTGACGGCGGCGAAGAGATTAACAGTAAGTCCATTGTTGAAGAATTATGCTCAAAGCTTGGTTTAGTAAAAGCATCAAATACCGCAGTTAATATCAAGCGCATTATTAAAGTATTACAAAATGGCCCTTCGAGGGTGATTATTTTAGATGAAGCTGACAAATGTAAACCCAATGCGATGGACCCACTTCGTACTATTTCAGACAAAGCCTTAATCGGTGTTTCTTTGGTAGGTAATAGCAGTTTAGTCGATAAACTACAAAGCCAAGAGCGCTACGAACTGATTGCCAGTCGTGTGTGCTTTTGGCCTAAACCCATCGCCCAAGTCTGTGTAGAAGATATTCGTTCATTATTTTTAAAGCTGACCCAAGGCACCTTAGTGCTTGCGGATGACAGTGACAAATGGTGGATTTGGCTACATAAGCGCGTGGAGGGCAACGCGCGCGAACTGGTGAATAATTTACTGCCGCACTTGTTGAATTTTAGTTATAAGAACATGGGCAAAAAAATAGACAAAGCCATGGTGAACTCCATTTTTGCCAGTGTATTAAATAAACCTGCAATTTAACCCGAGTTACTTATTTAAAGACAATTTAAACAGCGTTTAACGCCTGTTTAAATTGAATATTAAAGGAATTTAAAATGGCTTTTTCAATAAAAATAAACACTCAAAATTACAACGTAAACTTAATAATTAACCTGAATTCTGGATAAGAAGTGAACTTATTGCCCACCTAGCGATCAGATCTTTCGACCAAGAACGATTTGAAAGCATAACGGTGGGCAGATGAATAAACTAATTGAAATTTTTTGCGATGTCGATGATTTTTGTCATCAGTTTTTACCCGAATGGGAAGCGCTATTAATCTCTGACGGCACTAAAAAGCGTAGGCGCAGTTCGAAAATGTCTACAAGTGAATGTATGACTATTATGATTGCTTTTCATCAGTCAAATCATCGTGATTTCAAGAACTTTTATATTGGTCTGGTCAGACGATATTGGGGGGA
>NZ_FOLO01000029.1 GCF_900112265.1 Pseudoalteromonas denitrificans DSM 6059 | reverse complement strand
TAAATAGAGTGATAAAAATACCACTGCGGAGTGGTAGTTCAGTTGGTTAGAATACCGGCCTGTCACGCCGGGGGTCGCGGGTTCGAGTCCCGTCCACTCCGCCATTTGGTATGCTTTTAAGATTTTTATATTATCCTCTCTAAGTAATCCTATAATTATATTTCCATTTCAGTAGTATTTTCTTCCATCTTGATATTTAATATCTAATAGACTTTTTATTTTTAAAGAAATTTTATGTCTTTAGTGATTAAAGATCTACATCATAAAATTATCGACGGCGCACATTCCAAAAAGCTATTATCTGGTCTCGATTTAAAGCTGAACCCAAGTACAACGGTTGCTTTAATGGGAGATAGCGGAAGTGGTAAAACAACTTTACTTAATTTAATTTCTGGCCTTGAACCAATACAACAAGGTGAAATTAATATTTCAGGGCAAGCACTTCAAAATTTAACTGAAACGCAATTGAGTCAAATTAGAAAAAATGATTTAGGCATTATTTTTCAACAATTTAATTTGTTATCGAGTTTAAATGTACAAGACAATATTGAATTTAGTGCCAAATTATCAAATCGATTTGATCGACTGCATTGCCAAATGTTGATTCAAAACTTAGGCCTTGAATCTTTATTATCAAATTTACCTGCCACTTTATCCGGTGGTGAAGTGCAACGCGTTGCGATTGCGCGTGCTTTAGCCGCAAAACCTCAAATTTTATTAGCCGATGAACCTACGGGAAATTTAGATAATAGCAACAGTGAAAGAGTGGTTAGATTATTAGCGCAACTTGCTAAAGCACATCAAACTGAATTACTAATGGTGACACATAGTTTGTACATTGCTCAGGAAATGGATGAAATTTATCAATTAAATAATGGTCGATTAACCTGCATTAAAGGCTCAAAGCATGTTTGATGCTTTTGATAAAATTGAATTTTTTCAGATTATACAAACGCAGATAGCCGAATATAAATACAATAAAATGCTCAATTTGGGTTTTATTACGAGTCTTGGTGTCGCAACTTGTACTTTATTAAGCACTTTAATTTTAAATCATGCCAGTAAGCAACAATACGAAATAGCGAATGAAAAACTTGAAAGTCCTATTGCGTATTATGTTGTTCCAAAAAAAGATAAGTATTTAAGTGTTTTTGACTTCAAACGTTTGCGTCTACAGGGGTTTATTGAGTTAAATCCAGTATTATCCTTTCAAAAAAAAGTGATTCAAAATGATGGAAGTTTTAAATCAATTCAATTCAAAGCAATTGATTTATTAGTTTTAACTTTACTGCAATCAGAATTTTATTGTGCAGAGTGTTTATTAATAAGTGAGGAGTATGAAAAGGCATTATTCAACTCTGGCACTATAGACAAACAATCATTTTTGAAAGTAGGAAACGGTACAAGGTTCGAACTTGTATCAAAGCCTGTCTATGATTGGGGTAATATTATATTGTTGGATATTGCGTTTGCTTGGCAGCTATTTCCTGAGAAAAAAGGGTATAGTTATTTAATAGTCAATAAACTATCCAACCGGCGATTATTAGAATTAGAAAATGCTTTACCTAAACACCTAAAATTAGAGCAGTCTTTTACACTTAAGGAACGTGCGGGCTTCGCCGATGCCTTGCATTTAAATTTACTGGCTTTAGCTGTGCTAGGGTTTATTGTGAGTTTATTTATTGCTTTTCAATCTGCAAATCAGGCTTGGTGTAAACGAAGTGAATTAATGATGCAATTACGCTTATTAGGTATAAGTGTTTTTAATATTCGTCTGGCACTTTTGTTTGAAGCTGTGTTTTTGATTTTGATTGCAAGTGCTATCGGTTTTTTACTCGCTCTACTTTTAGTGAGTTTAGTGCTACCTCTACTTGGGTTCACTTTAAGTCAACTTTATAACTTAAAAGTAAGTGGTCATTTTGAATGGGACTGGCAATATTTTGTATGGTCATTAATGGTTTCAAGTGTTGCTGTGATAATTGCATTATTTAAACAGCTTTTTATACTTTCTTCTTTTAAAGTCTTTTTTGTTGCTAAACAAATAAAAGCGCACTCAACAAATAAAGTTGTCTTATATTTTTGTTTTTTTGCAGTGCTAATAACTTTAATTGGGTTTATTTTATTGCCTCAAATGAATTGGCAATATGTGATGTTGAAATATGCTTTTTTACTGATATCCACAGTATTTTTTTTACCTTTATTTATAAAAATGATTTTATGGCTATTAAGTAAAATAACCTCACAGTTTAAAATAAAATTTATAATTAAAGATGTCGCTAATCAAGTTGCTAGGCGCTTTTTACCTCTGGCAGCATTTTATCTTGCATTAACTGCCAGTATTGCTGCAGCCTTGATGGTGAATAGTTTTGAGGAGGCTTTCACTCAATATTTAGATCAACACTTAAATGAAGACTTATATATTAGGTCCAACTCAGATCAGACAGAGGATGTTGAGTCTTGGTTGAAACAAAGCAGGTTTATTGATGAAAGCATCCAATATTATACTGGAACAGCAAAGATGATATCTAAAAAATCACACCAAACCTTTGATACTGTAAATATTAATACTGTTGACTCAATCAGGCAATTAGGCTCAGTTGTATTTAAAAGTAAAAATAAGTTTGCTAACTTTGTAGGGCAAGCCTGTTTTATTAATGAACAACTTTCGTTAAAACGTGATATTTATTTGAACAGTACGATTCATATATTAAAAGGAGGTGAAATGGTTAACTGCCAAGTTAATGGCATATATTTTGATTATGGTAACCCTCATTTCGAGGTCACTCTAGCTAAGCTTAAGGTACGCGCATTTTTGAATCATTTAAATGAATTAAGTTTTGGTGTTTATTTAAACGAACCAAAAGCAAAAAGTATCGTAAATGTAAAAACAGCGCTAATAGCAAAGTTAGAATTAGAGCAGACTCAAATTCATGAATCTACGCAAATAAAAAAAATGGCTTTAGATATATTTAATCAAACATTTTTACTGACAAAAGGTATTTCTATGGTAATGATATGTATTGCATGTTTTGGTTTGTTTTTATCTGCGAATAATTTAGAACTGGCTAGAAAACCTGATTTATTGATCCTTTTAAGCTTAGGGTATAGCAAAAAATCAATCTATTCTCATATGTTAATTCAATGGTTATTACTCACATGTATTTGCATAGTGTTAAGTTGGCCTATTGCAATTGTGCTTGCCCATGCCTTGGTTAGTCAAATATTACCTGCTTCATTTGGCTGGTCAATGCCCTTAATCTTAGATGTAAAGTCGTTTGGTGTTACAAGCCTAGCCTGCTTGATTTGTTTGTTTCCAGCATTATTTATCCCAATACGTAAAATTAACTTACAGAGTGACATATGAGGCTTGTATTGGCATGTATCTTAATCACATTAGTCTCCTGTGAAGAGCTTAAGTCCAATGATAAAAAGGGTTTAAATATATTGCACCTTTTAGCTGATGAAACTGTGAATTATAGAAATCCATCAACGCATTATAAAATAAGCTTTCCAGCAGCACATGACCCTAAAAAAAGCTATCGTCATGAATGGTGGTATATATCAGCTAATTTAACAACACAAACAGGTGATGATTTTGCAGTGCAATGGACGTTATTTCGAACCGCAATCAAAAATAAACATTGGTATTTTGCCCATGCTGCTTTAGCCAATGAGGATACGCATTTATCAGCTTTGAGAAGTGGTCGTGAAGCGTTAGGTAATGTGATAATTCAAAATAAGCCTTTTAAAGCACAAATAGATAATTGGTTTTGGCATTCATCATCACAATTATTACCCGCTAAACTTGAATTTTCAGATGTGAAAGATGAACAAAAATGGCATGCAAAATTGAATCTAATTGGTCGTAATCAATTTTATTTGCAAGGGGATCAAGGGTATAATCGTAAACATGCAAGTTTAGATATTGCGAGCCATTATTATTCTCAGCCATTTATTGATGTAACAGGTGAAATATTCTTTAAAGGTCAGTTGCTAAAAGTTAAAGGTAAAGCTTGGTTTGATCGTGAGTGGGGAACACAAATGTTAGCGCCAGACCAACAAGGTTGGGATTGGTTTTCACTGCGTTTAAATTCAAAACTCGCTTTAATGGTGTACCGTATTCGTTCAGTTGATAAAGAGCACCTTTATGCTAGTTTAATGCATGATAATGGGATCATAGAAACTTTACCCAGTGAAGAGATTAATTTAATGGTTAAACAAACAAAAAAAGGCAAGTATCCTGAAGGTTTTAAATTGAAATTAGAAAAATATAATATTGATTTGGAGATAACTGCAATAAATAATAATCAAATAATGCGATTTGGTATTGAATATTTTGAAGGCATGGTTAAGTTTAATGGCACTCATCAAGGAACTGGTTTTTTAGAGATGACAGGTTATTAACTGAAATGAAAAAAATGCATAAGTATTTAGGGTTTATAATGATATTACCCTTTATTTCCTGGGCAGTTACGGGAGGATATTTTTTTATAAAGCCAGGTTATAAAGCGGCCTATGAAAGCTTAAATGTTAAAACTTATCCACTGGCATTAGTCCCTAAACTTAATCATGATAAAACTTGGCTTGAAGTACGATTAATGCGCTCTATTTTGGGCGTTCATTTATTAGTAAAAAGTGATAAAGGCTGGCAGCAACACGATCTTCATACTTTAAAAGTTATCGATAAGCCACTGAAGGCCCAAGTTGAATCTCTAACACTTGATGCGATTGCTATCAATCCTCATCGCTACGGTAAAATTAAATCAATTCAAGGGTTAGATGTTATTACCGATACTGATACTCGAATTACATTAAACTGGCCTCAAATGCGTTTTTATCAGCAAGGAAAAGATACTGATTTTATAAATAAAATGTATCAAATTCATTATTTACAATGGACAGGAATTAAAGCATTAGATGATGTTTTAGGTTTTTTGGTTTAGGCTTAGTTGTCTTTTTGGCATTGTTAGGTGTATTAATGTCGGTGCGACGTAAAAATATATAATATTTAAGTTCGTGTTTTAGGTACTTTACAGTAAAATATACAAATACATTTATTATTTAAAATAAACTCAAGGATGAAAATGAGACTTACGCGACTTAGTTTAGCAGTGATACTTTTATTGCCCCTATATAGCCTGGCAAGTGACGCTAACAAAATAAATAAACAATTTAAAGATGCTTATCACCAATATCAAGAAGCTGTTACAAACCGTAATATTCAAAAACAACTTGAATTTGCCGAAGTTGCCTATGAATTAGGTAAACAAGTTTACGGCCAATCAGATATTAATACTGCACGTTTAGCATTCAATTTAGCGACGCTTTATAATTTAGAAGATAATTCACGAGATAAAGCCAGTAAATTACTGAAGCCTTTAATTGAAATATACAAAAAAGAATATGGTAAATATGGCATAGAGTTAATTGATTTGTATTTTGCGTATGCAAAGTCCTTACCTTATAAAAAAATGAGAGAAGTAGAAAGGTATTATAAAAAAGCAATTGATATTGCTGAAGATGCTGAGGGAAATTTATTATTTCATGCTCAAATTCAATTAGATGCCGGAATTGAATTGTTAAATTTAGGCTCTATAAAAAGTAAAGTCATTCTAACTGCAAAAGATTATTTTACCGAACATTTAGAGGCAAATGATAAACGTGTTGTAAGTGCTAATTTTTACGCGGGTAAATATTATTTAATGCGTAGAAAGTATGAAAAATCTGCCAAATTTTTTGGCGCAAATTTACCTGTTTTTGATGCTTTAAAGGGACCAACACACCCGTTAGAGTTAAATACACATGCATTTCTGATCACAGCTTTAGAAAAAGATGGTAGAAGCGATGAAGCAACAAAACATTGCATTGCGATAGGCTCTATGACGCCATGGGATAGCAATCAGGAGCAGAGGCCGTTATATCGTGTGAACCCAAAGTTTCCAACCAGTATGGCTCGTTTACAGCACAATGGATCTGTTCAAGTTGAATTTACAATTACAGACTCTGGATTTGTAAAAAATGCAAAAATACTTAATATTGATGAGTCTAAAGGATTTCAAAAGTCAGCTTTGGCTGCATTAGAACAATGGCGTTATGCCCCCAAATTTGAAAATGGAAAAGCTGTTGAAGCAATTTCAAAAGTTCAATTGGATTATAAAATTGCGCGTTAGTGTACTTAGAAACGGTTGTTTTTTATCTACCAATTCTGTTCAACCTAAAAGTTAATTAATTGGGGCGTGAAGGTCAGAGCTAAGTTGCTCTAAATGCGTTCTGAGCAACAATGAGTAGATGGTTTTAGGCGGCTCCTTAGAGCCTAGCTTGCATTTTATCCCTACAACTTTGCAAAATCTTAAGTAGGATGAAAACATCACTCATTCGTGACTTGTTGGTATTAAAAATACTCAGTGTTTGAAATGAATGGCAAAGATAAATTAACTCTAATTTTTTAATGCTAAAGCCCTAACAGTTGTTAGGGCTTTTTTTATCACTCATTTTTTGTTTTAAGTTTTTGAAATTGATAGGCGGCAATTAATAAAATGCTACCAATAAACATAAATGCAATGACTTTTTGTAATACAGTAAAATCACTGATATCCCAGAGCATTATTTTTGCTGTTGCGACAGAAAAATAACCTATGCTCACAGGCATTAACCACTGATACTTTGCTTTTAATGTATGAAATAGTAAGTTTGTACCATGAACAACCAGTATGATTGAGGTCAAAGGTCCTGTTAGGTCTAAAGTATAATAATAAGTCATGCTTAAATAGAATGAAGTTAAGTAAGCATGAGATAAAAGCATGCTTATGCGTTGCTTTACTCCCAAACGACGTGTTAATACACATAAGGGATTATTTGAATAACTAAATAAAAATAGACCTAATAATAAAGGTAAATATACAGGTGACATATACAAAAGATTTATTGAGTTAATTTTCCCCCATAACCCTAAAATTAAAGCCAAGGATAAAATCCAAATACAATAACTAATATAGCCAAAATGTTTTTTTAATTCGATACGAAAGCTTGGTAATACAAGTAATAATATACAATAAATTAGTACTGAGAAAAGACCATATAATAAATCATTACTCATACCATAAATTAAAATAAAAAGACTAATACCCCAATAAATGCATGTTGGAATAAATAATGAAACTATTTTATGTTTAACCGTTTTTAATGAATGAGATAATTCAGGAGAGGTTGTAAAAGCTTTAATGGATAATAATAGGATAAACAATAATATACAGCCTAGTAGTAATGCACTTAAACCATATCCTTGCCAGCTATTGAACTTCACAAGATAGCATGCATATAAACTCGTTAAAGCTGCTATAAATACAAGTATCTTTGCCATAGTCCATAAAATATCGCGTTTTAATTTATAAAATATAATGATTGATATTAAGGCTGAGACCCACAAAGCCAATGTGATCGCTTCTGGAATATTGCGATATACAGAAGGTAAAAAGAAAATAGGTAAAAGTAAGAAAAAAAGCGTATCCAGTTTTTGAGCTAGGTTAAATAGTGGGCTTAACTTAAAGAATTTACGATAATAATAAGCAATTGCCCATAAGGATAAAAAAGCTTCTATTCTGGCTATTTTAGCCACTGTAGTTTGCATTGAAAAATGAAAGTTACCAACATATAAGGCACTGGCAATGATAGGTATTAATAATATAAACCAATGCAATAAAGCAATTTTTTCAATATTGCCCCAATCTTTTTTATGACTGATATAAGTAAGATAAAACAATGGGAGTATGATAAGTAACCAAAACCCTTCAGGAAGAATAGACGCCAGACTCAACATAAAAAATAGTGAAAATAATATATAGCTGAGTTGGTAGAATACGGTTTTACCTAAATTTTCTAAAGGTGTTAAAACATCACTAAATCTTTGTAATATTTTACCTATCGTAAAACTAACACATACTAAACTTAGTAAATTCAAATACCCTGAATCAAATGTAAGCTTAAATAATATGGGTAATGGCGCTATTGCGTTAAATAGCCATGTACTTATATTTATTATGCTTATTAATATTGCAATAAAAAGTAATAGAAAAGCTTCTTTACGTACACTTGGGTAACCAAAATAAAGCCCTAAAAATAATAATAAAAGCCCTTCGACACCCCAAATTAAGCCTAAAAAGTTGGGGGAAATCATCATTAATAATGCAATACCAATAAAAAGACCCGATAGGATAATAGAGATAATGTTTATTTCTTGCGTATGAGGCACTTGCATTTTTTTTAGCTTAAATTTGCTTATTAAAAATAGACTGCCTGTAATACAGGCGTTCAATAATAACAGATAAGCGTATTGGGTATTGTTGAGCGTTGTCTGTTCTAAGGTTAATAAAATAAATGCAACAATAGTACTGAGTTGAATTATGCAATTTGCATGACTTGATTTGAATTTATACCATTGAAAATAAATATTAATGAGTAGTTGATAAAAAAAGATGTGCAATAGGAAAAGTATAAAAAATGAAGGGGTTAAATCGGCTTGAGCTAATATAAACTCCACCATTGCGATGCTTAAAACAAGACTCATTTGAGATAATAGTGGCCAACGTATGGAAAATGCTAGTGGCAAAGCACCTATACAGATCAAGCATAAAAAGGATAAATAAAGTAGTGGTGTTTGCTCTGCAGTACCAGATATCAAAATTGGCGCTATTGCCCCACCTAATAAGCTAATAAAAGCCACAATGCGGGTTTCATATTGTTTAGCTAATATATAACCTATTAAAGTAATTAAACTGAGTAATATAAACGTAACTAAATCAGAAGTCAGTTGATAAAAAGGGCCTAAGAAATAACTGCTGAGATAAAATAAGATTAAACTTAAACCGATAAGACTGGCTGAGAATTCTGACATGTCAGGTCGTTTTTTATGTAGCTTCATTGCAAAGATCATAAGCGTTATACATATTAGGTAAGCGCAAACAACCTTTCCAGATGGGGGAAGATATTCATTAAAAGAATATTGAAGCAAATATCCAAAGCCCATCACCAAAGTAATAATACCTGCAATCGTTAAGAAAAAAGCCGGTGCTTTTCCTTGTTTTTTGTAATGTTGATAGATATCAATAAATGAGCTTAATAAAGCTGTAATGGGTCCAAAAATAGTTGATAAAATTGTTTCTGATATTTTAGAAAGACATCTGCTAATTAAATGATGATTGTTTGAGGTGACAATGCTTTTTTCATCGCTATGAAGTGTTGACTCGGGCGGTGTTAAGTTTTGCTCTTTTATAATTTGTGTATGTTCATTTGTGTATTGTTCTTCGGCTGAAAAAGCTTTGCTAATAGTTGGGCCCTCGAATGATTCTGTTAAGGGGATAGCAGTGGGCTCATTTGTTATTGGGTTGTCTATTGAATTTTCTTTATCTAACTGAGCTTTTTGCTTAGGAATATGTGTATTTTTTTCTAATAAAAAAACTCTGTGTTTTAATTTGTGATTGCTATCAAATAGATAAAAAAACATGGCGATAGTAAAACCATAGAAGTATTCTTCCATAACTATGCCTATAATAAAAATAAATATAGCAATAATACCCATCTGAAATCCTTTTTATTTTTTATTTTAATAGGTTATGTTTTTTATGTTTCATTTACAATTTTTGTTTCATACAGAATTATAAATCTACTCTGCTACTATTAATTTAAACCAAAATAGGAAAGCATTTATTTTATGATAAAACTGAGATTGATTGCTCTAATATTAAGTCTTTTATTACCTGTAACTGTTTTAGCAGAACAAAAGAAAGAGCAAAAAAGCACAGTTGAGATATTGCATAGTAATATCAATATGATGATGCAAGATACGGCATCTTGGCTTGATAATTTAGCTGGAAATGACAATGAAAATAAAGTGGCATCTGCTAATGGTTATTTATTGTTAGGTTGGCTTCCCAGAACTTCAGACTTAGCAGATATTGATGCTAAATTTAAAGTGCGTTTAAAATTGCCTAATTGGAATGAGAGGATAGCACTAGTGATAGATAATGATGAGGACGACCTTAAATTAGACTATGAAGCCGATGAAATTGAAACTAATCATGAAAATGAAGATATTAATTTGGCTGTTCAATATATAAAACAGGTTAATTCAAATTTCAAAATCAAAAATCGCATTGGGATTTCAAGAGCGCAACTCTATGCACGAACGGAATTAAAACGTACTTGGCAGTTTGAGTCGTATCAAGTTCAGTTAACACCCAGAATAGACTATTTTAGCAGTGATGGCTGGGCACCTGCCGTTAAAACAGCATTTGAATACCCGCTTATGTCTAGCTCATTATTGTCACTCTCAGCAAGTTGGCAAAAAGTGAAAAAAGAGAAAAATCCAAGGCAAAAAGTCGGTTTTTATCATATAAAAAAAATCCAACAAAAGCAGCTGCTAGTGACTGGGTTGCAATATACAAATAATAAATATTCTGATGAAAGTTATTTAGCTTCAGTGCGATTTAGAAATCAGTTTTATAAAAAATGGCTGCATTTCGAATTAGAGCCTTTCGTAGAATTAAATCAAGATAATCGCTATAAAACTGAACTGGGCCTAGCATTACGTTTGATAGGTTATTATGGCAAGTAACGCTAATTCTGTGTTATTAAACTATGCACAGAATGCATAAATACTATTATGTTTGTATCCTGTAAATAAATGAATCTCTAATTGACTGGGGCTTAAGTGTTGCCAAATTGAATGTGCTTTGTTTGGACAAATTGCCTTTTGAATGTAATTTTGTTGGTATTGTTTATCAATTTGAAGTTTTTCTGGGATTTGAATAAAAACTCGGATTTCATTTTTTATTATTTCAGAGTTAACATAGCGCCAAGAACCCATTCTAAATTTGTGAGAGATAAAATTACTCACTAAGTTTAAATGTTCAGTGGTGAGTTCAGTCTGTATGTCTTGTATTTGAGAATGACTGTCATTAGAAATGAAAGTATTTATTTTAAAGCAAGTCAAAATGATCAACAAAAGTAAAAAGAGCATCACCGCAACAATTTTGATATTTTTATATAGACGACTTTTTATTCCTAATTTTAAGGAAACCCAAGATTCATTTGGCATCGTTAATTTTGCTTGAGAATCTTCAATATATTGATTTTTTTGTATCATCATTTTAGTTACAGGTTTATTTTCTATGGCTTCATTAAACTGTGAAAATGTGTACAGAATATGGAGAAACTAATATTTAAGTTATGATTTATTTAAAAGTTAAACTCCATAATTCATCCACAATTATCATGTTTAATGTCTGTGAAAATTGTAATTGCAGTTCAATATTAAAGTGAGTAATTATATAATTCATTTTAATTGAGTTAATGATGTCAGTGAATGAGTAGTGCTTGTATGGAAGATATTTTAATTGTTGAAGATGAGCATGAGATAGCCGATCATCTTGCGCGTTTTTTTCAAGCCAGTGGCTTTTCAACCAGTCATATAGATGAAGGAACGGGTGTTGTTGATGCTGTAAAACGCAAGCAACCAAGTTTAATTGTGTTAGATTTAATGTTGCCTGGTAAAGACGGTTTAAGTTGCTGTAAAGAAATCAGGGAATTCTCAAATGTACCTATTATAATGCTAACTGCCAAAGTAGATGAAATTGACCGATTAATCGGGTTAGAAGCTGGAGCAGATGATTATGTCTGTAAACCTTTTAGCGCACCTGAGTTAGTTATGCGTGTGAAAGCAATTTTAAAACGTACTAAAAATCAAGTGTCGTATCAATTATTAACAGTTGATACCGACAAACAGTTGGTTTTTTATCAAAAAACAAAAATAAACCTTACTTCGCTCGAATATGCACTATTTTCGTTGTTGTATAAATATCCAGAACGAATTTATTCGCGTCAACAGATTATAGATTCAGCATATCCTGACCTAAGAGATATTACTGATAGGGCGATCGACAGTCATATCAAAAATATTCGAAAAAGATTTAAACAAGCAAGTGTTGAAGAAAAAATAATAGAGTCTGTTTATGGTGCTGGATATAAATTGGTTTTACCTTAGTGCATATATTCCTATTGTTATTCGTGTTTTTTTCATCTTTTTCTTTAGCAAAAACAAGTTTATCTGAACACGTTGAGCACGCTTTCAATCAAGAAAATAATGATGAAAGGGTCAGATTATTAAATTCTCTTTCTATTGAAGTTAATCAACAGCAAAATACCAAACTAAAAATGCGATATTTTAGACTATTAGCACGTAGTTTAAAAAATATATCTGAATATGAAAAAGCCCATGAATCAATAGACTTGGCTATTTCGTTTGCAAAAACGCACACTTCTAATTTAGAGTATGGCAAGTTAATTCATACTAAGGGTGTCATTTATAATAAACAGCAAAAGTATCAGCAAGGTATTAAGTTATTATCAGAAGCCGTTGTAATATATAAACAATATAACTTATTATTGCTTGAAGTTAATGCGATGAGAAAAATCGCGACTGCTCATGAGAAAATGTCAGATTATCAAAATGCTTTACGGTTATTAACACCATATTTATCTCGATTAGGTGAAATAAATGATCAAAAAGAGGTATCTTATTTATATTCTTCAATTGCACGCATTCACGGTAGTTTACAATTATACCCAGAGGCTTTGGAGTTAGAACTAAAAGCACTGAATATATTGAAAAAAAGTGGTGAACCAGATATAAATTTGACAGAAAGTTTTTATGCAATAGGGGAGATCTATCGTGCGCTAGAAGAGTTCAATTCTGCAAAAATTTATTTTAGCAAAGCGTTATCTCTGGATTTAGCATCAGGAAATAAAAATGATTTAGGTCACAGCCAAGTAAAGATGGCCCAGGTTGTTTTAGGATTAAATCAAACAGAAGATTCATTAGAGTATGCACAACACGCTTTTGAAACCTTTAAAAATGATAAAAGCGTAAGAAACCAAGCCTGGGCGCAATCAAATATTGGTTTGGCTTATTTTAAATTGAATCAATTAGAAAAAGCTGAAAATAACTTATATCAAGCCTACCTTGTTATTAAACAAGAGCCTAACGATAATTACCTTTTGAGTGGGATTTTACATGAATTGGCTGATGTAAAGTACCAGCTTGAGCAATATGGCGAAGCACATGACTTGGCAAGGAAATCTTTGGCAATAGCAATAGAAAAATCTTATATAAAATATAAGGTTAATGCTTTAGAGATTTTGGTTAAAATTGAAATTCAGATACAAAATTTTGAAGCCGCCTCACAGTTCCAAAGTCAACTTTTAAGTGCGACAAAACATTTTAATCATAAAGTATATAATAATCGTCTTTCGGTTGTTATGAACTCCTTAGATATAGTCAATAAAGACCTAGAAATTAAGGCTTTAGAGCTTGAAAAGTCAAATAAACAGACCCAGTTAGATCAAGAAAAAGCACATAATAAGATAACTTTACTGATATTTGTCATCGTTTTTATTTTACTTATTGGCTTTATTCTTAAGTTATGGAATAAACGTAGATTAATTAAATTAGAAAAACAACTATTGTCAGAATCAATAGAGCGGAAAAATGCTTTATTTTCTGATATATCTCATGATTTACGTACACCGCTATCAGTGCTTAAATTACAGTTAGAATCGTTAGAATTTGATCTTGTAAATGATAGAAATGCAGAGTTCAAAAGCATGCATCAAAAAATTCATGACATTAATCAATTAATCTCTGATATATATGAATTATCTCGTTTAGAGAGTGGCACGTTAAAAATTCAAAAAGAAGTTTTTGAATGCAAGGCTTGTCTCAATAATTTTTCCAATGAGTTCAAAGCACTTGCAAGAAATTTTAATTATACCCAAGAAATTACTCTTAAAGATGATGTAAAGTTATATGCCTGCAGGAAAAAAATACAGCAAGTATTGGTTAATTTAGCCTCTAACTCGATTAAATATACAGATGTACCAGGACGTATTCATTTCTCATGCAAACAAACAAGAAATAAACTTATTTTAAGTGTTTCAGACTCTTCACCTGGCGTGAATAAAAAAGCGCACAATCAAATTTTTGAACGTTTATACCGGGAAGAAAAGTCTCGTAATAGAGATTTAGGTGGCAGTGGTTTAGGTTTAGCTATTTGCAAAAGTATTATTGAATTACATCAAGGGTCGATTATGGCAAAAGACAGTAAATTAGGGGGGGTAAAAATAATCGTTACTTTACCTTTAATTGAAAATGAAGCGCATAACTTAAATGTGTAATAATAAATTTTAAGTATTAATTAAATCAGTATTTAATTAATATGACGTTTTGTTATTTTAAGAAATAAAGCAGTGACTGAGCAAAAAATTTTTATTATCGGGTTGCCTCGAACAGCCACAACCAGTGTATGTGTTGCAATGTTAAACTTAGGGTTTAAAACGGCGCATACGGCTTATACCAACCAATCAATGCATCATGCACAAGTTATTGCTGATACGCCTATTTTTTGCGATTACCAAAAGTTAGATACAGAATATAAAAATGCAAAATTCATTTATCTAGAACGCGAATTTTCAGTATGGTTACCTTCTATCAGGCAGCTTCTTAAGCGCATGTATAAAAATTTACAACGCACTGATGGTGGTTTTAATCCAACTTTAAAGCGATGCTACAACAGTGTTTTTTATCCGCTAACTGAAGACAATATTAATAACGATGCGTTTTTATTATCATGTTATCAGCGACATCAAAAAAATATAAATGAATTTTTTAAAGGGCGAGAGCAAGACTTACTTACAATTAATGTCAACGATAAATCAAGTTATCGGAATTTATTAACATTTTTAGATATTAATATCCCTGAGTCTGAACAAACAGGCTTTGAGCGTATTAATATCGGTGGAAAAGTGACAGCTTGGAAACAAATTAAAAGCCCATTAAAAATTGAAGCAACACAAAAGGGTAAAGTAGATAAAGTTAAATAATTTCAACTAGCCCTTTTTTAGCTTGGTGAACACAGGTAAAATTACGTTTTTTATTAGTAAGTTTTTATGGTTTTGAAATGTTTGAATTAAAATACGATACCCCTTTTGAATGGACCGAAGCAGTTCTTTGTGACTTTGATAGTTTCTTACAAGATCACGCATCAGCAGAGAAAAAAGCGTCAGGTATGGCAACATCCATGTTATCTCATTACCCAGATAGAGAAACGCTTGTCAGAACGATGACTGATTTAGCAATTGAAGAACTCTTCCATTTTAAAGAAGTATTAAAGCTGTTAACAAGTAAAGGTCTTACTTTAGGAAATGACAAAAAAGACAGTTATATCAAGCAAATGCGTGGAGTATTTCGTGGTGATCCGCTGCAATTCTTTTTAGATAGATTATTACTTGGCGCAGTCATTGAAGCCAGAGGCTGTGAGCGTTTTGCACTTGTAGGTGAAGCCTTACCTGAAGGGAAAGAAAAACAGTTTTATATTGAAATTGCAGCTTCTGAAGAAAAACATAAAAATTTATTTGTAGAATTAGCATATGAATATTTCGAGAAAGAAGAAGTTGATTTACGTTTAGAAGAAATCTTAATTTATGAAGCAAAAGTATGTGAAAGTTTGCCGCATAGAGCTGCATTGCATTAATTTTTATTTCAGAGATATTCAATGGAAATAATCGCTGGATTCACCCAAATAAATCAAAAGCAGACTGAGCGTTATACAGCTGCTTTTAAAGATTTCTCTCATAAAGTCAGTGATATTGAACAACTTGGTTTTGATATTACAACTTTAACAATTGACCCACTTTCAACTGATTGGCATAGCCCTGAAAAAATGAATCATTTTCGCAGTGGTTGTGCGCCGATATTAGCGTTAAAACATGCCCAACATTTAGTTCAAAATGGGTGTGATGCGGTGGTCATTAGTGGTGAAGAACCATTAAAAACGGGTTATAGTAAAGCTGAACGCCATAAATTGATGTCTATTTATAATGACAAAACGAGCATTGCTCAGTTATATGATGAATTAGCACATAAATTTATAGATCATCATGACTCTGATAAAGAAACTTTTTTGTATTTTGCAGATTTAATATTTCAAAATCATACTAAAAGTCATTCACTGGCGATTAATGAACAACGTGCTCATTTTGAGTCTCCAGAGCCAAAGTGGTTTAATCATGTAACAAGTTTATTTAGAGGGGTCGACTGCGCTAATCCTTTAGTCGACTTTACAGGTAAGCTTTTACTATGTAGTGAAAAGTTAATTGATAAGTTAAAAATAGAGAATAAAAACCGCGTATCAATAAAAGGGGTTGGTTTAGGTATACTTGATATTGATGAGCCAAAATCTTTATCACAAATCGTTAAATATACTCATTTGACTCAAGCGTATAATACTGCGTGTGATCAGGCTAATTTAGACTTTAATCAATTAGTGCATGATAAAAAAGCACTCATGAAAGTTTATACTTGTTACCCTGTTGTTCCCATGGCTTTTTTACTCAATACCGGATTAGTGAATTCCATTGACCAGATCCCCGATTTTTTGTCTGAACATTTATTAACGCTAAGTGGTGGAATGAACTTGGCACGTGCACCGTGGAATAATCCTGCACTTTATGGCTTGATTGAAATGTATCATCAGTTATGTCAAACAGATATTAACTATGGCATGGTGCATGGTAATGGTGGTATAGGGTATAAACAAGGCGTCGCAATACTCTCATCTGTTTAATATCAATAATTAAGATATCAGAAAAGTAAAAACCTGAGCTGAGCTCAGGTTTTTTTATGACTATTTTTTAGGGCCAATTGTTAAATAGATGTCATGTAAAAGTATTGTTTAAATTAATTAATCACTTAGCCTTAAAATACGATTGTAATTGATAATGATTTCCAATAGCATTCCGTTTTGTCAGGTAAATGAATTTATTTAGGATTATTATGAAGCATTCAACAATGTATTTAGCGATTTCAATTGCATTATCGGTTCCTAGTGTATACGCAAGCGATAAAAATTTAGAAGTGATTGAAGTTCAAGGTTCATATTTTAATGATTACAAAATTAATGATGCAAGAGGCGCGATGCGTACAAATACTTCATTATTAAGCACTGCACAGTCTGTGACGGTGATCCCAGATACAATTATAAGTGAACAGTTAGCAACAACATTAGGTGAAGTACTACTCAATGATGCAAGCTTAACAGCTGGCTCTCAGCAGAGAAATCGAGAGGTATTTAATTTACGTGGTTTTACACTTAGCTCATCAAATGGTTATTTAAGAGACGGGCATCAGCATTGGTCTCATTATCAGCAGCCTATAGAAACACTTGAAAGTGTTGAAGTTATTAAGGGACCATCAAGTATTTTATACGGCCAATCAGCGCCTGGTGGCTTAGTTAATATGGTCACTAAAAAACCAACGAGTAAAACGCTTTTAAATGTAGGGGCAGATGTTGATGGACAAGGATCAACGCGCTTTGTATTAGATGCCGGTGGTGCGCTTACTGAAGATGAATCATTAAGATATCGTAGTATATTAGTTAAGCAAGATGTTGAATACTGGCGTGAATACCAAAATGATGAACAAAGACAGCGAGATAGGTTTTTAGGTGCCGTTGTTGTTGATTATGATTTATCTGACAATGCTGTGGTTAGCGTTCATTTTGACCGAACTGATGATAAAGCGGGTTTAGATACCGGCGCTTGGTTAAATAGCGATGCTGAGGTAATAGGGGAGGATAAAACAATACGTGATATGTCTTGGGCCTTTACGGATATTACAGTTGAAAATATGGGTTTTGATATTAATTACTTTTTCAATGCACAGTGGCAAGTAAAACTCGGTTATAACAAACAAAACTTTAGCCGTCAGCGTTTTGAATCATCACCTAGAAAGCCTGATGATAACTTTAAAGAAGGTGAAAGTTATATATCAAAACCTTACGACAGGTTTGATGATTGGCAATTTGAAACTCTGTTTGCTGATTTTATAGGTGAATTTGAGCTCGCAGGTATGGAACATCAATTATTGATTGGTGCGAATTCATTAGATTATTATTATGGTCAGTTAAGAGTCAGTGGTGATAATTTTGAATATCAAGCTGGCATGAATGAACCTGAACGTCCAGATATCTCTTATACAACAGATGACTCTTTATATACCAGTGAATATGATTATTATGGTATTTATGTCCAAGATTTAGTGACTTTAAATGAGCAATGGCAAGTATCCTTTGGTGGTCGATATGATAAACAAAATAAAGAGGGCGCAGATAACGAATCTTTTGTACCTAAACTTGGTGTGCTTTATCATCCATTAGATACAGCTACAATTTATGCCAGTTATTCTGAAGGGTTTGAGCCGCAAAGTAGTGATACACTTGATGAAATTGATGATAGAAATCATGGTATGAAGTTAGATGCAAAGACATCAAAACAACTCGAGATCGGTGCTAAATGGCAGTTATTTGATGAACGCTTATTATTAACAAGCGCTATATATGACATCAGTAAAACTGGAACGCTCATTACTGAAAATTTAGAAAGTGACCCTGATTATAAAACGATTACAACACAAGCGGGTGAGCAACGCCATAAAGGGTTTGAATTAGCAGCACAAGGCGCGGTAAATGATAAATTATTTATTATGGCATCAAGTGCTTATTTAGATGCTAAATATGAAAAAGATAACGAGAAATATCATGGGAAAACACCTATTGATGCACCTAACTGGTCAGCTTCTTTATGGTCTCGTTATGAATTCAATGAAGCACTGGCAGTTAATGCTGGCATTTTTTATGAAGGTGAACGTTTCGCAAATACAGACAATACAATAATTAAAGAGGCTTATACAAGAGTTGATATTGGTGCAACTTATGAAGTGGCATTAGGTCAAAAAGATGTAAACTTTAGATTTAATATTGAAAACTTATTTGATAATGAGTATCTAGCTGGTGGCTCTGATTCTAATGTCACAATAGGTGAGGGAGCTAATTTTAGATTTGCGGTACAGTTTAGTCTATAAGCGCATTTAAAATGAATTTAAAGCACCTATCGGTAAAGAATAGGTGCCTTTATAAAATAGTTTATTTAAACAATCTATCAGACTCTTTAATTGGCATTTCATTAATGCTGGCATCTCGTGTTTGCATTAAACCCTCAGAGTCAAAATGCCAATTTTCATTGCCATACGCACGATACCATTGGTTATTATCATCATGATATTCATATTGAAAATGGACCGAAATTTTATCATCAGAAAAAGTAAACAACTCTTTTTTAAGTGTGTAGTTAAGTTCTTTATTCCACTTTCTTTTTAATAACTGGGCAATTGCAGTGCGACCTTGAATAAACTCATTGCGATTTCGCCACTTACACTCAGGTGTATAGGCTAAAGCGATTGCTTCTGGGTTTTTACCATTCCATAGGTCTTCAGCACGTTGTATTTTTTCTTTTGCAGATCCCAATGTAAAAGGAGGTTTTATTTGTTTAGCCATGTTTTGATCCTACGTAATTTAAAGGAAACCGATCGGTTTCTTTTGTTGATAGTAAACCGATCGGTTTATTGTGTCAATAATAAAAACTGGTATGCTACACCAATTGGTTTTCATCTAATTTAAATTATCTATGGCATCAGTTTCTAAACGTGAACACATCATTTCCCATGCATTGCCTCTTTTTTACCAAAATGGTTTTAATGCGACAGGTATTGAGCTGATTATTTCGCAAGCGGGCGTTTCAAAAAAAACCTTATACAAGTATTTTAAATCTAAAGATGATCTTATTTTATCTGTATTAACCAAGCGAGATGAAATATTTAGACGTAAACTTATTGATAAAACTGAGTTTTTAGGGAAAACAGCTGAAGGAAAATTACTCGCACTTTTTGATTTTTTACATGCTTGGTTTAATGAAGTGAATTTTTTTGGTTGTATGTTTATTAATGCTTCAGCTGAATTCACAGATATAGAACACCCAAGTCATATTGTATGTTCAGAACACAAAAATAAAATAAAAGCGTATATAAAATCTTTGGCATTTGAAGCTAATATAAAAAAATCAAGTGAACTGAGTGCGCAATTAAATATATTAATGGAGGGAGCGATAGTAGAAGCACATGTGAGTGGTGATAAAAATTCGGCCATTAAAGCAAAAAAAATGGCGGAGGTTTTTATAAATTTAGCTTTATCAACCGACTAAAACGAAGTTAAATCTAGCGGATTTTCAATAATGCGATATTTAACTTTTAGTTTTTGAACAAAGTCAGCATTTTGTTGCAAAAACACGTTAAATTTAGAAATTATTTCAGGGTGCTTAATTGTAGATAAGTGAAATACAATTTTTTGATATGGTAAATTTTTATTCATAATCAATTTCTTGTTTTGTTTTAATTGATTTAAGTGAAAGTTAATAACAGAGTAATCAAGATTGGTTACATCAACGATATTGTGAAGGACCATTTTTATCACAGATAATACCGTTGTATCTTCAATTAAAAGCAGTTGTTTATTTTTTATTTTTTTTAGCCATAAAGTGGAAGAAAAACCAGAAATCGTACCTAAACGCTGTATGTCTTTAACTGTATAATCTGAATGTTTATCTTGAGTTATACCCCCAGCTAATGATGAAACCACAGCGATACTATATTTGATTGATTGTTTTATTGATTCATCTTGTCGCCAAATAGCATTATCAGGGTATTTTAAATCGATATGATCTTTTAAATACCATTGATGAAACCTTTTAAGCGGCAAGGGTACAAATTCATACTTTATTTTGTTTTTGTTGAAAAAAGTTTCAAGTAATTCTTTTGTAAAACTATTTTTTCTATGACCAAAAGCATAGTGAGGATAATAATCTATATTCTCAACACCGATTTTATAAATTTTTTGCTGTTCGGCAGAAATTGAAAAGCTGAATATAAAAAAAATACAAAGCAATTTAATAGCTTTCATATCATTATCTTCAAATTTATTCTTAACTACAGTCTAAACTATAAAAAAAAGCTTTGTGAAGGTTTATTAATGAAACTCACTATTTTGGTTATATTTATGCTTTTCATTTGTAGTTGTCAAAATGTAAACAACAATACCAACATTATTGCTGTCTTTGCGCATCCTGATGATGAGACTTGGATTTCGGGTACATTGGCTAAATTAGCATCTCAAGGATTAAATGTTACTCCTATTTATTTAACATCGGGGGATAAAGGAAGAGATCTGTCTGGTTCAAAATTGTCAGGAGCCCAATTAGCTATAAAAAGAGAAAGTGAAGCAATAAATGCGTGTCAGGTTTTAGGTTTGTCATCACCTATATTTCTGCGTTTCCCCGATGGTAAAGTTCATTTAAATCAAATTGAGGTTAAAAATAAATTACACCAAGTGATTCATGAAAAAAAACCTATGGCTATTTTTACTTTTGAAGCTCAAGGTATTACGGGGAATAGAGATCATAGATTTGTTAGTAAAATAGTCAGGACTGAATTTGATAATAAAGTCATTTCATTTGCTGTATCACAAAATAGGGCTAATAAATTTTATGATTATGCAAAAAAACACGCAGTTGAGTATAAAATTAAAAACCCAATTTTAGATTCTGAGGTTTTTTATCAAATAGATGTTGGAGCGTTTCATCAAAAAAGAGTTGAGGCGATGTCGCAATATAAAACACAATTTCCGATGGAATTAGTATCTGCATTTTCAGACTTTGCTAAAGAAATAAAAGTTGAAGAATTGACTTCACCTCCAAAAGATCCCAGCTTATCGTATTTTAAATCAAAGTATCTTTTAAACAGTATTATAGCCAATTAATCGCTGTGTATTTTGCAGTTCCTTGATTCCATTCTACACTCTAAAAGGGTTAATTTATTGCACTTTTCTGAATACTTGTAATTATTTGTTCAAGATTTAGTTGGAATACTTCTTATGATGCATTATGAAAAAGACCATATAAATTTATTGTTAATTGAGGGAGATGATAGCGTTCGCAATATTTTTATTGGTTTCATTAAAGAGACATCGCTCAATATAAGCATAACAGAAGCGATAAGTGGTCAGTCAGCCATAGATTTTTGTAAAAAGAATACTTATCAATGCATTTTATTAGACAACGAACTACCAGATATGAATGCACAAAACATTATGTCGTATTTGCATGAAGGTAAAAATATTTCTACACCTGTCATTGTATTTACCGATAATGAACAATACAGCTTAGATTTAGAGATTTTAGAGGCCGGGGCGATTGATTTTATTCCAAAGCATCATTGCAATGTTGTGCTTTTGAAGCGACTAATTTTATATGCACTGGTTAGAAATCATTATCAAAGATCCCATACTGATTATTTAGAGCAAGAAAGGCAAGTCAAAGAAAAGGAACGTTTGCATGCAATTTTGGTTGCCATGGAGCGAGCTGAGGCAGCAAATGAAGCAAAATCACAATTTATTTCTTCAATGAGCCATGAATTAAGAACTCCGCTTAATGCGATTTTGGGTTTCGCCCAATTGCTTGAGTATAAGCAAGAGCCTCCTATAACGGATGAGCAAAGATCTTTTGTTGAAGAGATACTAAAAGCCGGAGGGCATTTATTAAATTTAATAAACGAAGTGTTAGATTTATCAAAAATTGAAGCCGGACAATTACATATTAATATTGAAGAGGTTTTATTCTCTAAAGTCTTAGCTGAGTGTTTAACACTCACGCAAGACTTAGCAAAAACACACAATTGTACGCTTATCGACCAATCTGAAAATTATAGTAATACGCTTGTTTTAGCCGATCATACAAGATTAAAGCAGGTATTATTAAACCTGATCACAAATGCGATTAAATATAATAAGGATAAGGGCACAGTCTCTATTAGTTGTGATATTAAAGCGGATTATTTACATATAAATGTAATAGATACTGGGATAGGCATATCTGAAGACAAGCTAACAGAAGTATTTGAACCTTTCAGTCGTATTAATGAAACTAAACTTAATGTGGAAGGTACCGGCATAGGTTTAACAATAGCTAAAAAAATGATGTCTTTAATGGGCGGTGATATTTTTTTAGAAAGCACATTAACTAAAGGAAGCCATTTTTGGCTTGAGATCCCAATAAAGCTGGATGCAGAGATAGTGAGTAATGCGCAATTTAATGAAGTTAAAAAAAATAAAAGTGAATTATTGTTTATAGACTGTAATGCACAATTAAACCATTCAAAAAAAGTATTTATCCAAACAGTGGAAGAGTATGAGTTTATTAAAATAGAATCGATTGAAAATGGTATTTTATGGGCTGAAAATCAGTCTATTTCATTTGTTTTTATTTATATGGATGCATTATCAGATTCAATATTAAATTATTTTTGTAAATTAAAATCCTTAGCATCACTTTCAAGTGTGCCTATTGTCGTAATTATACAAAATAGCTCTCAAAACGATATTACAAATATACTGCAAACAGGTATAGAACAATGTTTAACAGAACCTTTAGAAAAAAATACCTTACAACAAATAATTAATTTTAATTTAAATGAAGTTGATAAAACAATTTAATCATTTTTGAGTCCAAAAATAAGGAGGCTTAATGTCTCATTTAAAAATACTTGCAGTGGATGATAACCAACAGAATCTTAATTTACTTAACGCAGCGCTAAGTAAACAGTTTAGTGTTACTTTATCTGATGGGACTGAGTCATTAGAGTTACTTTGTAATGAACATAAACCGGACCTTATTTTATTGGATATTATGCTAGGGGATAAAAGTGGTTATGATTTATGTCGCCAATTACGTCAATCAGATGTAAGTGATGATATTGTAATTATTTTTGTTTCGGCACTGTCTTCATTAGAAGATAAATTAATCGCTTATGGTGCTGGTGGTGATGACTATATTTGTAAACCAATTGACATAAAAGTACTTGAACAAAAGCTACTATCTTTAGAAAAACGCATAGATCAACATCACATGCTTGAAGAGCAATGTGAAATAGCATCCGATGCTGCATTTACTTCAATGACATACTCAAATGAATTAGGGCAATTGATGTCTTTTTTTTCACAAACTCTCAGTATTTCAGATGTGCAATCATTATATAAAGCAACAGAAATGATCATGAGATCTTTTGGTGTTGTATGTTTAGTGGAATATAAACTCGAAAATGAAACATGTCGTTTTCCCGAAAAAACGATTTCATCTCTTGAAATGGAAATATTCGAGATGAGTTCTCGTGCAAAGCGTGCAGTTAGTTTTGGCAGTAATTTATTGCTACATTCAAAATATTGCACTTTACTTATTAAAAAAATTCCGATTGGTGATGAAGAAAAGTCAGGGCGTTTAACTGAGCATTTTTCGATGTTACTTGAAATTATGGATAGCCGATTATTATTTATAAATAGTGAAATGCAACGAGATAAAGAGCGCAGCCGCGCGATTGCAGAGCTTAGCTGTAAATTAGAGCAAGGGTTTGAAAAAATCAAATCAAGTATCAGCATCCAAGAGCATGAATCTCAGCGTATTTTATCTCAACTAGAAATGTCACTTAACTTAAAATTAGTATCAATTGGTTTAGCAGAAGAAGAAGAAACTGAAATAATTGGTGTTTTACAAGATACAAAAGAACAGTTTGAAGAAATGATGAATAAATCAATTAATCTTGATAATGATATTAGAGACATTATTAATTTACTCAATAATGTGAATTAATGATTGTTGGCACGGTGGTAACATGACTTATAAAAACAGTAAAATTTTCATTGTAGATGATAATCCGGCGAATACTTTAATGTTGCATAAATTATTGGAGTCGGAAGGATATTTGAATGTTAAAGTTTTTAATGATCCCGAGCTTGCGTTAAAAGCGTTTTTTTTACACCAGCCACAGTTAGTGCTATTAGATTTGGTTATGCCTAAAATTGATGGCATAAGTTTTTTAACAAAGATTCAAACTAAAATAACAGTAGCGGATGTTTCAGTCATTGTATTAACGGCAAGCCATGTTGAAGAAATGAAATATAAAGCACTTACGTTAGGTGCCCAAGATTATATTGAAAAACCAATTAATATCATTGAAACCATGCAAAGAGTTAAAAATGTATTGCATTCGCAGTTAAATAAAAACAAATTTAAAGACTTAAATGAAAATTTAAATATTGAGTTACTAAAAAGAAATCAAGATTTATCGTCTATTTCGGTTACCTTAGATACTATTTTTGAAACCTCTTCTGAATTTGTATTTATTACAAATGAAAATGGTGAGCTGACCAATTGTAATAAAATCGCAAGCCAAAGGTTTAATATTTCAACCGAAGGTCACTGGAACTTATTTGACTTTTTTAAAATTGATTTAAACTCTTTAACTAAAAACAATCAAGAAATGACGGTTAAAGATGCTAATAAACACCGTTTAATTGTTTCTGTTAATTCAACTAAAGTGCTTATTAAAGGTGTCATTAGTTATATTTATATATTTAAAGATATTACTGCACAAAAAGAAGATGAACTTAATCTAAAATATTTAGCCGAAACCCATTACATCACGCATTTACCAAATCGATTACAGCTAAATAGTGTTTTAAATAAATGCCTTGATAATCACTTAGAGCTGTCAATTATCTTTGTTTCTTTTTTTGATAACAATAAAATAGTTGAAGTATACGGACATGATAAGCTTGAATATTTACTACTTTGTATCGCGAGTAAATTACGAACCCTCTCGGATGAAAATAATGCTGGATTACTTCATTGGGGAGGCAATGATTTTGTGATTGCCGTTGAGGCCAGCATTTATTCAAACTTAATTGAAAAGTTATTTTCAGACTTTAAAGAACCGATGAATATTTTAGGTGTTGAATTATATTCTATGCCTACAGCAGGAGTATTTTTAAACGAAGCTAGGTCTAAAGCAATGGTATATGATGATTTAGTACATAAAGCACTACTAGCTAGTTATGAAGGATTTAGAAATAATCAAAAAGTAACAGTATATGATGAAAAGCTACAGCACAAGATTCAATATCGGGCACTTATTGAAAAAGAGTTAGTTGAAGCAATTGATAATCATGATTTTAAAATAGCATATCAACCTAAAGTGGAGTTAGACTCTAAAAAAATAGTGGGAGTAGAAGCATTGGTGAGATGGAACCACCCTAGCTTAGGTTTGGTAAGCCCTTCAGTTTTTATTCCCATTGCTGAAAGTGCTGGTTTAGTTAAAGAAATAGGTAGGATGGTACTAAATATTGTGACCGATGATATTCAGTTCTTAAAAGATAAATATCCCAAACTACAACATGTTGCAATTAATGTGTCTGCACCTCAATTAGATCACTCATTTATTCAAATTTTATCTGAAGTCAGTAAAAGTAAAGATATTGACAGTAGTTTCATCGAATTAGAAATTACAGAAACAACTTTTTTAGACGACTTAGAGCGTGTTGTGCCAATTTTGAATAATATAAGAGCATTAGGGTATAAATTAGCAATTGATGACTTTGGTACTGGGTATTCATCATTAAGTTATTTACATGAATTACCTATTAATACATTAAAAATTGATAGGTCGTTTATTTTATCTATGATGGATTCAGATAAAGGACTTAAGTTAGTTAAAAGTATTATTTCAATGAGTTTGTCATTAGATTTAAATATTGTTGCTGAAGGGATTGAAGATAATGCAACAGGAATGCTGTTATCAGAACTTGGTGTTCAGCTAGGGCAAGGTTTTTATTACCATAAACCTGAATTTTTAAATGAAAAAGTGATAACAAAACTTCAAAATTAAGCATTGTTGTTATTTAGCTAAATAACTTTTAACTTTTTGGTTTAGTCGCTACATGCCAAAGCCTTTAATTACTGAATATTAAACTACCTGCAAAGCCAATAAAAAAACTACCAGTTATACGAGAAATTAATTGACCATTAGCCTGTTTTAAAAGAAACCCTTTACATTTATAGGCGATAAGAACATAAAACGAAGTAAATATAAATGCATTAATAAGGCTGGTACTAATCAACAATGTAAATTGTGGAAATAGAGCCTGATCTGCATGAATAAACTGTGGAAATAAAGCTGTAAAAAACAATAGCGCTTTAGGGTTACTTAATCCTAAAATAAAACTGTTACTAAATAAATTAATAGATGAAGGAGTAATATTATTGTGTTTAGCAAGTCTAAAAACACCTTTATTTCGCCATAATTTTATTCCCAAAAAAATTAAATATGAAGCGCCTAAATATTTGATAATTAGATAAGTAAATTTAGATGACATCAGAATAAAGCCTAAGCTAGATGCAGAAATGATTGCCAAAGTGAGTATCGCACCTACATGGCCAAAAACCCCAACTAGAGCCATTTTCCGACCAAAATTAATACTATTACTCGCAGCTAAAAGTACTGAAGGCCCTAAACTAGCTGATGCTAAAATAGAAATCATCAGATATGTAAAGTATAACGAAAGGTCCATTTTAATCTTATTGGGCATAAAAGAATGCATACTAGCTTTTATAATGTTTATCTCAAGCTAAATAGTAATAAACATTGATTTAACTCATAAAATTAAAATATTTTTATAAGAACAACTTGATTTAAAAGATAATATTTAAGTTTAAAAGCGTGCTGTCGATAAGTAGACAGAGATACTTAAGTGATAAGTTTAGGGACTATTTTAGGAGTAAGTTTTATGGATAAAATTATAGGAAATGTAAGTCGGTTTGCTCAAATGGTAACAAGTCATCAGCAAATAAATAAAGATCAACCTAAAGAAGAAGTTGCATTGAAAGCGAATTTATCAGATCAAGTCAATATATCTGATGAGGCAAAAACAAAGTTATCTGAAGAGTCTCAGAAAAGTGTTAATGAAGCTTTGCAAAATATCACAGGAAAAGGGAAGCAAAAAACAGATGACAGCATGACTGAAATGGAAAAGTTAGATGAAAAAATAGCAGAACTTCAAGAAAAACTAAAAGAATTACAGCAAGAAATGAGCACACTCAGGTTAAAGGGTGATGAGGCATCCCTTGCAAAACTCAAATTATTAGAACTCGAAATGGTCAGTATTAATGAGCAATTATTAGAGTTAAATAATCAAAAAATTGAAATGATGAAATCAGGTTAACTAGTTATTTTAATCAAATTTTAGTTACAATATGTTTTATGAGCAATATAGGATAAAACATCATGTCAGCAGATAGGTTTGGTACAAGTGAGCATTATAAACAACAAGAAAAGGGTTATCGGGAACGAGCTCTAAAATTATTTCCTTGGATCTGTGGCCGTTGTGCCCGAGAGTTTCAATACTCAGGCTTAAGTGAGTTAACAGTACACCATATCGATCATGACCATACGAATAACCCAAATGATGGCAGTAATTGGGAGTTATTATGCATATATTGTCATGATAATGAACATGATAAATATACTCGCCATGAAGAATATCCGACTGAAATTGAAGCCGGTGATAATAATCAGGATATGGCAACTTATAATCCATTTGCTGATTTAAAATCTATGCTTAAGAAGTAGGTTTAAAATAATTTAAGTCAATACCTCTCTATGTATTGGCTTTTTATTTGTTTGGACTTCCCAGGTTTCACTAGACAGATTTCAGTACTGCGCATATTTGAGGAGAATGCGATTTTAAAACCAGTTGTTATACGTAATCTTACAATTGAAAAATTGTTAATTGAGGTTTTGTGTTTAAGGTTTTAATTTTATAGGTACAGACGCTGCATCTCTGTGATTGTACATCAAAGAGGCTATAGAACGACTAAAGTTGATTAAACACTTAAATGGTTAAACTCTTAACTGGAATTAAATTTTACATTACAAATTTATTAGATGAGCCATATTATCATCCAGGTGGAGAACAAGCAGGTTTATGTACTGACTTTACTTAAAGAGCAAAAGCTTATAAAAGCTCTTTATTTCTAAATGTTGTCTGCCAATGGTTGTTTATCTTGCCATAAAATTTTAGCCATAGGCAGTCTCATTCATTTGCTTTTATATCAATATGACACGATCAAAGTATTCTATTTCAAATAAATCTATATTATCCCTTTAAATCATTGAGAATGTTTAGGTATTGAAGGGGAGATATAAGTTATTTGGTTTTGTCATAATTTAAAATGAAGTCATCTAATTCTAAGAAAAATTCTTCATTATCTTCCATTTCTTTTAGCTTTATTTGTGAGCTGGTAACTAATAATATTTTTACTTTTAATTTTATTATTTTATTTAAATATATATCACCGACTTGCATTTAATGCTCCTTCATTTTTTATTAAAGTTATCATTTAAAGTTTTTTGATTAAGTATTGTCTCGGGGGACATCGAGCAAAGGTTCCGCTAAAATGTTGCCGTTATTTGCAGTGATTTCAGCCATAAGTGTATAATGAAACTGATCAATCGGGTGTTTTAATGTCATAGAGACTTCAAAAACACGCTTTATAGATTTTGCTCGCAAATACCATAACAGATATTTATTACCATCAATGTCTATTTTAAACCAAGATTCAATTTGCACTTCTTCATCTTGCAAAGTTGCGGCTGCTTCATCAAGTCTTGAAGCAATTGTATTTTTCCACTCATCAACTTTATCTTCAGTTCCGGGTTTAAGTTTAATTAACCCCGATGCAAATTCCATCATTCAAGTCCTCGTAAAAAATGTATTAATTGTGGCTTTATAAAAATCTTGGCCTCAAACTTTATCGCACTCTAATATCCCATAACTAAAAATAATTGGGAACACTATTAATATTATATTTTTATGAATCATGTTGATTGGGTTTAAAAACACAGCTTAGAGTAATTAATCCAATTGATTTTAATAAAAAGTGAAATGTTTACTTGTTTGTCTTGAATTATTGTTTATTATCTGCACGTTGCAAATTTGTGTACAAAGAAAATTTATTAATTACAACATATTAACAATAAAAGCAAGGAAACAGGATGGAATTTAAATACGCTAACCCTCTTTTGAGTTTAGTCATTGGTGCATGTATTTGTGCACCTTCATTAGCAGAAATACCTGCTAATTATTATGATGCTGCTGATACATCATCTGCTGGAGCATTAAGAAATTCATTACATGCAATAATTGATGATCATAAAAGATTTCCATATACCTCTTCTGAAACTGATACATGGGATATTTTAGAAACTGCTGATCAAGATCCAAATAATTCGCAAAATGTTATAACCATATATCGTAATGCAAGCTATGCAAAAGAAGGTGGTGGTAACTCTTTTTATAACAGAGAGCATACATGGCCAAAGTCTTACGGTTTTCCAGATGATGGTTCTAGCAACTACCCGTATACAGATGCCCATCATTTATTTATTGCAGACAGTGGTTACAATTCAAGTAGGTCTAATAAACCTTATGCGGATTGTAGTGAGAGCTGTAGTGAAAAAGTAACCGAAACTAATAATGATCGCGGTGGAATTAATTCTAATTGGACTGATGGCTCTTTCTCTGCGGGAAGTTGGGAAACTTGGGATGCAAGAAAAGGTGATGTTGCCAGAGCACTTATGTATATGGCTATTCGTTATGAAGGTGGCGTGCATAATGAAACGGGTATTACTGAGCCTGATCTTATTTTAACTGATGATCGTAATTTAATTGACTCCTCTAATACCGGATCTAACGGTTCAGTTGCATATATGGGACTGAAAAGTACATTACTTCAATGGCATAAAATTGACCCTGTAGATGACTTCGAAAGACGCCATACAGATACTGTTTTTAGTTTTCAAGGCAATAGAAACCCATTTGTCGATCACCCAGAATATGTCGCCTGTGTATTTGAGTCGGTTTGTAATGGTGAAGTTGACCTTATTGCACCTAATGCACCAAGTGGATTAGCGGGAACTGAATTAGCAGGAAAAGTTGCTTTAACTTGGAATGCCAATTCAGAAGCCGACTTAAATGGCTATAATATTTACCGAAGTGAAACTGCTGGTGGGAACTATACAAAACTGAATGCATCTGTTGTACGAACAAATACTTTTACTGATGAAAATGTAATCGCTTTAAAATCATATTTTTATGTGGTAACAGCAAGTGACTATTCTGCAAATGAATCAGGTCATAGTAATGAAATTACAGCTGCGGCAACTGAAGTGGTGATAGTTTCAAGCAATGCATGGATCAATGAATTTCATTACGATAACGCAAGTAGCGATGTGAATGAATTCATAGAGATTGCAGGCATTGCAGGAACAGATTTAACGGGATGGTCGTTAGAATTATATAACGGTAATGGTGGCGCAATATATAATACAACTCAGTTAAGTGGCATTATTTCGGATCAACAAAATGGTTTTGGCGCATTGAGCTTTTTAATATCAGGCATTCAAAATGGTGGTCCAGATGGTTTTGCATTAATCAATTCAGCAGGTGAAGCGGTTCAGTTTTTAAGCTATGAAGGGGCATTTTCTGCAAGTGGTGGTACAGCTGATGGTATGCAGTCTATTGATATAGGTGTTTCAGAAACATCTTCTACCGTCGCGGGTACTTCATTACAACTTATCGGAAATGGCGCTAATTACGCTGAATTTACTTGGCAAGCATCAGCTGCAGAGTCAAAGGGTAATATTAATAGCAATCAGCGTTTTCCTTTGCCAAATGTAGCACCTCAAGCGGCTTTTACATATTCGTGTGAAAACCTAAATTGCCAATTTGATGCAAGTTCAAGTATTGATGAAGATGGCGAAATAACACAATATATGTGGGACTTTGGTGACCAAAGTCAAGGTGAGAATATGCGCACTGAGCATGTTTTTGCTAATGAAGGGTCTTTTACTGTTACTTTAATTGTTACGGATAATAGTGGTGCTCAAACGAGTATTACTCATACATTTGATGTAATTGTGGTTGAACAATCTTATTTTGAAAATAATACAGTGATGGCAATTGAAGATAAAAAGCGCACTGTCAGTAAAATTGATGTAGAGCGTGAAGCGTTTACCAGTACAATTGATGTTAAAGTGGATATTACGCATTCTTATCGTGGTGATTTAAAGATCAAACTTAAATCTCCAGAAGGTCATGTTTATAAACTAAAATCAAAAGACCGTCATGATGATGGCCAAGATGTATTAGAAACCTATACCCTAGATGTGTCAGGTAACGCTTCTGGTACATGGAAACTTGTCATTAAAGATAAAGCTAAAAAAGATGAAGGTCAGCTAAACTTTTGGTCAATTCAGTTTTGATTTAGTCGGTTAATAATTTAAAATAGTTTGAATTAAGAAAGCCCAATGTGAAACATTGGGCTTTTGTTTTTAAGATGCTAATGGTGTTAGGTATATATGGTTGAGAGAAAATATGAACACCAGTGCGTTGAGGGTACTACGTTCACAGTCATTGCTAAAAATAGCCTAACAATGACTGTTCAATTGCTGATTTAACACTATCTTGATATGGTACTACGACAAAGTCGCTCGGTAATTAGTCCGACAGTTTCCCTTGGTAATGACACTACTACAAATTAGTACCTTTTAGTAAGCTAACCTAATCTGGTTTTAAATTATTATAATTGTGATAAGAACAACCAAGCTATATAATTCTCGCGTTTTATCAATGCATTTGTGAAAAGTGCAACATTTGATCATGATTTTAAAACGTAGGAATCATGTAAGTAGTTAAATAAACGGATTATTATGAAATTTTATCAATTTTTAAAAATATCACTTAGCATAAGTGGTTTAATTTTAATGGGCTGTGGCGGGAGTAGTGATACTAAAGAAAGCATTTCAGAGGTTAATATAACTCCCACGATCACAGTCGCAGATTTAACTGTGAATGAAAAGGCTGATGTGATTGTCGATGCGATTGTTAGTGGCCAAGGTAGTTCTTTGTACCGTTATCAGTGGAAACAAACGTCTGGCCCGGCTGTAACCTTAATCGATGCTGATAAAGCCAATGTTTCTTTTACTGCACCTGAAGTATCAGAAGATGCCATAATTGGTTTGTCTCTAACTTTTACTGATACTGATGGAGATATTATAGTATCTGAAAGTGTTGTAAATGTGGAGCAAGTAACCTTAGCACTTACAATCACTGGACAGGCAATCGGATCAACCTTAAGCAATGCAAAAATTGAAGTTAATATTGCAGGACATGAAGCCCCAATTGAAGTTTTAGCCAATGAAAATGGTGAGTACACGGTTGATTTATTACTGGATGACTCTGAAGCAGATGCATTTATTTCAATTATTGCCAAAGGTGTTGAAACACACACTAAAACGGGTTTAATTTCATTACTGGGTACTCTAGCTGAATTAAGAGAACTTGCTGGTGAAGATAATATACTTACCAGAGATGAAGAGTTTTCAGTCAACATTTCCATCATTACCACAGCGCAATATGCATTAGCTAAATTTGCAAATAATGATCAAGCCATGTTAAGTGGCGTTCAATATGAGAATATTTTGCAAAATATAGATGGTGTTGAAGTCATCAAACTTGCAACTGCAATAAAAATGGCGACTGAAAAATCTGATTTAAATGAAATATTAACACTTCCTGAAGAAGTATCTGATACTCTGGCATTAATTGAAAGCCCACTTGTAATGGATAGTTATTTACGTGGTGTGGAAACATGGCCTGAATATAAAACCGTAGAGCAAGAAGTTTATAACGATAATGCGTTAATAGATACATATTCACCATTTACAGCACCTAAAGCCTATTCTTTTATCAATAGAAATATTACAGGGGGCTTAACTTTTCGTTTTGATGCTGGGCAGGGTACACAAGAAGGTAATACTTTTGATTTTACTGAAACCAACGGTGTGATCTCAGCAGTAGTGAGTAAACCGGTTACAACATACAGAATTGAAGAAATTTTAGATTATGTTTATATGACTCCTATTTATGTTTATGTTGATGCTGAAATAACAGATATGAGTTATGAATTAAAACGTCTTGATAGCGGAGGCAATTCAGATGTCATTTTATTAACCACAACTAAAAAGAAACATTCACCAGAGGGGTTGTTTGAAGATGAAATATTTACAGAAACGTTAATTTCTACAGCAATAAGAGACTCTGGAAATGTTTCAATAAACCAAATTGATGCTGGTATAGCCTACTTACCAGTCGATAATATATTTATCAGTGATGAAAGCAAAAAAATATACGCTAAAATTGATGAGTTTAAATTAAATGAAGATGGAACTGGCCATGCGACTTTATTAGATATTGATTTTAACTGGCAAAATACTGATGGGGTGTTAGAACTGACTTTTCCTGCGGATGGTGAATCTGAAGAAAGGGTTGTGTCCTGGAGTCAGTTAACAAATGAAGTTGGTGGAAACCACTTTCAGTGTGAAACCAAGGGGTATATCTACAATTTTTGCAATAACATTACTGGCAATGCCACTGATAGTGATGAGTATATAAATAAAGGTGCGATTATAAGCTCTAAAATGAGTTGGGACCTTGCGGATATTCCCGGAAAGTATACATACTATGGTACACCTTTTACTCTAGGAATAGAGTATGAATTACATGAAAATGGTGAGGCAGATTCAAACTATGGTATTGGCAGCTGGAAGCTGAACGAAGACGGCACCTTAACCATTAGTAGAGTAGTTAATGATAATGGTCAATCTACGCGTGAGTGTCGTTATGAAGAAACTGAAGGATGTGTACTTTATTTGACAGATACTTGGCGATTAATAGGCCAGTTTGGAAATCGTTCTGATATTATCTATACAAGGGATAGAAAGTATTCAAATTTTTATGAACGAAAAGATGCAATATACAATCATCCTAGAACTGTTTATAAATTAAACTCTACATCTGAATAAAAACTTATATTTAGTTTTTTTAAGATTAATTTATTAGCAAAAATGGTGATAATGAGTAAAGTATTACTATGAATACTTTACTTATTTTTTTGACTTTTTATATTTTAAACACATTAACCGGTCCGCCAGTACTTTTATCTCGTGTGATTGCATACTCAACAGCTTGTATTGCATTTTTGCCAAAGTCCATTGCAGCCATGGCCCATAACTTTCCTGAACCTATAGCAAAATTATAAGTTAACGGCTCGATGTGTTTTCGACCATTTTGAATAAAGCCGTAAAATACTTTTTTTTCTCGCATTAAAATAAACTCACATTTTAAAGGAGAAAATTTATCACTTTCCCAGTCTCGCTGTAGCTCATAAACATCTGAGCATTCTCCACAGGCCAGAACTTTATCTTTACCATAAGTAAACCATTTTTTCGCATCATCAATGCATACAAAATTATGAGTGCTTATTCTGCTATCTACGGCAATACTTTTCGACTTATGATGATAGGTAATTGTTGTCATTTTTTTCCTGCATTTATTCATTATCTTTAATTCTTTGCTTGAACTGCTTTTAAATTAGGCAAAGAAGTTTTTGTATTATGCCAATCATCTCAGTTTCAGAAATATATCAACAGGTAATACATGACCGGTTTAAGAGCAGATATGTGAATCGAAAAATAAAAAAATTTTTAATGCAAGATAAGTTAAAAAATAGGAATTTGTTCTTATTGTTTATTTTAATCTTGTTAACTAGAATTTTTATTTTACGGTACGGCTATGAATAATTTATTTCATTGTTATTAACTCGTTATTTATCAATTTATTACAAGGACATGTAAGTTATGAAAATTCGAATGTTTCAGTTCTTAAATTTATCTGTATTGCTGTTATTAATATGTATTAAACCTATTAATGCGACACCTGTTGAATCAGTTGAAATTATTAGCTCTCAAACCTTAGGACCTGCGCCATTAAGTGTACATTTTGATGTCGCAAAAGTGCTTCATAATAATCAAGAATTAGACCCTTTTCGTGATATTAATTATTCATGGAATTTTGGAGATGACCAAGGTGAATATTGGGCTACTAACCAAAAACCCAAAAATACTGATCAGGGTTTTATTACCGGGCATATTTTTGAAACGCCGGGGCATTATGAGGTAAGCGTTGAAATTTCAAGTAAAGCGGGGGTTTTTGAGTCGATTATAAAAACAATATCTGTTGAGGTAACAGATCCTGATGAATTCTATTTTGATGAAAATACAATTTGTTTTTCAATGTCTGGAGATTTTACAGCTTGTCCTGATAATGCGCAGCAAGTGCAATTAACGCCTGAACCTAACATAGATGAGTTATTAGCTTTAGGACAATTTAAAGGAAGCATGCAAAAAGAACAGCGGATCTGGAATCCTTATAAAGAGTATGCGCTGAATTATGACCATAATAGTACTTTTGAATATTTAGATTATGAACAGCAATGGGATTGTCAAACTGAGGTTGAAAAATATAAAGCCTCTTTAATACCTGTAGAACAAATCACACCTTATATTAATTCAAATAAACGTTTATTGTTTCATCGAGGAGAAAGCTTTATTTTCTCTCGTTCATTATATTTAAATCACTTTAGTGGAAGTACACTTGGTGCTTTTGGCTTGTGTAAAAATATAAGTCAAGACAGATGTGGTAATGCGCCAATACTAAAAACCTTAGGTGCGAAACGTTACTCAGACTTGTTAATTTTGGCAGATGGCAGTACAGATATTAGAGTTTCAGATTTGTCGATGACACATATTTGTGGTGATTCTAATAGAGCGATAAATTTACATGGCAGTGTGAGTAAAGTGACACTTAATCGTCTTGATATTGAAAAGTTTGATACGGCTGTTATTGGACGTACTTATGGACAAAAGGTACCTCATGATCTTATTGGTATTTTTAATTCTAAATTTGAAAAACTAGGTGCAGGAAGTGCTGATATTTACGATCCTGAAAATACCGAATGTGCATCACCTAGTATGCCTGATTGGCATATTGGGGATAAAAAAACAGCTATTTCTGAAATGCAATGGGATACATTATGGAATAACTATAAACTTCAAATGATGACTGTTTTAACAAATAATAACTGTAAGTCTGGAGGCAATGTTACTTATTTACCCGCCCATAGACATATGATTATGGGAACAACGATGAAAGATGCTAAAACACGACGTGCAGAGCATATATTAAGAATGCCATTAGCCCAAAAATCTGTGATTAGTCATAATGTTTTTTCTGAACCTTCTCCTAATAAACATGCACTAAAGCTACATAATATGGGTGACTGTATTGTATTGGATGATTGCGATGTTAACCCTGTGCAGGCGGCTGAAAATTATCCGACTAGCAGGGTCTTGATCAAAGAAAATCTTTTTAAATCAAACACAGATATAGTTGTAAATATAGGTCCAGGAACGAGTAAAGTTGGAGAGCAGGTCAATAATATATTCTTTGAGTCAAATAAAATTGAGGCAAGTGGAGAGGAAAATCAAGTTGCTTTGGTACTTACAGGGCATGACTCTATTGTTGAAAATAATCAAATGATACAAAATTTCCCAACAACAAGTTGGGTTGGTGTGAGCATAGATAAAGGCCGTAATGAGGTTGTGCAAGGTAATAATAACCTAGTTAATAATAATCATTTTTCAGTTAATGGATCTGTATATATGGTGAGATTAGGTAGCGAAGCAAATGATACTCAAATTGTTAATAATCAGGTCTGTGCTACAGCACAAGTTAATTTTATTGATTTAAATGATGCTAACCTTACTTATAGCGCCAAAAATAATGTCCTAAATTGCACGGAAAACAAAGTGACTGCCGCGATGTTTCACCTGAATTTTGATAATACACAGGCGCCAGCAATGGATGTAATGAATAATGTTTCAACTGAAGTTAAAGGAAATATTGACTTAGTTGAAGGAGTCGTTGGTAAAGCCGTTGTTTTTGATGATATTAATGATGAAATTATTATTTCAGATCCCATGATAAATACTGAGATTAACCAAGATTTCAGTTTAATGTTTTGGATCAATGTGAATGATTTTAGCTTAGGAGGTGAGGCATTTGGCCGACCTCGTTTAAATCGCCAAGGTGACATATCTTTGAGTATTAATGATAAAGGGGAAGTACTTTTTTATATTAATTCAAAGCATATCATTCCTAATATCGTATTAGAACGCAATATATGGTCTCACTTAGCTTTAACTTTTAATAATGCAACGCGCAGCGTTAAAGTATTCTCTAATGGGCGTGAAGTTTATCAATATGTTTTTCCTCAAAATATTGAGTTATTTTTTAATACTGAACAAGAATTTAGATTAGGTGTTGGACAATGGCGTTCAGGTTCAAGGTATTTCTCAGGTATGTTAGATGAATTTAAATTTTATCAAAGTGCATTATCTAGGCAGGAAATAGAAAAACAAATCAATACAGGTTTAGCAATTACAAACAGCGAATAATTTTAAGCTTTGTCTAATAATACATGCTTTGAATGGAATTATGTGAGTCTAATAAAGCATGTATTAAGTTATGTTTAAATTACTGATAAACGCCAGAACATGCTTGATCACCTTTTTTATGCGTTTTCATGTATTGGTTATAACTAAAATAATCTCTATGCTCGATGACTTTACCCTCTTTAATATTAATAATTGTTGTAATAGGCGCACACGCTGTTGTTAAATTATCTCCTTTACCTGATGAGAGCTTTAAGTCCGCAATAAATGTAACATGTCCACCAGCTTCATATTTGTGTTTCAGATCAAAATCAAGAACGATCCCTCCTGTTTGTTCAATTAATTTACTGAGCGTATCTACAATGACTTTTTGACCTTTCATATTATATGTATTTTTTGGACCAAAAATTTCTGATGTTGGGTCAATAAATACAGAATCTTCTTGATAAAAGCTTGCCATTTTTTTTACATCAAAGACTTTGTAGGCTTCTAAATATTCATCGGCAATTTTAATATTATTTTGGTTTTCTTTAGCGTTTATTAAGGTCAGTGGTAATAAACACACACTTAAGGTAATTATTTTTTTCAACATAACAAGGCCTTTATGTAACAAAACTTAGCGAAATATAAATTGTTGGGTATCAACAAAACGACCTAGATTTTATTCATGGTCTAAATGTGGGATTAACATAATAATTTAAAGGGAATGTGTCTTGAAAATGACTATGTATTTTATTGAAATATTTTTGAAGTTAATAAAATGCAAGTAAAAACAACCGGTTGAGTTCAAGTTTTTATTTTAAGTTAGAAAAATAAAATGTGTTTTTATGTGCTTGTATTCGAAAGTAAAAACGAATTGAATTATTTTTCACTGTAAATTCTAGTGTGATATTAAATAAAAAAGTTTACATAAAATGAAACTTATTAGCACGATAGATGTTTTATTAGATAATTGTAAAGTGATAATAAAATGTAAACATCTTGACGGGCCTTCATTGATCATTTAAAACTGCTTGCAAGGTGATACTGAGTACCTTGTTTGTTAAGAGTCACCACAATAATAAAATAATACAGTTGAGACATAATGAAACCTAATACAGCATCTGCAACATCTAACTTTTCGGTGGGAGAATTTAATGTGCTTAGCTCTCGCAATCTTGTTACAAAAGATGCTGAAGAAATTCTGATCACACCAAAAATGCTCAATGTTTTGACTGAGCTTGCAATGCATCAAGGTAAAACGCTTTCAAAAGAACAGCTCATTTTATCTGTTTGGGGATCCATTCATACCTCAGATATGGTGCTAAGTCGCGCGATATCAGATTTAAGAAAAGTATTTGGTGATTCAGCTAAACAGCAACATTATATTGAAACTGTAACAAAACAAGGGTACCGGCTTAAAAAGAAAGTTGTTTGGTATGAATATCAACAAGAAGTAGTTGTTGAATCTATAACTGATACGCAGATAAAACCCCTTCAAGTTGCAAAAGCTTGGTATTTAGATTTAAAAAATCAAGTGATGGTATTTTTAGTGATTACTTTTAGTATCGTATTTTTAATGTTTATCAACCAAAACACTACACACATAAACTCGGATAATAAATCACAGATACAATTAACTTATTTAACCAAAGATGATGATACTGAACGTTTTGTACGTTTTAGCCATGATGGTCAGTATCTGGCGTACACAGCTAATAATAAAGAGAAAGCACAATTAAGAATTCGGCTACATTCTCTTATAGATAATAAAATAACTTATGTGGGTGAGTCAGATACAATAAACGCTAGCCAAAAACACAGTGATATATCGCCAGCATTTTCTCCTAATGGTTTTGAGGTCGCTTATAAGCAGTTGTCTGCTTCTGGTTGCTACATTAGAATCTTTAACTTTATCAATTTACAGGACCGTGAATTGGCGGAGTGTCCATATTCACAAACTCATGCTTTAGATTATTCACCTGACGGAAAATATCTCGTCACGACAGTTTTTAATCATATAAAAAAAATTGAAAGTCTAGTTTTAGTATCGTTGGCTGATGGGACGTTTAAAACATTGTCAGCACCTATCCACAAGGCATCAGGCCATCTCTGGCCTCGTTTTTCTCCTGATGGTCGTAAAATAGCGGTTGTGCATTATCGCCCCAATAGTAATTTATGGAGTATAGGTTTGGTTAATGTAAAAACAGAGGAATATACAGATATACTTGTTATAGGGGAGGAGATCAGCCAAGTTGTTTGGGACGAAACCGGTGATTCAATATACTATTTGGTTGTTAAAAGTAATGATAATGGTATTTGGAAAATAGACTTAGAAACTAAAGCGACACACAAAGTAGAAAGTATTAGCAGTAGCAGCTTAGATTTTGATGAGGTAAGCAAAAAATTTGTTTTTATTGAAAGAGAAAGTAAATTTAATATTTGGCAAACTTTTAAGTCACAAAGTGGTGATATTAAGTCAGAACCTGTATTTAAAAATTTGCCGCAAACACATTACCCAAGTTTGTCATCAAATAACAAAATGTTGGCTTTTGTATCGACAGCTTCAGGAATAGACTCTTTATGGCTTAGAATGCTCAATAATAATGCTAATGTATTATTATTTCAAAGTAATATAAAAGAAAAATTATCAGAACCTACATGGTCTTTTGATGGGAAAAAACTTTTAGTTAGTGTATTGGGCCCAAACTCAAGTCGGATTATGCAGTTTGATGTGGAATTAGGAAATGCGAAACAATTAGAAAGTAAAAATAATGTCAAAATGGGAAAATGGTCAAGTGATGGCAATATTTTGTACTGGTACGAAGAAATTAATGGCACTTGGCATATTATGGAGAAAAACTTAACATCAGGGCTGCAACATATTATTTTAAGCCAACCAGTTTCAAGGTTTGAAGTACTTGATAAAAATACTTTGTATTATCAAAAGATTGGTACATCTCAAGTTCATTCTAGACTAATCAAGAAGTCAAATATGCAAAATATAAAAGATGAGATGTTACTTGTTTTGCGGGGAAGTTATACTTGGGAAGCTAAATCAGGTGCATTGTTTTATATATCAAAGTCTTTAAAAAGCAAAAAACAAATGCTGTTTAAAATGAATTTGTTTACGGGTGAGTCAAAGGAACTATTTGCTATTGATACCATGTTAACATTATCGGGTCGCCACCTAAGCGTTAAGGATGATGAAAGTCATGTTTATTATACGCGACAACAAAAATACCATACAGATATTGTATTGATGAAATCCAACTAGTTAAGAGCGTTTTTTTAGGCTTGATTGGTTTATAATAACTCTGAACTAAATTTAGAATCAGGTTTAAGGATTTCCCATCGTTGCTAAAGTTGGCGGTACTCTGACTTTATACTAAAAATGCTTATTAAATAGAAGTATTCGCTTATTTTCCTACAATAAGTAGTAGGCAATGATTTAATTGTTAATATCTAATAAAGGGTTAATACTGTTAATTTCACTCAGTGACTTTTTAATTTTATCAATCGTTATTTGAGATGTTCCTCTGCTTAATGCAATACAATTATCTCCAACACTTTCATTTTTTAACTTATAAGCAAATGCTAATTTAGATTTTTCTATATCTAAGGAATCGAGCATTTTCAGCAGAGAACCTTTTGATTGGATCATTAAATCTATTCTCCCTTTCATCAATTTTCGTAAGGAACTTAAATCGTCAGCATTTGCATCTAATTGTAGCCCATTTTTAAAACCATTTTTTAATAGAAAATGGTGGTCATAGTCATTTCTAATTAATCCGATAGTATATTTTTTCGCGTCTGATAAAGACGATATTTTTATGTCATGTCTTGATGAAAGCTTAACAAAATATAAATTAATTTTTTTTGTTAGTGGGCAAATAAAATGAAATAAATCTTCGCGTTTATTCGTTCTGAATATAGGGAAAATTAGGACATTCTTTTTCGTTAAGGCGAATTGGTATGCTCTTGACCACGGATAGATATCAATCGAATAAGAAAGGTCAGCGTTAGTCATAATTAGCGCAACCTTTTTGACTAATACTCCTGAAATAACTCCATTACCATCAATATTTATATGAGGTGGCCACTGTTCAGAAACAATCCTTATATCAACAGGTTTAGCATAGGCTATTGAAATACATAGAATGAATATTCCAGCCCCCTTTATCAATTCGTATGTAAACGATATCAAACTCAAACTCAAACTCAAACTCAAACTCAAACTCAAACTCAAACTCAAACTCAAACGCACCAAGCTAACTATATATTTCATACTTTAAAATTTTAGTATATTAGTATAATTAATCAACAACTAGCCTTGGTTCTGCATTTATGCAATTCTGACTTAATTGACCAGTTTGAATTTACTGGTATTTTAATATGTACAATTGATAATCAATTATTACCTGGTGCTGCAATTACGGGTTCAAAAATTGAGGATAGATAATTAAGGTTTGAAGGTTATCTTGTGCGCAATATATTTTTTCTTATGGCTAAGGCCACCAGCGTATCGTTTATTACTCACTATGGGGCAATACACATACAGTCCTTCAGCACCATGTATTGTTTCTTTGAGGTTTTCTGAAGTAAAATCTGAATGAAATTGTTCGCTTAAAGTTTTAGAGAGAATATTATCAAATTTATAGCCTGACAATTGAGATAATCGCATAAAAACCTAAGTTTTCAAATGGACAGTTTATTAATTTAGTCAATAGTTCGACAGCTGTTAATATTATTAAAAATAAAAACCAATAAAATCAAAACTATAATTGACAACGCTTTTATTTAGGGGAAAGGAGTTTAATTTCTTCAATTAAAAAAGGGCTTCCCCATTGTTGAATTGTTTTTATGTCTTTAATATATCTTCCTGAAAACGCAACAATTGCACCATCTTGTTTATATTGAGAAAGTAATTTTATGGGTAATAATTTCAAATTACTTTCGGTGATGATGCCGTAAAACCCGCCTTCAAATGGCATATATTTGATTTCACCTGTATAAATTTCTCGTTTCATCGTTAGCCCGTTTTAATTTGAAATTGAACTTGTTTTAAATAATTAAGGCTGATAATCTCACAAAATGAAAATAAATAATGTTTTTTCCTTCATCTTAAATTCTTGGTGGCGCTCTCTTTTATAGAGCGGTACTGAATCCTTTTATTCAAAAACCGCCAGTTGGCAGTGATTGAATAAAATAATTATGTCTCTGGTGGTAAATTTCGGAGATATATCATGCAAAAAACTCACACATCTCAAAAAGAAGTTATTAAATCAGAAAAAATCCTGACTGGCGATCGTGCTACAGGACCACTCCATTTAGGGCATTTTGTAGGATCATTACAGCAAAGAGTCAAGTTACAACACCAATATACCCAAACAATTTTAGTTGCGGATATGCAAGGTTTAACCGATAACGGGCATAACCCTCAAAAGGTCTCGTCAAATATACTAAATGTTGTTGCTGATTATCTTGCTGTTGGTATTGACCCACTCAAAACCACGATATGTTTACAGTCAAAAATTCCAGCACTTGCAGAGTTAACAATGTATTACGCTAATTTAGTTTCCATTGCTAGGCTTCAGAGAAACCCAACAGTTAAAAATGAAATTGCAAGTAAGTCTTTTGGTCAGTCCATTCCAGCTGGCTTTTTAACATATCCAATTAGTCAGGCTGCAGATATTACAGGCTTTAATGCAACTTTGATCCCTGTGGGTGAAGATCAATTACCTATGCTTGAGCAAACAAATGAAATTGTTCGAAGGCTAAATCATATTGCCCAGGCTGATGTGCTAATAGAATGTAAACCACTATTGAGCAAGGTTTCGAGACTGCCAAGCGTTGATGGTAAAAATAAAATGTCTAAATCTTTAGGCAATACAATCATGCTGGGATCAAATGAAAAGGAAATATCTAAAGCGGTAAAATCTATGTATACGGACCCAATGCATTTGAATATTAATGATCCAGGACAAATCGATGGTAATGTCGTATTTACTTATTTAGATGCTTTTCATGAAGATGATACATATATTAAAGATTTAAAAGCACATTATAAAGCTGGAGGACTGGGCGATGGTACAACAAAAAAGATTTTAGAATCATGCTTGCAAGATGTTTTAAAACCTATTCGTGAACGAAGATCACTTTATATGAATGATAAAGCTCAGCTGATTAAAATTTTAAAACAAGGCAGTGAAAAATCACAAGAAGAGGCAAATCAAGTTTTGCAAAAAGTAAAATCTGCTTTTGGCTTAAATCTATTTTAATTTGCAATTTGCTGAATAAATTGACTTAACGATGTTGGAAATATACCAAAGCCTATCACCAAAAAGAGTATGAGAATATTAAGTGATAGGTTATTTCCATCAGAGAGTAGATTATTAAACGCGATGTCATTTTTGGGTCTTTTAACCATAGCTAAAATGACTTTTAAATAATAAAATAACCCTACAGTACTGCCTAATACCAGAGCTGCGAGTAATAACCAAAGCTGTTGGCTTATGGCTGCCATCACTAAGTAAAACTTTGCCATAAAACCTAAAGTTAAAGGAATGCCAGCGAGTGATAACATTAGCAAGATTAAGGTAATAGCAATAAAAGGTTTGTGCCAAAATAAGCCATTTAAATCATCAAGCATTTTGACTTTTGGTAATTGAATTAAAATAGAAAATACACCTACCAGTGTAAATAAATAGGCAACTAAATAAAAAAGTAAAGTTTGAGTATTAAAACTTTGAGTTGAAAATAAAACTTTATCGTTATTTATTAATAATAAAACAATAAGTAAATACCCAAAATGTGCAATTGAAGAGTAGGCCACTAAGCGTAATAGATTTTTTTGAAATAAAGCTAATACATTGCCCACAAACATAGAAGCAATTGATGTGATAACAATAATATCTATAATAATTTGATATTGCTGCCATTGACCTAAGTTCATTAAACGCCATAAAACAATAAAGGCAGCTAATTTAGATAAAGTTGCAAGTAACGCTGTGGTGACAAGTGGGGCGCCTTCAAATAAGTCAGCTATCCAAAGGTGGCAAGGTACTAAAGAAAGTTTAAAAAATAAGCCCGTAAAAATAAAGATGATCGCGCATACAATTGTCCATTGCGGTAATACTTGTATTGAAGGTGTTTGCATTAAATTTGAAAATGACAAAGAACCAAATTGTAAATATAAAATAGCGGTACCCATTAATATAAATGCAGAAGCAATGGCCGATAAAATTAAGTATTTAATACCCGCTTCTTGTGCTTTTTGATCATGTCCACAATAAGCAATTAAGCCTATAAAAGATAAACTCATTAATTCTAAACCCATAAAAAAGCTCGCAAAGTGATTACTTGAAACCATAATTACACCACCTAAAGCAGTTAATAAAAATAGTAAATAATACTCTTCTTTTTGTTCACTAAGCGTTTCAAGCCAATGATAGATCTGAGACCAAATAAGGCCAATAATCATAAATAATAAAAGTGATATAAAACTTGTCTGTGCATTAAAAGTAAACAAGGGTTCAATTAAGCTCTCATTCTTTTGTAGATAGAGTTGTAAAAATAAAGCCGCTAATAAACTGAGTCCTGAAGTGAGATAGGCAAAAGAATGCCTTCTTTTAAAGCAAAGCTGGATCAATATCATTAATGAACCTAATACCAAAATGAATGATGGGATGTAATAAAAACTCATAATTAGCTTCCAATATTTGATGGTATAAACGTTAGGTTTGTGAGGGATGTATAAGTCAAATCAAAAAATGGTTGGGGGTGCAATCCTAAGTAAATTAAAATAAAGCACATAGACAATAGCGTGACCCATTCTTTAGTATTGGTATCTGATATTTTGCTATCGTGAGGGCCTTTTATTTGACCAAAAAAAGTTTTATAGATCAATAATAAAGAATATATTGCAGCTAAAATTAAACCTGATGCTGCAAAAATTGTGAGCTTAGGGTATTGTTCAAAACTGCCAAGTAAGATTAAAAATTCAGCTACAAAGTTACCTAATCCAGGCATGCCTAATGACGCGATACCAAAAAATAAACCAAATGCACTGAGTTTTGGCAATTTACTCCATAAACCCCCTAATTTATTTAAGTCCCGGGTATGATATCTGTGTTGTATCATGCCCACTAAAACAAATAATGCTGATGTACTAATGCCATGAGCTAACATTTGCATGACAGCACCTTGTAAAGCATAAATATTAAAAGCAAAGCACCCCAATAAAACAAATCCCATATGGCTAACACTTGAGTAAGCAACCAAGCGTTTTAAATCCGTTTGTACAAATGCCATCATAGCCCCGTAAATAATGCCAATAACACCAATGAGCATCATACTTGGTGCGAGTATTAACGAAGCGTCGGGAAATAAAGGCAAAACGAATCGAATGATGCCATAACCACCTGTTTTTAATAATACAGCAGCAAGTATGACACTGGCTGCCGTAGGGGCTTGAGTATGCGCATCGGGTAACCAGCTATGAAAGGGTAAAGCGGGTAGTTTTACCAAAAATGCGATGGTAAAGCCTAATGCAATCCAAAAGGCTAAATCGCCACTAATTGGGTTTTGTAATAAAATAATGTAATCGAAGGTTAAAAGGCCTGTTTGTTGAAAGTGAACACCCACTAAAGCACAAAGACTTAATAACATTAGTAGGCCACCTGCCTGGGTAAAAATAAAAAACTTAATGGCTGCGTAATGCCTATTTTCGTATCCCCAAATGGAGATTAAAAAATACATAGGCACTAACATGACTTCCCAAAAAACAAAAAATAAAAAGAGATCGATAGCTAAAAATACGCCTATAACACCAGCTAAGGTCCAAAGTAAATTTAAATAAAAAAAACCAGTTCGTTTTGTAATTTCATGCCAGGCAGATGAAAGTGCAACTAACCCCATTAATAACGTAAGTACTATAAGCAGTAGGCTGAGTCCATCCATGGCTAAATGTGCACCAATATTGAATATTGGGATCCAACTGTGGGGTTCGTTTAATAACCATTGAGATAGAGCAAAGCTATTATCATTAAATATGATGTTATTTAAGGGGGAAAATAAAGGGAGCCAACAACAAAGCAAAGAAACCAAAGCTATTTTTTTTGGTAAATTGGCGTTAAATTTTTCGCTATACCAGGCAAGCATGCCACCGATTAAAGGAATGAATAGCAAAATAAATAATGTCATGACATTAATGCTCCTTTAATAAACCAGGCAAAAGCTAATACGCAAAAAATAATCAAACTTGCGTTATAACACCTTAGTTTTCCATTTTGAAATTGGCTGAATTTTTTATGTAATAGTTTGCTGATTTTTTCTAATGCGCGATAATGTAAATCAATGATATCTGATTTATTTAATTGACATAAAAATTTAAAAGGTGATACAAAAATAACCTGATATATACGGTCAAACGCCCAGCCACTTTTAAGTAATTGGTGAAAGTATTGTAATGCAGGCACTGTGATTGTTTTGCCAAATAAATTAGTCTTAAACATCCACCAAGCAAGTGATATTGCAATAAAAGGTAAAACAATAGGCAGCCAATGTTGTAAAGTTGTTAAGCCTGAAGCATTGAGTTTAGGCATTAAAGTTTGAATGCCGCTAGGTTGTATACCACCAAATAATGAAAAGAAGCATAAAAGAAGAAGTACTAAACTCATTATTTTTTCTGGTTGTTTATCTGGGCTTTGTTTTGAATCACCTAAAAAAACGACAAAAAAGAGTCTGGCACTATAAAACGCGGTAATAAAAGCACCGAGTACTGCGGCCCACCAAAAATTAGTATGACCTGAATCAATTAGTTGCTCTAAGATTAATTCTTTACTGAAAAATCCTGAGGTAAAAGGTAAAGAAGCAAGAGCTGCACAACCAATTGCAAAAGAGGTGGCAACAATGGGAAGCTTTTTTAGTAATCCCCCCATTTTAAATATATTGTGTTCATGGTGCAGGCTGTAAATTAAGGCACCTGCAGATAAAAATAATAAAGCTTTAAAAAATGCATGTGTCATTAAATGAAATACAGCGCTTGCGCCTGCACCAACCCCTAATGCTAAAAACATATAACCTAATTGACTAATCGTTGAATAAGCTAAAATACGCTTTAAATCTGACTGCACCATAGCGGCACTTGCACCCAGTAATAAAGTAATGGTGCCTATAAATGCAATTAAATACATCACATCGGGTGCCATTTGAAATAATTGGCTATTGCGGGCGATTAAATAAATTCCTGCAGTGACCATAGTTGCGGCGTGGATCAAAGCACTCACAGGAGTGGGGCCTGCCATGGCATCGGGTAGCCAGTTCTGTAGTGGGAATTGTGCCGATTTTCCAAGCGCACCACCCAATAATAATAAACAGCATAAGTTTGCCATATTATTATTTGATGATGACCACACTGACAGAGCCTGAACTTGTAAATCTTGTATATTTAATGTGCCTAATTCTATAAATAATAAAAATAAACCAAGTGCCATTGCGGTATCGCCAATACGCGTCATTAAAAATGCTTTATTGGCAGCTAAATTATTATCTCGATCTTGATACCAAAAACCAATGAGTAAATAACTACATAAACCGACACCTTCCCAGCCTAAATAAAGCAGTAATAAATTATCGGCTAGCACTAAAAATAACATGGCTGAAACAAATAAATTTAAATATGTGAAGTAACGTTTAAAGTCTTTATCCTGGTACATAAATCCGATTGAATATAAATGAATTAAAGCACCGACACCTGTGATTATGGTGATCATAACCAAAGATAAAGCGTCTAAATAGAGTGAAAAATTAATGTGTAATTGCGCTATTTTGATCCAATTCCCTAAATTTGACGTTAAAACAAAATCGGTTTGTTGCCAAAATACAAAATTCAAAAATAAACTAATACATGCAGCACCGCTAATGGATCCAACGGCTAAAAGTGCGGTGGTTAATTTATTTGGCTTGGAAAATAATAATATTAATGCACTGAACAAGGGCAATAATGGAATTAGGGATAATAAACTTGCGTAATATGTCATATTAATCCCTTAACTGATTGAGTTTATCTATGTCTAAATGATGATGTTGGCGATACATATGTATCACTAAGCTTAAACCTATGGCTATTTCAGATGCAGCGAGTGTTAAAATCAAAATATACATAATTTGACCATCACTATTTGCGATGGAAGTTGGGTGATATCGACTCCCCGCTATAAATAGTAATACTACGGCATTAAGCATTAACTCTAATGAAATCAATATAAAGAGTAGGTTTCGTCTAGCGAGCACCCCAAAAATCCCTATGGTAAATAAACTTAAACTGAGAAAAAAAATCCAAGAAAGTGGGATCATAATTTGGCTTCCTGATTTTTTGTTGTTTTGGGAAGTATATGCGCACTTTTACTGATATGAATGGCTGTGATTAAGGCCGAAAGTAGCATCATGGCACTGATCACCACTAATAAAGAATATGGGCCATAGAGCTGCTTTCCTATTTGTTTTACGCTGATAAACTCAGAGTGATAAGTATGAGTTAAGGCATTATCGATATCTAGGGGCATAAAAAATAAAATAAAAATAAGCTCACAAAATAAAATAAGCGTTAATATAAATGCACCTATCGAGGTTGAAAAATGAAATAAATGACGCTCTTGTGCTAAAGACTTTTCACCCTGATGTAGCATCATAGTTACAAATATAAAGAGCACCATTATGGCGCCTGCATAAACTATGATTTGCAATGCGGCCGCAAAAGATGCACCTAATAAAAAAAAGACCATAGAGACTGCTAACATAGTGACCACTAAATACAGTAACGCATGTACTACGTTATGGGCAGTTATCGTTAAAAGTGCACTGATCAAAATGACAGCTGCAGAAATTAAGAATAAATTGTCTATCATAGAGTTAAAGTCCTTAGTTTCATGGCATTAAACTTTTAATATCAATTGGGGGGTTTTCATCGATGGCTTGTCCTTTATTTTTACCCTCAATTGCTTTTCCGCAAATTTCATAAAAGTTGTAATCGTGATATTTACCTGGTCCGCTGATCAATAAGTTTTCTTTTTCATACACTAAGTTTTGTCTGTCATATTCCGCCATTTCCACATCGGGAGTCAGTTGTATTGCATGAGTGGGGCAGGCTTCTTCACAAAACCCACACATGATGCAGCGTGAAAAGTTAATTCTGAATGTTTTTGCTAACCACCGGCCATCTTGGGTTTCATCTTTTTCTACTAAAATGCAGTCAACAGGGCATGCAGCAGAGCATAAATTGCACGCAACACAACGTTCATCTCCATTTGGGTCTCGGGTTAATATAATGCGGCCTCTATATCTAGGAGATAAATAAGGTTTTTGTTCTGGATATTGCACTGTATCGGGTTTGGTAAAAGTGTGTTGGAGTACTTTTATCAGGGTTCTAATTTGACTGATCATAATAACGCTCCCTTTTAACCTAAAATTGCCAGTTTAATGGCACCCGTAAAGAGTAAATTTGCCAAAGATAAGGGTAATAAAATATACCAAGAAAAAATCATTAGCTGGTCATATCTCGGTCTTGGAATAGCTGCTCGTAATAATATGAAAAAGAGAATGAAAAACCCTGTTTTTAAAATGAACCATACTATAGGCGGGAGAAATGGCCCTTGCCAACCACCAAAATATAAGGTGGTAATAAGGCTTGAAATTAAAATGACACCTAAATATTCACCGATGAAAAACATGCCAAACTTCATACTGGAATACTCGGTATGAAACCCTGCGACTATTTCGGTTTCAGCTTCTGGTAAATCGAAAGGGGCTCTGTGGATTTCGGCTGTACCAGCAATTAGAAAGAGTACAAAACCCAATGGTTGGTACACAATAAACCAAACATCTGATTGCGCTTGTACTATGGCACTTAAGCTAAAATCATCAGATAAAATGACCACCCCCATTAATGCAAGCCCCATAAAGACTTCATAACTGAGCATTTGAGCTGCGGTACGCATGGCACCTAATAAGGCGTATTTACTATTTGAAGAGAATCCAGCAAGCATTATGCTATAAACTGATAATGAACTAATGGCTAATAAAAATAGCAATGCATGATCAAATTGTGCAATTTGAATATTGGGAGAAAAAGGAATAATCGCAAAACCTAACAATGTCATGATCATGACTATCATGGGGGCAATTACAAATAAAAACTTGTCGGCAAAAGGTGGGATCCAATCTTCTTTTGTATAAATTTTTATCATATCGGCTATCACTTGAAATAACCCAAAAGGGCCAACACGGTTTGGACCTAACCTATCTTGCCATAAAGATAACAATCTTCGCTCCAACCAGGTCGACCAAGCACCTAAAAGTAATAATATCACTAATATAATCAGTGGAACTAACCAACTATTCATTGTGCTCTCCATCAGTAATAGATGAAACTTGAATATTACTTCCTAATTTAATGAACTCATTTATGGGCACTAATATAATGTCATCGGCAATGGTATCGTTGATGGTGCAGGGCAGTGATAAACAATAATCATCTGAATTAATATTAATTGACTCCCCTGATTTCACTGATAATTTATTGGACATATTTTGATTTAATGAAATTGCAAGTTTTGGAACAAGTTGTTGAATGCTATTCGCATATCCAGCTAATTCATCATTAGTGTAAATATGATGTTGTGGACAGACGATAGTATGAGCTAAAGATGAACTATGAGATGGGTCTTGTAATTTGGGTAGTTTGCTGTGTTTAGGTTTTAGATCATCAAAAATTTTAATACCTAAGTTTATATCAATTTTACAGCTATTATAGCCTGCCTTATTAATTGCTTGATGGGAGTTCCATTTAGGTGACCAAACACCCGTTATTGGGGTGTTTATTTTATGTTGGCTATTATTTAATGTTGATTGCCTAAAAGCTGGTAATCCTTCCATTGAAAAATTGAGCTGTGATTTATTATCTTTTTTAGGGGCGTACTCTTTCACATCTATGTTGGCATAAAAAGCTGTTCGAGCAGATGAACGCATGGCTTGGCGTGCGACTGAGAAATGAGTTTTATCATTTTGTAAGAATTGACTCATTGGTGTTAATTGTGGCGCTATATCTTGAATATATTTAACAATAGCTTGATTGTCTTCTAGTAAATTATGTTGACAAAGCCATTGCCAGCTTGTTTGTCGCATCTTTTCCATCGGCATAACTGCGTAGGAATGCTGCATCCTTGCTTCTGCATTTAACCAAGTTGCATCTTGCTCAAATAAAGAACTTGCTGGTAAAACTAAATCAGCCATTTTTACTGTATCAGTAATGATATGATCTATAACGATAATATTCTTAATTTTATTTAACCAGCTTGTTATTTTTTCATTTGAATAATAACGATATAAATCGGTTTCCATGATGATAAGGGAAGATGGTGGCTTTTCTTCAGTTTGAAAAATTAAATTATCAAGATCTTGCTCTGGTTGACAAAATAAAGATAAACCTAAGGCATTAATCGAAGAAGTTGCACAATAAAAACCTGAATGAGTTTTATGCTGTTTCAATAAAACACTGACTCTTAAACAGGTTGATAATAATGTAACATCAAAATTATATGTGCCCGTAATAATTGTGGGCCTATCGGCTTTAAGAAGTGCTTGCGTTATTTTAAGTGTTGCATCTGAATAGTCATTGTGAGGGTTCTTTAAATATTGTTCAATTTCCAATAGTAAAGAGAGCTGTTTATCAGGGCTAAGGTTTATATTGTATTTTGCAACATCAGATAGTCGGGTATTATGAGTATTTATAATTATAAGAGGTGATTTATCCTCTTGTCTTATATTTCTAACTGCTTCATCTTGCCAGGGTTTTATACCTAACTCAGCCGCTTTTTTTAGGCCTTCATTTTTGGTCATTTGCCTAATTGATAAAGCTAATCTGGGTGCAGTTTGTGTAACATCTTCGCCAATTAAAAAAACAGCATCACTGTGTTCAATTTCTTTTAATGAAGATAAAGATATTTGACTACTTTTATAAGCTTTAGCTAAAAATTGAAGCTGTGAAAGTTCGACTTGCTTGATACCAGCATAAAAATTTTTAGCACCTACGAGTTTATGTAAAGCTGCATTATTTTCAATTGAAGCACGTACAGAACCTATGCCAATGACATGTGCATTTGGCTCATTTATCCATTGCGCTAGCTTCATATGTGTTTGGTTATAACTTAGTATGTTGGTTTGGTGTTCTTGGTCACCTCGCAGCCAAACGTGAGTGGTTTTATTATCAATGTTGGCATGCTCATAGCCAAAACGACCTCGGTCACATAAAAAATGACCATTTATATCTGGATGATGGCGATTATTTATCTTACGTAATTTACCACCGCGCTCAGCAGCATAGGTATTACAACCTATGCTGCAATGTGTACAAATGGAAGGCGATGTTTGTAAATCCCATTTACGAATATAATGCTGACTAAAAGGTTTATCGGTAAAGACGCCTGTTGGGCAAACTTCGGCTAAATTCCCGCTGAATTCATTTTCTAAGGTGCCAGGCTCCGCCCGACCAAAATAGATATTATTTTTTGAGGCAAAAACATTTAAATCATCCCCGCCACAATAATCACGATAAAACCGTACACATCGATAACAGCCAATGCAGCGGTTCATTTCATGATTAAGAAAAGGGCCTAGATATTGATTATTATGAGTACGTTTAGTCCCTGGGTACCGACGTTTTATATGACAACTGAGTAAAGTCATATCCTGTAAATGACAATCGCCGCCTTCTTCACAAACTGGGCAATCATGAGGGTGGTTAGTCATAATAGCTTCAATGTTTGTGGCACGAAAAGTATGTGCCTTTTCATTTTTAAGAGATATTCGCATACCATCTGTTACAGGTGTCATGCATGACATGACTAATCTACCACGTGTATCTTCTTCATTTTGATATTGCATTACAGCACATTGACGGCAGGCTCCCACAGACCCCATCGCTGGGTGCCAACAAAAATAAGGTAGATCCATATTTAAGTTTAAGCATGCTTGTAGCAGATTGATATCATCCGATACTTGGTAAGCTATATTATCAACGTAAAGTGTCACTTTATTGGTCATTGATATCCTCCGAATATGCTTCAGAGCAATAAGGGCATGATTTTTGACTTATATGTAGTTCAAAATCATCCCTGAAATAAATAAGTGCACTTTGCAATGGCTCAACTGCGCCAGGTGCGAGTGCACAAAAGGTATTGCCGGGGGCTGCAAATTTACATAAATCTTCAAGCTGTTTGATGTCGGATAATTCACCTTTACCTTGCTCTATTTTTTCAAGTAGGACTTGCGCCCAGGGCAGTCCTTCTCTGCATGGCGTACACCAACCACAGGACTCTTGAGCAAAAAACTTCACTAAATTAAGCACCATAGCAACTGGGCAATATTTGTCATCTAATATAATAATGGTACCAGTGCCCATACGGCTTTTCTGTTTACCAATTTCGTCATAATCCATAGGGGTATCAAAATGTTTTTCTAATAAAAAATCGGTTGAACCACCACCAGGTAAAAAACCTTTTAATTTGTATCCATCACACATACCACCCGCATAATTATCAATGATTTCACCTATAGGCGTTCCCATAGGTAACTCCCATAAACCAGGCGTTTTAACACGTCCACTGACACCAAAAATTTTTGTACCGGCATCTTTAAATCGACCTAAAGATTTAAACCAAGAGGCACCAAAGTTTATAATATGAGGCAAATTACAGTAGGTTTCGACATTGTTCACGATTGTTGGTTTCCCCCATAATCCGGCTACCTGAGGAAAAGGTGGTTTAGCACGGGGGTTGGCGCGTTTACCTTCAAGTGAGTTTATGAGTGCTGTTTCTTCACCGCAAATATAACGACCAGCACTGGTATGTATGTGAATTTCAAAATTGAAAGCACTACCAAGAATATTTTTTCCTAATAGATTATTGTCGTAACACTCTTTAAGTGCAATTTCGATATGTTTGATAGCAGTGTAATAATCACCACGAATAAAAATATAGCCTATATCGGCATCTAAGGTATATCCACCTATGATTAAACCTTCAATGATCTGATGTGGCGTTTTTTCTAACAGTAATCTGTCTTTATAAGCACCAGGTTCCATTTCATCTGCGTTAACTATCATATATTTTGGATGGGGAGCATCATCACCTTGCGGCACAAAACTCCACTTTAATCCGGTAGGAAAACCTGCACCACCGCGACCTCTTAAGTTTGATTCTTTTATTTCGTCAAGAACAGCAGGTCCTGAGACAGTCAATGCACGTTTTAACCCATCATATCCCCCTTGCATTTGATATTGGTTAAGTTGCCAGCAATTTTCATCTTGAGTAATAAAACGGGTTAAAGGGTTATTTGGAGCGTGCACAGAATGACTCATTTGGCGTGCTCCTGTTGTAAATGATTCAAAATAGAGGGAAGAGACTTTTCTTCTAGTAATTCAAAAAGTTGTTTGTTGGCTATCATCACAGGGGCTTTATCACAGGCACCTAAGCAGGGAAGAGGGAGCAGGGTAAATAAATTATCACGGGTTGTTTCACCATTATTTATTTTGAGTTGTTTTTTTAGGCATTGGCGTATTTTTTTTCCGCCCATTAAATCACAACTGATGCCATCACAGGGATGTAATACATGTTTGCCTACAGGTTGGCGAAATATCAGGTTATAAAAAGTAGCAACAGAGTCTAAATCTGCAAGCGGTAAATTGATATATTTTGAAAGGGCTAACAGACTGGCATTACTTACCCAGCCTCGATGGTTTTGTATTATTTTTAAAGCGTCAATACTTGCACCTGAAACATAAAGTGTTTCTTGTAATAATGCATCTATTTGTTTTTTTTCAACATCACTGAGTTCAACTACTTCATTAGTTGGGATCTCTAGTTGTAATGTCATTAGCTGCTCCTTGTATTTATTACCGCTTTATTTTTATCTATCCACATCTGCCATAACAAAGTCTATACTGGCGATTATGACGATTAAATCTGCCAACATAAGGCCTTTTGATATTTCAGGGATCATCTGTAAATGTGCAAAAGAAGGTGTTCGGATCCGCGTCCGATAACTTGAGCTTGTACCATCACTAATTATGCTATAGCTGTTTATGCCTTTAGTTGCTTCAACGGCAAATGAGGATTCTCCTTTGGGCATAACCGCCCCCCAACTGGCATTTAGAAAGTGCTGAATTTGTGTTTCAATATCATGTTTGCTTAAGTTATTCATGGGTGGTGTTGTTAAAGGGTGTTCTGCTTTATACGGGCCTTGAGGCATATTTTTAATACATTGTTTGATAATAGAAATACTTTGGCGCATTTCTTCTACTCTGAGTTTACACCGAGAATATGCATCGCCTTTATCATCAATGGGTACTAAAAAATCATAGTTTTCATAACCACTATAAGGTGACTTTTTACGTAAATCGTAATCATAACCTGTAGCACGTAAACCTGCACCCGTTATGCCCCAATCTATAGCCTGCTGGCTTGTATACTGACCTATACCAATACTACGTTTTTTAATGATGCTATTTTGCATCACCATAATTTCATATTCATCTAATTTAGCAGGAAAATAATCAACAAACTCAGTCATCATCTTATCCCAGCCTTGAGGTAAGTCTTGTGCTAAACCACCAATACGAAACCAGCTTGGATGCATGCGAGCGCCTGTAATGGCTTCTATGATTGCAAATAATTTTTCTCTGTCTATGAATAAATAAAAGATGGGAGATAGCTGGCCTATATCTTGGGCAAAAGTACCAAAAAATAACATATGGCTTAATATACGAAAACATTCAGATAACATAACGCGAATGCATTTGACGCGTTCAGAAACCTCTATACCTGCCAGCTTTTCAATCGCTAAAATATAAGGGAAATTATTCATCACACCGCCTAAATAATCTATGCGGTCTGTATATGGAATAAAGCCATGCCAAGTTTGACGTTCGGCTATTTTTTCTGCTCCTCTATGATGAAAGCCTATATCGGGTACTGCATCAATGACGCGTTCACCATCAAGTTGTAAAGCAATACGAAATACACCATGCACACTCGGATGATTAGGTCCTAAATTCAAAAACATATAATCATTACTATCGTTGTTTTTTTTCATACCCCATTGTTCAGGAATAAACTTGAGTGCTTGTTGCTCTTTTTGTAGTTTCTGTTCATTTAATGAAAAAGGGTCTTTTTCTGTTGCTCTGCATGGGAATTCTTTACGTAATGGATGACCTGTAAAAGTCGGTGGAAGTAAAATTCGTGTTAAATGTGGATGATCTTTAAAGTTAATACCAAATAAATCCCACGCCTCTCTTTCATACCAATTTGCATTTTTAAATAAGTTTGAGATACTGGCTATGCTTATTTCTGTTTCGCTAAGGGCGACTTTAAATCGCACATGTTGGTTTCTTTGAATGGATAATAATTGGTATACAAGTGTAAAATCTAATGCGGGAATTTGGCTTTTATCTAGGCGTAATCTTTCGTCAACAGCATATAAATCATAAAGCATATCAAAGGGTTCAGATATACTTTTCATAAAAGATAAAATTGAAATTAACATTTTATTTGAAATCCACAAAGTGACAATCTGATCGACTGTTTTTTGTGGTGTAAAATGACTGTGTTCGAAATGGCTGAATAGTTCTGGAATTGCGTTTATTAAATGATTGTCAATTTTATTGTTATTATTAATTATTGGCATATTTTATACTCCATCAGGCGTTCGAAGTGTTGTTGTTGCCATACGATGTGTATTTTTTTCATCTCTTAAATTTCGAGTCGAAAATTGAGCAATTTCATCGGCCGTTACGACACGATTTAATGGTCTTTTTTGTTTATCATATCCTTGTGTTATGGCTTGTTGTAATAAAGTTAAACCGTACATGAGCGCTTCAGGTCTTGGTGGACAACCGGGAACGTAGACATCAACGGGTAAAAACCTATCAGCACCTTGAACCACACTGTATACATCGTACATGCCCCCTGAATTTGCACATGACCCCATACAAATCACCCATTTGGGTTCAAGCATTTGGTCATACAGGTGCTGAATAACGGGGGCCATCTTTAAAAATACAGTACCTGAAATTACAATTAAATCTGCTTCTCTTGGGGTTGCGCGTATCACTTCTGAACCAAAACGAGCAATATCGTGGCGACTTGTAAAGGAAGTTGCCATTTCAACATAACAACAAGATAGGCCAAAATTAAATGGCCAAAGCGAATTTCCTCGACCCCAAGCGACTAAATCTTCAAGTTTAGTTATCAAGATGTTTTTTTGTGTTAACTCTTCTATTCCTGCAGCTTGAGTATCAATTTGTTGTTCGGGTGTGGTTAATTTCCAGCGCATTTAAGCCTCCTTACCCCGAGAAATTGTTGCGTTTTCAACGGGTGTTTTTTCACCCCATAAAAATGCACCCTGTTTTATTTCATAAAGTAGCGCTATTAATAAAATGAATATAAAAAATGAAGTAATAAAAAAACCATGCCAGCCTGCTTCCATCACTACAATTGACCAGATGTATAAAAAAACAGCTTCAATATCAAAAATGACAAATGAAATAGCCACTAAAAAATAGTTTACGTTCCATCGAATATCGGTATCACCTTGTGCCACTATGCCAGATTCAAAAGGTAGGTTATTAGTGCGTAAAGGGACTTTTGGGTTCAATAAATGTGATACTAATAACATAGTGATAGTAAGTGCTAAAATAGCTATAAAATAAACGACAAAGCTGGTGGATATCATAAAACGCCTTAATTTTTTATTATTAAAAATCAATGAAATATATGAGAGTTACAGCATCTGATAAAAGCATAGTCTAATTTTTCTACAATCCAAGTCGAAATATATAAAATTTTGAATTAAATAAAGAAATCTATTGTTTTGTTTTAAAATAATGAGGTGTCTTGATAAATAGTTTGAAGCCCAAAAAATGCGCCTTTAAGTGTACTGAAAGGCGCGTTTTAATTTTATAACGGGTTTACTAAATTAAACGATACGATCATGACCTTTTTCATAAAAAGAACGTAGATGAATATCTATTGCATTGAGAATATTGTTTCTTGTTATTATACCTAATAACCTGCCATTTTCGTCAACCACAGGGTAAAGCTTAGGTTTGTTTTTAGTCATTTGTTCTGCTAAATCGAGCACTGAATCATCACAACCTACTGTTAACACATCGGTGCGCATAATGTCTTCTACAGTAGAGTGAGACTCACTTAAATAGGTATCTTTTAATAAGTGGGTGAGACATTCTTGTTCAGATAAAAAACCAATAACATGTTTATAGATATCTAATACTGGACCACCTATTTGATGGGATTGAATTAATTTTTCTGAGGCTTCTGCAACGGTCATATCAATTTTAAAGGTTACAGGGCGTTTATTCATGTAATCCGCAACTTTAATGGATTTCATTTAGTTCTCCTGATCTGTTTTATTCCACTTAATATAATTGTTCTTAGTCTATATAGACAAGCTTAGCTAGGTTTTTATATTTTGCATTAATTTCTTATATATAAGTCACTTCAAGATAAATTTGAAGGTGATTTTGTTAATCATAACTTTAATAACTCAGACTCTGATATCTATTTCATGTACTCCAAAAACGTCACCGGAGTTTGATAAAGCGATACTTGAATGTGTCATTTTGGCTTGCAACTGATTTTGTTTATCAAAAAAGTTGAAAGGTGTTTCAGTCGAATTTAATAAAATACCTTCAATTTTTGTATCACTTAATTTGATCCAAACTTCATCTCCTGAGTCGTTAACATGCCAAATATATAATTTGTCAAAAGCTTTATCTTCTGGATCAATGAACCCATTATTATTTTGATCAAGTTTTGATAATTCATTAAAACCGCTACCAGTATTTGGGCCAAATAATTCAGTACCATTATCAGCCTGACCATTTTGGTTTTTATCATGCACAAGGTAACCAACATTTCCTGAAAACATGGGTAAACTGTCTTTTTGTTGATCTTGATTTATATCTATTTGGCTTGTTTCACCGTTCAAACCAGATAAAGATGCACTTCCATACTGAATTATTAAAGGGTCTTTTAATTGAATCGCAGATACTTCTATTTGGGAGATTGAACTTTGCTTTTCTGTTAAGTTAAATTGGTAATCCACATTGAAATTTTTATTGTTTATTCCAAATTCACCTTTTAAATTAAAATTGAGTGTTTGTTCTCTCATATGTGTTTGAGTTACCTGCAACCAGTCATCGGATAAAAATACTTTATTGTTTATGGTAACAACTTCAGTCTGATTTCCTGGTGCAATATTTTGATTTTCTGAAGCTATATTATGAGACACCACTTTTAAATCAAGTTGCTTTTTGATGTTTATTTTTTTACCAAAAAACTTCTCTAGAATAAGTTTCTGTTGTAGCAACTCGGGTGAGAAATGGGATGACTCTTCCTCAAAGACTGAATTATCGTCATTACCTTGCTTAGTTAAGGCTAGGATTGAGAGCTGAACTAAAGCATCGGGTTGGGGTTGATTAGAAGTGTCTGTTTTTGCTTTTTTATTAAATTCAGCTTGCTTTCCTAGTACTTTGACTGTATTTGTAGTGCGGGTTTTATTATTGTAATTAACATTTAGTTGTATATTTTTTTCTAGAATAGACATCTGATTATCTCAATAATATGCACTATATTTTTTATATCGACCGAGACGCAAAAAATTGAACAAATAATAAGAAATAAATCTAAAATATAATGTGAACTATTTTTTATTGAGGTTTATATTTATTCAATTTGCGTGTTATTTAATTAAACTTAAATTTCAATGGGTTAGCGTGCAATAACGATACTTATTGTAAGATTTTTGAAAAATATAATGACAACGCTGTCATTAATTGTGTAACATTAATTAAACATGAGTTGAGAATAAAATACTTGTTTGGGGTTTTTCCTAAATAATAAAGTAAAGAATTATAGGCTAAGGGTCATTTAATGATTGAGATGAGTGATAAAGAAAATCAGTTATATATAGGGATCGATGGCGGTGGAACTAAATGTCGCGCAACTGTATTTTCTACTAAAGATGGTATTGTGGGGACTGGTCTGGGTGGACCTGCAAATCCACTACATGGTCTTGAACGTACTTTAGAATCTATCATGGTCTCAACTCAATTCGCTATGAAAGATGCAGGTTTAGGGAGTAATGATGTTAAACAAGTTGTGGCCGGTCTTGGCTTAGCGGGTGTTAATTTACCTGGTTTATATCAAAAAATTAGTCAATGGCATCATCCATTTAAAAAAATGTTTCTAACAACTGATCTTCATACTGCATGTATAGGTGCACATAAAGGAGAAGATGGGGCTGTAATAATTACAGGTACTGGATCTTGTGGCTTTTCATTTATTAATGGTAAAGGCACGAGTCTTGGAGGTCATGGTTTTTCTCAAGGAGATAAAGGTAGCGGTTCATGGATGGGCTTAGAAGCTGTTAAAGCGTGTTTACTTGATTTAGATGGACTTGGCCCACAAACTATGATGTCAGATTTAATGTTAAAACATTTTGATGCTACTGATGCTATGAGTGTTGCTGAAAAAATGGCTGGTAAGCCTTCAAGCGCATATGCTCAACTTGCGCGAATGGTGTTTGCAAGTGCAGAACAAGGCGATTTAATCGCTTCTGTGATAGTGCGAGAAGGCGCATCATATATCAGTGATTTAGCACGTAAATTACTTGAAAAAAACCCGCCAAGATTGTCTATGATAGGGGGTTTAGTTGAACCTTTACATAAATGGTTAGATCAAGATATTTCAATAATAGTTAAACCACCAATACAACCACCAGAGATAGGTGCTGTATATTATGCACAACAGTCGTTGGCAAATAACTAAAATTACTAAATGATACTTTTATATATTTTATGTAGGGCAAAATTAATATGGCACAGTTTTTTCGGGCAAAAAATGTTTTTACAGGAAGTGAATTTATTAAGAATGTCACTTTAAAAATAGAACAAGGTAAAATAACCGAAATAAACCAGCTCGAAGTTGAAAATGCTCAACAACTTGAGGGATTACTTGTTCCTGGCTTTATTGATGTACAAGTTAATGGTGGTGGAGGTGCATTTTTTAATGCAAAACAAACGCCTACATGCTTGCATGACATTGCAAGCGCTCATGCTCAGTTTGGTTCAACGGCCATTATGCCTACTTTGATAACAGATAGTATTGAAGTAATGAATCAAGCTGCAAATGCGGTAGCTCAAGCAATAAAAGATAAAATGCCGGGCATAGTTGGAGTGCATTTTGAAGGACCTCATTTATCGCTACCAAAAAAAGGCACCCATAGTGAAAAATTCATACGCGGTATTTCTGAGGCTGAATTTACAGTTTATGAACGTCAAGACTTAGGTCTTAAAATGGTCACCTTAGCACCTGAAAATGTTTCTATTGAAGATGTAAAGCGTTTGGTGAAATGTGGTGTAAAAGTATGTTTAGGTCATACAAATGCAGACTTTGAAACTACCATGAATGCACTGGATGCGGGAGCGGATGGTTTTACCCACTTATTTAATGCAATGTCGGCTTTTACTTCCAGAGAACCTGGTGTTGTTGGTGCTGCACTTTGGCATCAAACAAGCTGGTGTGGCTTGATTGTTGATGGTCACCATGTACATCCTGCATCGGCAAAACTTGCTATAAATACAAAACCAACTGGTAAAATTATGCTTGTAACCGATGCAATGCCTGTTGTTGGTACAGAAGACATGCAATTTGATTTCTTTGATGGTCGAACAGTGATACGTACAGGCGATAGACTTAATTCTTCTACAGGTGAATTAGCTGGAAGTGTTTTAGATATGGCGTCGGCTGTACGCAATACGGTAAATACTTTAGATATTAGTTTAGATGAAGCTTTGCGCATGGCGTCAGCCTATCCCGCAGAATATTTAGGCTTAGGAAAAACAAAAGGCAAAATTGAAATTGGTTATAATGCTGATTTTGTTTTATTAGATGAAAACCAATACCCATTAGCAACGTACATTTCTGGTAATAAAATCACAGAGTAATAATTTGTAAAATCCCTGGACAAAAACCCCGCTCCTATAAGTAGTATAAGCGGGTTTTTTTATTTATAGATGATGTATATTTTAAATCAATAACAAGGTTAGATTATGACAAAAGAACAGACCAAATCTAATGAAAATAAAAATACAACTAAAAAAAGGTTAGCTTCTTTAGATGCATTACGTGGCATAGATATGTTTTGGATTTTAGGTGGTGAAAAAATATTTGCTGCCTTATTTATTTTAACAGGTTGGGCTGGTTGGCAGGTTGCAGAAATGCAAACATTACATAGTCAGTGGCATGGCTTTACATTTTATGACTTGATTTTTCCTCTATTTATCTTTCTTTCAGGTGTTGTGATGGGGTTATCACCAAAGCGAATAGATCATCTCGCCTTGTCAGAGCGTTTACCCATGTATAAAAAAGCAATTAAGAGATTATTATTATTATGTATTTTAGGCATATTTTATAATCATGGGTGGGGAACAGGCTTGCCAGCCTCTTTTGATGAAATTCGCTATGCAAGTGTATTGGGTCGTATTGCGATAGCATGGTTTTTTGCCATCATGTTGATATGGCATACTTCATTAAAATTTCAAATAGTTACTGTTGCTAGTATTTTAGTTGGTTATTGGATTTGGCTTTGTTTTATTCCCGTTCCTGGTGGCAATGCTGGTATTTTGACTATGCATGGAAGTTGGAACGCTTGGATAGATCAACATTTTTTACCTGGAATTAGTTATCAAAACAGAGCAACGGATCCTGAAGGTTTGTTATCAAACATACCTGCTATTGCGAATGCTGTTTTAGGGGTATTTGCAGGAAGGTTAATTGCAAAAGCGCCCACTTTAGGTGAATGCAAAGCAGCTGGTATTTTGGTTGGTTCAGGTTTTATGTGTTTAGCATTAGGTTGGAGTTGGGATTTAATATTTCCGGTTAATAAAGATTTATGGACCAGTTCATTTGTTTTAGTTACATCAGGATGGAGTGCTATTTTTCTTGGAGTATTTTATGTGTTTGTGGATGTATTAAATTACAGAAAATGTGTTTATCCATTTGTGATTATTGGTGCTAATTCAATTATGATTTATTTAGCCTCAAGCATAGTGAACTGGGAATATATCGCAAACAGCATATTTGGTGGGTTGGTTTTATCTGGCCCTGAAACGTGGCAGCCATTACTGAGTATTTTTTCATTACTAGCTGTGCAATTATTGTTATTACATTGGATGTTTAAACGTAAAATTTTAGTGAGTGTATAAATCTAATAATATTTACTTAAAAATTATTTTACTTTTACTTTACAGACGTAGTTAAAAAAGCAATAATGACAGCGTTGTCAATTATGGTTGAAACCTAATATATATCGTATCCCGTTTAGGTTTTTGATCTATGGTTAATTATATCTTGCACGGGTTATTAACCATAGATCCCATTTTCTAATTTTTATAAGAGTTAATTCATATGCAAATTGTTATCTTAAAAGATGCTACAGAAGTGGCTCAATACGGTGCTAATATTTTTATTGAGCAAATTAAAAATAAAGCTAACTCTGTAATTGGTTTAGCAACAGGTTCAACTCCGGTCGCACTTTATCAGGAATTAATAAAAAAAAATCAGCAAGATGAAGTTAGTTTTGCTGAAGTTTCCAGCTTTAATTTGGATGAGTATTTAGGTTTAAAAGGTGAGCATCCACAAAGTTACCGTCATTTTATGACTGAGCAGTTATTCAACCATATTAATATTGTAAATAGTAATACGCATGTACCTCCTGGAGATGCGGTTAATCCAGTTTTAGCGTGTAATGAGTATGAAGAAAAAATAGTACAGGCTGGTGGTATTGATGTGCAACTACTTGGTATTGGTCGAAATGGACATATTGGCTTTAATGAACCTTCTTCAGGCTTAACATCTCGCACTCGAGTAAAAACCTTAACGCAAGCAACAATTGACGATAACGCACGTTTTTTTGCTGAAGATGAATATCAGCCCCACTTATCTATCACCATGGGAATAGGGACTATTTTAGATTCCAACAAAGTTGTATTATTAGCAACCGGTGAAGGTAAAGCTGATGCAATTAAAGACATGGTTGAAGGGCCTCTGGCAGCTATTTGTCCTGCTTCTGCATTACAACTTCACCGTGATGCAGTAATCGTAATTGATGAAGCTGCTGCATCAAAACTATCTGATACAGAATTTTATAAACATATCGAATCTGAAAATCAAAAATTATTGGCACAGCTTGCTAATTTGAATTGATTTTTAAAAAATAATTTCATATTTTGTGCAAAAAGATCCTTAATTGGATCTTTTTTATGTTTTTTCTGCTACATATTTTGTAGCGGTGGTGTTATAGTCAATTTAATTAAAAATTAAAGGATTTAATATGGCACTTCCA
>NZ_FOLO01000108.1 GCF_900112265.1 Pseudoalteromonas denitrificans DSM 6059 | reverse complement strand
GCTTAAATCTTAAAAAAGGTTTACAGTCACCTTGATATGGCATTCATGTCAGGTGGCTCACAACCTGAAAACTTAGTTTCGGCACTTGATAGTGTGCAAGCTTGGGTTTTTAAAAAAGCTTAAAATAGGTAAATAATCAAGTCATATGTAAATGAAATTATTTCTATGTGATATGTATTTGGCTTAAAGTTTTATTAACTAATTGCTTGTCTTTTATTGCTTTTTAGTAATAAAAAGCTTTAATAAAAGGTATGAAAATAATCAATTAGAACTTTTACTTACTTTTCGTTGTTTTATTCTTTAAAATAAGAAGGGACGGAATCTTTTAATTTTTGAAATACTAGGAGCAAGCGCATGCTAATACTGACACGTCGCGTTGGTGAAACCCTGATGATCGGGGATGAAGTTACAGTTACTGTACTGGGTGTTAAAGGTAATCAAGTACGTATCGGTGTAAATGCACCAAAAGATATATCAGTACATCGTGAAGAAATTTATATGCGTATTCAAGCCGAAAAAGCAAACCCATCAGTGGGTAACGAATAAGTAAATATGGCTTAATATTCTTATAAAGAAAAGAATAATATAATAAATGCCAATCAGTTAACTGATTGGCATTTTTTGTACTTACATATTTTTGTTAAATTTTATTTTTTATCATCAACTTTACGTGGATCAAAGCCACAGTTAGGACCGCCTTCATTTACCCAGAAACGACGAGTTTCATTTCTGCAATTATAGCGCTCTGTTTCTGAAACTGTTTTAGTGTAATGGCTTTCGCTTGTAAGTGTTAATGTTCTGTAATTACTTGGACAGCTAACATTGCCTTCTAAAGTTTGCCAAAATTCAAGCGCTTCCCCATTTCTCATACCACCAAAATATTCACATGCGGTATAATCTTTTGTAACGCTTACTTGTCTTTCATCACACACTTCAACAGTATAGTATTCCCAATAACCACATGATTCAGTTTGAGCTGAAAATGCAGAGCCTGAAAGTGTTGCTAAAAATAAGCCTGCTAAAATTTCTTTCATTTTTAAATCCCTAGTCGATGATTTTTTTATAGTTTGTATCAGCATATTACTGATAAAATCATTGTACCTAATATAAGTTGCATAACAATATGGGGACTCGTTACTTGCAATCAAATGGCTGGTTTTTGTGGTGGAAAGTCGGGAATTTGTTGTTGAATAAATAGTGGGTGTTTGAAGTGCCCCTTACCATAAATGATAAGGGGATTTTAATAATTACGAATTATAAATTTTCAATTGTAACTTTTTGTTCAACTAATTTAGCTTTAGCTTCACTTAATTCTGTAAAAATTGCTTTTTCTTTTGCTAAAACTGCTTCTGGTGCTTTACTAACGAATTTTTCGTTATTTAACTTACCTTCAACTCTGCTAAGCTCTTTTTCTAGTTTCTCTAACTGCTTATTTAACCTAGTTACTTCTGCAGCAACATCAATTAAACCAGCCATAGGAATAAGTACTTCTAAAGAGCCAACCATTGCGGTAACACTTGCAGGAGCTTCTTCATCATCACTGAGTGCTGTAAAGCTTTCGAGTTTAGCTAAAGATGCTAAAAATGTTTTGTTGTCATCTAAACGACGTTTATCGTCACTAGATACATTTTTAAGCAATACGTTAAGTGGTTTATTTGGACTAATATCCATTTCACCACGAATGTTACGGATAGCTAAAATGAATTGTTTCACCCATTCTAAATCAGCTATTGCATCTATATCTACTTTAGATTCATCAAATGAAGGGTATGTCTGAACCATAATGCTGCTATTTTTGGTTTCAATTGAAGCAATCGGTGCAACACGTTGCCAGATTGTTTCTGTGATATATGGCATTAATGGGTGCATTAAACGTAAAAGGCTTTCTAAAACTGTGATTAACGTATGGCGTGTACCACGTTGTTCTACTTCATTACCTTGCGTTAATACCGGTTTAGTAAGCTCTAAATACCAACCACAGAATTGATTCCAAGTGAAGTCATAAATAGTGTTAGCGGCTAAATCAAAACGGTAGCTATCTAATTGTTCAGTAAATGTTTTTACGGTTTGTTCAAACTGACCTAAAATCCAGCGATCAGCTAAAGAATACTCTTTTGTAAGCGTGTTAGTAAAACCACAGTCTTGCTCTTCAGTATTCATTAATACATAACGGCTTGCATTCCAAATTTTATTACAGAAATTACGATAACCTTCTAATCGGTTCATATCCCAATTTATATCGCGACCTGTTGATGCCATAGCTGCTAATGTGAAACGTAATGCATCTGTACCATGGGCTTCTATTCCTTTGGCAAACTCTTTACGTGTGCTTTTCTCTATTTTAGCTGCGAGTTTTGGCTGCATCATGTTGCCAGTACGCTTTTCAACTAAGCTTTCAAGATCAATACCATCAATCATATCTAATGGGTCTAATACATTACCTTTAGATTTAGACATTTTATCGCCAGTTTCATCACGAATAAGACCAGTCACATAAACGGTTTTAAAAGGTACTTGTGGCTTTCCATTTTCATCTTTATTAAAGTGCATGGTCATCATGATCATACGTGCAACCCAGAAGAAAATAATATCAAAACCTGTCACTAATACATCTGATGGATGAAAAGTTTTTAAATCTTCTGTTTGTGCTGGCCAACCTTGCGTTGAAAAAGTCCAAAGAGCCGAAGAAAACCAGGTATCTAATACGTCTTCGTCTTGTTTTAATTTAATATCATCACTCAGGTTATTTTCTTTACGTACTTCAGCTTCTGAACGACCTACGTAAACTTCTCCGGCTTCGTCATACCAAGCTGGAATTCGATGTCCCCACCAAAGTTGGCGTGAAATACACCAATCTTGTACATCACGCATCCACGAGAAGTACATATTCTCATATTGTTTTGGTACAAACTGGATATCTCCATTTTCTACGGCTTCAACTGCTTGTTCGGCCATAGGCGCAACTCGTACATACCATTGGTCAGTTAATAAAGGTTCAATAACGACACCAGAGCGATCACCGTAAGGAACGGTTAATGCGTGGTCTTCAATTTTTTCTAATAAGCCTGCTGCTTCAAATTCAGCGACAATCAGTTTACGAGCAGCAAAACGGTCTATGCCATGAAAACGTTCAGGGATTTCTGTTTTTATATCAAGTTCTTTCCCATCAAAGCTGTAACATTCACCTTGAGTTAATACGGCTGCATTTTTATCGAAGATATTGACCATAGTTAATTTATGGCGTTTACCTACTTCGTTATCATTAAAGTCATGTGCAGGTGTGATTTTGACACAACCAGTACCTTTTTCCATATCAGCATGATCGTCGGCAACAATTTTAATACGGCGATTAACTATGGGTAATAAAACTTCTTTATCAATTAAATTTACATAACGTTCGTCTTTTGGATTTACTGCAATTCCTGTATCACCTAACATGGTTTCTGGTCGCGTAGTTGCTACAACAATGTAATCTTTGCCATCCAATGTTTTAAGGCCATCAGCAAGTGGGTATCGTAAGTTCCACATATGACCTTTTTTATCTTTATTTTCAACTTCTAAGTCTGAAATCGCTGTATGTAATTTAGGATCCCAGTTTACTAATCGTTTACCGCGATAAATTAATTTATCTTTATGTAAACGTACAAATACTTCTTGAACTGCTTCAGATAAACCTTCATCCATCGTAAAGCGTTCACGATCCCAATCAACAGAATCACCTAAACGACGCATTTGTTTAGTGATTGCGCCACCTGATTCATTTTTCCATTGCCAAATTTTATCAATAAATGCATCACGACCAAGTTCATGACGTGTCGGGCCGTTTTCTGCCGCAAGTTTTCGTTCAACTACCATTTGAGTCGCAATACCCGCATGATCGGTACCAACTTGCCATAAAGTATTATTACCCTGCATACGCTTTAAACGTGTCAAAGTATCCATAATGGTATGTTGAAAAGCATGACCCATATGCAAGCTGCCAGTGACATTTGGTGGCGGGATCATGATTGAATAAGCTTCACCTTTACCAGATGGTTTAAAGTAGCCTTTTTCTTCCCAATCTTGATATAAAGCTTGTTCAATATCTTGCGGGTTATATGTTTTTTCCATTATTGGAGCCTTTATGTAATTTTTTAATTTAACTGTTAGATTTTGTTTCAATATCTTGTGTTGTCATATTGACGCCCATTTGACGTAAATATTTATAGCGATCTCTGGCTGCTTGTTTAAGCATCTGATCGTCTGGTACAAAATCAAAAACTTGATTAAATCTATTTATAAAATCTGGCACATTTGTCGCCAAATTAATTAAAACTTTTCTATTTCCCACTGGTGTGGAATGCCCTATTTCTACAGGTGCACCATTTGCAGGACCTTCGCCTTGAAGATTATGCGGTACAAAGCTATTTGCTTCAAAAGACCATAAATATTCATCAATGACATGAGAGTCAGTTGTTCCATTAGTATAGATAAAAACACGTTTTCCAAGCCTGAATTGATCTGCTGCTAAGCGTGCAGCCAAATCAAAATGAGCTGGGATTGATTTATCCAGCTCAGCTTCATCTTGCTCATTAATGTGTTTTAAAACGTAAAAAATAGCGTTCATAACAGTCTTTCTATTTAAGCAATGGGGTATTCTATAAAAACTAATCCCCTATCGCAAAAGTGAAAGGGGATTTATTTTTAAATATTGATATATTTTATAATTATTACAGTTTAAGCTTTAATATTGATTAAACTCAAGTAATTGATATCTATATTAAGACTCTTGAGTTTGAGCTTCTTCAGCACGGTTTAACAAATATTATGACAGTATAGTGACAGAACGACCTATTGTTACTCTTTACTTGCT
>NZ_FOLO01000096.1 GCF_900112265.1 Pseudoalteromonas denitrificans DSM 6059 | reverse complement strand
GTGTCCCCATCGTCTAGAGGCCTAGGACACCGCCCTTTCACGGCGGTAACAGGGGTTCGAATCCCCTTGGGGACGCCACTCTTTTATTTTTACTATATAAGAGTTGAGTCAGGAGCATACTGCGTAAAGATCAAACGTAAATTATATATTATAAAAAATATTTAATTTATTAGTTCGTTTTTTAAAATGGTTTAATGCTTTTATAACCAAATATAAAATAAAAACCTCATTTCATTTTTACTTCCTAAATCATATTTATTAACTTTAAAAATAAAGTATTCTTGTTTACTGCTATTAGTATTACTTCATCTCTGTTATTTTATCTACATTAAAAATAAGTATTTCTTTGATTGCTTTTCTATATGTTTAAAACCCTAGCGTACTACAGCTGAATTTACTCAGATTTATAATGATCTTGCCGCTAAATGCTAAGCCTTATCCTCGCATTTATATGTTATTTGGGTATAATCAGCACCCATAATTTAAAACTATTCATCAGGTCTTTTGACTGATAGGAACACTATGCGCTCGATATACTGCGGACAACTAAACAATACTCATGTAGATCAAACTGTTGAACTATGTGGTTGGATCAACAAACGTCGTGATTTAGGCGGCTTAATCTTTGTTGACTTAAGAGATAGAGAAGGTGTTGTACAAGTCGTATTTGATCCAGATGTTGCAGGTTTAATGGATAGTGCTACAGGTTTACGTAATGAGTTTTGTGTTAAATTAACAGGTATTGTACGCGCTCGCCCTGAGAGTCAAATAAATAAAGACATGGCAACAGGTGAAGTTGAAATTTTAGGTAAAAGCCTTGAAATCATAAATCGTTCTGAGCCATTACCATTAGATTTTAATCAAAAAAACTCTGAAGAAATGCGCCTTAAATACCGTTACCTAGACTTACGTCGCACAGAAATGAGCGATCGTATTAAATTGCGTGCCAAGGCAAGCAGTTTTGTTCGTAACTTTTTAGACAGTAATGATTTCTTAGATATTGAAACACCCGTATTAACAAAAGCAACACCTGAAGGTGCACGTGACTATTTAGTACCAAGCCGTGTTCATAAAGGTTCGTTCTACGCGTTACCACAATCACCACAATTGTTTAAGCAATTACTGATGATGTCTGGTTTTGATCGTTATTATCAAATTGTTAAATGTTTTCGTGATGAAGATTTACGTGCTGACCGCCAGCCTGAGTTTACTCAAATAGATATTGAAACTTCTTTCATGAGCTCAGATCAAGTACGTGCTATGACAGAAAAACTAATTGCTGACATGTGGCAAGAATTACTCAATGTTGATTTAGGTGCTTTCCCAGTAATGAAATATGCTGAGGCTATGACGCGTTATGGTTCTGATAAGCCTGATTTGCGTAACCCGTTAGAACTTATTGATGTTGCAGATTTAATGAAAGACGTTGAGTTTAAAGTTTTCTCAGGTCCAGCTAATGATGAAAAGGGCCGTGTAGCAGTATTATGCGTGCCAGGTGGCGCTAAGTTATCTCGTAAGCAACTTGATGAATATACTAAATTCATTGGTATTTATGGTGCTAAAGGTCTGGCTTGGATGAAAGTGAACGACCGTGCTGCAGGTGCTGAAGGCGTGCAATCTCCTGTTGCTAAATTCTTAAATGCAGATGTGATCAATACTTTACTCGAGCGCACCAATGCCCAAACTGGTGATATTATTTTATTTGGTGCTGATAAAACAAATGTTGTAAACGAAGCAATGGGGGCACTTCGTCTTAAAGTTGGCCTTGACTTAGAATTAACAGATTTAAACAAATGGGCACCACTTTGGGTTGTTGATTTCCCAATGTTTGAAGAAGATGATGAAGGTACATTACATGCAGTGCATCATCCATTTACAGCACCTAAAGATATGACCGCAGCTGAACTTGAAGCAAGTCCCGCTTCAGCTATTTCAGATGCATATGACATGGTATTAAATGGCTATGAAGTAGGCGGTGGTTCTGTTCGTATTCATAATAATGACATGCAAGCTGCAGCATTTCGTATTTTAGGTATTGAAACTCAGGAACAAGAAGATAAGTTTGGTTTCTTACTTGATGCATTAAAATATGGTACGCCTCCTCATGCGGGTTTAGCATTTGGTTTAGACCGTTTAGCAATGTTGTTATGTGGTACAGATAATATTCGTGATGTAATTGCATTCCCTAAAACAACACAAGCATCTTGTTTATTAACAAATGCACCGAGTGTTGCCAACCCTGATTCATTAGTTGAATTAGCAGTTGCAGTTGCATTACCTGAAAAAGAGTCTGAAAAATAAACTGTATCAAATATGATTTTTAAATAAATTGTATTGTTAGAAGGCGACTTAGGTCGCCTTTTTTATTTTAATACGCGTTTTAAATAAACATAGAAATATTTAGTTTAAAATACTGGTAATTTATACAGTTATCAGCCATCATCTCATTTCTTTAAATAATTATCTTGGGGTTTTTTTTGGCTGTCATTCTTGCAATAGATCCTGGTTCTCGATTAACAGGTTATGGTGTCATAGATCAACAAGGTAGTCGGTTTACATATTTAGGCAGTGGCTGTATACGTTTAGGTGGAGGGCCAATACCTGAGCGTTTGAAAATGATTTACCAAGGTGTAACCCAGCTTATTGCGCAATACAAACCTGATACATTTGCAATTGAGCAAGTTTTTATGGCTCATAATCCAGATTCTGCTTTAAAGTTAGGGCAGGCGAGAGGTGCTGCAATTGTAGCTGCCACTATGGCTGATTTACCTGTTTCTGATTACTCGGCTAGACAGATCAAACAAGCGGTTGTAGGAACTGGTGCTGCAGATAAAAAGCAAGTGCAACATATGGTAAAAGCGATTTTAAAATTGCCATCAACACCTCAAGCTGATGCAGCCGATGCGCTTGCAATTGCCATGTGTCATGGCCACTCTCAACAAAACTTAATTAAATTAGCAGGCCAAGCTAAAAAAGTAGTTCGTGGTCGATTAAGATAGATAAAACTAATAAGGTAAAATAATGATAGGGCGATTAAGTGGGATTTTACTGGAAAAGCAACCACCAGAAATTTTATTAGACGTGAGTGGGGTCGGATACGAAGTACAACTTCCAATGACAAGTTTCTATAACTTACCTGCTGAAGGTGAGACTGCAACTGTATATACTCATTTTGTTGTTCGTGAAGATGCTCAGTTATTATATGGTTTTAACAATAAAACAGAACGCGCATTATTTCGTGAGTTATTAAAAGCCAATGGGGTTGGACCTAAACTAGGATTAGCTATTTTGTCTGGTATGTCGGCTGAGCAGTTTGTAAGATGTGTACAAAATGAAGATGCCTCAACCTTAGTTAAAATACCAGGTGTTGGTAAAAAAACAGCAGAACGTTTAGTGCTTGAAATGAAAGATAGATTAAAAGATTGGGGGATGGATTTATTTACCCCATATACTGATTCAATGGCAGCTGATGGTATTGAACTTGAAATGCAAGGTGCGCCTATTGCTGATACCGCAGAAGATGATGCCATTGCGGCATTAATGACCTTAGGTTATAAACAAATACAAGCACAAAAGTCGGTTAAAGCAGCAAAAAGTAATAATGGTAAAGGGCTTACGTCAGAGCAATTAATTAAAGCCGCATTAAAATCCATGATTTAAAAGTTTAAATTGAAAATAGTTTAAGTAGGTAAAATGATAGAAGCAGATAGGCTGATTGAAGCGCAGGTACAAGGTAATGAAGATGTTGTTGATAGAGCTATCAGGCCAAAGCTATTAGTCGACTACACAGGTCAGCACCATGTTAAAAAGCAAATGGAAATATTCATTGCAGCAGCCAAAGCACGTTCTGAACCTTTAGATCATTTATTGATTTTTGGCCCCCCAGGCCTAGGTAAAACAACTTTAGCAAATATTGTCGCTAATGAATTAAGTGTGAATATTAAAACAACTTCGGGGCCTGTTCTTGAAAAAGCAGGAGATTTGGCCGCACTGTTGACTAACTTAGAACAAGATGACGTGCTGTTTATTGATGAAATTCATAGATTAAGTCCGCAAGTGGAAGAGATTCTTTACCCTGCAATGGAAGATTACCAATTAGATATTATGATAGGTGAAGGTCCTGCTGCTCGTTCTATCAAATTGGACCTTCCGCCTTTTACTTTAATAGGTGCAACTACCAGGGCGGGTTCTTTAACATCTCCGCTAAGAGACCGATTTGGCATAGTGCAAAGATTAGAGTTTTACTCAGTTGAAGACTTATCTAGCATAGTGAACCGTTCAGCAGATTTTTTAAACTTACCTATGGATGAACAAGGTGCAATTGAAATTGCGCAAAGATCAAGGGGAACACCGCGTATTGCAAATAGATTATTACGTCGAGTACGTGATTTTGCCCAAGTAAAAGGTGATGGCACTGTTACACTGGATATTGCGCAACAAGCTTTAGATATGGTCGATGTTGATAAATCTGGTTTTGATTTTATGGATCGAAAGTACTTATTAGCTATTATTGAAAAATTTATGGGCGGTCCAGTTGGTTTAGATAACTTAGCAGCAGCGATTAGTGAAGAAAAAGAAACGATAGAAGACGTAATTGAACCTTATTTAATACAGCAAGGGTTTATTCAACGTACTCCTCGTGGTCGAATTGTCAGTGATCGTGCATATCAACATTTTGGCTTAAAAGCAGCCAATAAAGAAAATTAATGGATTTAAAATAATTTTCTTACTTAATTCTCGTAAGGTAAATAAAGCGTTTGGCTAATTTCGCGACACATTTAAAAGCAAGCATTTTAACGAGTGCCGCATTGAGCTCTGTTATACTCAATACACATATTGCAACAGCGCCACAAAGTATCACATTGTTTTTGATTGGAGCTCTATCAGGATTATTACCTGATCTAGATGCGGACAACTCAACTTCAATAGACTGGCTCTTTAGCATTTTAGGCTTAGTGCTCTGCGCAAGTTTTTCTTTACTTGTGCCACAATCATCTTTAGTTGCCGTATGGTTTTTTACACTCGTCATTTATTTCTCAACTCATTACATGATTAAACCCGTATTTGAAAAGTTAACTGTTCATAGAGGAAGCTTTCATTCTTTATTTGCTATTATCATGTTTTCTTTGATCGGAGTGACACTGTCATTATTGCTATCGCAATCTTTGAATGTTTCTTTATTAGTGGGGGTATTTATTACCTTAGGTGCTTTAACACATTTATTGTTAGATGAGTTATATAGTGTAGACCTTGAAAATAACACCTTGAAATCATCTTTTGGTACGGCAATGAAGTTAATTGATACCAGATATCCTTTGAGTGTTTTCTTGCAAACTATTTTGGTACTAAGTTCTCTTTATTTTTTATATCCAAAATATGACGCGATATGTGATGTTGTATTGAGTTGGCAAGTAAAACTGAGTCATTTTGTATTTATGCCCCAAAATATTAACTTATTTAGTTAGCGTTTAGTTGACGCTAAATTTTAGGCAAAAAAAAAGCCCGCACAGTGTGCGAGCAAAACAACAAGTTGGAAGGGAATCCAGGGTTTATCTAAAGTTTCACTTTAAATGAGTTCATAATACGAATAAATTTATCATCATATTATTAAGTATCTGTGCCGTAGAGAAGTGCTCTACATGTCTTAGCAAGGTACGGGAAGAATAATATAGTTAAACTGGTCGGGCTTCAAACTAGAAAAATTAAAGTTTCGCATTAAAAAAACTAATGTCGAATAATTATTTCCATGGTTTTAAATAGATTAATAAATTGTTAAGTTTTGATATCTAATTGATTTTTATTCGCTTTGTTTTTGCTGGGTTATTTTTAAACGATTAGTTTTCCTATTTTCACTCTGATTTTATAAAGAGTTTTTGCTTGTTATTCAAAAATTATGCATAAAACATCATATTATTTAATAATATTTTTAAAGATGTTTGTTATTTAACTGAATATTTTGTATTTCATAGTAAATTGATTGTCACAGCATTATCGACTGGTTACACTAGAGTCGTTTCGAAATAGGCAAAAATACAATAATAGAGTGAACTATTTGTATTATTTATTTCTAATAGATAAAAGTTTATCAGTTTAACTTGCCATTTTAATAAAGTATTGAGGTAAATATAGTGTCATCAGAATTGTCATTTTTCGATTTAATCATTAAAGCAAGTTTTTTAGTTCAAATTGTTATGTTGATATTACTCGCTTTATCAGTGATATCTTGGACTATGATTTTTCAGCGTCAAAAAGTGTTAAAACAAGCGCATGTTAGTTCAAGAAAATTTGAAGATAGATTTTGGTCAGGAAGCGATTTAAGCAAGCTATATAACGAATTATCAGCACGTACAAATTCTTTGGAGGGATTGGAGAGTTTATTTTGTTCAGGCTTTAAAGAGTTTGCTCGTCTTTCAAAAAATAACATGGCTTCTTCAGGCACCATTATGGATGGCACACATAGGTCAATGCGTGTTGCATTATCAAGAGAGATTGAAAAATTAGAAGCTAACTTATCATTTTTAGCAACGGTTGGTTCTATTAGTCCTTATATTGGCTTATTTGGCACAGTATGGGGAATTATGAATGCATTCATTTCCTTAGGTGCTGTGAAACAAGCCACATTGCAAATGGTCGCACCAGGTATAGCTGAAGCATTGATCGCAACAGCAATGGGGTTATTTGCTGCAATACCTGCGGTCGTATTTTATAATCGATTTGCTCATAAAGTTGAAAAGTTAGACTCTAACTATGGTAATTTCATGGAAGAGTTTTCTAATATTCTTCATCGTCAAGCGGTAGCAAAAAGTGAGACTAAAGTTTAATGTACCAAAGAAAAAAACGCCGTCCGGTTGCTGAAATCAATGTAGTACCTTATATCGATGTCATGTTGGTACTGCTTATTATTTTTATGGCTACAGCTGCAACAATCACTCATGGTGTTGATGTTGACCTACCTAAGATGGAACAGTCTGAATTAGTTGAAACCAAAGAAGCGCCGCCGATAATTGTTTCAATTAACGCGCAGGGAAAATACTTTGCTTCTATTGGTATTGATCCTGAAGCTGAAATGGATGCAATCGATATTGCTGCACAAGTTAAACTTGCGTTAGATAAAAACCCAAAAACCCCCGTTATGATTAAAGGTGATGGGCGTGTATCTTATCAAGAAGTATTATTATTGATGGATTTTTTGAAAAGAGCGGGCGTACCTTCAGTCGGTTTAATGACCGAATCATTTGAGAATTAATAGTGACATTAAACGAAATATTTCCATCTTTATTAAAATCATCCGCTTTACATATTGTATTAGCAATAGGGTTAGTGATCAGTGTTTCATTTGAAGATGATACACCTGATGTTTTACAAGTTACTTTGAACCAAGAAAAAGCAATAGAGGCTATTTCTGTAGATCAAAAAGCGGTAGAGCAACGAATAAAAGAGCTTAAAAATAATGATGTTTCTAAAAAGCGCAAAGAAGAACAGCGCATTAAAAATTTAGAAAAAAGAGCGAATGAGGCTAGAAAAAAGCGTCAAGCAGAAGCACGTCGTATTAAAAAATTAGAGCAACAACGTCAAGCTAAGGAACGTGAAAAGAAAAAAGCAGAAGCAGCGACTAAAAAAGCCAAAGCAAAACAAAAAATTGAACAAAATAAAGCAGCGAAAGCGAAAGCGAATAAAGAAAAAGCTGAGAAAGCGGCAAAAGCAGCAGCAAAAAAACGTAAAAAAGAAGAAAAAGCCTTAGCGGATGCGCAAAAAGCACGCAAACAAAAAGAAGTTGAAGAAAAACGTAAAGCTGAAGCTGCACGTCAAAAAGCACTTGAAGAACAATTGCTTCAAGAGCAACTAGCGCAAGAACAAGCCGTTAGAGCTAAAGCAAAGCAGCAGCAGGTATTAACTGAGGTTGAAAAATATAAAGCTATGATTATGGCGCGCATTGCACAAAACTTCTTAAAAGATGAAAAAATGAAAGGAAAGCAATGTCGTTTGAACATTAGATTAGCTTTCAACGGTCTTGTAACTAAGGCTATTTCATTAGGTGGTGATAAACTTGTGTGTGAAGCGGCTTTACGTTCTATACGTATGGCTGATACATTACCAGTATCAAAAGACAGAGCTGTTTTTGAACAGCTTAAAAATATTAATTTTACATTTAAACCTGATTTTTAAGGGCTCTCATGTTAAATCGGCTTAAAAGCTTAGTTTTATTTAGTTTTGTAACAGTAATGGCAAGTATCAGCTTGCCGAGCTTTGCAGTATTAGAAATTGTTATTACAGATGGGGTGAATGGCGCAAGGCCAATTGGAATTGTACCTTTTAAATATGAAGGTATTGGTGAAATGCCTTCTAGAATATCTGACGTAATCGCGGCAGATTTACGCAGAAGCGGTAAATTTAATCCAATTGCAACGATTAATATGCCACAAAAACCGTCTCAAGATAATGAAGTTGATTATAGTGCTTGGGCTGCTGAAAAAGTTGAAACCATCGTTGTTGGGAAAGTAACGCAACAGGCCGGAGACCGATATTTAATAAGCTATGAATTAATCGATATTTATCGTGGCCAGATCACAGGTGGTCAAACGCAAATGTTAGCCAATGGCAAATTAATGAATGCACAAGATCATATATTAGATGCACGCCAAACGGTTATAACAGAAGATAGGTTTCGTCGTTATGGTCATCGTATCAGTGATGTTATTTATGAAGCGCTTACTGGTGAGCGTGGTGCATTTTTAACAAAAGTTGCTTATGTTGTTGTACGCGATACAGAACAACGACCTTACCAGTTAGTTGTTGCTGACTACGATGGTCAAAATGAACAAGTATTATTGCGTTCTAAAGAACCTTTAATGTCACCTACTTGGTCACCGGATGCAACTAAACTTGCTTATGTTACTTTTGAAAACAGACAGAGTCAGATTTACATTCAAGACATTTATACAGGAAAAAGAGAGCTTGTTACTTCGTATAGAGGAATAAATGGTGCACCTAAGTTTTCACCAGATGGAAGCAAGCTTGCAATTGTTTTATCAAAAGATAAAAAAGGTGCAACGGAAGTCTATGTTTTAGATTTAAAAACACGTGTTGAACGCCGTATTACACGCCATAGAAGTATTGATACTGAACCGAGTTGGCATCCAAATGGCAACGAGATCATATTTACGTCGGAAAGGGGTGGTAATGCTCAGATTTATAGCGTAAATTTAACGACTGGCAAAACCCGTAGATTGACTTTTGACGGTAGTATGAATCTGGCAGGCTCAATTACACCAGATGGAAAAGATTTGATTATGGTAAACCGCACATTAGGGCGCTATCATATCGCAAAAAAAGAACTTAGTTCAGGTGACTTTCAAGTACTTACAAGAACTCGCCTTGACGAATCACCGAGCATAGCACCAAATGGCTCGATGATAATTTATAGTACGTTACATAATAATAAGCAGGTATTAGCTTTGGTATCAATGGACGGTCGCTTTAAAGCGCGTCTTCCTGTAGCTCAAGGACAGGTAAAAGCTCCAGCTTGGTCGCCGTTTTTATAATTAACAAATTTTGATTTCACTTTTAGCAATAGGGATCTACTCGATGCAACTTAACAAAATATTTAAAGGCCTGCTAATTGCTGTGCCAGTTTTAACTTTAGCAGCATGTAGCTCATCTTCAGATATAGATGAAGGTGCAGCTAACCAAAGTCAAACAAATCAACAAACAAATCAACAAACAAACAATGATACTGTTCAAGTTGATACGATTACACCTGAAAAATCAGCTGAAGAAATACTACGTGAAAAATATGATGCACTTCGTCAAGAGCAAGTGATTTATTTTGATTTTGATAAAGCACGTGTTAGTGGTCAATACGCTGAACTTTTACAAGCTCATGGTGACTTCTTAGTGAATAATGCTTCAGTTAAAGTATTAATTGAAGGTCATGCAGATGAACGTGGTACGCCTGAATATAATATTGCTTTAGGTGAGCGACGTGCACAAGCTGTTTCTAAATATCTACAAAGTTTAGGTGTTTCAGAAGGTCAAATTTCATTAGTAAGCTACGGTGAAGAAAAACCTATGATTAAAACACGTGACGAAGACGCTTTTGCTAAAAACCGTCGCGCTGTGCTTGTATACTAATATTAAGTAGATAATAAATTATGAAGCCAAAATTAATTTTGGCAGCTATGATTTTGAGCGGGAGCAGCCATGTATTGGCTGCTCCCGCTCCTGTTTCAGATGTTGCTTCAAGTAGTAATACAAGCAAGATTGAATCAAGATTAGCTGCACTAGAGAATATGATTAAAACACGTAATTTGCTTCAAGTAGAATTACAACAACAACTAGAAGTTTTACAAGATGAAGTAAATCAACTTCGTGGTACAACAGAAGAACAAGGTTACAAAATTGGTAAAATGCTACAGCGTCAACGTGAGCTTTACCAAGAAATAGAAGATCGAGTCTCTGTAGCCTATACACCCGTAGTGCCTACTGTAACAGAAGGTAATGATGTACCTCAGGTATCTATCAGTAATGATTTATCTGAAAATGAAGCTTATGACCGTGCTGTTCAGTTGATTATGAAAGACAAACGATATGATCAAGCTATTCCTGAATTTAAATCATTTTTAACTAATTTTCCTGAGTCTGTGTATATACCCAATGCACATTACTGGTTAGGACAATTGTTAATGATGAAAAGTGAAGTGAGTGAAGCACAAAGCCACTTTGAAACCGTTGTAACTGGATACCCAGATTCAAATAAACGTGCGGATGCTATGCTCAAATTGGGAACTGTTTATCAAAAGCAAAACCTGATTGTTAAAGCAAAACAAACGCTACAAAACTTATTATCTGAATACCCTGATTCGACGGCCGCAAAATTGGCAACGGATCGCTTGTCTAAGTTTTAGTCATATAATCTGTATTGTATTTAGGCCGTTTTTTTATAATCACAAGTGCTTTGTGAATAAAACGGTCTAAAATCAATCAAACAGATAAAAAACTAAAAAAAATGTGGTATTTCAGTTGCACTCGACGTGTAAATAAGTATTATAAGCGCCCGCAGCCAGAGAGGATTTAATAAACTTTCGAAATGCGATTTATAAAGTAGAGCGTAATCTTTATAAAAGAGCGGGTCATTAGCTCAGTTGGTAGAGCAGTGGACTTTTAATCCATTGGTCGATGGTTCAAGTCCATCATG
>NZ_FOLO01000066.1 GCF_900112265.1 Pseudoalteromonas denitrificans DSM 6059 | reverse complement strand
AATTGAGGGAAATACTCCCCCCAATATCGTCTGACCAGACCAATATAAAAGTTCTTGAAATCACGATGATTTGACTGATGAAAAGCAATCATAATAGTCATACATTCACTTGTAGACATTTTCGAACTGCGCCTACGCTTTTTAGTGCCGTCAGAGATTAATAGCGCTTCCCATTCGGGTAAAAACTGATGACAAAAATCATCGACATCGCAAAAAATTTCAATTAGTTTATTCATCTGCCCACCGTTATGCTTTCAAATCGTTCTTGGTCGAAAGATCTGATCGCTAGGTGGGCAATAAGTTCACTTCTTATCCAGAATTCAGGTTAGATACAATTTTTTTAATTTTACCTTGTGCAATTAAACGAGCAAAGGCACTTGCAAGTCTTTGCTTTAACTTTGGAGAAACCGATTTTTTACTAAGTGCAAAATAAATTGGATCCTGATGAATTACAAATGGATGAAACCAAATGCCCTCAAAATTTATATCATTTTTAACACCATGAATAATATTTCGTCTAGCCTCTAAGAAGCCACTCACTCTACCATGTTTTAATAATGCGAGTTTAGTATCGTTTTCTGTCACCGTAATAAACATATCTTGAAACTCTTCATGTTGCAGTAACTTTTGCACCTCATCACCATAATACGCATTTCTTTGCACTGCAACGGGTTTATCTAGGGTGATGATGTCATCGGTTTTGTTTAAAATGTATTGTGCGTTTTTTTGCATTGCAAAAACGATAGTTTCACTTCTAATAGGGCCAATGAAATAAAATAAAGTTTCTCTATTTTTTGTTTTTGACATGTTAAGTACCATATCTATTTCACCACTTCCTAGCATAGCTAATGCTCTGGCCCAAGCGACTTCTATCACTTCAAACTCACAATTAGCTTCACTTAATAAAGCTTGAGTGAATTCCATATCAATACCAAACCAACGGTTTTTCAAGTTTTTATGTGATTCTGGTGAATATTGCTCAAGGCGTACTTTAAAATGGCAGCAAAGGCTATTAAATGATAGTAAACAAAAAAGAATGAACATTAATATTCGCATAAGAGGTTACTTTTTTTGGGGATGTTTTTAGTATAGAGCATTTTAAAAGACTAAAAATATTATCTATATCTAATTGTTTATTAATAAATAATCTTTTTATTTTCTATATTTATTCAAATTCATTTACTTTAATTGTCAACCAAACGGTATTTGCTGCGTTTTAATATTTGAAATAACAAAATAGTGATAAACAACCAAACCCCGATGGAGTTCAAAATGACTATGATAACTAAAAAACTAAATATTGCAGTATTAACAGGTTTAATTTCAGTAACCGCTGCATTGTCTGCACCACAAACACTTGCTGAACAGCAACGTCGTGGTGGTAAGCCTGGACATAGTGCAGAACAAAAATTTAATCGTTTAGATGTAGACCAAAGTGGCGAATTAACTATCTCTGAAATGACAGATCCTACGATTGCTAAAGCTGAATTGAAAATAACTCAAAAAGATACAGATCAAGACGGAACGTTATCTTTAGAAGAGTTTAGCCAAACACGAAGTGGTGATAATCTTGATTTATCAACAATTGCAAATGAAATTGTATTATGTGTAACAGATTTAAAAGCTGAAGTTGGAGATGATAATATTGTAATACCTTCTGCCGATAGTTTTGTATCTAAAGCCGATAGATTTAATACAATTGATACTTCAGCAGACGGTTTTATTGACTTAGCAGAGCTTGAAGCTTCAATGCTAAATAAAGCAACAAGTGTGTTTTCAGCTACGGACACAGATATAAGTGATTCAATCAGTTTAGAGGAATTCACAGCTTCAAGTGACACACATAAAGCAACTAAGAAAGCAATTCGTCAATGTATTCATGAATTAACTGACGACGAAGAATAGTTACTTAGTATCGAATATGTTTATACCCAAGTAGTTAAGGTAAAGCTTAACTGCTTTTTTGTATCTCATTCTAAAAAATGTGTTTTTTTCCTCTTGAACTCAAGTATTACTAAACAATTCTGTATTATTCGTTACACTCACATAAACTACTATTGAAAATATCAAGGTCGACTTTGCGTACTCAAAATAACAATAAATATTGCAATTATTCAGCCGCTTTACTGCTATTAACTTTAACGACTCATGTAAGTGCGACAAATCTTAACATCAGTTATGGTCAGCAGGAATATCAAGTTAACTTCCAGGATGAAACCGTAACACTAAACCCTAATGGGAAGGGAGCCTTTTTTGGTACAAATTTAACTGATGATTTGAGTTTGAATCTAGATTACCAAACCTGGCAAGGCGATAAGAATATAAATAATCGATTTAATACCGATATGAAATTAGATACGCTCGGCGCAAGCTTGAATTATTATCTTGATGAATGGTCATTTTCTCTAAATTATAGTCAATCTGATATTGATACTGCTGTTTATGATTTGAAAAAGGCTGCGCAAACTCGTAATGAAAACACAGAGTCTTTTTCTGTGGGTGGGTCACTTGGTTATGGTTTTTCAAGTGGAACGTGGTTTTATGGTGTGCTTGTTTCTGGGTTATACAGTGAATGGGATTTTGATAAATCTCAAATAAAGGGCAAAATTAAATCTAATAAAGCGCCTAAAATTTTAACTGAAAAAAGCTCAGGTGACTCAACGAGCATTAGCAGCAGTTTATCAGCCGCACATTATTGGTCTTTGTCTGAAAATACAGGCGTTATGTTAGGTGCTTTATTATCGTGGAATTATCTTATTTCGGGCGATTCTGTATTAATTTCCCGAAATGGTAGAAATATAAATACAGGAGCAAATCAAAGGAATACGTCTCGAGGAACGGGTGCTAGAGCAACGAATGCCACAGCACTTAATTCAATTTCTGGCGATGATAGTTATGGTCAATTAGCCGTTTATATTTCTTATGATATTTCATCTAGCTGGTCAGTTGATTTGGATTCATCCGTTAATTTTGAAAGTGACTCAGATGCATTTACCTCGTCAGTGACCTTAGGGTATGTTTTTTAATGCCTTTTATTTTTTTGTCTCATTTTATCTTGTGTTTTTTTGTTCATTTTTTTCATATTACGTTTATTAAACTTATCCATTAGCTGGCGTTGTTTATCTTGCGGCAATTTCTGAAAACGCTGATGTGCATTACGTAATTGCTGTTGTTGCTCTGCTGGTATTTGTTTAAATTTATTAAACTGCTGTTTTAGTTTTGTTTGTTGTTGTGGATCTAACTTTTGCCACTGATCAAATTTATTAATTAAATCTGAGCGTTTTTGGGAGTCCATGGAGATCCAACGATTTGCCCCAAGTTGAAGTTTTTCTTGTTTGTCTGAAGGTAATTTATTCCAACTTGTTGAAAATTGCTTTAAAACTTTCTGTTGCTCAGGTGCTAATGCATTCCATTCAAGTGCTTGACCATAGGGAATAAAAACAAATAATGAAACTGTCAGTAATAATAATTTAATCATTGTTTTTCTCCTTAGGTTTTTGATCTTTAACTTTGTCATTAGCAGTTTTAATTGTTTCATTTTGAGCTTTTTTGAGCCTTTCTTTGTCATTTAGTTGGGCTGTTTTAATTTTTTTTGACTTTATATCTAATGGGCCAACTAGCTCTCCATTTACTTCAACCATGTCCGCTAAATATTCTAAAAAAGCCATATCAGGTATTTTTTCTGGTATCTTATTATTTGCATAAACGGCACATGGCGTCACTCCAGATATTAATAACACACTATAATAATGCATTTTTTTCATTTTCAGCCAGCCAAGTAACAAATTCTAACTCCTCTAAAAGTGCTAAGTCTTCAGTTGGAATATCGTTACTTATCATAGCAGAAGGTAACTGAGGAATATCCTGTTTATTATTGGTTGTAACTGATAAAGAAATTAATATCATTGCAGCAATAGGCGCTGAGACTTTCAAAAATGAACCTGAAAAAAAAGCTTCAAAACTCTCTGACAACAACGTTTTCTTTGATTTTAACTTACTTTTATTAAGTGCTAGTTTACGTACCTGAGCAATATCAGATAATACCTGTTCAGGCATATCGATAATATTTTTATCTAAAGCTGTATTTATATCTTTAACAATATGCACATCATTGTTTTTTATTTTGTCAGAAGGTAATGTCATTTTCTTCCTCCATTAATGTTCTTATCTTAATGACAGCCCTAGAATAGTGTGTTTTTACACTACCTTGAGAGCAACCCATAACATCGGCTGTCTGTGCGACCGACAACCCTTCCCAACTACGTAATAGAAAACATTGCTGCTGTTTGCCCGACAACTTTTTTAAATGATGTAAAGCTGCCGTTTGCTGTTCTGATTTTTCAAACTCTTTATCCGGCGTATTTGTTTGCGACACATAATGCTCAAAAGCCGGAAAGTCTTCATTTTCTTCATCGGGTGTATTTGATTTCCAAAAAAAGACTAAGTTTTTAACTTTTTGATGTCTATGCCAATCACGAATTCTATTTTGTAATATTTTATAAAATAATGGCTTCCATTCATTTGAAGGCCTGTCTTGATAATTCGTGACTAGTTTTATCATACTATCTTGTAGTAAATCTAAGGCATCAGCATGTGAGCCACTTGCAAAAGCCGCCATATGATATGCTCTTTTTTCAATATCTATCAAAAAAGCCTCCATGGTGATTTCGGTTGCTTTTTGCGTTTGCTCTAAATCATCTTCCGTTACAGAAATAGCATCGTGTCCGTATAAATTAATGTTTCGATTATAATTTTGATCCATATATACCGTAATTACAATGACTGTTTTTCAATGCAAACAACAAATCATTTAACAACAAAAGTTAACTCTACTATCTATAACGCTTAAGTATGAGTTTGGTTGACACTTTTTATAAAAATATAATCACAATAAATGAAAAAACTGCAAAAGGGGTACTTATTTTAATTATTAATAACTTACTTATCTGAAAACCTTAAAATTTTTCATGAAGTAGCTTACTTAATTCCCTAATTAAGGTACCTTCCCGCAGAGGTCAGACCTCAAGAAGTAATCACTATTATTAATCACTATTATTAATCACTATTATTAATCACTATTATTAATCACTATTATTAATCACTTTAATTTATAGATAGACATAGCTTCATTTAATTTAAACTTAAATAATTTATTTTCAAAATCTAATGTAGAACTTATTTAGCAAGGACTTTTATGCTGCACTCTAAATTAGCACGATATGTTATGTATTTAACATTAGCTATAACAGCTCATTTTTCATATTCATCAAATGATATCCCTCCTATATTAGGAGATTATTCAAACGTAGTAATGGGTACAGATTCTGATGATCAACTTTATCATGGAAACGGTAGTGACTTTTTATCTGGTTTAGCAGGAAATGATCAGTTATTTGGCTTAGGTGGCAATGATAAGCTAGATGGTGGAGCAGGGAATGATTACATCGATGGAGGAGAAGGTAATGATGTGCAGTTTGGTGGTGCTGATGATGACCAACTCGGTGGCGATACAGGAAATGACTGGTTAAGTGGTGGATTGGGAAATGATAAATATGTTGTTAGACCAAATAATGGTCAAGATACAATAAATAATAGTACCAGTGATGGCATTGACTGGGTTATTTTTAGTGGTGGCATAACAATTGATAAACTCAGTTATTACAGAGTTGGTGATGATTTAGAAATTAGAATTAAAGACTCTACGGATACTTTAACTATTACAAAGTGGTTTTTTGATGATTCATATCAGGTTGATTATATACAACCTGATACCTCTACAGGTATATCTGCTTCTCAAATAACAGCTCAAGCTATTGTAGATGATGGCAGTGGTGATACAGGTGGTGGAGATTCTGGAGGTGGAGATTCTGGAGGTGGGAATACTGACGGAGGTGATTCGGATAGTGATACTAATGCACATTTTGAGCCTCCGGTTACGGGCAATTATAAAAATGAAGTAACAGGAACTGATGAAGGTGAGCAGCTGTATTTTGGTAATGAAAGTGATTATCTGATTGGATTAGGTGGGGATGATCAACTTTTTGGCTTAGGTGGTAATGATAAGTTAAAAGGTGGTGATGGCAATGATTATTTTAATGGTGCTGAAGGAGATGATGTACAACTAGGAGGTTCAGGAGATGACCAACTAGGCGGTGATCCTGGGAATGATTGGTTAAGGGGTGGGTTAGGAAACGATAAATACGTTATTCGTCCAGGCAATGGAAAAGACACAATTAATAATTCTACCAGTGATGGTATAGATTGGATTTTATTTACCGATAGTTTAACCGAAGATGTATTAAGTTATTTTCAAGTCGGAGATAATCTTGAAATTAGAATCGAAAATACCGAAGACACAGTAACAGTTTTAGGTTGGTTTTTATCTCAAAATAATCAAGTCGATTATATTCAACCTTCTGGAAAAGCAGGAATTTCAGCTGCGCAGATAACGCAAATGGCAACGCCTGATGATACTGCTCCAGTTGAAAATCAGGCTCCACATATAACAAGTCAGCCAGTGATTACTGCAATCGACAATATTGCTTATTATTATAAGGTTGAAGCAGAAGATCCTGCAGATAACATATTATTCTCATTAAATACTGCACCCGCAGGCTTAATTATCAATCAAGTTTCAGGTGAAATTAGCTGGACACCCACAATAGATCAGATTGGTAATCACAATGTTGAAGTTCTAGTAACAGATAGTGAAGGACTTACTGACAGTCAGAGCTTTACTCTTGTCGTTGAGAAAAATGATTATCCGCCAAAAATAACCAGTTCACCTATAGAAACAGCAATAGAAATTACACCTTATTATTACGATGTTGAAGCACAAGATGATGAAAATGGGCTTGTTTTTTCTTTAACACAAGCACCTACAGGTTTAACAATAGATGCTAATACAGGTGAAATAAAGTGGACACCAACGACCGAACAAATTGGTGAACATAATATACAAGTTGTAGTTACCGATACTGATGGTCTAACTGATACACAAAATTTTACCATTGTAGTTGCGAAAAAAACTTATCCTCCAAAAATAACCAGTACACCTCCAATACAAGCTTTTGTTAGTCGCGGCTATGATTATAATTTAGTGATAAATGATTTTGATCAGAAAGATAATTTCGAATTTTTTTTGCTCTTATCCCCAACAGGTATGAGTATAGATAAGAGAGAGGGTAATATTTTTTGGTCACCAGAAGAGAGTGATATTGGCGATCATATAATAAAAGTGCAAGTTAAAGATGATACGGGTTTAACAGCAGAGCAAACCTTTAACATAAACGTTATTCTGAATCACAGCCCCAAGATTATTTCCCCTCCAGAAATTTTTTCTCTTTCTAACCAAGTCTATCGTTACGAAGTTAAAGCCGTTGATTCAGACGGTGATAATTTAACATATAGCCTTTTAGAAAAGCCAGAAGGCATGACTATTAGTGGAGAGGGAGTGATTAACTGGCTAGCAACTCAAAAGTCTAAAGAATCGATTGAGGTACAAGTTTCTGATACTTATGGTTTTAAAGAGATTCAGTCCTATGTGTTAATTACAGTAGATGATACAGACTTTGATGGTGTGAATGATCAAATAGATCAATGTCCTGACTCTGTTATAGATGAAACTGTTAACGATAACGGCTGTACTGAAAGTCAAATCACACAACAAAAACGACTTCGAAATTCCAAAGTACCTAAAACAGGTTCTAATCAAGTATTACGTGCTTTTGATGATGCAAGCTTAAATTGGGGGGCTGAACGTCACTATATTCAAAACCCAGGGGACCAATATGTAGTTGATCAGGTAAATAACTTAGTTTGGCAAGATGATATAGATACCGTTAATTTAAAGCTTAACTATCCTGCAGCAACAGCATATTGTGATGCGCTAGAACTTGGCGGTATTACTGATTGGTACCTTCCCTCACGGTTGCAAATATTATTTTTACTTGATTATTCAAAAGGTAATCATAATCGTGCACTATTAGACACTGCGTTTCAAAATGTACCAGAATCAGATAGAAGTGATGCATCATATTTTGATTATTGGGTAAGTGAAGTATCACATCTAATATTAAATGGTGGTGCAGAATATGATGTAGCAAGCCAAATAAATATCTTTACAGGTAAAGTTAATGGTAGAAATGGCATAAACCATATGTATGAAACTTCTCATGTAAGGTGTGTGAGTGGAAATTCCACATTTAAACCTGAATATGAGTTAGCATCAACTAATTATTCTGTTTTTCGCTCAGATGTTAGTTTAATTGATAATACTAATAATATCATGTGGCAACTTAATAAAAATGATATTGATAAATCTTTATTTACTTGGAAAGAGGCTATAAATTACTGTGAAAATATAGTTCATGCTAATGCAAATGATTGGCGATTGCCTAATATAAATGAATTGCAATCTGTAAGTACCGAAGAAGATTTTCAAAAATATAAATATCAATATAATGGCATACGTTTTTTAGCTGGTTATAAATGGGATATTTGGTCTACAACGCCTACAATTTCAAGAAGTCATGTGTATTCTTTTGGTAAAGATATGACTCGATTTTATAGAACCTTGACAATATCTCCTACGGATGATGAAAAGGCAAGAGTTTTATGTGTTCGTGACTTTAGCAAGCCAAAAATTATATTAGAGGTACCTACAGAAATAACTTTTGGCCAAAACATATCGTTAGATGCAAGTAAAAGCAAAAGTGACGATGGTGAGGTTATCGAGTTTCGTTGGTTTAATTATTTAAATAAAGCTCATTTATCTGGCGCTGTCATAACAACAAGGCATTTTCCTGTTGGTATGAATGAAATTCAATTAACAGTTAAAAATAATAGAGGTGTTCAAACAAAAAAAACTATTTTTATTAATGTAAAACCTTCATCTAGTAATACTAAACCTGTTGCCTATAACAAGGTATTTGATTTTAAAGCAACACATAAAAATGTGTATCCAATAAGTTTGTCCGGAACTGATGCCGATGGAGATAACTTAATATATGAAATCATACAAAAACCTAAAACGGGTTATCTTAAAACTGTAGAACCATATTCAGATGATTTTACATTTGAATATTTTTCAGGGGAAGGTACAAGTGATAACATTGTTTTTCGGATTTTTGATGGTCAAAGCTATTCTGACGAAGCTGTCATTACAATAAACACACTTGGTGTTGTCGCAGTGCCTCATATAGAGCGACATAGTTGGTATGCTACGGAAGAGGACATACCTATTGATATTGTTTTAGAAGGCTATGATAGAGATGGTGATAGTGTCACATTTTCAAGTTTAGATAAGCGAATAGTTATTAATGGAAACATAGCTACTTTCACACCATTTCGAAACGTAGCAGGGATACAGGAGTTCAACTTTTATGCAAGTGATAATAAAGGAAATTTTGGAGGAGCTTATATTCGCGTTACTGTAAGTCAGATTAATGATGCACCTATTGCGGAATCAAAAAGCTTTACAGTGCAGCAAGATGAATTGCTTAACTTTATACTACCTGCTATGGATGTTGATAATACGAATATAAGTTATCAATTACTGAGTCAGCCTCAACATGGTCAGCTAACATTAACGGAAAATAAAGTTGTTTATACACCTGCTGATAATTATGTTGGCAGGGAGAGTTTTACTTATAAAGCAAGTGATGGGTCGTTAGATTCAAATATAGCAAATATTACAATTAATATATTACCACCAAACTCACCACCAATTGCATTTGATGATAATGTAAAAATTAAACATGAACAAAGTTTTTTAGATATAACACTCCAAGCAACAGATACCTTTACAAAGAAGTTAACATTTTACTTAGTTGGTCAGCCCATCCATGGAAGACTCGAATTCACTGGTAATAACAGCTCTTCATTTTTTAATACTTTACGTTATTTTCCAAATAGTAAATATTCAGGCAATGATAGTTTTACCTTCAAAGTAAATGATGGCAAGTTAGACTCAAATATTGCAACAATAAGTATTAGCACTTCGGATACTAATAAAGCACCTATTGCGATATCTAGCAATATTGAATTGGTTGAAGATGTAGAAACGAATATTACATTACAGGCTAATGATGAAAACTCCGATGATTTAACATACCAATTAGTCACTTTACCAACTTATGGGCAGGTAGTTATTTCAGATAATAATGTGGTTTATACGCCCAGTGAAAATTACTTTGGCAATGATAGTTTTAGTTTTAAAGCAAATGATAGTGCATTGAATTCAAACATTGCAATGGTGAATCTAACTATTGTGCCTGTGAATGATGAACCAAATGCACAAACTCAAAAAATTTATTTATCAGGCACAACTGCAAGTGTTAAGTTTACTTTAACTGCAACAGATCCAGACTCAACCGCCTTAACTTATCAGGTTATTGATGTGTCAAAATATGGGCAGATAGAGGTAGTTAATAATGACGTTATTTATACCAAACCTCCTGGTTTTGTTGGGGAGGATAGTATTACCTTTAAAGCAAATGATGGTATGTTAGATTCTGAAAATGCCACTATTATTTTTGAACTGTGGCCAGGGAAAGTTGATGATATTGTTGCTGATGCAGGTGAAGATATTAGTATTACTGTAGGTGAAGAAGTTTCTTTTGATGCAACGAATAGTAGGGCTAAAAAAGGTATTGCATCTTATGAATGGTCACTTGCGAATGACATATTAAGTACTGAAGCTATTTTTACAACTACTAACTTACCTGTTGGTATTAATACTGTGATACTAAAAGTTACAGATATGAATGGTTTAGAGGGTAGTGACGAAGTTCAAATCAGTGTGAATTATCAGTTACAGCAATGTGAGGTAAAACAGGTCGAAGATGATTCTGATTATATCGATAGTTATCCTGAAAAAAATATCTCATGGACAGGCAAAAATTATACTGACGTTGCTGAAATTGAAAAAGCCTTTAATCATGCCAGATTTATTGATCAAACAATTAATAAATATCTGAAAATGCCAACTCAGGCTACCTGGGATGCCATGTCTGCACAGGAACAAGGTTTATTTTTAATAAACAGTGAAAGAGAAGCCCGAGGTATTAAACCTTATGTCGGTATCAGCACTGAAATTGCAGAAGTAGCAATGCAATATGCTGAGCATATCAGATCAAATAATGAGGTTATTACGCATACAAGAAGCAGTGATAATGCAAGTCCGACAGATCGTCTGAATGAAAATGCTAAAATAGCGGCAAATAATGAAGGCACTCTAGAAAGCTTGGCAGCCTATATGGGAGAGAATAGCAGCGGTGCACTTGTTAATGCTATTTATAGTTGGACTTATGCAGATAAATATCCATTAAGTGGGGTTGCCTGGGGTCATAGAAGTCATAATTTATATACCCAGTTTCTAGCTAATAGTTATTCAAAATTTAGTGAAGGCTTGTTAGGTTTTGGCATTTCAGTTGGTGATTATGATCCGACCACAAATAATCCAGATAAGCAGGGTTCCGTGGTTGTTATGAACAGTTTAAAACCTGGAGAATCTTGGGATTATAGCAATACCAAAATTGTTGATACCAGGAATGCACATCAATGTGCAGATGATCTTGCATTGACTATAGATAACTCGCAAGTTTCTCTTATTGGGTTAAAAGCCATCACTATCAGCCCGACAAATATATCACTGGCAATAAATGAGACTGAATCATTTACAGTAACAGGTTTATTTGAAGATGGCTCTGAGCAGGATTTATCTGCCGGAGTTAGTTTTATAGCCGATGAACGTTCTGTTATAGCAATAGAACAAGGTTTAATAACGGGTAAACTTGCGGGAAAAGCGACAGTTTCTGCCAGAGTAGGCCAATTGCATTCTAATCGTATATCAGTTTATGTTGGGGTAAAAACGGATACCAGTAATTTAGTTGATAATAGTGCCGAACAGTTATTAAAGCATATACCTGTGAATGCGACTAAAAAGCAGTACGACCCTAAAGCAGTCAGTATATTTACGGGATTAGTATTAGATAAATCGGGTATTGGTATAAGTGGGGTTAACATTGCATTTCATAATAAACCTGAGTTAGGCAGTGTATTAACTGATGTAGAAGGCCGTTTTATAATTACAGCCGCATCAGGAGGTCAAACCCTTGTTTATTCTAAACCAAATTATCTGACAGTACACCGAAGTACGATTGCCGCAAGTAATAACTGGGCAAGACTAGCCGATGTAACCTTATTAGCTTTAGATAACAAAAAGACAGCCATAAATTTAAACTCTGGTGAAGTACAAGTTCATCAATCTTCGATGATCTCTGATGAATTTGGTAGCCGGGCAACTACCTTAGTTTTTAATGATGTGACTTCTGCAACTGTATGGTCAAAAGATGGCAGCAGTCGACAGCTATCTGAATTTTTTGTACAGGCAACTGAATATGAAACTCCTGGTTCTATGCCTGGAAATCTACCTGAAGAATCGGCATTTACTTATTGTTCTGAATTACAAATACCTGGTGTAGGTGATGATGAAAATGTGGTATTTAACAGCCCGGTTGTTATGTATGTTGATAATTTTTTAGAATTTTCAGTAGGTGAAATCGTTCCTGTCGGCTATTTCGACCGAATTGATAGTAAATGGAAAGCATCTGAAAATGGTGTAGTAGTTAAATTACTTGATAGTAATAATGATGGCGTTGTTGATGGTTTAGATTACACCGGCGATAACCTTGCAGATGATATTAATAATAATGGCAGTACGTCAGATGAAATTGCGGGAATAGAAGGCTATAGCCCTGGTGCAACCTACTGGCGCGGTGCGTTCAATCATTTCACGCCTTTCGATTATAACTGGCCGGCAAATACTGACGGTACTTATCCTGTTGATATAAATGTACAAAGTGAACAAGAAGATCCACAAGATAACGAATGTGCTTCGGTTAATTCATATATCAAACCTAAGTCTTTATCTTTTCATGAAGATATTGCGGTTGCAGGCACAGGATTAACTTTACATTATTCCAGCCAGAGAACCCATGGCTATCATCATAAGATCTCAGCGAATGTAAGTGGCGAAACCATACCAGATGGTGTGATTGAAATGCTGGCAACGCTGGAAATTGGTGGTAAACGTTTAGTGCAATCTTTTGCGCCTGATACATTACAAAATGTTGAATTTATCTGGGATGGTACCGATGTAAACGGTGAGGTAATGCATGGTGCCAGCAGAGGTCGTTTAAGTATAGGTTATAAATATCAGGCTGAATATTTTAGTGCGGGTAATATTGCCGAATCAGGCCTGACTCTAAATAGCTTTGCAACAGCTTGGGCACAATGGGGAACAGACTCTTTAGGTATTCAAAGCCGAGAAGACATCATAAGGTGGAGTGTTGGAGTTGTTACGTTATTTAATGCACCAATAAGCCAGATTGCCAATGGTTGGTCTTTATCAAATCATCATGTACTAGGACCTAATAGATTGATTTATAAAGGTGATGGTGAGGTTAAAGAAGTAAATGTTCAGACTAATATTTTTAAAACTGACATTACCCAAAGCCAGTACATAGGAGACGATGGTTATTATCAAAGTGCAGGGCGAGATATAGATTATAGTGTTGATGAACAAGGTATATTAACGGATCATGTCACTAAACTTAAATGGCAATACCAGCCCGTAAACCAAGTTGAATTTACGAGTTACCCAGATGCCTATCAATATTGTGCAGCATTAGAGTTAGGTAATGAAAAAAATTGGAGATTACCTTACAGAACAGAAATTACTTATGCGGTACACAAATCAGCAGGTAATTTTGATTTTCCGATTTACAATATGGCGGCAAATAACTTTTGGTTTAAAGGAGCTGTAAATCAAGAAAAACCAACTCCTGTATTATGTGTAAGTGGTGAGCGTTTATTTACTATAGCCCATACATATCGCGTTAATAATGAAGTTAAGCAAATTCAGATTGATCATAAAAATGGCTTAATGTGGCAAGATACACCATCCGTTGTCGAAGACACATTTAGCTGGACCGATAGTTTGGATATGTGTGAAAGTCTTGAGCATGCAGGCTTTTCGAATTGGCGCCTGCCTAATATAAATGAATTGAAAAGTGCTGAATTTGATATATCTGGGTTTAAATATGCATTAGATATGGCCGGTTTTTGGTCTTCAACGCCAAACATATTAGATCCGGAAAATCAGGCATGGTTGGCTTGGTCGTTAGGTTCAAGCCCGGCCGAATCTCATAATGAAAAAAACTTAGCCCGTTGTGTTAGAACTGATACTACAAACAGTGCTGTGAGCCCTTATATATTTGATAGTTCAGGTAAACATATCAAAACCATTGATATGACGACGGGTAAAACCTTAACGACTTTTCAGTATGATCAACAAGGCCGTTTAATTAGCTTAGAAGACAGGTTTGATAATACCATTAGTATCAGCCGTAATGCGCAGGGAATTGCCACACAAATAACCTCACCAGATGGTTTTGTGACTAAGTTAACCGTAGATGAAAATCATGATTTAACCCGCGCCGAATATGACGATGGCTCAGCCTATACCTTTGCTTATATTGATAGCTTAATGACAGAGGAAATGGATCCTAATGGCAATCAATACGACAAAGTTTATAGCAGTATTGGTCGTATTGAACAAACTCAGGATCCGGAAGGCGGGCAGTGGAACTTCTTTAATCTGCAAAATAAACTCACAAACGTGACAAGCTATGGTTATACCACCGCAGAAAACAACCGCTATCAATCTGCATCATCATTACTTTTAAATGGTGATAGTAAACTGGTTACCACTTATGCTGATAACAGCCAACGTGAAAAAATCACACAGGCCGATGGTTTAAAAGAGTCATTAAATGTATCTGATACCTATAGTGTGATAGATAAAATTATTGATGAAAAAACCAATCAACCTATTCCCCATGTGATCACCACTACTATGCCCAGTGGCTTAAAAAGTGTGACACAAATAGATAAAACCTATGGTGATAACGGCACTGATACCAGTAAAATTACAGTAACAGTTAATAGTAATAATAAAGTGAATACGGTATTTAAAAATATAAATACCGGTGAGCAAATTAATACTACTGCTGGAAATCGCACTATTAACTACATGACGGATCCGCAGACTCAATTACATATGAGCACACAAGTGAGCGGATTAACAGCCAGTGAAAATCAATATGATGCTAAGGGCAGGTTAATTAGCTCCAGTATGGGCGACCGTGTAACAAGGTATACCTATGATGATGTAAACAGCAAAGGTGGCTTAACGGCGATAACCGATGCGAAAGGTTATAGCACTTATTTTGAATACGATATTATGGGCAGAGTGATCAAGACCACTTACCCTGATGGTGGCGTACTTGAACAGAGTTATGACTTTAACGGCAATATGTTATCGCTCACCCCTCCGGGCCAGCCAGAACATAGGTTTAACTACAACTCGGTAGATAATGCCACGGCTTATACACCGCCTGTTGTAACTACTGTAGATGGTCAAAACGAAGCTGAAGCAGTACCTGCTCCTGCCACCACTTATGATTATGATAAAGACCGTAAATTAACCAAAGTGACCAGACCTGACGGCCAGATAGTGTCGGTAAATTACACCAAGGGCACAGATCAAGTGGCCAGTATGGATATACCGCGTGGTACTTACAGTTATAGCTATGATCAACATGGTAAAATGACAGCAGTAATTGCACCAGATAATAGCAAAGTCAGCTATGAATATGATGGTAGCCTGCCGATTAGTGAAACCCTAACGGGTGAGATTAACGGCACAATAAGCCAGACATTTAATAATGATTTTAATGTGACGCAGCAATGCATTAATTCAACTAATTGTATTGATTATCAATATGAACATGATGGCTTAGTGACAGCAGCAGGCGACTTAACGATAAGCCATGAAGCACAAAAAGGCGGCATCATTAATGGCACTAAACTCATTAATATTACAAGCAATTTTGACCATAATACTTTTGCTGAAAGACAAGCTGAAACCGTTGATTTTAATGCCACGCAACTGTTTAGTGTTGACTATACCCGTGACAAGTTAGGTCGTATTACTCAAAAAGTAGAAGTTGTTGCTAACACGACTAAAACAACTGAATACGAATATGGTTTAGGTGGCCGATTAACTCAAGTAAAAACCGATGGTAATATTACAGCAACATATGGTTTTGGCAAAAACGGTAATCGAACTCACATTGATGGAGTAGAAGTTGCTACTTTTGATACACAAGATCGAATTACTAGTTTTAAAGGTAACCGATATACTTATAATGAAAATGGAGAGTTACAATCTAAAACGAATACAGTAATTAATGAGCTAACGAATTATAGTTATGATGTTTTAGGTAACTTACTGGCTGTTAATATACCTGATGAAGGAAGCTCTGAAAACAGAGTTAATATTGATTATATTGTTGATGGGTTAAATAGACGCATAGGTAAAAAAGTTAACGGTGTTTTAATCAAGGGTTGGTTATATCAAGGCCAACTAAACCCTGTGGCAGAGCTAGATGCGAGTAACAATATCGTTTCTCGATTTGTCTATGCAGACAGAGTAAATATTCCGTCGTATATGATAAAAGGCGGGAAAACCTACCGTATTATTCCTGATCACTTGGGTAGTCCGAGACTTGTAGTTAACGCAGAAACTGGCGAAATTGCACAAGCGTTGGAATACGATGTTTGGGGAAATATAACGTCAGATACAAATCCGGATTTTCAACCATTTGGTTTTGCAGGCGGTTTATACGATAGAGATACTAAATTAACCCGATTTGGTGCCAGGGATTATGACGCTGAAATAGGTCGTTGGACTAGTAAAGATCCAATTAGGTTTGCAGGCGGGGATTCTAATATATATGGTTATGTATTGGGTGATCCTGTTAATTATTTTGATCCAAATGGTTTAAAGCGCCAAATTCATTTTATACGTGGTATACCTAGCGACGGCAAGCCCTATTACTCTATTGCAGGTAATCACGGATTCTATACGCCCCAACATGCCAATTTTTATAGCGTTTTAGCGGCAGGAAAAGAAACTGGAAAATTGAACTTACTTTCGAGATGGAACCAAATAAATACAGATGTCGGGCATTTTGGAACGTTTGACTTCCAAAGAGAAGCTCAAGGCTCTAGCACAGACTTTTACTTTATACTGGCTTTTACTGACTCCTCTAATTATGCAGTTGGTGTTTATATGTTTGGGGCCGGTTATAGTATTAGTGAAATGAATAGTATAGCTGGTGGTTTCGCTAACTTACTTTCCTCAAACAGTGGTGACCAAATACAAAAAACAATGTGGGAAGCTGGTTGGAAAGATGCAAAAAATGGGAATCTAAAGTTTACTAACAGTTGCCCCAGTAAATAAATTACGAGAGGAATTTCAAGTGTATAATCTTTTTAAATTTAAGTATCATTTGGCAGTAAATTGTATATTAATGATGTTATTTGTATTTTATACATCCAGTTGTTTTAAAACTGGAAGTGAAGATATTTCTCCAACTTCTTTTGGTTGCATGTTAAATGCCCTATATATAGCAGTTCCTTGTTTGTTTTTCGCTGTAATATCGAACTTTATTTGGCTAGTCAAAACTTTTTGTAGTGGAAACTCAGTTGAGAAAAGAAAACAGTTTACAATAATATTTCTTGTTAGTCTTTTATGGGGGATATTATATTTATATGTAGTGAAAAATATCAATTAACTTACACCTTTTGTATTCATTTATAAGCCATACCTAAGACTTATGCCTCGTATATTACGGGGCATTCTTGCTGGAATTAAATAAATGACAGTTGTTCGAGTGGCAGGTAAAACCCGATAGCCGAACTTGATAGCAATAGTAATGTGATAGCGCAGTTCGTTTATGTGACTGCTCTTACCTTAAAGAAAGATATCCCTGACTACATGATCAAAAATGGTAAAACCTACCAGTTTGGTTTTTTATCAACTTAAGGATCACGTAGGTTCGCCAATCATGCTGGTAGATGCCAGTACGGGCGAGATAGCCCAGCAACTGCGTTACGACGAATTTGGTAATATTCTGAGTGATTCTAACCCCGGCTTCCAGCCATTTGGTTTTGCTGGCGGTATCTATGAACAGGCCACAGGACTCACCCGTTTTGGTGCCCGCGATTACGATGCGCTTTCTTTAAGGTAGGAAGTGGACGATGGGCCAGTAAAGACCCTATTCGTTTTGCCGGTGGGGATTCTAATCTTTATGGTTATGTGCTGGGCGACCCGATAAACTTAATCGATCCGACCGGAAACTTTGCAAGTTTTATTTTAGGTTTCATTACCGATGCTGGTATAGAAATACTGATTCAGGTGATCATTGATGGCAAATCTTTTGGATGTATTGATTACGGCGCAGTGGCAATTAATGCCGCAATGGGATCCGCTTCTGGTGGTTTGAGTGCGCTGAATAAACTGAAAAGGCTTAGAAAGGCAGGAGGCTGTAGTTTTACACCAGATACGTTAGTGCCTACCAAAGAGGGAGATAAAGCCATAGGTGACATTGAAATTGGTGATTTAGTATTATCTAAAGCCGATGACGATGAAACTGCTGAAACTTCTTGGCGTGCAGTTACTAACACTTTTAAAGACTGGCATAAAGAGACCCTTACTTTTACAGTTGAAGATGAAACAGGCATATCAGAAAGCATTACTACCACAGCAGAGCATCCGTTTTATGTGGTAGATTCAGGCTGGGTAGCTGCGGGTGAAATACCAGCCGGCGCTGTTATTTCCGGATCAGATCCTGATAGTTACATAAAAATTACCAACATTATCGTCAATCATCAAGCACAGTGGGCGTATAACTTAACGGTAGACACAGATCACACATATTTTGTTGGTGAAACAAATATGTGGGTGCATAATGTTTGTGAAGTGTCGTTTGGTTTAGCTACCCCTAGTGGAATAAAGCTATCAGGTCATGCATTTGAAAGTTTAAAAAGACATGGATTTAAGAACCTTAATCAGGTTGAAGGTATTCTAAAAAATGCAACTCAAAAAATTACTCAAAAAGATGGCGCTACCGTTTTTATTCAAAAAATAGGTAAGGGGGGTAAAGCCAGATACAATCTTATAGTTCAAGGAGAAGCTGGGATTGTAACTGGCATGCGTAATTTTACTAAAAAAGAATTGACAAATATGGGACGAAATCAAGGCTGGGAAAGTTCCATTTTTTAAAGGAGAAAAAATGAAAGTAATTAACCTTCGCTTAGAAATAGGTTGTATTAGTTTTATATTAAGAAAATTTCATGATGATACTTACTTTTGGGATTTTGATATTGAATGTTTAATGGAGAAAAAATTTGAATGTTTTAATCCTAAACATTATTTTTGTAGTTTGAATAAAACAGATTTAATCAATTTAGTTGAATATTTTCAAACTCATTATCTAGGACTAATAGATAATCAATTAACAGAGTCACAAATATTTATGCCATTAGAAGGCGACTTTCAAATAAAATGCATGGAAGGCGAAATTGATAATATTGATGATGGATATTTTTCTATTAGCTTGATGTTTAATAATGGGAAACCATATGAAGATGCTTCTAACTGTTATTTTGGATTTGAATCAGTCGTTGATATCCAAAATATTATATTATTTTGCCAAGATATTAAAACTTTATTGAAACTAAGTTCTTAAATTTAATTCGTATTATGCAGATAAATTAGGTGATGCTGTGGTTATTCGGAGAATGGACGGTACGTATGTAACTAACTTAGATTTTTCTAAGGGTGGATCTATTGTTAAACATTAGAATAACGCGACTAATTAAGAAATAAAACAGATAAGACAGTCACTTTTACCTAATTGATATTTAAAACTATCCACTTAAATGCCTCGTAATTTACGGGGCATTTTTATGTCTTAATTTCAGACTATCTGCGATAGTTTGAGAAGTTTTTTTGACATTAATTGGGTGATATAGCCTTATCTAAAGTTGAAGATGAAAACGGTATAGCAGAAAGGAAAGATAAGGAAGGAAAGATAAGACAGTAAGGAAAGATAAAGAAAGATAAGACAGTCACTTTTATCTAACTTTTATCTAATTGATTTAAAATGAAAGAAACTCCATTAACTTAAATTCCTCGTGATCTACGGGGCTTTTTTTAGTTAAATATAAGGCAATGGCCTTATTGGTAGATGCTAACCCCGGCTTCCAACCATTTGGTTTTGCTGGCGGTATCTATGAACAGGCCACAGGACTCACCCGTTTTGGTGCCCGCGATTACGATGCACTTTCTTTAAGGTGGAAAAATGAAAGATAAGACAGTCACTTTTATCTAATTGATTTAAAATGAAAGAAACTCCATTAACTTAAATATCAGGTAACACTACAGAGCATTTTTTTAGTTAAATATAAGGCAATGGCCTTATTGGTAGATGCTAACCCCGGCTTCCAACCATTTGGTTTTGCTGGCGGTATCTATGAACAGGCCACAGGACTCACCCGTTTTGGTGCCCGCGATTACGATGCGCTTTCTTTAAGGTAGGAAGTGGACGCTGGGCCAGTAAAGATCCAATCCGTTTTGCCGGTGGTGATTCTAATCTTTATGGATATGTACTGGGTGACCCGGTTAACTTTATAGATCCTAATGGATTAGAAGTCTATGGAATAAGCTTTGGGGTGGGTGCAGGTAATTTAGGTTTTGCTACAGGGTTTAGTTTAACACTAGCTTTTGACACTAAATTAAATGGTACATATATTTATACACCTGAGTTAGGATTTGGTTCAGAGGGGGCAAGTGGGTTTGTAAGAGGGGTTTTTGGATTCGATGCAAATAATACAGTTTCGGATTTACATGGTGAGGGACAATCTTTTTCTGTAGGAATTGGAAAATTATCATTTTCTGCAGCCAACCCAGGGAGACTTAATAATTTTGGAAATATAAGCCCCATAGTTGAAATAGGCAAAAACTTTGGTGGAAGTGGTTTCTCTCTAACAGATGGAAATGGTATGACACCTGAAAAGTTTGCTGTGTTTATAAATAAATTAAATAAAGATGTTAAAACAAATTCATCTTTCATCCTTGATTATTTACAAGAAAATTATGGTTCTAAGTGTAAGTAATAGGAGAACATAATGGTTTATCTTTTTCAAGTTTTGTTTTTTTGGGGTTCATTATTGCTTTATTTGGAGTGTGGATTGAGCGAATTATTGTTATGGGCGCTATTTCTGAAGAAAATTTAAGAGCTACTCCTTTAGCATATACACATAAAAAACGTTTAGAAAATCTAGCTTTTTATAAAAAAATACTAATTTGCAGAGGTGATTCATTACACTGGTATTGGATAATGTATTGTATATATGAATGCTCAGATAAATACATGTATCTAATGATACTGATTGGAATTTTATCAATTGTATTTTAGCCATCTAAATGAACAAAACTGGACTATGAAACCTTTGCAATTCCTAAACTTTCAATAATGATGAGTCTTAAAAATATTAAGAGCTGAGCACAGTAATAAAACTTGGTGTGAAACCGTCAACTTCACACTGAATATCAGTACGTTGTGAGGGCGGCTTTTTGAAAAGGATCTCAAGTTTAGGAAAACTTTTTGCCGTAAAACTCACACTTTTTAAACGTAAGTTTTTACGGGTTTTTTTATCTAAAAAAGCAAAAGCACAGTCAGACATCACTTGTTCACAGCTGTCGATCATGCTTTTAGTCATTACTTTTTCTTTGATCATTTTCATTATTTTAGCTTTTGGCATTTTACTTTTTGTTCCACCTAAGACACAGGCGGCATAAATATCTAAAATGGCCAAGGCACGTATTTTTTGTGTTTCGACATCTTCAAATAAAGCTAATACAGTGGGAATTTTATCTTCTATAGAAAAGTGTTGTATTGGCGCTTCTTTTAAACTGATTGTATCACTTAAAAAACGGTGTAAAACTTTTTCTAATTGACTTAATTTGGGTAATACAAGGTCACTACTGGCACTTGATGTATCCGTTTCTGTATTTAATAGCCTTTCACTTTCTGTTGCACCTTGCACTAAGGGTAAGATGGCTTTGTGTAACTGCGCATCTTCAAAAGGTTTACTGAGTACAAAGCAGGCACCACAATCTACGGCTTGAGCAATTAGTTTTTCATCATTCACTGTGGTAACAAATGCGGTTTGTATTGGAAGCTCTCGAGTTGTGATTTCTTGTAATAACTCTAAGCCTGAAACCTCAGGCATATGCCAGTCTGATAATACTATCTCAGGTTGCCAGCTATCTATAATTTCTAATGCTTCTAATGCGCCAGAAGCTTGTCTGATATCTAAGGTTCTATAACCAAATTTTTCTAAACCTCTCCTTACAATAGCTTGCATGGCAAGGCTATCGTCTACGATCAATATCTTCATAGACCTCTTCTTTATTTAACCTAATCGTTTTTACTGGGTAAATCTCAGTATAGGCACTATTTTTAATTACAGCTATACTAAAATATCTGTTTTTATTCATATTTTTATATAGATACGAGCTATTAAAAATAGGCTAGACCCCTTTGGGAGGTGTTTATGTTACCAGAAAGAGTAATGGAACTTTTGGCAATTGATGTTGGTTTAGTTGTTATTACAAGTTGGTTTTTAATTTTATTTTTTATGTTTCGTGAATTTCGAATTGTTTCTCGTTCGGTAAATAATTTAACTTCCCACCTCAATAAAGATGAATATTTACCGATATATCAAGAGTCGGTGGATGATGCTTTGGCATCTGTTAATAAACATACCGAAACTTTAAATGAATTAACTTCAGTACATGAAATTATCGAGAGTCAGTTAGAGATATTACACCAAAGCCAAACGAATCCCCAAGACGATGGCAAAATTACGCAATTAGAAGCACAGCTTGATAAATCTCATGCACTTATAAAAAAACTAAAAGGTGAACTGGCCTCAAGTAAAAAAAGATTAGAGCATACAAAAGTGAAACTTTATAGCCAAAATGATGCCGTAGATTTATTACAAAAAGAGAAAGAACAATTTTTACTTGATGCACAAAAACAACAAGCTGATTTTGAGCATAATCAAGAGTTACAAGCTCAAGCTGAAAAATATAAATCACAGCAAAAGCAACTTGTTGCAGCAGCTGGTGATTATAAAAGTAAATTAGTGAAACAGAGTAAAGAGCTTGATTATGTGAAGAAAAAAAACCAATTACTTACAATTAGTAATTCAGGCACTAAAACGGATAGTTTAAATAAAAAAATAAATGCACTTGAAAAACAATTAAAAGATTCTAATGAAAAAGCAGGGCATATTATTAAAGAAAAAGACTTTCTTGAAACTAAATTTTTAGATTCTTTAAAACAAATTGATGAACTGAAAGGCAATGATAAAAATTAATTAAACAATTGTATTTTTTTAAATAGGACCAATATCTTAAAAATAATAATTAAAATTTTGAAATGGAGCTGTATAAAATGAAGCAGGTGAAAACAGTTGTGATCACAGGTGCAAATCGTGGTATTGGTCTGGCTATGGTAGGTATTTATGCTAATCAAGGTAGCAAAGTCATTGCCTTGTGCCGTAAATCGTCAGCTAAATTAAATGCTTTAGCAAATGCTAATGTTGAAGTTGTTGAAGGCATTGATGTTGCAACATCAGAGGGCATAACCAAAATGGTAAGTGCAATTGGTGAACAAAAAATCAGTGTGTTAATTAATAATGCTGGTATTTTAAGAGATGAGAGTCTTAATAATTTAAATATTGATACAATAAATGAGCAATTTCAAGTTAATGCAGTCGCACCTCTTAAAGTATGCCAATCTTTATTAAAAAACTTAACTCAAGGCAGTAAAATTGCGTTGATCACATCTCGTATGGGTTCAATTTCAGATAATGGCTCAGGTGGCAGGTATGGATACAGAATGTCAAAAGCAGCATTGAATGCCGCTGGTATGTCTTTAGCGAAAGATTTAGAGCCTGAACACATTGCTGTTGGTATTTATCATCCTGGTTATGTACAAACAGATATGGTTAATCATGGTGGTGATATCAGTGCCGATGTGGCTGCAAAACGAATCACACAATTAATTGATGAACTCACTTTAAAAGCATCAGGTGTCTTTAGGCATTCTAATGGTGAGGTTTTACCTTGGTAATTTTTATCAACCATGAACAAACATTTATTATATAAGACGCTGTTATAATAAATTATGGTGTTAATAAATTGCAAGTATGAATGAAGCTTTTACTAAGCTCTTTATAGATAAAGGCTATAAAGAGCAAAAAAATAGCGCATTCATCTTTTTTATAACAATTCGTTCGAAGTATTGCTTATGCTGAAATCTGGGGGTAGCGAAATTGCTCTGTAGAGGCAATTATTTTAATTGATTCCATTTGTATTATTTTGGTTAATTTGATTCTTTGTTCAAGTTCCATTTGCTTAAATTTAATAATCGTATTGTTACTTGCATCTTTTTTAATACATTCGCCTTGTAATTTTAATTTAGGTTGGCCTTCACAAAAAAGTTCAATGTTTATTAATTCATGATTTAAAACATCGATAGGGCTATATACTTGCATTCCACCAAAATTAATCTCAAAATCTACAGCAAAATCGGGCGCCTTACCCCGAGAGTAAATAATCGCTTCTAGCGAATCTACAATATAAAGACGTTCTCCATCTCTTTGTTCTGGTACATTTAATTCTGTTGTGAAATTTGAATTGCACTGCATTAAAATAATTTCCTTATAGTATGAATTGCAAATGAATGCGTTATTTTAACCTGAATTAGGTATAAAAACATGCTTTAAACTAGGTTATATACAGTTTATTTGATTATTAAGTCTATTTTTCAGAAATGCCCCTAAATCGGTAAGAAATGAGCAGATAAGCTGATAGATTTTAGAGTTTAAACTCTAAGTTGATGATAAGTTAGGTTAATATCTTTTTTATTTGGATTTACAGTTTTTCAAAATAAAGTAAAAGCATAAATTGATTCACCGCAATCATTATTTTTGAATCTCCAATCAATTTTTTAATAAATCAAGTGAGTAAAATAACAAAGCTAACTAAATATACACCTTAGTGATTTTTATATAATATCAAAATATATTTATTACGACTTTAATCGTATATTTAAATTGATATTTTTCTATAATTTAGATATTTTATCGAGCCATGATTAAGGATAACAATGACTTAATCTAAAATTTGTATTCGCATCTTATAGAATCAGCTTTATTGATGTTGCGTTTTTATGAATGAAAATATGGAAATGTAGTTTTAACCTAAGGTGATTAATTAAAATCACATAATTTAAAGTAACAAGGAAGCATAATGACAAGGTGTTTTAAAGATCTAGGCAGTATACTTTTAATTTTAGTTTTATTTGGCTGTGGCGGCGGAAGTAAAAGCACAGCTCCAGTTGAAACCAAAGTTAATCAAGCCCCAATCGCACAAATAGACTTAGATAAGTCAACTTTCATACTAGCAAGTTCAGTTAATATCAGTGGTGAGAAAAGTAAGGATCCGGAAGGTGATGACCTATCCTATCACTGGCAAATTAAGAATGAAGCGGGGGATGATTACCCATTAGATAATTCAAATGCAAATGCATTTACTTTCACACCAGAGCATTTTGGTTCATATACGATTATGCTTAAAGTGAGTGATGCAAAGAAGACCAGTCCAACAGTAAGTTCAATTATTACAGTTGAACCTAATGCACAAAGCTATCCAGTTGCAAAAACCAGTGACAATATGATTAATAAAGTTGGTAATACTAACTGGTTTAATGCAGATAAAAGTTTAGCCTCTAGTGGTCAGCAATTAACTTATAAATGGGAAATTAAATCAAAACCAACTCAGAGTCTCAGTGAAATTGGTGATTCAACAGCTGTTCGTGCATATTTAATTGCGGATAAAGCTGGGCGTTATCAAATATCTCTGACAGTAACTAACATTGAAAACCAACTTTCAAATACAAGTACATTAATTTTAGATATAGATGATATCGTGACTAACAGTTCACCTGTTGCGATTATTGAATCATCACAACTTGATTTTGCTGTAAATGATCTTGTTAAACTATCAGCAAGCGAAAGTTATGATAGTGATAATGATTTATTAGATTATAAATGGAGTATTGAAAAACAACCCCTAACGAGTACCAGCTTTTTATCTTCAAGCACTTCTGAATTTGTTGATCTTACTCTTGATGTCGAAGGTGAATATCATGTGAAGTTAGTTGTATCAGATAAACATTTATCAAATGAAAATATCATTATTATAACGGCAAGCAACCAAAATATTATTCCTGTAGCAAATGCAGGGGCAGATAGAACTGCAATTATAAATGAAATCATTGAATTAAATGCAAGTGCAAGTTCAGACTCTGAGGGGCAGACACTAGAATACGAGTGGAGTTTAATTAGTAAACCAGCAACAAGTGGTTATAGCACACTATCAGAGCCTAAATTAATTACGCAGTCTAAATTTATTTTTGAACCTGATGTGATTGGTGAATATCTTTTAAGTTTACGCGTATTTGATGGGGTTGATTATTCTAATTCTGATCAAGTGCATATACTGGTGAGTGAAAACCAACGCCCTGTGGCTAAATTAGGGCAAGATATTACGGTGAGTAATTCAGATACTTTGTTGATAGATGCTGGTGATAGTTATGATCCTGAAGGCCAGCCATTAACTTACTCGTGGGAAGTGACCAGTGCACCAGATGGTTTTGATGGTGCGATACTCACAGCAAATGAATATGTTTCCTTTGCTTCGTTTAAGCCAAGTCTTTCTGGTTCTTATACAATACAACTCACTGTAAATGATGGTATTCAAAATTCTATTCCTGAAACTATGGTGATTTTTATGGTACCAATTGAATGGCGCGAATTAACAGTTACAGGGCTGCTTATCGATAAAGGAGGCATTCCTTTAAGTGAAATCGAAATTGGTGGTATGTCGCAAAAAAGAGTTCTCAGTAATGATGACGGAAAATTTGAGTTACTCCTTAGAAGTCAAACAAGCTCACCAAGCGAAATCCCCTTACTTTTTAAAAGTACGAAAGTTAAAGCAGGATTTTTAGTTTTACCTGAAACTGAAGATGAACAACTTGACTTAGGTACCGTGACATTACCTGTAATGCAATCCAAAAATATCTCTGTTAAAGCATGTAATGAATATACTGGTGAAAATGACATTATGATTAATTTTCACCTAAGTAATTCAGGTTATAAAGACATGAGGTTTATTTGGCCTGAAAGGTCTTATTTTACTGTAAACTCAGGAGAAAAAGAAGTTTTTCTACCTGCTGAGGGTGAAATAATGATGCGCCTTTCAGCTCAATCTAAAGGGTCTATTTATCTTGATAATGGAGCGTCTTATTTCACACATAACTATCAAGCAGATGATACTCAACCAGACTCACTTGTAATAACAATCTGTAATTAATGCGAGTGTCATTAATATAAAGAACTTAAAGCATATCAATTTTTTAGTTGGTATGCTTTTTATAAATCTAAGATCACACTTTATCTGTTTTCTAAAACCTTTCTTTTTTGTATTGAAATATTATTATTTCATGATCTACAGACACCCTAACTGATACCTTAGTGACGATATACGATTTATAGATAAATGCATAGAATCACTTAAACCTAAAGTGAAGGTCGGCGTACCCGCACCTACAATAAACCTAAACTAATCGTTAGCCTATAACCCAATTTAAACTTGGGAGAGCATTATGGCCAGGCGAACACTCGAAGATTGGCAAACCATTATTGAAGCGCAGTTGGCCAGTGGCCTGACAATTGTTAAATACTGCGAACAAAATAAAATAAATCCAAAAACCTTTAGTTCACGTAAAGCGACATTAAAACAAAGAGATGCGCAGCCCGGCACCTCTGAACAAAATGGTTTTGTTCAAGTTCAAAGTGATATGAAAACCTCTGCCACAATTATGTTCAAAACACCGCATGGCACGTTGCAGCTATCATCAAACATTTCCCCAGAATGGGTTG
>NZ_FOLO01000065.1 GCF_900112265.1 Pseudoalteromonas denitrificans DSM 6059 | reverse complement strand
GGAGATCCAAAATGACGAAACGTAAAAAATATTCAAAAGAATTTAAACTTGATGCTATCGCCTTAGTTGTTGAACAAAATTATTCGCAGGCAGAAGCCGCTAGAAATCTGGGCGTTAATCCCAATATGCTTGGTCGTTGGATAAAAGAATCTGAAAATGAGGATGGTCATGCTTTTCGTGGTAATGGGAAATTAACACCTGAGCAAGAAGAGATCCGCAACTTAAAAGCTCAAGTGAAACGCCTCGAAATGGAGCGCGAGATATTAAAAAAAGCGACGGTCTTCTTTGCCAAAGAAACGAAGTAAAGTATTCGTTTATTGCCCAACATAAGAAGATCTGGCCTGTGGTTTTAATGTGCCATGTACTGGGTGTGAAAAGTAACAATTATTATAGTTATCAAAAACGTAAATCAAATAAACCTGATGATTTAGCTCATCAAGAAATGATTGAATTGATCAAAGATATAGCTAAATTTAGTGACAATACATACGGCGCTAGACGTATTAAAAAAGTGCTAAATACGTTGAGTTTTCCAGTCAGTCGAAGCAAAACAGCTAAATTAATGAGAGAGGCGAATGTTTGGGTTCGCTATAAAAAGAAATACAAAACAACAACGAACAGCGATCATAACAAACCCGTATATCAAAATGAACTTAAACAGAACTTTACTGTAGCTGCGCCAGATCAAGCGTGGGTAGGTGACATCACCTACGTTTGGACATCAGAAGGTTGGTTGTATCTATGTGTCGTGATTGATTTATATTCACGTAAGGTCGTTGGCTGGAGCATGGGTTCTAGAATGAAAGCGCAGCTTGTTTGTGATGCCTTAACGATGGCTATTTGGCAACGACAACCCAAGGCAGGACTGATAGTTCATTCAGATCAAGGGGTTCAATATGCTAGCCACCAATATCGTCGATTACTTAAATCAAATGGCTTTATTGGTAGCATGAGTAAAAAAGGCTGTTGCTGGGATAATGCTGTTGCAGAAAGTTTCTTTGGTAGTTTAAAGCAAGAACGCGTTCACTGGCGCAACTATGAAACACGCTATGAAGCACAGCAGGATATACTGAATTATATAAGCATGTGGTACAACAGCCACAGACTTCATTCTTATCTGGGTTACCAAAGTCCAAATAAATTTGAATTATTGAATAAAGAATTAAAAATGGTTGCTTAACTAGGGTGACTGAATTTAGTTGACCAGGTCACTGCTTCGCCAGTATCAACCCAATTGACATTAAATCCATCTAACGCCAATACGTGAATTAAAGTATCTGCAATAGCAGATTCATCTTCTATTAGTAAAATATTCACTTGTACTCAATTTTTAATGCAACCAACTACTTATGATTAAACTATTAACCTCAATAGAGTGCAAATAATTACAGTTTTTATTTTAACAAACAAAAAACACAACCTTTAAGGTTGTGTTTTTTGCGCATGATGACTGATTAAAAATTAAATTTTATCGTCGAGCAAATACGTAAGCCGCTGTAATAACTGAACTTGCAATAACTGTCCCTAAAGCAACAGCAGATGCCATGCCATTGAAAGTTAAAACACTCATTACTAAACCACCAAAAATTGAGGTTGCATAAAGTTCGATTGCGCTTGAAGTATTCATTTTATTTCCCTTATTTACGCTAAACATATTTGCTGTTGAATCGAATAATAGATGAAGTGCGTCATTTAGCTTTACTAAAATGTTCAATGGTCAATTTCAGTGATTTTGGGTTAATTTGAATGATACATACCTGTTGAATTAACAAATAGATGTGTATTTCACAAAAACGATAAAATATTCATTCAAGAATTCTTATTGACAAAATCGATTCTGACAAGGCAAATAGTTAAATATATAAAAACCAATAAAAACTGTATTTTTATAAATCAAATTACACATGAATTTTCAATAACCAAACGCACCTTACAAAGATTATTTGAAACGCATATAGGCCAACCACCAAAGTGGGTTATTGAGCGATATAGAATGATGGATGCTTTAGATAAGTTAAATACGAGTAATAAAGTCAGCCTTACAGAATTATCACACCAGTTGGGTTATTTTGACTTAGCTCACTTTTCAAAAGCATTTACGACTTTAATGGGAACCCCTCCTTCTCACTATCATTTTAGTGAGTAAAACAACTGATTTTAGAATCTTGTGCAATAATCTGAATCTATTTTACAAAACTCCCGATCCTAGCAATCACATTTTCATAATAAAACTGTTTGCTTGAAGCATGTCCATGAATAGGCATCACTTTTACGCCTAAACTATCTAACATATCAATTTTTGCTTTTGAACCGACTACAAACTCCACGGGAATATAATAATAAATTTCATTATAGATTGGATATCTTTTCTCACATTTCATTTTTTCTCTAAAAGTAAGTAACCACCAAAGATCTGATTCAACAAAATCAAGTGATAAACCAAAGATATGAATGTTTTTTGTAAAAAATAAATCAAGCCAGCTTTCATTTTCAACTGTCTCTGCTTTAATTCTTTTTAACAGTGGCTTAAAGGTTTTCTTTTTATAAGTATCTTTCGTTCCAGAAACAATATAATTACGCATATATTGTAAATAACCGCTGTAATGCTCATAACCAAGTGTAATAGATCTATGTACACTCGATGAACCATGTATATGCCAAAAGTTTGTATTTTCTACAACGTGTTTTCTAAAAAGAGAATACTTTTGTTCTAAAACGATACCTTTATTAACGATATTTTTAATATCACTGTGCTTTGATTTTTCTAGTGATAAATCATAATTTGTCGTTAATATATCTTTTATACCCAGTCGTAAAATCAAGTTGTGAATTATTCCAGGTTGAATATTTTCAATATGTTGCGCAACATACTTTTTGATATCAACTTCTTTAAATGATGTATTTTTAATCGTTTTAAAAAAAATTTCTTCATAAGCTAAAGGAAATGGTTTTTCAGTTGGGAACTCGACTTTAATTGACAAATATTGCGTTAAGCCACTTAATAACTCAGCCCAAGAATTACCATCTACGACATTATTAATATCATTCCCAACTAATAAAGCATTATTATCCATAATTTGAATCTATCATTTAAATTTTTTGCATCTTATATTGAATTACTTTTTAAGGCTATTTTAAGAACCTTTATTATGCTTGCTTCAATTTGAAAGAGGGTTTATTCTTTTGGTTACTGCTGATAATTTGGTAACTTTTATCTTTTTAAAATGAAGAAACAACATAATATAATTTTATTAAATAAAGATCTTTTATAATTTTCAATGAAGTAAGTGGTATTGACTATGCAAAGATTAAAACTGACTTATGTCTTTCTATTTTTATGTACTTTCTTATCTAAGAGTATACATGCCCAAAAATTACATTTTGTTGCAGAAGCCCTCCCCCCTTTTCACTTTATGGGAGCAGATAATCAACCAGCTGGTGTTTTAGTCGATGTTGTTAAAGCCGTTTTAAAACAAGCTAACTTAAATGGCGATATTAAGCTCCTCCCTTTTGCACGTTGCCATGATTTAACAATAAAAAAATCAAATACTTTTATGTTTTCTTTTCTTAAAACCCCTACCCGAGAAGCTAAATTTAAATGGGTTGGACAGATATACAAGAATAAAGCTTTTTTAATTGGCCTTAAAAATAGAAATGATATTCACCTTCAATCATTAGAAGATGCCAAAGACTGGGTTGTTGGCACTATCAGAGGCTATCATTCGGCATCTTATTTACTAAACTCGGGGTTCTCAACGCAAAATAATTTATATCTAAATGTGAATTATAATCAAATGTGGGGGATGTTATTTAAAAAACGCATCGATTTGATTCTCACCAATACAATTGCGCTAGAAACAGAATTAAAGAGCATTGGACTAGACTCAAGCCTTACTAAACAATATATAGAGCTTAACGACTTCCCCAATGAGCTTTATATCACCTCAGGATTAAATACATCAGACCAAAAAATCAAACAATTGTCTCTGGCACTCATAGAAATTAAAAATAATGGGACTTATCAAAAAATTATGAGCAAGTGGAATATGTAATTTAACACTTGTTAAAATATTTTAAGTTAATTATTGATGGCTTCTTTTAATTTTTTCTGTTGGTTTTTTTGTGCCTCATCAAGCATAGATTGAACACCTTTTGCTTTTTCTAATGCCAATGCTTGCGATTGAAATAAATGTTCTTTTTGTTTAGCTAGGTTTTTTATAACGGGTTTATCTAACTTCACTTGCTCAATATCACCTTCATTTGAACAGCCAACCAATAGAGTAATTGATGTAATGCCTATCATTTTTTTTAGCATAATTATATTTAATATTTTTATTACCGTACAATGAAAATTATCATAACTTAACTTTTATTCCGACTAATTTTATCTAGATATAAATCTATTTTAACCTTTGCTGCTTGGCTCATTTTACCGGTACTTTCTTGTTCAGATATAATACTTTCAACTTGAGAGATCCAATGATCTACATTTTTCTTTTTTGCAAAGCCAAACCCTTGTTTAGTATCAAATAAGTTTATCCAATGATCACTCAACCTACCATATTTCATCATTTTAAAAAAATAACTTTGATCTTGATGATGGCCAAGAATAATATCAACCACAACTAAAATCATCGCAATAGGGCTTAATATAAAATCCCTAATAGCATCAGCGCCTAGCTTTAGTTGAAAAACAACCGCCTTTTTAATTAAAACCCAACGAAAACTACGAGGATCTTTATATTCCATTTCAAACTCATTTAAATAACTTAGATATTCTAATATCCTACCTTATACCATCACTATCGCACATAAAAAAATAAATTTCCCATGAATGGGATATTCAATAAAATCACTTTCCCACTCATGGGACTTACTAATAAAATCACACTCAAAAAACACAAAACACAATATTATTCAACAACTTAAAAACATGGCACACTCTCTGCTCTATTCAGTTCAAAGTAATATGATTGTTATCAGTGGAGTAATATTTTGGATATATCGAGAGCAAAACAAAAAAAATCTATGCCTAAAGGTTTTTTGCCTTGGGCACTCGCTCTGAGTGTTTTTGCACCAGCTGCATATTATTTATGGTATTTAGCACAGGCAGATTTTTCTGTAGATTCTAAAACACTTATTTTTGATCAGGTCAAGCGCGGTGAATTTTCAGTATCGGTCAGAGGCACAGGGTTATTAGTGCCTAATAATATTCAGTGGTTATCGGCAAGTGTTGAAGCACGTGTTGAAAAAGTGATAGTCAAAGCTGGTAAACAAGTAAATAAAGGTGACCTAATTGTATTATTAAGCAATCCTCAACTTGAGCAGTTACTTGAAGAAACAAAATGGGAACTCGAAGCTAAATTAGCAGAAAGTAAAGCAGCCCAAGTAAATCAAGAAGCCTTGTTATTAGATCAAAAATCTTTACAGCTTGATGCCAAACTAAATTATGAAAGTAGTAAACTGAAACAAGATGCCCAAGAACAATTATATCAAAGTGGTACTGGAGTCATTTCTAAAATAGATTATGAAAAAACGCGCCTTGAAACCATACAATTAAGTCAACGTTTAGAAATTCAAAACGCCCGACTCATTAAAATGCAGCAAAATATTTTAGTTCAAAATAATGCCCGTGAAGCGCGTTTAAATAAAATGCAAAAAACCTTAGAGCGTGCGCAACAACAAGTTGATAGCTTACAAATCATTGCAACAATCGATAGTGTAGTGCAGGAAGTACCTGTAGAACCAGGACAACGTATTAATATGGGCAGCAATATTGCTAAATTAGCGCAGCAAAATGCCTTAATAGCTGAATTACAAGTGCCTGAATTACAAATTAGAGATGTAAAAATTGGCCAAAAAGTGATTATAGATACACGAAATAACAAGGTAACAGGCACAGTATCAAGAGTTGACCCTGCAGTTGTGAATGGCAACGTACAAGTTGATGTTGAATTTACCGACAACTTACCAAGTGATGCCAGACCTGATTTAACGGTTGATGGAGAAATAAAAATTTCAGAAGTCAAAGATACCCTCTTTATTAACCGCCCTTTATTTGCACAAAGCCAAAGTACATCTTTGTTATATAAATTAAGTTTAGATGGAAATTTTGCTGAACAAGTAACCGTCACTTTAGGCCAAGGGTCCATAAGCCAAATAGAAATCATCAGTGGCTTAAAAACGGGTGAAAAAATCATTATATCTGATCCAAGTAGCTGGGAAACATATCAAAAGATAAGAATTAACTAACAATTAGAACCAATTAAAGATACATACAAAGGACAAAATTATGAGCAATATATTAATTAAATTAGAAAATATAGATAAAGTTTTTTATACCGAAGATGTTGAAACACATGCATTAAGTAAAATCAGCTTAATTATAAATAAAGGTGAATATGTCTCAATATCTGGCCCTTCAGGCTGCGGTAAATCGACTTTATTATCATTATTAGGTTTATTAGATACCAATACAGGTGGCCATTATCAGTTAGCGAGTCATGATGTATCTGATATTTCAAAACAAGAAAGGGCCCGGATTCGTAATACTGAAATTGGTTTTATTTTCCAATCATTTAACTTAATAAGTGATTTAGATGTTGAAGAAAATGTTGAGTTACCACTTACTTATCGTAAAGATTTAAACAAAAGTCAGCGTAAAGAGATGGTTAAAAATGCATTATTGCAAGTTGATATGGCACACAGAGCGAAACACTTCCCATCACAACTCTCTGGTGGTCAGCAACAAAGAGTTGCTGTTGCAAGAGCCATTGCAGGTAACCCCTCTATTATTTTAGCTGATGAACCAACGGGTAACTTAGACTCTAAAAATGCGGCAGCAGTGATGACATTGTTAGATAAGTTACATGCAAAAGGCACAACCATTTGCATGGTTACTCATGATCCTCGCTCAGCCGAGCAAGCTCATAGGAATATTGAAATATTAGACGGCCAAGTGGTCTCTGATAAAAATAAATCAGTTGTAGCGGCGTAAAGGTAATTATTATGATATTTCAAGACTTTAAATATGCCTTAAGGCTATTGGCGAAAAAACCGGGGTTTACGGCGCTAACTACCTTAGTAATGGCTGCGGGCATTGGTTTAAGTGTATATATGTTCTCATTTTTTAATACCATACTTTATAAGGATTTATCTTTTAAAGATGGTGAGTCCATTGTTTTAATTAGTGCTTCTCAAAATGGAGAAATCAATTCCGATAAAATTAACTTATTAGACTTTAATGAAATAAAAAAAAGTATAAAAGGCCTATCTGAATTTGGTGGTTATATAAATACCAGTGTTAATGTATCAGGTCGAGATGGTGCCAGACGTTATAATGCGATATTTGCACAAGAAAATATTTTTAAAATTACCCGTACTCAACCAATTCTCGGTCGTGGATTTACACAAGATGAAAGTAAAACAGGTGCAAATAAAGTTGTTGTGATTGGTTTCGATATTTGGCAAAACCAATTTGGTGGCAACCCAAAAGTAACGGATGAAATTTTACAAATAAATGGTCAAAGCCATCAAATTATAGGTGTTATGCCAAAAGGGTTCTTTTTCCCTAATACGGCACAAATGTGGCTACCTATGTTGGAAGATAAAACAAAATTAACCCGTATTGATACACCCAGTTTACACGGTTTAGCACATATTAACGATGACATTTCAATGACTGAAATTAATCAACAGTTAACGATGATAATGAAGCGCATTGAAAACAAATATCCTCAAACAAATTCAGGAACATCAGCTTATATCACTACAATACCAGGTTCCGGTGCAGGTGATGGTCAACCCGTTATTTATACTATGCATATAGTTGCAATTTTAATTTTAGTTTTAGCCTCTATAAATGTTGGTAATTTATTATTATCTCGTGCGGTTGAACGTGCTAAAGAAACCGCTATTCGTGTTGCATTAGGTGCCCCAAGATCTCGTTTGATCAGTCAAATGTTATGGGAAAGTATTATTATTTGTACATTGGGCGGTACCATAGGTTTATTAGTTGTTGCTTGGGGGTTAGAGATATCGGAATCAATAACAGCAACATTTTTTGTTAACCCGCCTGCATTTTGGTGGAAATTTTCAATTGATAGTTACACCATTAAATTATTTTTTGTAATACTCATATCAACTATTTTAGTGACTGGATTATTACCTGCATGGAAAAATTCTGGCGGTGATTTTAATGCAGTGTTACGAGATGGTACTCGAGGCGCATTAGGTAAAAATGCTGGACGGTTAAACAGAATATTAGTGATCAGTGAAATTTTTATATCTATGACGGTATTAATTGCAGCTTCAGTGATGGTTTATGCAGCTTATCAACAAAGCCATCAAGATATTGGTGCCGATACAGACAATATTTTAACCGCCAGAGTACTATTAACCGATGCCAATTATGCCGATAAGCAAAAACAAATACAATTTGCACAAACCTTAGAGTCTCGCCTAGAGAATAGCTCAGGCATTGCTGATGTTATGATTTCCACTGCCCTACCTGGTGATTATAGTTTAGAAGCAAAATTAATATTAGAAGGCAAAGAATATAGCCAAAATACCAATACAAGCTACCCAAGAACAAACTATATTGCAGTTATGCCTGGGTCATTAGAAAAACTAGGTGTTGAAATAAAACAAGGTAGATACTTTAACTCTGCTGACAACGGTATTGAAAAATATACAGCGCTAGTATCTGAAGATTTTGCAAAACGTCATTTTGATGGTTCAGCTATTGGTAAACGTTTTCGCTTAGCGCAAACAGACTCAAACAAAATCACTTGGGTTTCAATTGTGGGTATAGTCGAAAATACAATTCAAGGAAACAGAGAAGGTAGACATTTGCCTTCAGTTTATCGCCCTTTTACACAAGTACCTCGAAAACAGATAACAATTGCAATGCATATGAAGTCTGATGTTTCGACTGCAAGCCATACTTTACGTAAAACATTACAGTCTATCGACCCTTTATTACCTTCATTTAGAATAGAAACTTACACCCAAAACAATGAAAGGTTCACAGCACCAATACAGTTTATTAGTTCATTAACAGCCTTATTTGGTTTAGCGGCCGTTGTTTTAGCTGCCAGTGGTATTTATGGCGTAATGTCTAATACCATAAATCAAAGAACCCAAGAAATTGGTATTAAGCGTGCCTTAGGTGCCGATGAGAAAACCATTACCAAAGAATTCTTAAAAACAGGTGGTAAACAGCTTTTATGGGGTGGCGTACCCGGAGTCCTAGCTGGTTGTGGTATGGGATTTGCCATGTCGCAATTATTTGGAACAGGTAACGGTGCTTTGATTTTGATATCAGTCAGCATTACTTCAATTATCGGTAGCGTTGTTATGTTAGCCACCTATTTACCAACGCAAAAAGCGTTACAAATGGAACCAAGCGATGCATTACATCACGATTAAAAACTCTACATTGATTAAGTTAAAGGAATTAAAAATGAAAAAAATAGCCAAGACGTCTCTCATTTTACTCACAGCAAGCGCATTAAATGCGTGTGTATTTGTAGGCGGTTATCATTCAGATAACGATGACTGGGAAGAAAAGCAACAACTAAATAGAGAAGTTATCAGTAACTTAATATTAGATACACAACGTACAACAATTGAAATGAAATTAGGCACACCTAATTTCACTGAGGCATTTATAAAAGCGCAAGACGAGTATCGTGTAATGTATTACCGCACATCTCGCCAGCATCACGACAGTGTGACCTCTAAAGATGAGACAACCCCGCTTATTTTTAAAAATAATAAGCTCATTGCTTGGGGTCATGATGCACTGAGTAAAATTTATTAATCTATGCCGCGTCCATGCACTTAAATAAAAAGTCTAGTTTATGATATTAGGCGCCATAAATACCTTTCATTAAGTACAGGTGTGGCACTCCCCCACACCTACTTACATCATTATACTTGACCCTTTTAAGAAAATAATAAATTTACAACGATGTAGATAAAATCTTAAGAACAATTTCAATTGTTTAGGTATATACTGCAACTATTAATAGAGAATAAAAAATCAAAATGAAACAAAAAATTTTACTGGTAGATGACGATACTGATATTTTAAGTGCATTAAAAATGCTATTAATTTCTGAAGGTTTTGAAGTGGCACTTAATCAAACTCCTGAAGAAGCATTAATATCAATCAAAAAAGAAAATTTTGATTTAATTTTAATGGACTTAAATTACTCTTTAGATACCACGTCCGGTGAAGAAGGTTTACAACTCATAGCATCAATCAGAAAATTAGATGAATTATTACCTATCGTAGTAATGACAGGTTGGGCAACCATAGAAGTGGCCGTTAGCACAATGCAAAATGGTGCCAATGATTTTATTCAAAAACCTTGGGATATTGATAGACTCATCGCCATTATTAATAACCAAATCAAACTTGCCCAAAGTGAAAAAAACTCTCAAAAACTCAGTCAACAAAATCAACTATTGCAGCAACAAGTTGATAGTGAATTCAGCGGTGAACTCGTTGCAAGTTCACCAAAAATGCAACAAACACTGGCTATTATTGAACAAGTCGCCAAAAGTGATGCCAGTGTTTTATTAACAGGTGAAAATGGTACTGGTAAAAGCATGTTTGCTCGTTATATTCATGCACAATCAAACCGTAGTAATGCCAATCAAATTTCAGTTAATATGGGTGCTGTAACAGAAACTTTATTCGAAAGTGAAATGTTTGGTCATACCAAAGGTGCTTTTACAGATGCTAAAACAACAAGAATAGGTCGATTTGAACTCGCAGACGGTGGAACATTATTTTTAGATGAAATAGCCAATACTCCCTACTCACAACAAGGTAAATTATTACGGGTATTAGAAGACAGTGAATTTGAAAAAGTAGGTGGAAATAAAACGCAATCTGTTGATATACGTCTAATAAGTGCCACAAATGCCAACTTAAGTTTAGCGGTCGAAAATAACGCGTTTAGAAAAGATTTACTTTATCGAATTAATACTATTACCATCGAAATTCCAGCTTTAAAAGATAGAAAAGAAGATATCATTTTATTAGCGGACTCTTTTTTAACTAAAATGGCACTAAAACATCACAAACCCAAACTCATTATTAGCAAATTAGCACAACAAGCTTTACTTGATTATACCTGGCCTGGCAATATCAGAGAACTCAATCATGTAATGGAGCGAGCGCAAATTTTATGTCAAAATAATGAAATATCTGTAGATGAATTAGGTTTACCAGAATTAACCAAAAACAATAATAAAATATCAAATACTCAAACTGATAATGAATCACAAGAACTCGCCACTTTAGAGACGCTTGAAATGAATATTATAGATAAACGCCTTACCCATTTTGATGGCAACGTATTAAAAGCAGCAAAGTCACTAGGTTTAAGCAGAAGTGCTTTTTATCGTCGATTAGAAAAAATGTAAATATTCATGAATAAAAAGTCTTCTTTTGAAAAACAACTTACACAACTATCATTAGTTGCTTCATTACCTTTATTTATATTTTTAATATTTATGATGGTTTATGCAGAAATATCAACACCACTGATTTTACTAACCATATTAATCTCTAGTATTACGATTATTTTCTGCCACGCAAAAATCCATCAAATTTCATCCTATCAATTTAGGAGTATTTGTAATTTACTTGATGCGATGATCCAAGGTGATTACAGTTTAAGGGCACGTTCATCAGAAGGTGATAGTGCCTTAAATGAATTGGTCGATTCAGTAAATAGTTTAGCTAAAAGGCTAACAAAGCAACGAATAGAGTCAATTGAAAGTCAGTTTTTATTGCAAACCGTCATTAAACATATTGATGTTGCTACTATTGCCTTAAATTCAAAAAATAAACTGGTTTTTATTAACCCTGCAGCAAAAAAGTTATTACAGTTTTCATCACATACCACTGAAGAAGTCACATTGAAACAATTAGAACAACTAAACCTTTTTAAAGCTGGAGAAAGTAAAGTTATGAATTTAACTTTTGGTCAGCAACAGGGTAAGTTTAATGTGCATATGGAAGAATTCAGAGAAGCGGGTAAACAGCATAAATTACTATTTTTAACAGATGTCAGCAGCCTATTGCGAATAGAAGAGCGTAATGCTTGGCAAAGTTTAGTACGGGTAATTAGTCATGAAATCAACAACTCCCTAGCCCCCATTGCATCAATCAGTGAAACCCTAAAGCGCTTAATGTCTAGACAACACAATATTGAAGTACACAAAGAAAACTTAGTTGATGGCCTAACAATTATTGCTCAACGTACTAATAATTTAAAAGACTTCGTTAATAGCTATAAACAAATTGCGCAATTACCCGAACCTAAAAAATCTAATATTTATATCTTAGAATTATTAAACAAAATAATCCCACTTTATCAAAATAGTCATATAGATATTCAAACTAAAGATGATATGGCATTATTCATTGATCCAGTTCAAATTGAACAAGTCTTGATCAATTTGATAAAAAATGCCGTTGAATCTATTAAAAGTACTCATAAAGAAGGAAAAATTGAAGTTTCATGGCAAGTCGTACAAGATAGATTTCAGCTCTTAATCAAAGATCAAGGTGCGGGTATAAGCAACCCCGATAACCTATTTGTGCCATTTTATACAACTAAAAAACAAGGCTCAGGTATAGGGCTAGTATTATGCAGGCAAATTCTGGAGGTACACTCTGGTCGACTTAGTTTAAGTAACTGCACTGATCAAAGCGGATGTTTAGCAACTGTAGAACTGCCTTTATCTTAGAAGTTCAGTTTCTCCTATTCTATCAATCAGTCTATATTTAACAACAAAACCTCTTTAATATGATATTAAATTACCTTAGGCAAAGCTAGAGGCTTAAGTTGACTGTATTCAGACTAAAGGTATCAATCAACTTGATATCTTCAGTATCTGATGAACTTAGCGATAGTAAAATAACTCGTTTGTATGGCAAAGGCTGGGGAATTGAATCTCAATTTAGAGACCGTACATATTCATGTTGGTATAGGGTCATTTCATACCAAAATACGAGACCCACAACGTAGACACTGTTTATTACTGATGAGAAGATTATTGCTGGATTTTTATAATGCGATACAGGTAAAGCTATTTGGAAATATTTCAAAACTCATTAATAACACAGGTTTCCTCAAATAGATCGTTTACGATAAAAAAGTATGGACAAGAAAAGTTTGGATGCTACCTAGTAGCTTAAGCCGTCAAATCTTGCCCTATGTGCTTACTTATCTTAAGGACAGTTATATAGGGAGTTACATGTCCACCCTTGGTACGAGATACATCCTTTGATATGAGGTGAGCTAGCATACATACCGCCAGCGACCTGAGGAGTAGCATCCTGTTTCAACTGCTTAGTATTAAGCGACAGATTTTTGAGTAATTTTTTTTTCAAATTAATTTTCATTACTTTTTCCTTGTATTTAACCGTTAAAAATATAGAACTGCAATTTATGCTCACTTATTATACAGCGATAGAACAATACATTTAAATGACAACGCTGTCAACGAGCTGTGTTGCATTATTGTTATTTTAATAGCTTAGTTCAATGTACCCAAACCACCTGGAGAGACCTTCTTGCGCTCGCACAAAGCGGGTTTCAACCAAGTTACTTGATTGACCTTATGATCTCTTAATGTACTATCGTTTTCAATTAATCAATTTTCTAGAAACAACAAAAGTACTTTAGTATGAATTTCAAGCATATAAAAAAGAAGATTATAGAACAAAAACTAAAATATTAAGTCGCTAACAAACAATCTAATAAAAGTTGTCACCTAAAGAACCTCAGCACAATCAGGACTATTTACTGCTATAAAATCATAAAATAAAGTTATCAGAAAAAACGAACTAAAATTTCAATTCTGAGCAATAGCTTTGCGAGCCTACAAAAAACTAAATATACTCGGTATAAATAACTCTGCTACCCCCCCTTGTGTTGACGGTTTTTTCAGCAGCCTTGAGTGGCGTTTTTATAAAAAACGCGATAATGAAGTATGAATAAGTAAAATTTTTGAATTCAATTTGTTGTACCAAACACAGTGTATTATGCTTGGCTTATTTATACCTATTATCTAAGAGTAATTTGCATGATTGAGAAACTGGCTATGAGATGGAAAACAACGCAGGTGTTTACACTTTAAGGCCGCCACAATATGCATTGTTCACCAATGCACCGCACTAAAGCTCTACGATAATGTACATTAAACATCAAAAATGCCAGTGGACCTAAGATCCCACCTAAAGCAAACCAACGTTTTGTTGGCATGCCGCGCTTAAACGCTAAAATATATAATGAAATGGCAAAAAATAAACTAGCTAAAATAATCACAACATACCTTTAAACAAGCTTTTATAACAAATCAAAAGGGATTAACCTTATGGTCAGTTAATACTCGTAAATCAGAGCAAAAATGAGCGCGGATTATACGTAAATTTCAAGCATAAAAAAAGGCTGAAAAACAAACTTTTTGTTTATTTTACAACCTCAAAACTAAATTATAAATATCAATAATATGCTTGTTTACCTTCAGCCATATCTAAGATCGGCTGACACGGTTCAAAATATTCATTTTGTTGAGATAGTAACGTTAGCCTTGACGCTAACTCACTTGCACCCAATTTATCCATATAACTAAATGGTCCACCTAAAAATGGTGGGAAACCGATACCAAAAATAGCCCCTATATCACCATCTCTTGCGCTAGCAATGATACCTTCATCTAAACAACGTGCAGCTTCATTTAGCATTTGGCTAACGCAACGTTGTGCAATTTCTTCTTTATTCAACTTAGGCGCAAGTGTTATGCCTAAAAATTCATAAACAGATTCGTCAACCTTTTTACCTTTAGACTTACCACTGCCATAAGTATAAAAGCCTGAACCAGTTTTACGACCTAAACGTTTTGAGTCTATCATTTTAGAAAATGCATCAGGTGCTTTAAAGCGCTCGCCTAATTCTTTTTCAAGTATCGGCGCTATTTTAGAACCAATATCTATACCGACTTCGTCTAATAATGCTAAAGGCCCTACAGGAAAACCAAATTCAACCAAAGCTTGATCTATTTTCTCAATTGGCTCACCAGCCAGTAATAAATTCGCAGCTTCATTCACATAAGGAGCTAAAATACGATTCACATAAAAACCCGCTTTGTCTTTAACAACAACAGGGGTTTTACCTTGACGACGAGCATAATTTACGACTTTTGAAATCGTTTCATCACAGGTATTTTCATGAGGAATAATTTCAACTAACGGCATTTTTTCAACAGGTGAAAAATAATGTAAACCAACAACATTTTCAGGTCTTGCAGCTTTCTGAGCAATTTGTGAAATCGGTAATGAAGAAGTATTACTGGCAAAAATCGTTTTATCAGAACAATTTTCTTCAATTAAAGCAACCATATCTTGCTTTAATTGCAGGTCTTCAAAAACTGCCTCTATTACTAACTCTACATTTTTGAAACCACTATGATCTGTCGTGCCCGTAATGCGGTTCATTTGTAGCTGCATTTGAGATTTAGAAATAAAACGACGTTTTTGTTTTTTATCTAAAATTTTAAAACTGTAATTTAATGCATTAGAAATACCTTGCTGTGCCACATCCTTAATACGTACCTTACTACCAGCTTTACATGCGCTAACATGCGCAATTCCAGCCCCCATCAGGCCACCACCTAAAACAGCAATATGGTCAATTTTTTCTCCAGATTCATCTGCCCATTCTTTTTTCATTTCAGTGGTAGCAAAAAAGATCCCGCGTAACGCTTTTGATTGTTTACTCATGCATAATTGAGCAAAACCTTCAGCTTCAACGGCATAAGCAGCAGGCTTCTCCATTTCAACACTGGCACGTACCGCTTTTATAATCGCAATAGGTGCAGGATAATGACCCCCCGTTTTTTTCTCTACATTTTCTTGGGCTTTTTTAAATATAATATTACGGCCAAAAGGATTTGACTCTAATAGCTGACTTAGTTTATCAAGTTTAGGTTTAATTGATTTAACTTTGCCTTTGGCAATCCATTTAGATGCAACATCAATTAATACGCTTTGTGGTACACAATCATGGGCTAAACCCGCTTTAACAGCTTGTTTTGCACGAACTTGTTTTCCCGTTAGCATCCATTCAAGGGCTTTTTGGATACCAACTAACTTAGGTAATCTTTGCGTTCCACCACCACCTGGTAGTAAACCGAGCTGCACTTCAGGTAAACCTAATTTAGTTTTATCTGAATTACTACAAATACGATAATCACACGCCATTGCAAACTCTAACCCGCCCCCTAAAGCTGCGCCATGAATAGCTGCAACTGTCGGAAAAGGTAATTTTTCAAGTTCTTTAAAACTTGAATGACACGTCTGAGACAAATGCAAAGCGTCTGAGTGTTCTTTTGCCGCTGCTAACATTTTAATATCAGCACCTGCAATAAAGTTATCAGATTTGCCACTGATAAATATTAAACCTTTTACCTTTGCGTCGAGTGCCTGACTAATCACTTCGTTTAATTCACCAACAAAGCTTGCACGTAAGGTATTCATTTTTTCCCCTGGCACATCTATTGTTACCAAGGCTATTTGATCATCATTTACTTCAAAACTAAAAACAGAATCTGTCATTTGGTTTTTACGCTCCATAACTATGCACTCTCAACAATAAATGCCGCACCTAATCCGCCCGCCGCACATGCTGTTGTTAAACCTAAACCACCCCCTCGGCGTTTAAGCTCATTCAGTGTTTGTGTAATAAGTCTTGCACCCGTTGCTGCAAACGGATGACCATAAGCAAGAGAGCCTCCATTAACATTAAATTTATCCATATCAATTTCACCAATTGCTTTAGATAAACCCAGCTGTTCTTGCGCAAACTTGTCAGATGCAAACATTTTCATATTTGCCAGTGTTTGTGCAGCAAAAGCTTCATGCATTTCAATTAAATCTAAATCCGCTAAAGTTAAACCTGCGCGGCGTAATGCGATAGGCGTTGAATGCGCAGGACCCATCAACATATCGTCATAAACATCAATAGCACTAAAAGCAAAACTGCGAATATAACCTAATACTTCATACCCTAATGCTTTAGCTTTGCTTTCACTCATCATTAATACTGCAGCAGCACCATCTGTTAGTGCAGTTGAATTTGCTGCTGTTACTGAACCATGCTTTTTATCAAAGGCAGGACGTAATTTAGCATAACCGTCTAATACTGAGTTATGACGAATACAGTTATCTTCGCCAATAAAACCTTTATATGGTGCGACATGCGCTGTCATTACTTCATCTGCAAACTTTCCATCAGCCCAAGCTTTGCTCGCTAAAGTATGAGACCTATGTGCTAATGCATCTTGATCTTCACGTTTAATTTCGTGCGTTTTAGCCATTTGTTCAGCTGTTTGCCCCATAGACAAACCAGTTGAATACTCAGCAACAGCTGGTGGTACAGGTAGAATATCTTTTAAACGAAGTTTAGAAAATATTTTGAATTTTTGTGACATTGTACGTGCTTTACTTAAATCAATTAAGCTACTTGCAAATTTTTTACTAACACCAATGGGCACGACAGAAGATGAGTCTGCACCACCCGCTATGCCTACACTAACAGTACCAGCCATAATAGATTCTGTCACATTAGCGATTGCCTGAAAACTAGTAGCACATGCTCGTGATACAGAATATGCATCAACATCAACTGGCATGCCTGTTCCTAATACAATTTCACGTGCAATATTGGGTGCTTCAGGCATTTGCACTACCTGACCAAAAACAAGTTGGTCAATTTCTTTTTTATCAAAATTTAAACGCTCAAGCATTTCATTTACAACCAACTTCCCCATATCTACTGCGGGTACGCGATGAAAAGCCGTTGCTTGTTTTGCAAAGGGTGTTCTAAGACCACTCACGATAGCAATGCGGTCTCCCTGGTGTGTTTTTAATTGTATTTTCCCAGACATTTTTATTCCTCATTATACAGGTCAGACCTGTTAGTTATCCTCTGATTCTAAACAACCTGCCTTTTATTGCAAACACTTGTTGTAAATTAATTAAGAAAACTTTAATAAAAGTAGTGATTTTTTAAAACACTTCTGAAGAATTAAATTAATTACAAATGTAACCAGTCAATTACAAGTCTAATACAAACAACAACAAAGACTCACCTAATCATGCTATATATTAATTGCAAAATCGGTAACAATTTCTCACAGAGAAAACACTTCAAACCCTGTGACTAAAAAGTGAGTACCTTATGAAATTAGCACAATTTTTAAAAAATGAACTTGGCCGTGATTGGAGCGCAGATTGTATCTCCCAAACCACAGAGGGAGCCTTAAGTAAACGTACTGCAAACAACTGGTACAACGGTGAAAAACGTCCAATCCTAGATTTAGTGATAGATGGTTTAAAATATCGCCAATTACTGGCTGACTCAAAGACTGAATAAACATTTTATTTTTCCAAAAAGCGAATATTAAACCTATTTCAAAATATATTTATTAATAAAATAAGCCGCTTGATATGTTTTTTCATCAAAAAGCTTGTTTTTAATAAAAATGAACCTTATTAATACTCCATAGTCTTAAACTGATAAATATACCAATAAAACGGGTAAAGGATTTATTGTCACTATGGCAGTCTCAAAATTTAAACAATTACAAACTTATCTTAATTCTCAAATTATTGGGCAAGAGCGCTTAACTGATTCATTATTAATCGGTATTTTAGCCGATGGCCATTTATTAGTAGAGGGCCCTCCTGGCCTTGCTAAAACACGCGCTGTAAATGCATTATCTAAATGTGTTGAAGGCTCTTTTCAGCGTGTGCAATTTACACCTGACTTATTACCTGCGGATATCACAGGTACAGATATATATCGGCAACAAACAAGTGAATTTGTATTTGAACCCGGTCCTTTATTTCATAACCTTATCTTGGCAGATGAAATAAACCGCTCTCCAGCAAAAGTGCAATCAGCTTTGCTTGAAGCTATGGCTGAGCGCCAAATCACGGTAGGAAAAACAACTTATCCTTTATCTGATTTATTTCTTGTAATGGCAACACAAAATCCACTTGAACAAGAAGGCACTTACCCTTTACCAGAAGCACAATTAGACAGGTTCTTATTACATTTAAATATTGACTATCCAGGTGCCGAAACCGAACTTGAAATTTTACGCTTAACTCGTGGTGAAGCATTAGATGAAGAGCAAATACTAGCTCCTAAAATATCACAAGAAACTTTATTTGAAGCGAGAAAAGACGTATTAAAATTACATTTATCAGAGCCTCTTGAAAAATATTTAGTTCAGCTTGTTATTGCAACACGTCAACCAACAAAGTTAGACGATACCCTTGCCAGCTGGTTAGAATATGGCGCTAGCCCTCGTGCAACAATTGCTTTAGATAAATGTGCTCGTTCACATGCTTGGTTACAAGGTCGAGACTTTGTGACGCCTGAAGATATACATGCAGTTTTTCATAATGTATTAAGACATCGTATTATTTTAAGCTACGAAGCACTTGCTAATGGTATTTCTAAAGATCAAGTGCTTGACCGCATTTTAGAACTTGTCGCCGTACCATAAAATAAGAGCAAGCAATGACAAATACAACAGAGCACTTACAGTGGTTAAAAAGCTGTCATGCCAATGGTGTATCGCTCGATTTAAAAGAGCTAATCTATTACCGCGCTAAAGCGCGGTTGCTTGATTTAACACCTAAAAATAAAATAAAACATAAAATGGCTGGTCAATATTTGGCACCTCATAAAGGCCGAGGTATGGAGTTTGCAGAAGTTAGGCATTATCAACCCGGTGATGATATTCGCTCTATCGATTGGCGTGTGACAGCGCGTACAGGTCAAACTCATACAAAAATTTATCAAGAAGAAAAAGAGCGACCTGTTTTCATCTTTACAGATTTTAGCAATACCATGTTATTTGGCAGTCAATTGTTATTAAAATCAGTGCAAGCCGCACACTTAAGTGCATTAGTTGCTTGGTCTGCGAGCGAGCGAGGTGACAGAGTTGGTGGTCTAGTGTTTAATCAAAACCAACATTTAGAATTAAAACCTAGCGCCCGCGGAAAAGCGGTTTTAAAACTAACCCATAACTTAATCAGTAATCACCAAGAAGCTTTAAGCATTCATGGCGCAGATACAGCACAAAATGCAAATTGCTTTAGTGAAAACTTAAAACGTTTAAATCAATTGGCCAAACCCGGAAGTTTAATATATTTAATTTCAGATTTTTGCCATTTAGGTTCAGATCAGAAAAACAATGAGGCATTAAAACAACTACAAATGTTATCTCGCCACTGTGAACTGGTAGCCTGTCAAATATCAGATCCATTTGAAACCCATTTACCAGAGCACAATAGCATTATTAAAGTAGATACAGGGTCATCTGAATCAAGTTTACCTTTGATGAATAAATCATTTAGAAAACGTTTTAATGATCAAGCGCAGGCACAACTTAGTAACCGCATTACCATGTTGAAAAAATCAGGTTTACACTTATTTTCATTTTCTAGTAGCAGCCCTATTGAACAACAAATTATAGGAAAAGCTTGATCATGCCAGCAGCCCCAACTTCCCCTTTAGATAAATTACACGACGTTATTATTGTTGAACAAGTATCTGCATGGCCACCGGCGCCAATTTGGTATTTAGTGGCATTATTAGCAATATCCAGTTTAATCTCATTATTTATTTATTTAAAAAAGCAACATCAATACAAAAGTGCAAAACGTGAAGCAATCACACTTGCCAATAGTGTATTGCAAAAAAATAAGCCTCTGACTATTTCAGATTTGAATCAGCTACAACATATTTTAAAACGTCTTGCAAAACATTATTATGGTGATAAAACAGCCGCATTTACGGGCAAGAGATGGAGTCGTTTCATCGCTGATAATTGCAATACTGCCTGTGAAGAAAACAGCTTTAAATTGTTATATCAAGCAAAGCTGGCTGATGATGAAACACGCAATTTAAAATTAATACTGAGCAATGCTATAAAAAAAATGAATATTAAAAAGAGTAAAATAAACAGCTATAAATTACAGGAAGTACCACATGTTTGAATTAACTTGGCCTTGGGTATTTTTAGCCCTGCCCCTTCCTTATTTATTAAAAAAATTTAATAAGCGCGCCAGCAATATTCCAACTCTTAAAATACCAAGTTTTGAGCATAACCCGTTATTAACAAGTCATAATCAACAAAAATCGCATAAGGTATCCGTATTGCACTGGTTATTTTGGATCAGTTTGTGTTGTGCGTTATCAAATCCAAAATGGTTAGGTGAACCGATTAGTTTACCTAATGAAGGACGCGATATTATGCTAGCTGTCGATTTATCTGGCTCTATGAGAGAACAAGACATGGAGTATAAAGGCCAGTATGTAGATAGATTAACTATGGTAAAAGCTGTACTTAAAAACTTTATTGAACAACGTCAAGGTGACAGACTGGGTTTAATACTGTTTGCCGATACTGCATTTTTACAAACACCACTTACCCGAGATTTAAATACCGTAAGCCAAATGCTTGAAGAGTCTCAAATTGGCTTAGTAGGTAAAGCAACAGCTATAGGGGATGCATTAGGTTTATCGGTTAAACGATTTGCACAAAAAAAAGATAGCAACCGTATTTTAGTTTTATTAACAGATGGCCAAAATACAGCGGGTAACTTAACACCAGAAGAGGCCTTACTCCTTGCTCGTGAAGAAGGCATTAAAGTATATACGGTAGGTGTTGCGGGCGATGGTCGCAGTAATTCTGGCTTTGGTTTATTTGGCATGAATGCATTTTCTTCAGGCTCTAGTTTAGATGAAAAATTACTTAAAGATATTGCACAAGAAACTGGTGGACTTTATTTTAGAGCCAAAAATGTCGCAGGTTTACAGAAAATATATCAAGAGTTAGATACATTAGAGCCAATCGCAAGTGATGTTCAAACGTTCAGACCTCAAACAGCATTATTTTATTATCCATTATTAGTCGCATTATTTTTTATTTTAATTGGTGCAATAAAACCTTGGTTTAACCAAAAAGTACCAAAATTAAATGAGGGTCAAGCTTAATGGACTTCAATTTGACACAGTTCGAATTCTTAAGACCAGATATTTTATGGCTTATGTTACCTGCGTGCTTATTAATTGCATTTGTATGGTTTAAAAAACAAAAAAATGGCGCTTCACAAACTGTAATTGCATCGCATCTGGCGCAATTTATTATGAGTGATGCAAAAAAACAGGCTAAACCTAATTTAATCTGGTTGATATTGTTTTTATTGATCAGTATTTTAGCTGCCGCAGGCCCTAGCTGGCAAAAACATACAATTCCAGTATACCAAGCTAAGCACGCCAGAGTCCTCGTGATGGATATGTCTTCATCTATGTACAGTACCGATATTAAACCAAATAGATTAAGTCAGGCACGTTTTAAAACATTAGATATGGTTGAGTTATTTAAAGAAGGTGAAACAGCCCTGATTGCTTATGCAGGCAGTGCTTTCACCATTTCACCTTTAACCAGTGACGCACAAACATTAGCCAATTTAATTCCGAGTTTAAGTCCAGACATCATGCCTGAAAAAGGTTCAAATGTACTTGGCGCTTTAGCCCTTGCTAAAGAGTTATTACAGCAAGCTGGTTATTTAAATGGCGATATCATTTTAGTAACCGATGGCATAGACGATGAAGATATGGCTGATGTTTCAGACTTTATGTCGAATATGGATTATAAACTTAATATTTATGCCGTTGCGACCGAGCAAGGTGCTCCAATAAAATTACCGCAATCTGGTTTTTTAAAAGATCAATATGGTCAAATCGTTATTCCAAAAGCTAATTTTTCTGCTTTAAAAAACATGACTAAGAAGTCATCAGGTCTATTTTCTATATATCAAACTAGGGGCTGTTGATCTTTGTTTGAATTTTGTGCGTAAGTGACAATCTCGTATAATTCACTTCGCCAGTTGTTTCTTTAATAAAGATATTACAGTTTTTAATACCAAACTTTCAAAAGATGATTTACAAAAACAATTAGTAGAACAAGATCAACAAACTTTATGGCGCATAGATGGTGGTATATATTTAATGTTTTTATTACTGCCTATCGCACTTTTAATGTTACGACAAAATAATGCTTTATTTGTTGTTGCCATAATGGTGATCGTTGCACCTTCAAAACAAGCTTATGCTTTTACTTTAGATGATGTATGGCAATCTTTATCACAAAACAAAGCACAAAAAGCATTAAAAGCATTAAAAGCTTATCAAAATAAAGATTATAAAAATGCGGTCAATACTGAACTTAAAGATATTAAAGGTGCGGCCCATTATAAAGAAGATAATTTTGAAGCGGCACTCTCTGAATTTTCTCAGGATAACAGTGCTACTGGTTTATATAATCAAGGTAATACCTTAGCGCATTTAGGAAAATATAAAGAAGCCATAGATAAATATGAGCAGTCTTTATCACTCAATTCTGACTTTTCTCAAGCTAAAGATAATTTACAGCTTGTGAAACAGCTTGAACAACAAGAAAAACAAAAACAGCAAGGAGATGATCAGAATAAAGAAGGAGATCAAGACAAAAAAAGTCAAGATGATCAGCAAGGAGAAGGCGATAAGTCAGAACAAGATCAGGAGCAAAAAGAAAATTCTGATAAAAATGACTCTGACAAAAAAGACAGCCAAAAAGACTCGCAGAAGAGTGAATCTGATGAGGAAGATTCAGAGCAAAGCGATAATGCGCAAAACTCTAATGAGCAAAACAAGCCAGAGTTAGAAACAGAACCTAACTCTGAACAAGAGAAACAACAAGAAGCGCAAGAAAACCCAGCGGAAGAACCACAAGAAGAACCCGCTCAACAAACTGAAGAGCAAAAAGCAGCGCAACAACAGGCCGAGGAAGATGACGCAAAGCAAGCCAAAGAAGAAATGGCAATGCGTGAAGCACCTGAGTTAAGTAATGAAGAAAAAGAAAAAGCGCAGCAGCTAAATCAGATTTTAAGAAAAGTACCTGATGACCCCGCTACATTATTACGTAATAAAATGAGACTTGAGTATCAAAACAGACTCAGACAAAGAACACCTCAAGGAGTAAAAAAATCATGGTAAGAAGTTTTACTTTACTGTGCCTTTTAATTTTAGCACTACCAAGCCTAGCACTTACGCAACTCATAGCGAGTGTCGATAGAAACCCTGTTTTACAAGGTGAATATTTTGTATTGTCTATTGCTGCAGATGATACAGTGCAAGGCTCACAGCCTGATACTTCAGCTTTACTTAAAAACTTTATTGTTGGCCCAACAAGCCTTAGTAGCCAAACAAGTATTATAAATGGCGCGATTACAAAAAAAACGGTTTGGAAAACTGAATTAATGTCTCGCAAGTCTGGTAATTTTGAAATACCCGCTTTCAAAATTCAAGGCATAGAATCTAAACCATTTAATATAGAGATAAAAAAAAGAGAAGCTCAAACCGACGATAATAATGACATATTTATTAAAACAAGCTTAACGCCACACACTTTATTTGTGCAACAAGCCGGTGTCTATAACGTAAAATTATATTTAGCTAAAGAGTTAAGTGAAGGCAGTTTAACAACGCCTGAGCTTGAAGATGCAAAAATATCACAACTGGGTAAACAAGTTGAATCAAATGAAATTATTAATGGTAAGCGGTATTTAGTTGTTAGCCGTGATTACTTAGTTCAACCACAAAAAAGTGGTGCGTTTACTATCGCAGCTCCCGTATTTAACGGCAGAATAAGACAGAATTATCGTTCGATTTCAGCATCTGCAATTGGTGAGGATACGCAATTAACAGTTAAACCTATCGTTGATAATTATCAAGGAAACTGGCTGCCAAGTGAATTAGTCACCTTACATGAAGAGTTCCAACCAGATAGCCAAAGCTTTGAAGTAGGTACTCCTATCACCCGTACGATTACACTGACGGCTGTTGGGATCACAAAAGAGCAACTTCCTGAAATTAAACTTGAAAATATTGCTGGCATAAAAAGCTATCCAGATCAGGCTGAAAACAAAAATGCAGTGAGAGATGGTCGTATTGTGTCACAGCGCATTGAATCCTTCGCTTTATTACCCCAAAAACCTGGTACTTATACGTTACCAGAAGTAAAAGTACCTTGGTTTAATACTGTAATCAATAAAATGGAATATGCTGTTTTACCCCAAAAGAGAATAACCGTCACAGGTTCTGAACTCAAATCTGCACCTATTCAACCCGATGCTATCAATAGTAACATAACAAATTCTGAACGGTCACAACAAGCACCACAAACTGAAATTGTAGAGAAAATTGAACCACTGTCTTTATGGCTCACTATTTTAGGATATGTACTTTGGCTCTTAACGCTTGTTATTTTGATAATCTACATCATTAAAAAACGTAACCACATTCAAAATAGAGCTGATAGCAAACCAGAAAATAAAACTCAGGATAATTTAAAAGCCTGTTTTTCACAGTTAAAAAGTGCAGCAAAAAACAATAATGCTAATGAATTCAATCAAGCCTTTTTATCTTTTTGTAAAATAAAGTGTGGTAGTTCACAAGCGAATATATCGCATTTATTAGACTTGTATCAAAGTTCAGATCTAACAGAGCAAGTTAAAAACTTACAAACTGCATTATATTCACAACAGACTAAAAATATTGATCTGGATAAAATAATCATGTTATTGCAAAAGTCTCCCAATGCAGAAAATACTGATAGTTTAACTTTAAAACCGTTATATTAAGTTAAATTAATATTATAATGAGTTGATTTTTTATTTTTCAAATGAAAGATTAACTCACTTAAGCTTTTTTCAGTATCTTTTGACCTTCTGAGTTGTTTATCACCTAAGAAAACAGGATAATAGCTCAGTTAAATCAAAGGGTGATTAAAAAATGGCTGAATACCTACTTTTACTGATAGCAACGGTACTGGTAAATAACTTTGTATTAGTACAATTCCTCGGTTTGTGTCCATTTATGGGCGTTTCTGGAAAATTAGATACTGCGATCGGCATGTCACTGGCAACAACATTTGTTTTAACATTAGCATCTGTTGCCAGCTATCTGGTGAGCCATTATATTTTAGTACCACTGGAGCTTGAGTTCTTAAGAACGATGAGCTTCATTCTTGTAATTGCAGTTGTAGTGCAATTTACCGAAATGGTTGTTCGCAAAACCAGCCCCACTTTGTATCGCCTACTCGGAATTTTCTTACCTTTAATAACAACAAACTGTGCTGTTTTAGGCGTTGCTTTGCTTAATGTAAATAAAGAACATAACTTCATTCAATCTGCGGTATATGGTTTTGGTGCAGCAGTTGGCTTTTCTTTAGTCTTAGTTTTATTTGCAGCCCTCAGAGAAAGACTTAATGCAGCGGATGTCCCTTTGCCGTTTAAAGGCGCATCTATTGCAATGATCACCGCAGGCATAATGTCTATGGCCTTTATGGGCTTTACTGGTTTGGTGAAACTCTAATTATGATATTAATTTATGCTTTAATTGCCTTAGGAAGTCTGGCACTTATTTTTGGCCTAATTTTAGGTTTTGCTGGCGTACGATACAAAGTTGAATCCAGTCCTATTGTTGATCAACTTGACGAAATTTTGCCTCAAACACAATGTGGTCAATGTGGTTATCCTGGATGTCGCCCATACGCTGAAGCCATTGCCGATGGTGATGCTGTAAATAAATGCCCTCCAGGCGGTGAAGCAACAGTACAAAAATTAGCAGATTTAATGGGAGTCAAAGCAATACCTTTGGCCGGAGGTGAAGCAAATGACCCCATCAAAACAGTGGCATATATTCGCGAAGACGAATGTATTGGCTGTACAAAGTGCATTCAAGCCTGTCCAGTAGATGCAATATTAGGTGCAACAAGACAGATGCACACAGTTCTAATAGATGAATGTACTGGTTGTGATTTATGTGTAGAGCCCTGCCCGGTTGATTGCATAGACATGGTGCCATTAAAAACAACAACTCAAAACTGGAAATGGAATTTAGAGTCCATTTCAGTAACACAAATAGATTAAGAGGCCTAGGTGGAAAGTTTACTAGAGCAGATAGAACGCGGAGTGTTGTGGCAAGCACCAGGTGGTGTACATCCTACTGCCCATAAAAATTTAACAGAGCATTTAGCAATCACTCAGCTACCTTTGCCAGATAAGTTAGTGATACCAATCAAGCAACATATTGGCGTAAACGGCAAACTCTTAGTTGAACCAGAACAATATGTTCTCAAAGGACAAGCGCTGACTGAGCCTAGTGAAAACTGGTCAGTTCCTGTTCATGCGCCAACGTCTGGCACAATTAAGAAAATTCAAGCGATGCCTTCTGCACACCCTTCTGCATTAGAAGAAATTAGCATTATTTTAATACCTGATGGCACAGAAACTTGGTGTGATTTAAATCCAATACCTGATTATACAGATTTAAATAACCAAGAACTCATATCAAAAATTCAACTTGCAGGCATAAGTGGCATGGGCGGAGCTGGGTTTCCGACTTATGTAAAAGCGCAAGCTAATAAAAATATTGAATTTTTAATCATAAATGGTGTTGAATGTGAACCTTATATAACAGCCGATGATCGCCTAATGCAGGAATATGCAAAAGATATCATAAAGGGAATTAATGTTATCGTTCACTTGCTCAAACCAGAAAAAGTATTAATCGCCATTGAGGATGATAAACCATTAGCAATAAAAGCAATGGAACAAGCAAGTGCAGAACATGACCACATATTAATAAAAGCAATTCCCACTAAATATCCATCAGGTGGAGAAAAACAGCTTATTCAAATACTGACAAACCGAGAAGTACCAAGCAGAGGTATACCTGCTGATATTGGTATTATGGTGCAAAATGTCGGTACTTTATTTGCCATATATGAAGCTATTTTTAAAGGTAAACCTTTAATTGAACGTGTTGTAACCGTGACAGGAAAAACACTTAAAAACCCTAAAAATGCATGGGTATTAATTGGTAGTGAAGTGAAACACGTACTTGAACACTGTGACTTTGAACCGGAACCCATGCAAAGAGTGATCATGGGAGGGCCTATGATGGGATTTACTTTACCCAGTGTACGCATTCCAGTTATAAAAACAACAAATTGCATATTGGCTCCCAATCAAGTCGAATTACCTTTTAATGATAATGAACAAGCGTGCATACGCTGTAGCGCTTGTGCTGATGCCTGCCCCGCATCATTATTACCACAACAATTACAATGGTTTGCAAAATCAAAAGAGTTTGATAAGTTAAAAGAGCATAACTTATTTGATTGCATTGAATGCGGAGCATGTAATTTTGTGTGCCCAAGTGAAATACCATTAGTACAATATTACCGTATTGCAAAAGCCCAAATAAAAGAGCAAACAGAAGAACAACAAAAAGCACAACGTGCAAAAGAACGCTTTGAGATACGCAATCAAAGACTTGAACGCGAAAAAGAAGAAAGACAAAATCGACATAAAAAAGTTGTAAAACCTAAAACAACAGATGAACAAAATAAAATAGCCCAAGCAATGGCTAAAGTTAAAAATAATCAAACAGATAAATCAGCAGTTTCAGCTGCAATTGCCAGAGCAAAAGCTAAAAAATTACAAAGTGATTCCACAGATAATACAAGTAGCCAAGACACACTTCCTGATAATACAGAAGTTACAAAGCAAAGGGCCGAACGAAAAGAAAAAGCACGCTTATACCGAGAAGAAAAGCAAAAAGAAGCAGAGTCTTTAAGTGAACCAGCATTATCAAATAAACCAATTCAAGATGATAAAAAATCAGCAGTAGCCGCGGCAATTGCTCGCGCTAAAGCTAAAAAATTAGCCCAGCAAGCAGATCAAGAAAGTTCAGTCGATACTACTGATGATGCTAACAAAGAATCAGCTCA
>NZ_FOLO01000044.1 GCF_900112265.1 Pseudoalteromonas denitrificans DSM 6059 | reverse complement strand
TCATCAGTGAGCATTAATCGGGGCATGACAATCTCGTTTAGTTTGGTTTTGGCGAAGTGAATTATACGAGATTGTCACTTACGCACAAAATTCAAACAAAGATCAACAGCCCCTAGCTAAATAATATTTATTAAATAGATTAAATAATATCAATTAAGTAAGTGTAGGTGTCACAAATTTTTACATAAGGTAATTATGACTACCTAGTCACTCGTAATAGTTCTAACTTCAGCGTTAATAACGCTCCTTAGCATTCTACCTTCATACTCAAAATCAAACCAACAACTTACACTTCCATCGATAGAGGTATAGGGGATTGATGTTATGACGCCTTCAGCTGATAAACCTTTTTCGTTAAATTGAATACCCCACTGACTGCGAACATCACAACTCACATTGGTTACAGTTGATTTCCTTGAGGAGTTAGAGTCATTACGTTCATAAAATTTCCAGTGAATTTTTACTTCTTCACCAACATTAAAGACTTGCTTATCGAAAGCAACTTTTAATATTGCATGAGGTGAGGAAGTTTTTTGTTGATGAAAACCAGCTGTTCGATCAAAATCTAACACATCTGCCACTGTAGGAGCAACTATTCCGGCTAAGGTAATAAAAGCTACGGTACGCACTATTTTTTTATGAGTATTAATCATTTAGATTTCCTTATTTTATTTAAGATCGTGTGATGGATGAGTCATATTATATTTTTAAATTCCTGAGTAAGGTACGGTAAAATGTTTTTAAAATCAAGGTGTAACCTTTTTAGTTTTAATAGGGTAATCTCTTTAGTTATGAAACAAATTTGAAACATTTATAGTTATTCAAACTATTTCTGTTATGGTAGTAATAAAGGCTTGGATTTCATCGGTTTTCGCTTTTTATTTACATTGCAATCAATTGTTAACAGGAATTTAGTGCGAGGTTTGTTAGATACCTTAGCTACAATTATTTTTACCCTAAATAAATCGTTGTATTAATTATTGGACTCATAGAAACTATTTATATGAGATGAAATTTGTATTCAAAAGCAAGCGGCGTTATCTGCTAAATGTGAACTTACATTTACTGCTATTAAAACGCATAGAAAAACCCTTAAACAGGAGCATTTCATCGCTCAGAAAATAAAATTAAACTTATTTGAGTTGTAAATCTGAAAAGGGGATTTTTAAGAAATATAAAGATTTAAATAATGGATGATTTTGAGTGTGTAAAACACTTTTGAAATGGTCGGAGTAACAGGATTTGAACCTGTGACCCCTTGTCCCCCAGACAAGTGCGCTACCAAACTGCGCTATACCCCGACTTTAAATTAGATGTTTTAAATATAACCTTTAGCATTGGGTGATGCCGACATCTGGGCGCTATATTACTCATCTTATGCTGAAAATCAACATATTAACGCATATACGAATTTGTTTGCTGATAAAGTAAGCACATCTCGATGTTTACTGTTTTGTATTGTAAATTTATTATGGGAATACAGATAACTTTAGAACAGACCTTTTTACGACATGGCTGTAGCACTCGAGCGTATAAGGATGTATTTACAGCAAGTCTGATCTAAAGTGATTTGTTTAATATGAACTTTATTCGCTATCCTTTGGTTGGCTTTTAGGTGTATTGATCCAATTATTAATTTCAGTTTCCATTTTATCACGAATAAAAGGTTGAGCAGCTTCGTTTGGATGTATGCCATCAGCTTGCATAAACTCTTTATCTATCGCGATATTATCCATGAAAAATGGCAATAGCTTTGTATTACTTTGTTGCGTTACTTTTTTAAAGGTACCACTGAACATATTTGCGTACCTGGGGCCATAATTGGGTGGGATCTGAATTGTCATTACGCCAGGAATAGCACCAAATTTTCGGGTGTTCTCAATTAATTGTAATAAATTATTTTGTAGTGATTTAATAGGAAACCCTCTTAAACCATCGTTACCCCCTATTTCAATCAATACATAATCGGGCTGCTGCGCTTTTAAAATTGCATCTAAACGCCTTAAAGCACCGCCACTTGTTTCGCCACTAATGCTGGCATTTATGAGTTCAATGGGCTGTTTTTTATCTTTATACGCAAGTTGTAACAAATGCACCCAACCTTGTTCTTGCTTTAAACCATACCCTGCACTTAAGCTATCACCTAGTATAAGTACTTTTGATATTGCAAATGACTGAGTACTCACTGCGCTAAGGCAGAAAACACACAGAATACGAACTAAAAATCGACTATAAAAACGATGGAATTTTGAGTAAATCATATGACAGAGCTTTCACAAATAAATATTAATCAGACTGTTAAGCCTATTATTCAAGTAAGGAATTTATCTAAAAAAGTAAATACCCTTGCTGGCGAGTTACCTATCCTTAGCGACATTAGCTTTAATGTCAAGTCTGGAGAGTCGGTTGCCATCGTTGGCGCATCAGGATCTGGTAAATCGACTTTGTTAGGTTTATTAGCTGGACTGGATGCGACCAGTGAAGGTGAAATTCATCTGGATGGTGAGCCTTTGCATCAGTTAGACGAAGAGCAAAGAGCTGCTTTGAGGGCTAAATCAATTGGTTTTGTATTTCAATCATTTATGTTAGTTCAAAGTTTAACTGCGCTGGAAAATGTGATGTTACCGGCAGAGCTTGCAGGGCATACAGATGCAAAACAACAAGCCATGAGCTTGTTAACTAAAGTAGGTTTAGAACATAGATTAGATCATTTTCCATCACAGTTATCTGGAGGGGAGCAACAACGTGTTGCAATCGCACGTGCATTTGTGGGCTCTCCTAAAATATTATTTGCCGATGAACCTTCTGCTAATTTAGATACCAAAAATGGTCATTTGATAGAGTCTTTATTATTTGAATTGAATCAAGAAAAAGGCACAACCTTATTATTGGTGACGCACGATGAACATTTGGCGCAGCGTTGTAATCGTATTTTACATATTGATGGCGGTGAATTGATAAAAGATAGCAGCGGGACGCGTGCATATGCAGGATAAAAATATAACGCCTCAAGCTTTGTGGGTGAAACTGGCTTTTAGATTGTTTTTTCGTGAACTAAAAAGAGGCGAGTTAACGATTATTACAGCAGCTATTGCATTGGCTGTTTTGACTGTATTAACGCTTTCATCTGTTACAGACCGTATTGGTCAATCAATTGAGCAAAAAAGTAATACTTTTATTGCCGCAGATAGAAAACTTGGCAGCGCACACCCTTTACCAGATGAATATAAAACAAAATCAAAAGAATATTTGCTGAAAACTGCAGATCAAATCTTTTTTGATACCATGTTATTTGCAAATGATAATTTGCAGTTAAGTTCGGTTAAAGCAGTTTCAAAAGAATATCCACTGCGCGGTGAGCTGATCATAAAAGATGATTTAACTGAACAGGCAAATGATTATGCAGTTAAAACGGGACCAACGCCGGGCAATATTTGGCTTAGTGAGTCAGTACTTTACGCACTAGATATTAAAATTGGTGATAAAGTTGAGCTAGGTGCAATGAACTTGATTGCACAAAAAGTTTTGGTAGAAGAGCCTGATGCACCTTTTAATATATTTTCGGCCAGTCGCAGAGTATTAATTAATATAGAAGATGTTCCTGCTACACAGGTGATACAACCGGGTAGCCGTGTTTATTATGCAATGCTTTTTGCAGGCGATGAAGATAATATCGTCTCTTATTATAAATGGCTTAAACCTAAATTATCTGAAAATCAAAGCTGGTGGGGCGTTAAAGATAAACAGTCTTGGTTATCGGGTTCGGTAAATCGCGCTGAAAAATTCTTATTATTGGCAGGATTATTAGGCATTATGCTTGCTGCTGTCGCCATTGCCGTTTCGGCAAAAAGGTATTGTGAAAATCAATACGACCCTGTTGCCATGATGAAAACCTTAGGCGGAAGTCGTTCAAATGTGCGAAAAATATTTGTATTACATTTATCTTTAGTAACCATTTTTGCGATTGCTATTGGTTTGTTATTTGGTTTTGCTTTGCAATTAATAGCCGTAGATTATTTATCCCAAAGTATGGATCAAGCACTACCTGAGGCAAGTATAAGACCGTGGTTTATTGCTATTGCTACTGGAGCAACCTGTGCCTTGATGTTTTCACTTAAACCTTTACTCGATTTATTTGATATTCCACCACTTCGTGTTTTACGTCGTAGTTTAGGCGATTCAATTGCTGTCAGTAAGTTACACCTTTTATTATCTGCCTTGACAATTTTTTCTTTAATGTTGTTATTCAGTGGTCAGTGGATGATTTCAAGTATTTTATTTTTATCATCAGCGGCATTGGTTGGTATCTTATATGGCATTAGCAGATTATTATTTAAAGCGGGCAGGGGCATAGGGTTAAGCCCTGGTTCTAGCTGGTCATTGGCGATTGCATCATTGCAAAAACGTGCCAGTGCTAATTCAGTTCAGCTAGTTAGCTTTGCTTTAGCAATTAAGCTGTTATTGTTTTTATTGGTTTTAAAAAATGACATTATAAACGATTGGCAGTCACAGCTACCAGTGGATGCACCTAATGCATTTCTAGTGAATGTGACGCATGAACAGCTAGATCCAATAGAAAACATGTTATCTGCAAAAGGTATAAGCACAACGGGGTTTTATCCTACGGTGAGAGGTCGATTAAATGCAGTTAATGATGAATTATTAGCGCGAGATTACTCTGAACAAGATAATGAAAAAAAGGATGAAGAAGCTAAGTCTGGTATAGGACGAGAGCTAAATTTAACCTGGTTGACAGAAGTGCCATCACAAAATGAAATTACGCAAGGAAAATGGTTTGATACAGGTGTAACGGGTGAGGCATCGGTGGAAGAAGGTTTGGCTGAACGACTGGAGTTAAAAATAGGCGACAGTATAGAGATATTGATTGGTTCTGAGCGCTTTAATGCAAAAGTCACCAGCTTTCGTAAAGTAAACTGGTCAAGCTTAAAACCTAACTTTTTCATCATTTTAAGCCCTGATTTATTAAGCAGTTTTCCTGCAACTTACATTTCGGCTTTACATGTACCAAAAGAAAGTAAAAAGTCACTGAATGTATTATTGAAAACCTATCCAACAATTACCATGATAGATGTTGATAGTTTTATTAAGCAAATACGCTCTACAATTTCTCAGGTTTCTATTGCTATTGGATTTGTATTAGTGATCGTGATGTTTTGTGGTGGGCTAGTACTTATTTCTCAAGTTCAAGCTAGTTTGCAAGAGCGTATGCAGGAAGTCGTTATATTAAGAACATTAGGTGCAAAGGGTCGGTTAATAAAATTAGCAACCTTGTATGAGTTTTTCTTATTAGGATTAATAGCGGGTTTGGTTGCGGCTATTTTCAGTGATATTGCTTTATTACTTGTACAACAACACATGTTTGAATTAGCTGGTAAGTTGCACCCTATGATCTGGTTAGTTGGACCATTGATAGGTGCTGGTTTTGTATCAAGTTTAGGCTATTTCATGATAGCGAAAACATTAAAGAAAAATACCTCAGATTTATTACGAGTGTTGTCTTAATAAATGTGTAAATGCTTCTTTTAATTGTGGGTAATGAAAACGATATCCCGCAGCTATAATGTTCTTTGGCTGAACATTTTGACCATAAATCAAAAGTTCAGCCATTTCACCTAATAATAAAGTTAAGACTTTAGCGGGGACTCTTAAAAAATGAGGTCTTTTTAATGAACCGGCTAATAATCGAGAAAACTCCTCATTTGAAACTGGGTTAGGTGCTGTTGCATTAAAAATACCTTGTAAGTTTGTTTCTTCAATTAAATAAATAATTAAACCTAACATATCGTCAATGTGGATCCAGGACATCATTTGTTCACCATTAGCAATAGGTCCTCCTAACGCATATTTATATGCAGGTAACATTTTACACAGCGCTCCACCTTGAGATGATAATACAATACCGGTTCTTAAAATGCAGACTCGTGTATGTTCTGAACATGCGCCAAGTGCAATAGACTCCCATTTTTTACATAAAGTATGACTAAATTCATGCGTGCAATTATTAAACGTTTCATCAATAGGGTGTTCATTTTGACGCCCATAAAAACCAATTGCACTGCCTGATATAAAGGTATGAGGTGGGTTTTTAGCTTTTGTTATTTCATCGACTATTTGTTGTGTTAAATGCCATCGACTGTGTTCAATTTTTTGTTTTTGTTTTTGATCCCAACGTTTATCAACGATTGCCTCACCTGCTAAGTTAATGATGATGTCTAGTTGGTTAAAATCAATTTCTGACAATTGAGAAATTGCTTTTATATGTGAGCCTATCTTAATATATACTTTGTTTTGGTTTCTGGTTAATACTGTGATTTTATGATGATTATTTAAAAATGGGATCAATGCACTGCCTATTAACCCTGTGCCACCCGTGATTAAAATATTCATCATTGTCTCCTGTTTTATTTACATTGGCTTTTAATAAAATTCATTTTTTTGGATTTCGTAAAGTAGGCATCTAAGAGCGAACTAATTGATCTTTAATAAAATTGATTGTATTGCGTAAAACCTTTGAGTATAAGTATAGTCATAAATTATTTTTCATGAATTTTGAACATAAGGAATGACATGACACAAGGTAAATTAGTGGGAGCAAGCAGAGGGTTTGTTATTCTTGCCGCACTTGTTGTGATATTAGCAGGTATAAAAATGTCGAGTGACATTATTGTACCTATGCTGTTAGCTGTTTTTATCGCGATAATTTGTAATCCACTTATTAGCTATTTGGCTAAATTTAAAGTGCCAAAAGGGTTGGCAGTTATTATTGTATTTATGCTGATAATTCTTGTTGGTATGTCGGTAGCGGGATTAGTAGGGCAGTCATTAAATGACTTTTCTCAAAAATTGCCAGAATATAAAATTTTATTACAAGAGAAGTTTATCTGGCTAGTGGATATTGCAGCAAAATATAATATTTTGATAGACAAAGAACAGATATTATCTTTCTTTGATCCTGGCAAGGTGATTGATTTTGCAACAAATACACTCACGGGTTTAGGCTCGGTGATGGCAAATTTATTTTTGATAGTTTTAACCGCTATTTTTATGTTATTTGAAGCGCCGGTAGTCAGTAAAAAAGTACATTTGGCATTGGCTGATCCGCAAATGAAAATGCACCATATAGATCGTTTCTTAGACTCAGTAAACTCTTATTTAGCGATTAAAACGTTAGTGAGTTTAGCAACGGGTGTTTTAGCTGCAATACTCTTATGGGTTTTGGGTGTTGATTATTTTGTTTTATGGGGTGTTTTAGCTTTTATGCTTAACTACATCCCTAATATTGGTTCTATGATTGCAGCTATACCTGCTGTTCTACTTGCTTTGGTGCTACAAGGTCCTGCGGTTGCAGGTATCGTTGTGCTTGGGTATGTCACGATTAATACTATTATGGGGAATGTGGTCGAACCTAGGTTTATGGGAAAAGGTTTAGGCTTATCAACACTGGTGGTATTCTTATCATTAATTTTTTGGGGTTGGTTATTAGGCACTGTGGGCATGTTATTATCAGTGCCTTTGACCATGATAGTAAAAATTGCCCTTGAAGCAAGTGATGAAGGACGCTGGATGGCTGTTTTATTAGGTAATGTAGAAGAATAGTTAAGCTATAAATTAACGGGACTTACATCCCGCTAATTTATTGTAATTGTAATAACTCTATATGTTTTTGAATGGAAAGTAATTCACACCGTTTATAGGCGATTGCTGCTGCTATTGTATCTGGCAATCGATTTAAATAACGCCAGCGGCAGTTGTCTTCAATAAATTTTTCAAAATCTTGCTCCGAACGTTTGAAAACTCTAAGAAGTTGTAAATTTCCGGTTTCATTTTGCTTTTTTTCTAAATCGAGTTGAATTTTTGTGATCCAAGTATCAGCAGTACGTTTCTCTAATACAATTTTATTATCTAAGCAGCGTAAATAACTTAAATTTGTCGTTTTTTCTTTATCACAGCCGTCATTAAATTGTGCGTGACTTACAAAACTGGTAAACCCCAAAAATAATATTAAGGTTGTTTTAGTTTTGTTTGTAATTAAATTCAACATTAAATAATGCGCCCCCTAGGTCGCTATCTGATATTTTAAGCTTGCCTTGATATGAATCGACCAAGTCATTAACAATTGCCATACCAACACCATGACCTTTTTCATATGTATCTAACCGAGTACCTCTTTGAGTCAAGAGCTTAATAGACTCTAAAGGGACCCCTGGTCCATCATCTGAAATTTTAATTGATAATAGCTGTGTTGTTGATGACTTTTTTATCGATATTTCAATTTGAACTAAAGCTTCACATGCTTTACATGCATTATCGATTAAGTTACCCATTAATTCCATTAAATCAGTTTTATCACCTAAAAAGTAACTTTTAGATGGAATATTACTGATAAATTGAATGTTTTTATCTTGATATACTTTTTTCATTGCATTTACAATGGAGTTTGCGACAGGTTTAATTGCTGTTTGTTTCTTCCAGGTATCTGTCCCACCCGTTGCAGCACGCTTTAACTGGTGCTCAATCATAATGTTGATGCGGTCTAATTGTTCGTTTGCATCTTTATCTGTCGCAAGTGGACTTGACTTTAAAACAGCTAAGGGTGTTTTTAATGCATGTGCTAAATCACTGAGTGAGGTGCGATAACGATCTTTTTGTCTTTGTTGTGAGTTTAATAAAAGGTTTAAGTCTTGAGTGATTTTTTTTAGTTCAACTGGATACAGACCTTTAATTTCATCACTATTACCTGATTCTATGGCAATAATTTCTTTATCTAGCCGTTGAAGAGGCCTTGCACTCCAAATAAACCCGATAATTAATAATAATGTAATGGCAAAAGCCATTATAATTAACCAGTTTTTTAATGTATCTCGAAAACCAAGCATCATGTCACGAAGCGCAATATCATCTTTTAATAGATAAAAAGTGACATTATGTGATGTTTCATTAATTTCACTGATCACCGAAAAACTTAATTGCCAATAACTTTTGCCTTCAAAATTAATTTCTTTAAATTGAGTTTCACCAGCATGAATAGAAGTTATATTGGGCAGGATATCTCTGTTTAGTGCTGATTCTGATTGCCATTGTTTATCTTTATTAAGGTAAATAAACGCAAAGGTATCTGAGTTAAGTCTATTGAGTTCAGGTGTTAATAAAATTGCGGGCATGCCAATACCCTCTTCTTGGAAATCAACTTCGGCAAGAATTGAATATAAATGAGCTTCTAAGGTATTTTCAGTGGCTTCAACTAAAGATGCATAATAGGCTTTACCGATAGAGAAAAATAAAACAGGCAAGGCAATAACTAATAAAAATACGAGCGTGGAGCCTTGTCTAATTTTAAGTGATATCTCACCTGTTACCATTGGCTTTGTAGCCTGTAACCTCGCCCTCGAAGGGTCTCAATTGGTTTAAATACATTTTCGGGATCTAATTTTTTTCGCAATCGTAAGACAAAAACTTCGATGACATTTGAATCTAAATCAAAATCTTGATCGTAAATATGTTCCGTTAGTTCTGATTTTGAAATGACTTTTTGTGGGTTAACCATTAAATACTCAAGTACTTTATATTCATAGGCAGTTAAGCTTAGTTCTTGATCATTAACCCAGACTTGTTGGGAACGCGTATGAAGACGAATAGGCCCTGCAAGCATTTCTGGATTTGCTTGGCCGGCACTTCTACGAATAAGTGCATTACAGCGGGCTATTAACTCTTCTGAATGAAAGGGTTTGGTAAGGTAGTCATCGGCACCAGCATCAAGTCCTTCGACTTTATCCTGCCAACGATCTCGAGCCGTTAAAATAAGGATTGGAATATCTAAATTAGCTTCTCGTGCTTTTTTTATGACTTCAATACCATTCATTTTAGGCAAACCTAAGTCGATAACTGCCAAATCTAAAGGGTATTCAGTTAAATGGAATAAACCAGACTCACCATCATGAGCTAAATCAACACTATAGCGCTCTTTTTCTAATGCTGCTCTTAAGTTATCGGCTAAATGTAAATCATCTTCTATTACTAAAATACGCATCAATTTTTGCCTTTTTTTACTAAACCACTTTTTTTATTAACTGTAACATCTAATACACGACCTTTAGGTTGTAATACGCGTACTTTGTAGTGTTTTTTGAAGTCTTTTATTTTTAATACCTTACCTGGATATTTTTGTTGTACTAGGCTTGCAGCTTGTTTTTTACCTATGGCTTTTTGTTTAGCGCGATTATTCGCATCAGTAAAAGAGGGAAAACTAAGAATGAGGACTAAAAAAATAATGTTAAAATAATGCATGCCTTATTCTCCAGGACAAAACTTCCAAATAATATATTTAAACTAAGCTTGTTGTTTAGTAACTTTTTGATATTTATTGTAATAAATTTTTATTTTTAAATTATACAAACTAATGGAAATAAATACCTTATAAATTTTAGTTTAAACTATGATGACTTATTTATCACTTAGAATAACAGCTGTGTGTGAATCTAAACTGAATCGAATGGCTCTAATACTGAGAGCCATAATTAATTTAAGGTAAAACTTTTTTAAATGGTTTTACTATGGACTCTTTATATATGTTGGCTTCAACGTATGGATCTGCGGCAGCCCAATCTCTGGCTTGTTCTAAAGAATCAAATTGAGCGATAACTAAGGAGCCTGTAAAGCCAGCTTCACCTGGATCTTCAGAATCAATCGCAGGAAGCGGTCCTGCGGCAAATAATCTGTCTTGATTTTTTAATTCTTCTAATCGTGCAATATGAGCTGGACGAACTTGTTTTCTTAATTCCAAACTATTTTCAACATCGGTTGAGCAAATCATGTACCACATAAAAATTCCAAAAAAGTGATTAAGAGTGCTAAATAGTAACATCTTTGTGACACTTTTAGAGAATACTGATACAAGATTTACGTCAAAAGCTTGAAACTGGAGGCGTAAGGCTGATAGCATCAAGCGATATATATATAACAATAATAAAAGTAAGGTTGTTTATGAGTGCTAATCGCGAGCATTTTAGTTCACGTCTAGGGTTTATTCTTGCGGCAGCAGGTTCAGCTGTTGGTATTGGTAATTTAGTGGGGTTTCCTGTAAATGCTGCAAAAAATGGTGGTGGAGCATTTTTATTGATGTACGCAATTTTTGTTGTTGTCATCTGCATCCCTGTCATGATAGCTGAAATGGCAGTAGGTCGTAAAACTGCAAAAAATCCTGTTGGGGCATACGCTCAATTAAGTGACAATGATTCTAAATGGCGTTTAGCTGGGTTACTGAGCGTTATCACTCCTTTTATGATAGCGATATTTTATACTGTTTTAACTGTATGGATCTTGGTTTATTTAGTTTTGTCGGTTTCAGGTAACCTCGATTACATGGCCAGTGCCAGTGCCTTCGGTGATGTTATTAGTAGTCCTTACTTATTTGTTTCTATGATAGTTGTGGCTGCTTTAGTTCGGTTTATTCTTGTCTCTGGCGTCAAAGCCGGTATTGAGCGTGCGGCAAAAGTGATGATGCCTGCATTATTTGTTATGCTTATTTTATTAGTGATATTTGTTTTAACTTTAGATAATGCTTTTGCTGGTGTTGAGTTTTATTTAATTCCAGATATCGACAAGCTAACACCAAAAGTGATTAGTAACGCATTGTCACAAGCTTTCTTTTCTTTATCTTTAGGTATGGGTATCTTAATTACTTATGGTTCATACATTAGTAAAGAAACAGATATTGCCGGCTCTGCCAAATTAGTTGCGATCACTGATACATCCGTTGCATTTATTGCGGGTTTAATGGTATTGCCAGCTATATTCTCATTTAATCCAAGTATTAACCCAAGTGAATTAAGTGATAGTGGTGTGTCGTTAATTTTTAGCTATTTGCCTAAGATATTTTTAGCGCTGGAGACATCGGTTGGTTATTTCTTTGCAAGTACAATTGCTGTTATTTTCTTTTTATTGGTCTTTTTTGCCGCTTTAACTTCATTAGTATCAATTATCGAAGTGCCTGTAGCTTATTTAATTGATGAAAAAAAGCAGACGCGTAAAAAAGCATTAAACACGATGTTTTTATGGGCTGGTTTACTGGCATTATTAACTACATTATCAGCGGGAATGGTTGACTATTTAACCTCTTTAACTTCTTATGGCGGTAAGTCAAAATCATTATTTGATGTTATTTATGACATGTTTTATGACACTATATTGCCATTAAATGGGTTATTAATATGTTTATTTGTGAGTTATCGCTGGAAAAGTCAAAATTTGAATGAAGAATTATCCATTGGTAATCCTGAGTTTAGTAAAACTTTTCTAGCAAAATATACACATGTCGCTTTAGGCACTTTTGTGCCTGTTATTGTTGCTGTGATTTTTATCGATACTGTGGCGAGAATATATTTTGATTATCACTTTTTTGGCTAGCGCTAAAATTGTGTCGTTAAAATAAAAAAACCGCTTAATAAGCGGTTTTTTATTTCTTTAATTATCTTGAACTGAAAAGTACTTACATCATAAAAAAACATTGAGTAATGAGATTCTCAACACTGAGTAAACTTTTTAACTAGGCTATCATTTAATAATTGAATGATAGATTTTTATAGGAAATTAAGAAATAAGAGACATTTCATTTAACGTAAACTCAGCAACAGCACCTTCAGTCGCAGCCATATAGTCAGCTAAATGTTGATTAGCCATATGTGCTTGCCATAATTCTCGAGTTTGCCAGTTTTCATAAAACATGAAGTGAGCAGGGTTTTCATTATCTTGATGTAAGTCGTAATTGATACAGCCTTTTTCAGTTCGAGTAATTTCAATGAGTTTTAAAAGCGCTGCTTTTACTAAATCAATTTTGTCTGTATTAGCTTTAATGTTTGCAACTATGGTTAAGTTTGCCATGTGAGTTCCTCAGGTGAGTTTTGTGTTTACGAAACAGATAATAAAATATCTCCTTCTTGTGAAAACAGCTTAATATTTGAATCATTATCAATACTTTATTTAAATTAGACACGTACTGGTTTATGAATGTCCATAGACATGTTCTTTTATTACTGAAGTGTCGTGTATTAAAAAAGTTTTGCTGTGATGTTTAAAAGCCTTGTAAAACAATTTTTCCAATAGATTTCCCTGACTCAAGTATTTCATGGGCAGCTTTTAAATTTTTTGCATTAATAGTGCCTAAATTTTTACCTACAGTCGTTTGAATGTAACCTTGGTCAATTAAATCACTTACTTTATTGAGTAGATGATGTTGTTTTATGATATCTGAAGTGTTGAACATTGAACGAGTAAACATGAACTCCCAATGTAGTGATAAACTTTTAAGTTTAAGTTTGCTTATATCAAGTGATTTAGGATCATCAATTAAGGCGATTTTTCCCATAGGGGCTAACAACGCAACATAGCTATCTAGGTATGAATCTGTGTGTGTTAAGCTGGCAATATGCGTTACCTGTCCAATATTTAGTTGTTCAATTTGGTTCTGTAATGGCTTTGAATGATCAATAACATAATCAGCCCCCAATGTTTTAACCCACTTTGCAGAGTTTTCACGAGAGGCTGTAGCGATAACTGTTGCACCTGTTAATACATTTGCTAATTGAACTAAAATTGAACCGACACCGCCGGCTGCGCCAACAATCAAAATGACATCTTTTGAGCGTTCTTTTGAATCAGGATGCTGCTGTTTTATAGCTAAACGCTCAAATAATAATTCCCAAGCGGTAATAGCTGTAAGTGGTAATGCTGCAGCTTCACTATTCGATAAACTTTTTGGCTTATGACCAACAATACGTTCATCAACTGATTGATATTGGGCATTACCGCCTTGGCGGTTTAAATCTCCTGCATAAAATACCATATCGCCGGGTTTAAACTTGCTCACTGACTCACCTATAGCGACCACTTCCCCTGCTGTATCCCAACCGAGTACTTTGTATTCATTCTCTTTAGGTTTAACGTTTTGACGAATTTTGTAATCTACTGGATTAACAGCTATTGATTTAACACGCACTAATAAATCATATCCTGAAGCTTTAGGCTGTGGTAATTCAATATCTACTAAAGATGCTTTTTCACTGATCGGGAGTGATTGATTGTAGCCAATTGCTTTCATGATTATGTCCTGTGGTTTGGATGATTAGTTAAGCATGGTGGTTAACTTGGGGATAATAATAGAGCTTGATTGATTTGAGATAAACAGCATAATAATTGAATCTTTATCAAATATTTTTTGACAATAATGTTATTAGAAGACTTAAATGTTATTTTAAAAGTTGCTGAATTTCGTAGCATCACAGCGGCAGCAGAAAGTTTAGATATGCGAACAGCAACAGCAAGCGCAGCAATCAAAAGAGTTGAGCGGACACTTGGAGTTGAACTCTTTATAAGAACGACGCGACATTTAAGGTTATCTGTTGCGGGTGAAAGATACATTCCCAATTGCGAACAAGCGCTACAAATGCTTAATTTAGCGCAACAAAATGTCAAAGATGATTTAGATATTATTGATGGTGAATTAAGGATTTCAGTACCGTCTGATTTAGGTCGAAACTTGATTTTACCTTGGCTTGATGAATTTATGAAAACGCATACAGGTGTGAGTGTTAAATTACACATCAGTGATAGTAATATTGATTTTTATCGTGATCCAGTTGATATTGCATTGCGCTATGGCTCACCAAAAGATGCCAATTTATATGGTTTCAAAATTTGTAATGTGCCCCGTGTGATTTGCGCCACAACTGAGTACTTAAATAACTATGGCTTGCCTCAACATCCTAATGATTTGACTTCTCATAACGGACTTTTATATCAACTACATGACATAATCCATGACGTTTGGGAGTTCTCTTATCAAGGGGAGTCAATTAAGGTGAAAATACAGAGTAATCGTGCTTCAAATGATGCCGAACTGGTTAGACGTTGGTGTGTGAGTGGTAAAGGGGTTGCAGCAAAATCTAGTTTAGATATGTCTCATGATTTGATGAGTGAACAAGTTGTATCAATCCTATCTGAATTTGCTCCTAAGTCGACAGAGTTGTGGCTGATTTGTCCAAGTAGACAAACAATTACGCCGGCAGTTCGGCTGTTAAGAGAACATTTGAGAGTTAAGTGTGCAGATGTTTTGAATCAACTAATTAGTAAAGGGATTTTAACTAAATCAGATATTGAGTAGCTAATAAGTGCCCATTATGATTAATTTTAAGTATGGAACTTAAAAAAGCTGTTACATACTTTTAATGTAACAGCCACAGGTTAATTTAGCGGTTTAATTTAAACTGTTTATTTCTTTTTTTCAGGCTCTTCTTCAGGCAAATACTTAAATAACATCATAATAGTGATAAAGATAAATACAAATGTAATGCCCATCAACCCAAAGACTTTAAAGTTTACCCAAAAATCCAATGAGAAATTGTAGGCAATATAAATATTTAATACAGAGATAAATAAGGTGATAGCAGCCCACATTAAGTTTATTTTATCCCAAAGGGTTTTAGGAATATTAAGTTCTTGCTCTGTATCTGATGCATTCTTTAAAATGGAAGTAAGCATTTTTTCCATTAAATTTTTCTTGAGTAGGTAACGTGAAACTAATAATGTTAAGAAAAAAGCAAAATAGATCACAGTTGCTTTCCATTTTATAAAAGCTTCATCATGAAAAATTAAAGTCATAGAGCCTAATACAAGTGCAATACCAAAAAATACCCAAGTTTTTGTCGCTACTTTCCCATCTTTAAAATAATAAAATGCAACTTGTAAAGTTGAAGTGCCGATTAAAACACCTGTAGCCCAAAAGATATCAACTAGCTTAAAAGTTGCGAAAAATAAAATGAGTGGAATATATTCGATTAATGCGTGCATAGTTTACTTTAAATATTGAAAGATGCGCTTTTGTAACAGTTACAAGCAAGGTGCACAAGCTTAAAAGGCTAAAAATAAAAAATAATCTTTTTATAAATTTAACTTAAATACATATTTAATTATCAAATAACGGGTGGAATTGTTAAAATATACAACAATTTTTTAAGAATTATATTTTGAAAATATGCTTTTAACTTCCTCTCCAATTGAGCAGGTCTCTTTTTATAATCGACTCTTTTATATTAAAAGAGATGATTTATTACATGAATCTTTTTCAGGAAATAAAGCTCGCAAATTTTACTCTTTTTTAAAAGGTGATTTCTCAGGCTGTCATAAATTAATCAGCTATGGTTCCGCACAGGCTAATTCTTTATTTTCCTTTTCTGAATTGGCTAAATTAAAAGGGTGGCAGTTCGATTTTTATGTATCACATATCGCGAGCTTTATGAAACAGAATCCGAAAGGGAATTATAGAGCTGCACTAGAAAATGGCGCTAATATTATTGAAGTTGGTGACTTAATGCCAGGAGAACTGCTTGAGTCTTATGTTAAAAATACAATAATTCCAAATGAGAAAAACCACTTATTTGTGCCTGAAGGCGGGCGTTGTCAATATGCAAGAATGGGCATAGATTTATTAGCGCAAGAAATTATTTGTTGGGCTGAAAATGAAAATATAACCCAGTTAAAAATTGCATTACCTGCGGGTACTGGGACAACAGCTTTATTTTTGCAACAATATTTTAAACAACAGAAATATGATTTTGAAGTACTCACCTGTGCCTGTATAGGTGGGGATGAATATTTAAAACAACAATTTTTAGAGTTATGTTTGGATGAAACGCAACATCCAAAAATATTATCCAGTTCAAAAAAATATCATTTTGGGAAACTTTATAAAGCGTTTTTTGAAATTTGGCAAAAACTAAAGTTAGAAACAAATATTGAGTTTGAATTACTTTACGATCCCTTAGGCTGGTTAACTTTACTTGAGCATTTAGAGCGCGAACAGATAGAAAGAGACCGACCTGTATTGTACATTCATCAAGGCGGTTTATTAGGTAACGAAACCATGTTGCCACGCTATCGGCGTAAATATCACGCTAAGCTCACATAAGAAGAACAATTTAGTATTATTGATAAAACTGTCCATTCTCAATAAAATAAACCGCTTGCTGCAATGCAGGTATTAGCCTTCTTAAGTTGAAATGTTTTTCTGATACTAATAAAAAGTCAGTCATCCCTGTTACTTTCATGCTATCAACCGATACTACACCATCATCTGCTCCTGGCAATAACCAAGCTGTGAGCCAATTTCCATTGTAGTTACCAGCAATAATGCCTAACTCAAAGTTTACATCTCCAAGTTGATTCACCCAGCTAGTGCTGTGTGGATTGAGTTGCGTACCTGCAGGTCCAATATTATCTTTGAACCACTGTGTATCAGAAAATATATTGGTAAGCTCAGTGCCTTTATTTGGGGGGCTGAGCATGACAACCCGACCTAAATAAGGCATAGGGTAATTCTTTAAATACTGTCTTACGAGAATACCGCCCATTGAATGTGTGACAAAATGAATCTTTTTGACGCCTTGTTGCTCAAGTGACAATACCAAAGGACGTAAATGTTCAGCCACAAGAGTTTCAATATCATATTGTGTAGAAGGGTAACTCATATTAACAATGTTAAAGCCTTTCTCTTTTAGAAAAATTTCAGCAGGTTTCATTGCAAATGCACTTCTAAACATACCATGAAGTAGAATAATGTATTCATCATTATTATGTTGGCTGATTAACTCTTCAATATTATCTAATTGATGTGTTTTTTCTGGTTTGCCAATTAAAGAAAAACTGATAATGACTAAAATGATGCCTTTAAGAAACCAGTTTTTACGGTTGAAAATATTAAGTTTATTCATTATTTGACGTAATTAATTTTTGTAAATTAACAATGTTTACAGAATACAGGGCGTTTATTTTGATTTTTTTGTTAGGTGATTAAAGGCTAAATCAGATGTTTAAAGGTAAAACTTAAAAAATAATTATTAAAATTGTAGACTGATAATGTTCAGGGAACATTTTTAGACGCTCGATGTATAAGCTCAAGCACTTTTTTGCCATATCCCTATGGCAAAAAGTTTGAATAATATTATCTACTTACAATGATTTTTTCACTTAACATACAGAGTTTACAAAGTTGCAGCTTTCATTTTTTGTGTGAAATCTTTGAGTTCAGATAGCATTGTTATTGGTTCTGCTAAGTTATCTTCTATTATTTTAACAACAGCTGAACCTGAAATTGCGCCTGCTGCACCAGAATCAAGGGCGGATTTGACATGTTCAGGGGTTGATATACCAAATCCTAATAATGAAGGTGCTGCATGATATTCATTTAATTTACTAATAATGGATGTCGCTGGCATAACAGCTTGTGTATCAGTTCCCGTTACACCTGCACGAGATAATAAATAGGTATAACCACGGCCATATGAAGCGCATGTTTTTAATGTATCATTATTGGCATTTGGTGTAGCAATAAAAATTGGATCTATACCAGCCATTTTAGCTGAGGCTCTAAATAATTTTGATTCATGAAGTGGTATGTCTGCTACGAGTACAGAATCTACACCAGCTTGTTTAGCATCAAGATAAAACTTATCTAAACCTCGGGCAAATATTAAATTCGAATATAACAGCAAGCCAATTGGGATGTCTTTGTTATATTCACGAACTTTTTTAAGTATTTCAAAGCACACATCGGTATTTGAATTTGCTTTAAGAGCACGGATATTTGCTTTTTGGATCACAGGACCATCGGCAACGGGATCTGAAAAAGGAATGCCTAATTCTAGTGCATCGGCTCCTCCATCAATTAAGCTTTTTATTATCTCAAAACTTAGTTCTGCATTAGGATCACCTATGGTCACAAATGGCACAAAAGCACCTTGTTTATTGGCCAAAAGAGCTTCAAACTTTGTTTGATATCTATTATTCGTGCTCATCATTTTGCTCCTTTTTCAGCTAGTACAGTTTGTACATGGGCTAGGTCTTTATCACCACGACCACTTAAATTAACAACTAAAATGGTTTCTTGAGTTTGTTGTTCAGCATATTTCAGTGCGTAGGCTAATGCGTGGCTTGATTCAAGTGCTGGAATAATGCCTTCATTTTTTGCTAATGTTTGAAAAGCATCTAAAGCTTCGTCATCTTCAATACCAACATATTGCGCTCGACCTGTTTCGTGTAAATGGGCATGTTGCGGGCCCACAGCTGGGTAATCAAGCCCGGCAGACACTGAATATGACTCTTCAATTTGACCAAAGTCATCTTGCATAATATAGGTGTAGGCCCCGTGTAATAATCCTTTAGTGCCCTTACATAAAGTGGCACCATGCTCTTTGCTATCAAGCCCTTTACCGGCAGGCTCAACGCCTATGAGTTTGACTGATTCATCTTCAATAAAATCATTAAACATACCAATAGCATTTGAACCACCCCCTACACAGGCAATTACGACATCGGGTAGACGACCTTCGGTTTCCAATATTTGCACTTTGGCTTCTTCGCCGATCATTTTTTGAAATTCTCGAACCATAGTAGGGAAAGGGTGAGGGCCTGCAGCTGTACCTAATAAGTAGTGTGCTTTGTCATAATTTGCAGACCAGTCTCTTAAGGCTTCGTTGACTGCATCCTTTAGCGTACCAGAGCCAGCTGTAACAGGAATGACTTCTGCACCCATTAATTTCATTCTAAAAACATTAGGTTGTTGGCGTTCAATATCTTTAGCGCCCATATACACTTTACACTTTAAACCTAAAAGTGCGCAGGCAAGGGCTGTAGCCACACCATGCTGACCTGCACCTGTTTCAGCGATAACTTCTGTTTTCCCCATACGCTTGGTCAATAATGCCTGACCTAAAACTTGATTTGTTTTATGAGCACCACCGTGCAATAAATCTTCACGTTTTAAGTAAAGTTTTACTTTTGGATTTTTTACCATATTTCGGGTCAGTGTTAAGGGTGTAGGACGACCTGCATATTCACTTAATAATGCAGTAAACTCAGCCTGAAATTCAGGATCTTTTTGTGCGTCATTGAATTCTTGCTCTAATTGTTTCAGCGCCGGAACTAATAGCTCAGGTACAAACATACCGCCAAACTGGCCAAAGTAACCAGGTTTGTTATCTGTATTATTGTTAAAAGATGTCACTTCTCATTCCTCATTCTGTGATGTTTGATCTTGTGCTAAAGCAAGGTCTTTAGCACATTTTTAATTTAGTATTGTCTTAATTTTTTAAATACGTCGTTAATTTTGTCAGTGCTTTTTTTTCCGGGCTCTGTTTCAACTCCAGAGTTGATATCTAAACCTGTTGCACCAATAAGGCTTGCTTGCTGTATATTGTCACTGTTTAAACCGCCAGCGAGCATATATGAGTTATTAAAATCTTTTAATAATGTCCAATCAAATACTTGGCCTGTTCCGCCTGGTAAACTATCGCTATGAGTATCAAACAAATAACGATCAATATTTTTAGTGACTGGCGGTAATTCATTTTTAATAGCAAAAGCTTGCCAAATTTTGCAGCTTTTAGGCAGTTTATTTTTAAGTTTAGTTATATAGTCCGCAGATTCAGAGCCATGTAATTGCACTACATTGAGTTTAAGTTGATGTGCATATTCAACAACATGTTCAATACTCGCATTGACAAAAACACCTACAAAAGACAAAGGGGCGCTATCAACGATGGCTTTTGCGCAATCTAAATCAACAAAACGAGGGGATTTAGAATAAAAAATTAATCCACCAAATACAGCACCAGCATTATATGCCGCAATAGCATCGTCACATCGAGTTAAACCACAGACCTTATTTTCACCTAAAATGAGTTTTCGGCAGGCTTGTTCCATATCATTTTGTGCCATGATAGAGCTGCCAACCAAAAAACCATTACATAGAGGAGATAATCGTTTTACGTCATCATGGGTGTAAATTCCTGACTCAGAAATTACAATTTTATCTTGGGGGATCAGTGCTCTCAGTTTTTCGGTCGTCGCTAAGTTTGTACTTAAGTCACGTAAGTCACGGTTATTAATGCCAATAATCTGAGCGTCTAGTTCAAGTGCACGATGTACTTCAGTTTCATTGCTTACTTCAGTTAAGATGCTCATATTTAATGACTGTGCAACTTGAGCTAGTTTTTTGTATTCTTGATTGCTTAATACTGACAGCATTAATAAAATAGCGTCGGCACCATGTAATCGCGCAAAATAAACTTGATATTCATCAATGTAAAAATCTTTACCTATCAACGGTTGCTCTACATTATTTCTAACCGTTTGCAAATAATCAAAGCTACCTTGAAAGTATTTTTCATCGGTCAATACACTAATGCAAGTAGCATAGTTTTTATAAACGGCTGTAATTTCATCTAAATCAAAATGAGCCCGAATAAGTCCTTTTGAAGGAGAGGCTTTTTTGCATTCTAAAATAAAATGTGTACCGCCATTATCTGTCCTTCTCAAAGCCTGATAAAAGCTCCTTGTAGAAGGTTTTACTGTATCTATAAAACTTGATAATGGGCGTTGTTGTTTACGTTCTTCAAGTTCAATGGCTTTATCTGTCACTATTTTTTCTAATACGTTAGCCATTTTAAACCTCTGCAACATTTTTATTGCTGACTTTAATTATATTATTCAGCGTATTTATCGTTTGGCCAGATGCTAGTATATCGGCAACAATTTTGGCACCCTGTTCAAAGCTGTCTGCTTTATTGGTAAGATATAATAAAGCGGCAACATTGGCGATAATGGCTGCATTATGAGCTGGTTTCCCTTCACCTTTTAAAATAGCTAAAGTAGCCTTTGCATTGTATTCAGGTCCTTTACCTTCAATGGCTTCAAGCGGATATTCCGCTAGGCCAAAATCACAGGGCGCTAAAGTATAATCACTTATTTCACCATTATTTAACTCAATCACTTTAGTTGTACCATGTAATGCAATTTCATCTGTGCCAGAGCCATGCACAACTAATGCTCGCTGTGTGCCAAGCATTTTTAGAGTTTGTGCCATAGGTAGGCAAAGTTCAGGGTCATATACACCTAGTAATTGCACCTTTGGCGCCGCAGGGTTTGCCAGAGGACCTAATATATTAAATAAGGTACGTGTTTTTAATTGAGTACGAACAGGCATCGCATGTTTCACACCTGTATGGTAATTTGGCGCAAACAAAAATGTAAAGCCGGTTTGTATTAAGCATTCTTGAGCAAGCGCTACAGGCATATTGACGTTGATGCCAAGAGCGATAAGTAAATCGGCCGAGCCTGAGTTACTAGAAACGCTTTTATTGCCATGTTTAACCATACTAATGCCACAGGCTGCAGCAACAATTGCAGCCGTTGTAGATACATTTATGGTATTTGAACCATCCCCCCCTGTACCGCAGCTATCGGCGGTAATTTCAAGTGACGTATTAAAAGGAGTTGCATGATTACGCATAGCGGCTGCAGCACCTGCAATTTCCGAAGCTGTTTCGCCTTTAATTTTAAGTGCAATTAATGCTGCCGTCAGTTCAATTTCACTGAGTTTACCTTGCATCACATTACTAAATAATTGCTTTGATTGTGATAGGTCTAAATCATTTTGTGCTATTAATATATCGAGTATTTCTTTCATTTTTCAATTCCTTCTGAATTTTTAGTATCACTTAAAAACGCTAAACTTTGTTTTAATAGTTGTGCGCCATCGGGGGTTAAAATTGACTCAGGGTGAAATTGGAAGCCTAATATTTTGTCTTCTTCATTTAAAATTGCCATTGGAATATCTTTATAATGGGCAATAATAAACAAATCTTCAGGTACTTTGGTTGCCATTAATGAATGATATCGTGCGACAGGCATATTATTACCTAAACCTTCAAAAATAATATGTTTTTTGAGTTGTATATCGGATGATTTACCATGGACTGTTTCACCTGCATGGCCGACCGTACCACCATAACTTTGAATGAGAGCCTGATGACCTAAACATATACCTAATATTGGAAATCTACCTTTGCACAGTTCAGTTAAAGCCATTAAACAGCCTGCACTTTTTGGTGTGCCTGGACCAGGTGAAAGGACTAAGATAATGGGTTGAGTTTCAGCTAACATTTTTTCATATATCGACTGAGCATTTAAGTTGTTACGATAAACAACTAATTCAACGCCCATCTGTTCAAATTCATCAACCAAGTTATAACTAAAAGAATCAAAGTTATCTAAAAAATAAATTTTATAATGAGTTTGCTTAGACATGAGTTTGCTCTCCGTAGCTTGAAATAATGGCTTTAAGCACAGCCTGCGCTTTAGCGCGTGTTTCATCAGCTTCCATTTGAGGGTTTGAGTCATGTACGACACCCGCACCTGCCTGTACGTACGCAATGTCATTTTTAACAAAAGCACTTCGGATCACTATGCAAGTATCCATAGTGCCATCACCCGTTAAGTAGCCCACAGCTCCCCCATAACTGCCACGGCGTTTTTGTTCTGTTTCTCTGACAAGTTGCGCTGCTTTTACTTTTGGTGCGCCTACTAATGTGCCCATATTCATGCAAGCTTGATAAGCATGTAGCGCGTCTAGTTCGGGTTTTAGTTGACCTACAACACGAGAGACTAAATGCATAACTTGAGAGTATCGGTCTACCTTTAATAATTCTTTAACGTGGCGAGTGCCTGCGATAGAAATACGTGCGACATCATTACGCGCTAAATCGACCAACATTAAATGTTCCGCTCTTTCTTTTTGGTCATTTCGTAAGTTAAGCTCAATACGGCTATCTAAGTCTGGATTAATGCTGCCATCTGGATTTTTTCCGCGGGGGCGAGTACCGGCTATTGGATAAACTTCAACTTGGCGGCTTAGTGCACAAAATTTTAATGCCGACTCAGGTGAGGCACCAAATAAAGTAAAATCCTGATCTTTCATATAAAACATGTAAGGGCTTGGATTTTGTTGTTTTAAATGCTGGTATGCAGATAAAGCATCTGGGCAGGGCAAGCTGAAACTACGCGAAGGCACGACCTGAAAGATATCACCATCAACTATGTTTTTTTTAAGTGTTAAGACCTGCTCACAATATGTCTCATCACTAATATCAACACAAACTTCAGGAGTTGCATCAAATGTGGCTTTCTCACCCGTATAAGGCGTAATGTCTTCACATAATTGATTTAAATCTTCAAGTTTTTGCCCAATTTCAAAACAATTAGCGTGAACATCTGGGCCGTTAAAAACATTGCCAATTAAGTCAGTTGTTTGTTTTTGATGATCAATAATAACTAATGTTTCAGCAAGATAAAAAACATAATCAGGACAGGTATTATCTTTATTTTTAACTTGTGGTAATTGTTCAAAATTTGCCACCATATCATAGGCAAAAACACCGCCTAAAAATAATGAATAAGCATTATCACTGGTGCACTTTATATTGTTGATGCAATGGCGCAGTGCGCTAAATGCATTATCTGCTTTTAAACGGGAAAACTCATCTAAATTAGCTTTATAAGCCTGATAAGTAAGTATTAATGAATTCCCGATTAATCGTGTATCACAGTTAAGTACTTTTTCTTGTAAATATGGCAGTAATTGCAAGCCATTATTTGATAAAGCTATTAGCTTAACCTGACTGCCATTGCATTCAATTCTCAGTGCGGCATCCACTAAAATAAGGCTTTTCACACTATCTTTAGAGTCAACTTCAGCAGACTCTAATAACAAGCTGTTTTTTTTGTCTAATTTTGCGTATAGCGATAATGGACTTGGAATATAATCCCGGGCCAAAGTGATACTTGAAACCTCACCTGGCGCTTTTGTTATATGTATAAATATCAAAACCTCATTCCCCTAATATTTTGTATTTTATTTAGAAAACAAAAAACCCGCATTTAAAGTGCGGGTTTGGACATAAAAAAACCCGCGAACTGCGGGTCTTAGAATCTGTTTGGTACAACAGTTCATCACCCGTAAATTACGAGTGCCACCACCAAATAATATTTAGTGTATTTACTTTAAATGTATGAACCGAATATATCATTAAAATGTACCTTAATTTAAGTAGCTCTAGTAGAGCTTAAACGGTATGTTTTTGTCAAGAATTTTATCTTAACTCTTATAATTATTTTTTTAATCAAGTTGGATATTGTTATAAAAGATATTAAATTTGAGACTTGTTCGTTTTATTGTGTGTGTATTGATATACTTTACTTATAATATCTCGCCAAATATGGCATTAATAACAAAGTCATTAAAATGAAGTACGATTTACATAGCCATACCACATGTTCAGATGGTCGATTATCTCCTGAAGAATTATTAGATAGGGCTGTTGAAAAAAAGATTGATGTATTTGCGATCACAGATCACGATACTTTAGATGCTTTACCAACTGCGCATAGTTATATAAAAGATAATAATCTGAATATTCAATTAATTAATGGTATAGAAATTTCAACTCGTTGGCATAGTTTTGAAATTCATATAGTTGGTTTAAATTTTGAGCCTCAATCAGAGATACTACAAAATTTAGTTTCAGCGCAAAAGCAAAAACGAGATGAGCGAGCAGTTGAAATTGGTCGCCGGCTTGAAAAATCTGGTATTGTAGACGCATATATAGGTGCAAAAACGCTGGCAGGTGAGGCACATATTACACGAGCGCATTTTGCACAGCATCTAGTCAATTTAGGTCATGCTAAAAATATACAAGGCGTATTTAAAAAGTATTTAGCAAGAGGGAAAACTGGATATACGCCAAGCACTTGGTGTGACATGAAAACCGCCATTGAAGCAATACAAGGGGCTGGTGGGCAAGCAGTTATTGCGCACCCTGCGCGTTATAAAATGTCTAATAAATGGTTAAGGCAATTATTGATAGACTTTAAAGCTGATGGGGGTGACGCAATGGAAGTTGCTCAACCTCAACAAGCACCTACCGAACGGCAATTTCTTGGCGCGTTAAGTCGTGAATATGACCTTTTATGTTCTCAGGGTTCTGATTTTCATTTTCCAATGACTTGGTTAGAGTTGGGGAAAAACCTATATTTACCTAAAGATTGTACGCCAGTTTGGCAAAATTGGGCTATATAATAGTGATAATTTTAGATTGTTTAGCACTTTACTAACAAATAATAAGGAATATTATGAGTCAGTTTTTTCATATACATCCAGAAAACCCACAAGCAAGATTAGTTCGCCAAGCAATAGAAATAATACATCAAGGTGGTGTTATTATTTATCCTACCGACTCAGGGTACGCTATTGGGTGTTCAATAGGTAATAAAAAAGCGATGGAACGTATTGAAAAAATAAGGGGGTTAGAAAAACATCATAATTTTACTTTGATGTGCAGAGATTTATCTGAACTTGCTAATTACGCTAGAGTTGATAATCAGCTGTTTAGGGTGATAAAAAATAATACCCCAGGCCCTTATACCTTTATTTTCAAAGGTACTAAAGAAGTGCCAAAACGTTTATTAAATGATAAGAAAAAAACAATTGGTATACGTGTACCGGACTGTATTATTACATTGGCGCTATTAGAAGAGTTGGGTGAACCATTAATGTCTTGTTCATTAATTTTACCAGGCCAAGAACATACTGAATCTGATCCTGAAGAAATTCGTTCTAAATTAGAAAAACACGTTGATTTAATTATTCATGGTGGATTCCTATCTGAACATGCTACAAGCGTGGTCGATTTCTCTGAAGGTGAAGTGAATATCATTCGGGAAGGCTCAGGTGATGTGAGTGTTTTTGAGTGAACTCAGAGCTTGAAGAAAAATTACCATTAGCTTTTTTACATGGTAAAGCTATGGTAGAAAAACCAGCTGATTTATATATTCCTCCTGATGCACTGGAAGTTATTTTAGAAACTTTTGAAGGGCCACTAGATTTATTACTTTATTTAATCAAAAAACATAAATTAGATATTCTAGAATTATCAGTTCATACAATTACTAAGCAATATGTATCATATGTTGAGTTGATGAAAGATTTAAAGTTAGAGTTAGCAGCGGAATACTTGGTGATGGCGGCCTTGTTAACACAAATTAAATCTCGATTATTACTACCTGTTCATAAAGAGCTAGAAGAGCAAGAAGCAGATCCTCGCGTTGAATTAATCAAACGTTTGCAAGAATATGAACAATTTAAAACGGCATCTGAAAATTTAGATAAAATCCCAAGAGTGCAGAGAGATATTTTTGTTGCAAATGCACTTTTAGGGGAGAAAACAGTGCCAGAATCTCTTATGCCGAACGTAGATATGAAAGATATTTTATTAGCTTTAGGAGATATCATGGCAAGGGCTAAAAATTATACGCATCATCATATTTCCCCTGAAACATTATCAACGCGTGAGCGTATGAGTAAAATATTACAGCAATTAAACAGTGCAACTGGATTTGTCGAGTTTACGCAACTTTTTCTATTAAATGAAGGGCGAGGAGGCGTAGTTGTGACGTTTATTGCCATATTAGAGTTGATAAAAGAGCAATTAATTGAATGTTTGCAATCTAGTCCCACGATGCAAATACATGTTCAACTTGTTAGATAAATAACCTTCGATTATTGCAATAAATTAGGCCATAATACCGCGCTAATATTTTTGTAATAAATAGGCGTGTTTTAGTGGGAGATAAACAGATTTCTGATGAGAAATTGGTCGAAATTATTGAAGCTGCTATATTTGTTGCAGGAAAACCTTTATCAAGAATGATATTAAAAGAAACTGTTTTAGATGAGTTTAATGTTTCACTTAAGCGTATTAAGCAGTGTTTGGAGATCATTGAAGCTCATTATTCAACAAGAGGCATACAACTTGTTGAGGTGGGATCAGGCTATAGGTTTCAAGCAAGCAAAAATTTAAGCCCTTGGTTAAGTAAACTATTTCAAGATAAAACACCAAAGTATTCAAGAGCACTATTGGAAACGCTAAGCTTAATCGCATATAGACAACCCATTACTCGTGGGGAAATAGAGCAAGTAAGAGGTGTGGCTGTTAGTAGTCATATTATAAAATCATTATTAGAAAGGCATTGGATAAAAGCCGTTGGCCATAAAGAAGTGCCTGGGCGTCCAGCGTTGTATGCCACTACAAAAGATTTTTTAGATTATTTTTCTTTAGCGGGTTTAGATAGTTTACCCCCTTTACCTGATTTGCAGGGAAGTAAAATAAATCAAATGATATCGTCATTATAAATTTGTTATAATGACGGCATATAAATCTATCTGAGAAGATACAACTAATAGGTTTAAAGCCTATTAAGCAAAGAGTGAATGTAAATGAGTGAATCAATTGTAAGTGATGAAAAATTACAAAAAGTATTAGCCCGAGCAGGCAAAGGATCTCGCCGTGAAATGGAAAAGGTGATTGATGCTGGCAGAGTTAGTGTTGATGGCAAAGTTTCAAGATTAGGTGACCGTGTTGGGCCTCATCAGCAAATTAGACTTGATGGCCATACAGTCAAAATTGAAGCAGCAGAAGATCGTATTTGCCGTGTATTGATGTATAACAAACCTGAAGGTGAGTTATGTACACGTAAAGACCCTGAAGGTAGACCCACTGTTTTTGATCGTTTGCCAAGACTAGATGGTGAACGTTGGATTGCAGTAGGTAGATTGGATGTTAATACGTCTGGATTGTTACTCTTTACTAATGATGGTGAGTTAGCTAATCGTTTAATGCGCCCAAGTTATGAGATTGAACGTGAATATGCAGTGCGTGTTTTTGGTGAAGTAGACACGAGCACATTAAAAACGTTAACTTCAGGTGTTGAACTTGATGATGGTATGGCCAAATTTTTAAAAATTACGCCTCGCCCGGGAGAGGGTATTAACCGTTGGTATAATGTATTATTAACAGAAGGGCGTAACCGTGAAGTACGTCGCCTATGGCAATCTCAAGGTGTCGATGTATCACGTTTAATACGTGTACGCTATGGCAGTTTAGTGCTTAATCCTAAATTACCACAAGGTGGTTGGGAAGAGCTTGCATTATCTGATGTAAATTATTTTAGAAAGTCTGTTCAATTACCAAGTGAAACTGAAACTAAATTATCTGTTATGCCAGAAAAGCGTAGTGAAAAACGTGCTAAAAATCAGCGTATACGTAAATCGGTTAAAAAGCACCAAACACGTACAAAACAAGTGCAAAAAAACAGGAAAAAATAGAAAATATATTGCTTTAAGTGCATTAATTAAAAAGCCCATATCATTTTATGATATGGGCTTTTTAATTGTGTTTTGACTTTAGATTAAAGTAGGGTTTTAAAAACTATTGCGCGTCTACAGATTGACCATTTTTATCAACCGAATCATCGCTCATCATATAAAGGTAAGTTGGCATTAAAGATTCAGGAGTCGCTAAAGTTGTTTTATCTTCACCAGGGTAAGCTGAGTCTCTCATTTTTGTTAGAGTTGCACCTGGGTTAATACAGTTTACACGGATATTTGTTTTTTCAACTTCATCAGCCCATGTTTGCATCATACCTTCGACTGCAAATTTAGATATTGCATAAGCCCCCCAATGCGCACGACCTTTACGACCAACACTCGAAGAGGTAAAAATAACAGAGGCATTGTCAGATTTACGTAGAATAGGAAACATATATTTTGTAAGCACGGCTTGTGCGGTTACATTTACTTTCATAATTTTTTCAAAAGTAGAAACACAAAAAAACTCAAGCGGACCTAAAGAGCCAAGTATTCCAGCATTATTTAATAGGCCATCTAATCGGCCAAACTCATTTTCAATGGTCGAAGCTAAATCACGGTAATTTTGTTTGCTTGCACCTTGTAAATCAAGCGGTACAATTGCTGGTTTTGCTCCACCTAGAGCTACAATTTCATCATACACACATTCAAGTTTATCAACTGTTTTACCTAACAAAATAACTGTTGCACCATGTTTTGCGAAGTTAATAGCGGCAACACGGCCTATGCCATCACCTGCACCAGTAACTAAAATCACTTTCTCTTTTAGCGTGTGTATATTTGCTTGGTAATTTTGCATTGATAAATCCTTGATTTAACTAATTCTTGATAGAGATTAAAATAATAAATTAAGGTCATTTTATCATAGCTATTTAGTTATAATATGAGAAGTTGAAGTTTTTATTCAAATTTAAGTAGCGAAAAATGATTGTTTACGTTAACTTTAACTGGTCTAATGTCTCATTAATGAATTTAAACAATATTTTTACAAATGTTACTTAAAGAAATCAAATAAAAAGAACAAAGTGTAAACGGAGCTAAAAATGAAAAAAATGCTACTTGGAATAGCAGTCTCAGCTGCATTAGCTGGTTGTGGTGGAGAAAGTTTAGAGGAAGTTAAAAAAGAATCTGTAGTTGTTATTCCAGCGTCTACAGTCGTTTTTGACCCATCAAATGGTGTATTGTCGGTACCTAATGATTTATTGTTTAGTGGTACAACTGATGGCACATTAAATATGCCCGGAGAAGTTGATTCAGAAGGTAATTTATTAGATGTTATCAATTATGCAGATCCTCAAACCTCTTTAGGAGGATTAGATGGTTGGTCGACACAAAGTCCTTTTGTGATTGAGCTAGATTTTCCACAAAACGTCTCTTTGGATGCGGCGTCACTTCAAACGCCAGGTTCAGTAAGAATTTTTGAAGTTGTGATGGGAGCAAGCTTAACAGATGAAACTTGCTCTACTGTACCAGCAGGTATCGCGTGTAAACCCGTTAAAGAGCTTGAGTTTGGCCCTACTAAAGATTTTGTTGCTAAGGCAAGTGGTAACAATATTGCTGTAGTCCCAATGAAACCACTTACAGGTGGCGCTTCATATATTTATGTTTTAACGAAAGGCGTTAAAGATAGTGAAGGGCGCTCAGTTACTCCTTCATCTAGTTATTCTTTGGTAAGTCAGGATATCACTACATTACCACTTGTTACAGATGCGCAGCTAGCATTACAGGCTGCAGTAAACAGTTATGAAGGTGTTGTTACTGCACTTGGAAGTGTGACAAAAGATGAAATTATTTATTCTGCAGCAATGACAATACAATCAGTGGGTACTAGCTTATCTACCGTTAAAGGTATTATGGCTGCAAATTTACAATTAAACCAGGATGCCGTTCCTAAAGTTGTAATGAATGACGGCCCTGATATGACGGTCGCTGACTTCTTTGCTCTTGGTGGTATGCAAGATATTAATCCTATTTTCACAGCAATAAACTACCATCAAGGTAAAATTGCATTGCCTATTTATAACCAACAACCTGTAGTAGATTTAGCCGTTTTAGAGACGCTTGAAGGGTCACAAAGAGCAGGGTATTTACAAGCATCACTGAATAATAGTCGCTGGAAAGGCATGTGTGATAATGCTGTTACTGTCGCTGGCTATAAATCGGCTGTAGGCGATGCTTATCCTTCAGACCCGATTTCTCAAAGTGATGGTGTTTGTGCTGCATTAAGCGACGGTAAATTACGTGATTTAGGGTTAGATAGAGAAAAACATCTAACAAAATACAATAAAATACCAAAAATGCAAAGTATGTCTAATGTTGATGTTATTATGACAACCCCAGATTCAGATTTGACATTGTTAAACTTTGTTCGCTCACAACGTAAATTACCACCTATGGCTATGCCTGAAACAGGTTGGCCTGTAGTAATTTATCAACATGGTATAACTCGCGATAAAAAAGATGTTCTTGCGTTAACCGCAGCTTTATCGTTACAAGGCTTTGCTACTATTGCAATAGATCATCCAATGCATGGTAGTCGTGGAATAGACTTTGATGATGATGGTATTGATGAGTTAAATGCTACTGATGGTCAAGGTGGTTCAGTGCTGCATTACATGAACCTTTCTTCTTTATTAGTTGCGCGTGATAACATGCGCCAGTCTGCGGCAGACTTATTAGCACTTAGAATGGGCTTGAACTTCATTAATTTAACAAATGCTAACTTTCCAAACATTAATAGTTTAGATGTCAGTTTTGTTGGTCAATCATTAGGCTCAGTTGTTGCACCTATGTTTTTGACTCATAGCAATCAGTCTTTAGGTAATGCGCAAGTTGATGCGATGTTTAAAGTAAATACAGCATCACTTTCGAGTGGTGGGGGGGGGGTAGCAAGCTTCTTGTTTGAGTCAGATGAATTTGGCCCTTCTATACAAGCAACGGTTTTATCTGCAGCAGGGATAGCAGAATCAGCTGAGTATATTGCATTTGTACAAAGCGTACCGCAAAACTGTATTCAATTTGCAGCTGATCCTTCTGCATTTGCTGCCTGTGCATATACTGAATTTATGATTTCTTTACAGCAACAAGGTGAAGTAACAAAGCTTGCAAATATTCAAAGTGTATTTTCCAAATTTATTTTTGCTGCACAAACAGGTTTAGATGGTGCTGATTCAACCAACTATGCTGCAAGTTTAAAAGCGACAGGTACGCCAATTCGTTTAAGCTTTGTTGTTGGCGATGGTATTGAAGGTGGTAATAAAAAGGATACTGTAATACCGCCTTATACTTCAATTAATCCATTAGCAGGTCCATTAGTTTTAGCTAACTTATTAGGAATGGAGTCAGTTACTGAAACACAAGTAACAGAACAACCTACTAGCTGGGTTGCTAAATTCTTAAAAGGACACCACGGTTCATTATTAAGTGCGGCTCCAAGACTTGGTGCGGGTGCTACTGAGGAAGAAAGCATGAGAGCAAACGCTGAAATGCAATTGCAAATGTCTATGTACTTAGCAACGCGTGGTAAAATGTTATATATAAATGACAGTGAAATATTGACTCATTAATAGTGTTTTGAAGTCATATTTAATTAAGCCGCTTATTTAGCGGCTTTTTTTTGTTTTGATTTATGGTAAATTCACCCTAATTTAAACAATAGGATTTTAGTTTTGGAATTTTTATATGAATACGGCTTGTTTTTAGCCAAGGCTCTGACATTTGTAATTGCCATAGGAGCAATAATTGCGTTAATTGCAGGTGCTGCACATAAACCTAAACCTAAACGTGGTGAAATTGAGTTAGATGATATATCTGAGCAATTAGACACTTTTAAAGAGAGCTTCTTACAAGGTACATTAAATAAAGATGCTTTAAAAAAACATAATAAAGAACAGAAAAGAATAGCGAAAGAAAGTGAAGATAAAGAGAAGTCTAAGTTATATGTTTTAGATTTTAATGGCAGCATGGATGCGCATGAAGTATCAGAGTTAAGAGAGGAAATAACAGCGATTTTAACCATAGCAAACCCAGAAAAAGATAAAGTGTTACTTAGATTAGAAAGTGGAGGTGGTGTTGTTCATGGTTATGGCTTAGCTGCATCCCAATTACAGCGAATTAAAGATGCCGGTATAAATTTAACAGTTTGTGTTGATAAAGTTGCCGCCAGTGGTGGCTATATGATGGCATGTGTGGCGGATAAGTTAATAAGTGCACCTTTTGCAATTATTGGTTCTATTGGTGTGATTGCACAAATTCCAAATTTTAATAAAATATTAAAGAAAAATGATATTGATTTTGAACAAATAACAGCTGGTGAGTTTAAACGAACTTTGACTATCTTTGGTGAAAATACAGATAAAGCCCGGGAAAAGTTTTCTGATGAAATTGAAGAGACTCATGTTTTGTTTAAAAACTTTATTAATGAACAAAGGCCTTCTCTTGATTTGCCTTTAGTTGCTACAGGTGAACACTGGTTTGGTACTGCCGCACTTGAAAAGGGTTTAGTTGATGAATTATCTACCAGTGACGATGTTTTATTAAAATATAATATAGAAAATCAAATCTATAAGGTTAAATTTACAATTAAAAAACCATTAAGTGAAAAGTTCGCTATCGGCTTGAGCAGCTCTGTTGAGCGAATATTTGTCTCATTATACTCAAAAGTGAGAGCTTCTTTTATTTCAAAATAATAAAAAGGCCTGATTATAAAAATCAGGCCTTTAATTTATTTATACGAAAGAATACGCGTATATCAATTTTTATTTCTTATTAAAGTTTAACTCTTCAAGTTGTTCTGCTGCATGTCTGTCGTTAAAAATGGTTTCATCTAACTCACCCTCTGATTTTGCAACAATGCAAGTTACCATACAGTCACCCGTTACATTTACAGCTGTTCTAGTCATATCCAACAGTCTGTCAACACCCATGATGATTGCGATGCCTTCAACTGGTAACCCCACCTGTGTAAGCACCATTGCTAGCATGATCAAACCCACACCTGGCACACCTGCTGTACCAACAGAAGCTAAAGTTGCAGTTAAAATAACCATTAAATAATCTGATGTTGTGAGATCAACGGCAAAAATCTGTGCAATAAATACAGTTGCTACTCCTTGCATGATTGCGGTGCCATCCATATTAATTGTGGCTCCCAATGGTACAGTAAAAGAGGCGACTGAATTTTTGGCACCCATTTTTTTAGTTGCGGTTTCAAGGGTAACAGGCATAGTTGCGCTTGAGCTGGCAGTACTAAAAGCAAATAATGCATTGGCTTTCATTTTAGTTAAAAACATTACAGGACTTAATCCTGTTAATGTTTTTAATAAAGTAGGGTAAACAATTATTGCATGCATTGATAAAGCGCCAAGTACCACAAAGAAGTATTTACCAAGCTCTTTTATTGCATCGTAATCTATTGATGTGAATAACTTTGCAATCAAGCAAAATACACCAATAGGCGCTAAATTCATTAAAATCGCAACAAGTTTTAAAATGACATCATTCATGTCGTTGAAAACATTTGTTAAGCGTTTACCTGATTCACCACTTAACGTCATGGCTATGCCAAATAGCAGAGCAAATACAATAACTTGAAGCATGTTCCCTTCAGCCATTGCGGCAATAGGGTTTGTCGGGAACATGTTTATAATCACGCTAGCGAGTGATGGTGCTTCTTTTGCAGCATATTCAGATGATGTTTTTAAGCCTGCTATTGTGTCAAAGCCAATTATTGATGCTAAACCGATAGCAATACTAATTGCGATAGCGGTAGTCATTAAGTAAAGCCCAATTGATTTACCGCCTAAACGGCCTAATTTGCTTGGATCGCTTAAATTACATGTGCCACATACAAGTGAAACAAATACTAAAGGGACTACTAACATTTTTAAACTGGCTACAAAAATTGCGCCGCCAATAGTTAAAATGCCATCTACAAAAAAACCTTTAATCGCTAAATCAAAAAAGCCTAAAGAAATATAAACATCTTCTTCTCCACCTAAGATCCATTTAAAAATAGAACCGACTAATAAACCTAAAACTAAGCCTATAAGAATACGTGAGGTGAGAGAGAGTGACTTATTATTGTGTACCTGATTTGTCATGTCGTTAAAACTCAATCGTGTTAAAAGCCATATAGACTACCAGTCAATGAGATTTATTACAGTTAATATAGTTAAGTTTTTAAGAAATACGCAATTTAAATCTAATTAGTGTAATTTACTTAATGGAAATCTGTAGTTTATAGGTTAATATATGGTAAACAACTCTAATTATAACAAGCGAGGGAGAGGTAAATGCCTTTAATCCGATTTTTTTGCATCATGCTGATCAGCATAGCAATAACTGCCTGTGGCGGTGGTGGTAGTCTTGAAAGTCCAGGTGGTGGTTCTAATGATACATATAAAATAGAAACAATTTCCCTTACAAGTAGTAACGGTACTGTTATTACGGAAGTGTCAAAAGAAGTGCCTGGTACTGTTACTATCCAGTTGACAAAAAATTCAAATGCAATAGCAAATCAATTGATTTCGTTTTCCTTAGGAAATGATGTTGGTGTATTGTTTCCTGGAGTAGCAACAGCACTCACAGATGCAAATGGTAATGCAAAAATATCATTAATTGCAGGTTCTAAGTCTGGAGCAGGTACTATTACTGCCACTTATCAATCGCCAGACAGTAGCTCTTTAACTGAAAGCTTAAGTTTTGATAGTAAAGGTGATGACACGACAGCGAGTGCTTATTTTATTAAAGTGATTACAACTTCAGTGACATTACAAGCAGATGTAATAACTAATGTACAAGCTGAGATTTCTAAGTCAGGCTCAGGTACTGAAACTCAAAATAAACTAATTACATTTTCTTTAGATGGTGAAGGAGAAATGTTCCCTCAAAATGGTTCTGTGCCTACAGTTTTATCTGAGGATGGCACAAAAAGTATTGCAACTATTCAAATGCTGGCTGGTAAAAGTGCGGGCTCAGGCATTCTAACTGCGACTTTTACAACAATTGAAGGTGAAACGTTGTCCGTTCCTATCCCATACACTAGTTTAGGTGGTGGTTCAGGTATTTCTAGCGATGGTTTTTCTATGGTTACATCAATTACTACTGCTAATAGTGGTGCAATAACATCAAGTAACCCAGGAACAATCACAACACGTTTATTTGATTTTTTAAGTGATGGATTAAGAAGTGATCAATTAGCTGTACAGTATTCTTTGAGTGATCAAGGTGTCTTAGTGCCAATGTCTGGCATTTCACCTTTTACTTTTGATGGTACAAGTGTGACAGCAAAAGCGATATTAGCACCATTAAATAAAAATGGTTCGGGTACTGCAACCGCTACTTTTGTCACGCCTTCAGGTGAAACTTTAACAAATGAATTAGGTTATACTGTTACAGCTCCTTCATTGTCTTTAGTTTTATCTTTAGTGACACCAGATACAGATACTTCAATTATAAATGTATCACAAGCTCTACCAGGCGAGCTAAAAGCGCAAATAACAACAACAGATGATGCTCCTTTTGATGGCTTTGATAATAAATTAATTCAGTTTTCTACTGAAAAAACAGGCACTATCAATCCAAGCTTAGGAACCGCATTAACAGATGCTAATGGCTTAGCAAAAGTTACTTTATTACCTTCTACACAAGAAGGTGCAGGTATTGCTAAAGCGACATATACAACAACAGATGGATTATTATTAGAAGCTTCTTATAACTTTATGTCTGCAGGCGATGCACCTGTTGATGGTGGTAGCACTGATATAAGCATTGCATTAAATTTAACGGATGGTACTGGTAAAGTTACAACTCAGGTATCTGCTGCTTCACCCTTAACAATTGCTGCAACAGTCACTGATGCAGCTGGTAGCCCAGTAAATGCACGAGTGGTTACATTTGCAAGTACACTTGGAGAGTTCATTCCAAAATCAGGTACTGCGTTAACTGATAGCACAGGGACTGCAATAATTACACTTACTGCGGGTACGATTGAAGGTGCAGCTGAGGTAACAGCTAGTTTTGATTCTGCAAAATCTACCAGTGGCTTTTATACTAAAGGTGATGTCATTGTTGATGGGCAACTTGAAGCCGATGTTGCAGTTAAGTTATTAGTTAATTGTCCAGTAAATTGGGAACTGAATAGAAATACTACAGAGTTAAACCCTACTGATTGTACAGAAGTAACCAGTATTTCATCTGGTGATCCGGCAATTATTTATTCAAAAACAACTAAAAAAGGTTCGACAATTCCACTCAATGGCTTAATTGTGGCTGGGGCTTCTACTTTAGGGACTGTTTTACCTGAATCTGGCACTGCGTTAACTGATAATTTTGGTATTGGTTTATTAAGTTTATTGGCGGGTAATGATGTTGGTGCAGGTCAGGTATCTGTTACAGCAATAAATACGACTACATCTACCGCTTTTGAAATTGGTGCAGCCGATATCTCCTTATCGATTGATAATGGCTTGACACAAAATACTAAATTATCAGCAGGATCAACAACCGTTGTCACTGTAACCATTAAAGATGCTCAAGATAATTTATTTTTAACGCCTTTAGAAGTACAGTTTACTTCGGGGTGTGCAACAACCACTCCAGCTTTATCAGTTATTGATGAGAAAGTAACAAGTATTGGAGGGCTCGCAACGGCGACATACAGAGCTAATGGTTGTATTGGAGTTGATACTGTCACTGCTACGGCTATTACGGGGGGTGATGCAAAAATTATTTCAACGACAATTGATGTTTTAGAGTCAAGTGTGGGTTCAATCGAGTTTGTTAGCGTTTCAGCTACTGAACTTGCATTAAAAGGCACTGGTGGCCAAACGAGAACAGAAACTTCTGAAGTAACTTTTAAACTGGTTGATGAAAATGGTAACCCTGTAACACAAAAAGAGATTAGCTTTGAATTATCAACAGACTCAGGTGGTTTAACGATTGCGCCTATTATGGTTTCTACAGATAATGAAGGCTTGGCAAGAACGACTGTACGCTCTGGTTATGTTCCATCTTCAGTAGTTGTTAAGGCGTTATATGTACCAAGTTCTGGTGCATCAGCAGTTGACGAACAAATTTTATCAGTTTCAAGTTTATTAACAATCACAACAGGCTTACCTGATAACAATAGCTTTACAGCGTCTCCTGCAATCTTTAATTCAGAGACATTAGATTATGACGGCGATTTAGTTGATATTAGTGTTTATATGGGGGATAGCTTTAATAATACAGTTCCTGATGGTACAAGTGTGAACATGACAACCGAAGGTGGTGCCGTAGGTACGATTGATGGCGAGCAGTTTAACCCGCAATTATCTTGTTCCACAACAGATGGTGCTTGTAAACTTCAATGGCGTGCACAAAACCCAAGACCTTTTACAGAGTCAAAATATAATAATACGATTACAGCTAAATGTGATACTTGGTTTAACAATTCAGCACCTTGTACTTTAGGTATTCGTAATATATTAAGAGATGCAGAAGGTAATGCTATTTTAGATAATCCTGCAACAACTAAAAATATTCAATATTTAGATTCAAACGGTGCTCAAATAGTAATTGATTATTCAAGTACGACACCTAGATTTAATAGTACTGATTTTCAATGGGATCGTCCTCTTGGCGGCCGATTTACTGTGACCGCTTATGCTGAAGGGCAAGAAAGTTTCATCGATTTGAATGATAATGGTTTATTTGATTTTGGCGAATATTACTCTGGTTATGATTTAACAGAAGTATTTAAAGATCATAATGAAAATGATGTGTACGACAATGCTAATAGAACGGGTTGTGCAGACCCCTCAGATCCTTGTAACCCCGATAATTCAACAGGTGGTGAGTTTGAGACATACGAAGATAAAAATGGCGATGGGCAATATAATTTAGCAGATGGTAAATATAATGGCTTATTATGTACAGATGCTGCTTCTCAACAAGCTGTAGGGGGTTGTAGTAAAGAGTTAGTGCATGTACGCCGTAATGTTTCTATGGTGATGTCTGGTAGTGCTGTTTTTGCTCGTGCTGTTACAGCCATTGATGGCGTTAAAGTGACAGCAGGGTGTGCATCTTATACTGTACTTGACACTGGTGCTGATGCTGCTGACCCTGCTGATGATTCAATTGTAACCCTATTGCAGCTAGAGCCTTCTGATATACCTGGTTTTTGTGATGTGGCAGGTGTTGATTTAACTAGTGCCATCAATGGTGTCACGAGTAGTGCGTTAATTTCAGCACTACCTATTACAGTTATATATAGTGATATATATAATAATCCACCGCCATTTGAAACAGATGTGAGTATTTCTGCATCAAATGGGGAGTTATCAGGTAGTGGCGGCTTCTCAATTGCAAATACTTCGTCACGTATTCCTGGAAGGACATCTTTCACGATATCAAGAGAAGGCACAGGTAATAAAAAGACTTCGGGAACTATAACACTTGAGTTTATAACCAAGAAAAAAGTTGAAAGTGCAATATCAATTACGGTATTAGATGATAGATAACTTTTCATTATGAAATAATTTAAAAAAAGGAAGCTTAGCTTCCTTTTTTATTATAAAAAATATATTGATCTGAGATATGCTTCATAAATGTATTTATTGTTCAAAAAAATAACAATTTAAGCCTGTTAAGTATTTTTTTTATATATTTTGCTTGTAACACTGGCACTTTATGGATATACCTTTAATAATACAGCCCTAATAGGGTATAAATTTAACTTTTGAATAATTATTGTTCACATATAGGCTATCATGGGAAAATCGTTAGTAATTGTAGAGTCTCCAGCTAAGGCTAAAACAATAAATAAATATTTAGGTAAGAACTTTGTTGTGAAGTCCAGTGTTGGACATGTTCGCGATCTTCCTACTTCAGGTTCAGGTAAAAAGAAAACAACTGCTACAAAGACACCTGCTGAGGTTCGCAAAATGGGCGCTGAAGAAAAAGCAGCCTATAAAAAACAAAGAGATTATAAAAATTTAGTTACAAGAATGGGAATAGATCCTGAAAAGGGGTGGAAGCCACATTATGAAGTCTTACCTGGCAAAGAAAAGGTAGTACAGGAATTACAAAAACTTGCAGAAACCGCAGATACTATCTATCTCGCAACCGATTTGGATAGAGAAGGGGAAGCAATAGCTTGGCATCTTCAAGAAATAATTGGTGGTGAACCTGAAAAGTATAAAAGAGTTGTATTTAATGAAATTACTAAAAATGCAATTCAACAGGCTTTTGAAGCCCCTGGTGAGCTCAATACTGATATGGTATATGCCCAACAGGCTCGACGCTTTTTAGACCGTGTTGTTGGATTCATGGTTTCACCTTTATTGTGGCAAAAAGTTGCAAGAGGACTTTCTGCAGGGCGAGTTCAATCTGTAGCAGTACGCTTATTAGTTGAACGTGAACGTGAAATCAAAGCATTTATACCTGAAGAGTTTTGGGATTTACATGCTGACGTTACAGCTAAAGATGAAAAAATTCGTTTGCTTGTATCTAAGTTTAATGAAAAAGCTTTTAAACCTGTCACGCAAGCACAAACGCAAGTTGCGGTTTCAGCCCTTCAAAATTCTGAGTTTATCGTTAGCGGTAATGATAAGAAACCAAGTAAAAGCAAGCCTAGCGCCCCCTTTATTACTTCAACTATGCAGCAAGCTGCGAGTACTCGCTTAGGTTTTGGTGTTAAGAAAACCATGATGATGGCGCAAAGGCTGTACGAAGCTGGGCATATTACTTATATGCGTACTGACTCTACAAATTTATCTCAAGAAGCGGTTGCGACTTGTCGAGATTATATAGAATCAAACTTCGGTTCAAATTATTTACCTGAGTCAGCAATTAATTATAGTTCTAAAGGTAATGCGCAAGAAGCACATGAAGCTGTGCGTCCTTCTAATGTTGAAATTTTGTCAGGCCATTTAGATGGTTTGGAAGCTGATGCTAAAAAACTCTATGAGCTTATTTGGCGTCAATTTGTGGCATGTCAAATGACACCTGCGCAATATGACTTAACAACTATCACTGTTGAAGCTGCTGGTTATGAATTAAAGGTTAAAGGCCGTGTACTTAAGTTTGCGGGCTGGACCCAAGTTCAACCAGCTATTCGTAAAAAGAATGAAGAAGAACAAGCACTACCAGCAGTGCTTGTGGGTGATAAGCTAGATTTAACACATTTAGACCCCCTTCAGCATTTTACAAAACCAACACCAAGGTTTGGTGAGGCAAGTCTAGTAAAAGAATTAGAAAAAAGGGGGATTGGACGTCCATCGACTTATGCATCCATCATATCTACAATTCAAGATAGAGGATATGTAAGAGTAGAGAATCGCAGGTTTTTTGCTGAAAAAATGGGTGAAATTGTAAATGATCGACTAGTTGAAAATTTCACTGATTTACTTAATTTTGACTTTACAGCAAAAATGGAAGGTAGGCTTGATGATATCGCTGAAGGCGAACGTGTTTGGACACAAGTTTTAGATAAGTTTTATGATAACTTTTCTGAACAGCTAACGGTCGCTACCAAAGAAGAGTCTGAAGGCGGTATGCGTCTTAATGAAATGGTTGAGACTGATATAGATTGCCCAACCTGTAACCGAAAGATGGGTATTCGTACGGCTTCTACAGGTGTGTTTCTTGGTTGTACAGGCTATAGTTTACCGCCAAAAGAGCGTTGTACACAAACTATGAATTTAGTGTCAGGTGATGAAGCGATTGCTGTTGATTCTGATGACGCTGAAACTGAAAGTTTACGTCAAATGAAACGTTGTTCTAAATGTGAAACCGCAATGGATTCATATTTGATTGACGAAACCCGTAAATTGCATGTTTGTGGTAATAATCCCGGGTGCGATGGTGTTATTGTTGAGCAGGGTACATTTAAAATAAAAGGCTACGATGGTCCGCTGATTGAGTGTGATAAGTGTAGTAATGATATGCAACTTAAGTCAGGCCGCTTTGGTAAGTATTTTGGCTGTACTAATGAAGACTGTAAAAATACGCGTAAGTTACTCAAAAGTGGTGAAGCTGCACCACCGAAAGAAGATCCTGTACATTTAACTGAATTACCATGTGAAAAATCTGATGCCTATTTTGTATTGAGAGATGGTGCAGCTGGTATATTTATGGCCGCATCTAGTTTTCCTAAATCAAGAGAAACACGTGCACCAAAAGTTGCTGAGCTTAAGAGGTTTAGAGATAGAATTTCTTCTAAATTTTATTATTTAGCTGATGCGCCAACGCAAGACCCTGATGGCAATGAAGCTATCATTCGTTTTAGTCGAAAAGCTAAGTCTCAATATGTTATGACCGAAGTTGAAGGGAAAGCGACTGGTTGGACTGCTAAATTTGTTGATGATAAATGGGTAGAAGAAGCTAAAAAGACACCAGCAAAGAAAAAAGCACCAGCAAAGAAGAAGGCAACAAAAAAAGAAAGCTAATAAAACTTTATTGAGTTCATAAAAAACCGCATTTTAATGCGGTTTTTTTATACTTTACGGAAAGTTGGCTAAGCCAACAGACTCAAAGATATCTTATTATTTAAATTTAAGTGGGTATTAATGGCTGATAACATGGAGTTCGAAGTTAATGATAGAGGTTGTTTAATAAAATAAAGACAATTAATATTAATTTGTAATGCTGAGCAGCTTGATGTGCCAGTTTTTAAAAATGAAAAATGAAAAATGAAAATGTATAGGCCATATACTTGGCCTATACAGTGTTGTAAGAAAGATGAGACGATAGTCTCATCTTAGGTATTTAATATACTTGAAAACTTACCACTTTTTCTTTGGTGCAAATAATACATCTAGCTCATTTTGTTCTTCAGCAGCTTTTTTCTTCGCATCTGTTGCATTTGTTACTTTTAATTCTTTTGTTATTTCTTCAAGAGAATCTTCCAGTTCTGCACGTTTAGCAGTGACATACTCATCAGTATGTGTAACTGAGTTGAGGGTATTTAATGCTTTTTCAAAGTATTGTCTTGCTGAGCCAAGCATGTTTGCGGAGCGAGCGGCATTGCCTCGTTTTACCTGACTATCAATATTTATTCTTAGTTGAAGTTTTTCTAGTCTTTTATCTTCAGATAAGAATATTTGTGTATCTACTCGACCTTTTGAATGTTCGGAGCGCAGCAGGTTTCTTAATTTTTTTATGCCTTGAACTAAACTTATAATTTGTTTTTCATTGTCAGGTAGTACAACTTTCTCTGATGTTGAACCTTCCGCTGTTTGAGGGTTAGTGACTTTTTCTGCAGCTTCACGTAATCGGTTCTTTATTTCTTTTGAAGTGGGAGAAAGTTCAGCCATAGACTTTAAAGAGTCATGTATTCGCTTTTGCATGACAGCTATTAATAATTTAGACATAGGAATATTGCTTGAATTCATCAGAATTGCTTCTGTGTCTTCAATTATTTTTTTATGTTTTGCTAATTCTTGTCGACGTTCAACTTCTTGTTTTTCTTTGTGCTGTTGCATTGCATTGACCCATACTGCAACAACAACCAAGGCAACAATCAAAACAATGATGATAGAAACTATCATAGATGCTCTCTTTTCTAATTTTAATCGGTAATCAAGCTTAATATTACATAAATATAGTAACTTATACCAACATAGACGCTGAAATTTTTTATTTTCATTTTATGGTAGCCTTAAGATGAAAATGCTACCGCCTAAATTACCACCATTGTTCAGGTTAATACTGCCATGACAGTTATTATTAGTATGGGCATCAGCGATTAAGGTTGCAAAATATAAACCTAAACCTGTTCTACTTTGAGATAAACTAGCTGCATTCATTTTATCCACATTTGGCAACAGCATGTGCTCCGGGTAACCTTTACCATCATCGAGGATTTGTATCTCGAGCATGTTATTTATCTTTTTTGCTGTTATGAGTATTTTTGTATGAGTATAGCGCAAAGCATTCACAACAATATCATTAAGTAGGTTGCTTATTAAATCTAAATCAAAAAACCAAGCCAAGTCTTCTTCAATTTCATATTCACATGATATGCCTTTATTATCTATGTACATTTCATTTTTGGCCCAGAGCTCTTCTATCATTTCATCTAAATAGTGTTCCTCAACATTGAGCGGCAAGCTTTTATTATTATTTCTATACAGGGCGAGTAACTGTAATAGATTTGAGTTCACTCTGGCTATTTCATAATGTATTTGAGCAAGTTCAGCTCTAGTACGATCATCATGATCAATTTTATCATTGATAGTATCTATAGACTGAAGCAACATACACAATGAGTTTTTCATATCATGCATACTGGCACCAAGTACGGTTGAAAAATCAATTTCTGAGTCTTGCATTATTTTCCTTTTATATTTTTATTTGCGAGCTGTGCTTTTATATGACAAAAAAGACTCTGGCTATGTGTATAGCGATGATCAGAGGGTTCTAAATGCTCGAGAGAGCGGGCACATAATACAAGAGTCGCTTGCTCTACTTGTTTGTTATGATTTTCTATTGTGAGTTTATACAAACATTGTAATAAGTTTAGTGCGACATTTGCATTTGATGGTGCATTAACTAAGGCTGTTTTAAATGCACTTTTTGCAGCTAAATAGTCATGTTGTTTAAATTTAAGCATACCTTGACGATTATAATTTTGAGATTTTTCAGCATTTTCCTGTGTTAGTAATTCAGATTGTTCGATGCTAATGGTATTTTCAATTGCTTTTTTAATGTCATGGTTGTCTATATATTGTTCAATAAAGCTGATCTGGGAGACTAAAAATGGTTTTAGCTTATCGGGTGACTTTGAAATTTTATTTAATAGCGTTGTGATCTCTTCTAATTGCGATTCATTTTTATTAGATAAATATTTTAGTAATACCTTGTGTAACTCAACTGCATTATTGAGTTGTATATCATGAGGGTAATTCTTTAAAATGGTGCGATAAATTCCTGTATATTCTTTAGGTGCTCGTCTTGAAAGCCCACCGTAAGAGCCAAATTGGACCATGCAAATAACTTGCAAAGTTGTTATATAATCATCAGGTTGAATCTTTATTGAGTTTTTCCCCAAAAGCAGCACTTTTTTAAAAGCAGTGTAAGCAGTTTCTATTTCTAAATATCTAAGTGCGAGTTGTCCTAATTGACGTTGTCTGATCAATGAATTAGGTGAAATTTCAATGGCTGATTTTAATAATCCATATGCTTGCTCAAAATCACCTAAATCACACAAGGTTTCAGTTAACAAATCATAAGCTGCTAATGCATATTTATTTTTACATATAATGCGCTCACATAAGTCTTTCACTTTAGGTAACATGCTTAATCCTGCATAGGATTTTGCAAGCCCCATGAGGGCCCAGTTCAACTCTCTTTGTTCTGTTACACTTTGATATACATTAGCTGCCTTTGCGTATTCTCCTGATTTAAGAAAAATATCCCCTTTGATTTTAAGGCAGTCCATTGAGGTTCTTTTGTTTTTTAACGGTAATACTTCACATAAGGCAAGGGCATGATTTGGTTTGTTTTTAATTAAACTGTTATAAACAGGTTGTAATAACTCGTTTTGTCTAATCAATTTATCGAGTCTGGCCTTAAGGGTATTGCGTGTAAAAGGTTTAGCCAAGTAATCATCGGGTCGGTATTCCAACGCACCCATGACTAAGTCCATTGCTGTTTCACCTGTGATCAGCACAAATATCGTATCAGCCCGTAATAAATTACGATAATTGAGCTCTTCTAAAAGTTGTAAGCCTGTTAGGCCTTCCCCTAAATTGTAATCTACTAAAATAACTTTATGGTAGTGCTCAGCATATAATGCTAATGCATCATCTGCATTAGTGCAAGTATCAACTTGAAGAGCTCCAAAACTCTCAACCATTTGCTTAAGTGATAATCTAAATTCAGAAAAATCATCAATAATTAAAAAAGGTATTTCAGCATATCTATTTAACGGATTATTCATATATTTATATTAATGTTCGATATAACTTAAATTTAGGTGCTTTTACTGTAACTTTAAAGCAATTGGAAAAATAATTGTAAATTAATATAAAAAGCACTTGGAATAACCAGCACAAAGGATTATAACTATGAGTAATAACAATAGAATTAAAAGCTAATGAAATTACAGCAACTAAAATACATTGTAGAGGTTTTAAATAATAACCTTAATGTATCAGCGACAGCTGAAAACCTATACACCTCACAACCTGGTATTTCTAAGCAAGTTAGAATGCTAGAAGATGAGTTAGGCGTGCAAATTTTTGGCCGAAGTGGAAAACACCTTACTCATGTTACACCTGCTGGTAAAGATATTATTAATTTAGCGCGTGAAATACATGCCAAAGTTGAAAGTATTAAAGCTGTTGCTAATGAGCACACCTTACCAGACCAAGGTAAACTTAATATTGCAACAACACATACTCAGGCACGTTATGCTTTGCCCCAAGTGATCCAAGGTTTTATGCAAAAATTTCCAAAAGTATCTTTGCATATGCATCAGGGAACGCCAACACAAATATCTGAAGCCGCAGCAAGAGGCGATGCTGATTTTGCAATTGCAACAGAAGCACTTCATTTGTATTCAGATCTGGTTATGTTGCCTTGCTATCATTGGACTCGCAGCATTGTTGTTGCAAAAAATCATCCTTTAGCCAAAAAAATAAATACTTTAACAATTGAAGATATCGCAAAATATCCACTGATCACTTATGTCTTTGGTTTTACGGGTCGATCAGAATTGGATAAAGCTTTTAATAAACATGGGTTAGAGCCTCATATTGTTTTTACTGCTACAGATGCTGATGTCATTAAAACTTATGTACGTTTAGGTTTAGGCGTGGGTGTGGTTGCATCGATGGCTGTTGATAAAATGGCTGATACAGATCTTGTTTGTATTAATGCAAGTCACTTATTTGATGCAAGTACAACAAAAATTGGTTTTAGAAAAGGTACCTTTTTAAGAACCTATATGTATGACTTTATTGAAAGGTTTGCACCACATTTAACAAAAGAATTAGTAGAAAGAGCAAGTTTGCTTCGAAATCAAGACGAAGTAGATACGCTATTTAGCAATATCAAATTACCTCAAAGATAATAAAATTTATATCTCATATTTTATGTCTACATTTTAGCGTTTTCTTCTTGAGAGCAAACGCTAGCAATTATTTTATGAAAATAAAACCTTCTAAATAACTTTGCAAAATACTTTTCATCGATTTCTATTTATTCAGCACTTTAGTCGTGCTTTTCTTTGATGTTTTGTAAAAATAATCGTATATAACCTGAGATCTGGTTAAGCAGAGCTATTTATTAGTCTGGCATCATACCAAATACATCTGCTGATAGTTTTATACACGGCTTCTGTTTCTTTAAGCAATAAGCCACTATTCCAGATATCAAGTTGAGCATGAAACTTGTTTCACTGCGATGGCGGCTATGTTCTATTTGAGATATATTTTTCAACTGGTTATTGATAGTTTCAATGATGTATCTCTTTGATAACATGGCTCTATCGAAGGCTGACATGGCTTTCGACTTCATGTTTTTTCGAACTGTTGTAATCAAATCTACATCGAGTTCCTTTAGTTTTTCATTTAACTCTTTGCCGATATAACCTTTATCGGCATAAAGCTTCCCT
>NZ_FOLO01000064.1 GCF_900112265.1 Pseudoalteromonas denitrificans DSM 6059 | reverse complement strand
CGTGCCATGCGGTGTTTTGAACATAATTGTGGCAGAGGTTTTCATATCACTTTGAACTTGAACAAAACCATTTTGTTCAGAGGTGCCGGGCTGCGCATCTCTTTGTTTTAATGTCGCTTTACGTGAACTAAAGGTTTTTGGATTTATTTTATTTTGTTCGCAGTATTTAACAATTGTCAGGCCACTGGCCAACTGCGCTTCAATAATGGTTTGCCAATCTTCGAGTGTTCGCCTGGCCATAATGCTCTCCCAAGTTTAAATTGGGTTATAGGCTAACGATTAGTTTAGGTTTATTGTAGGTGCGGGTACGCCGACCTTCACCCTACTTCAACACGTTTTCACGGAAAAACTTCTAAGTATTGATTTTAAACTCACTAACTCCGCCCTTATTATCTCCTAGTTCATCAGTATTGCTTAAATAAGCGAGTAAGCACTTTCTACATTTGAATGGGGATCAAAAAACTAAATCAGAAGTTAAAACATTGCATTAAAAAATATATTCATGAAATAATTTATAAATTTGCTTAAAAGCTCTCCGCGTTATGTCATAACTTTAATACCATAAAGCTTAATTTTGATATTTCATCTTCTCTTTTACTTAAAATAATACGACTCTCAATAGCAATAGATACAAATAAATTATTATGCCAATAAACCTTTTTTGACTAAATTTTCTTTATCAAGCAATATTCCCACTTTCATTTATAGCCAAACCACAACATCCATATAACAATCAACTATTAAATAGTTACTTAAATTCAAATACAACTTTATTTTAAACCTAACTTTGCTCTAATTTAGATTGTGCTTAGTTGACTCGTTACGTTCACTTAGGACTATGCAACTAAACAATTAAATGTCGCATTAACAGATGCACCAGATTTTATATAGCTCCCTTTCCTTACACGGTACATACAATCCAGTTAATTTTTATAAGCTACTAAAAACCAGTATTTCTCACTTCGGAAACATTTAGTTTTTTGAGTCCAAGTAAGCGACTGCGTTTCTCATAAAATTTTAAACAAATAACCTCAATGCTAAAACCATAAGCGTCAAAATAAAGACAAGTATTTTTATATGCTGCATGTGATTTATAAATTTTAATATCCATGCAAATATCGATAAATTATTCCGTTGGACTTAACCTTAAATACCGTACCCACTATAAAAACAAACAAATATAGGTGTTATAACGTGTAATATTTTTTTAAAAAAGATTTTGTTACTGTCATTTTCAAAATAAAAAGTCGTTTCCGCTCCAACTAATTAAGTACGTTATTTCTAATCATTAAATTAATTCAATGATGTGCGTTTTCGTTGTTTTTTACTACTTAATCATTGATTTGCCCAATTCAAGCCTTGGGTTATGTCGTAAATTTAGGTACTAATTTGCAATTAGTCGTATAAGCGTAATTAACCTTAACTTGCCTATTCGACTTCACTTACCATTGGAGTTAATGAAAATGGAGTTGTATCCTAACAATAATTTATTCACTAAAAAGTACCCTTCAAATATATTTGCTCAAGAGCAACAATTTAAAGAATGCTTAAACTCAGCCTTGGAGTACGACAATATTAAGCATGCCTCTATTCATTTGTTTGGTTTAGATGAACAAGCTAAATCGGATCTAAGGTTAGCTGTGCAAACCCCTTTTGTAAAATCAGATACTTCTTATCCCATTTTATATCATAGAAAACAAATCGGGATGCTCAATATTCCACCTTGCCCAGCAAAAGAAAGAAATGAAAAACAGTCTGTATCAGATATTACAAAAAAAATAGCCTTATTAGTTAAACGTCATCAGGCAACTGAATTGTCTAAGCATTATTTAGGACAAAACTTAGAACTGATAGGTCATAGTAAAGAAATTTTAGAGCTAGAAAGTTTTATAGAAAAAGCATCAAATACAAATTATGCAGTTGTGATTGAAGGTGAGTTCGGTTGTGAAAAACTGGCAGTTGCAAGTGCAATTCATTATAACAGTTCAAATAAGCATAACCCTTTTATTGAAATACATTGTGCAACAGCCAATTTTGATGAATTTAAACAAAATTTATTTCAAAGTATTAATGAAGCAGTTAAGGGTACTATATTTTTAAGTGAAGTTGATTTATTGGGAACATCTCAACAAAATTTATTAGTCGAACTCTTAAGTGCCAATACAATTTCCGAAGAATTTGATAATACAATAAAACAAAAGTTAAAAAATATTAGATTAATTGCTTCAAGCTCATCAGCTTTAGAGTCAAAAATAAAAGATCAAAGCTTTTCTAAGCAACTCTACTGTGAACTAAACTTCTTAACTGTGAATTTTCCAGCATTAAGAGATCGTAAAGATGATATTCCTCATATATTAAAAAAATTAGTTAATAAACATAAAGTATATGAAGAACAAGGTTTTTCAACCGAAGTATTACAAAAATTAAGTCATTATGATTGGCCCGAAAACTTTATTCAGTTAGAACATATCACAGCAAGATTACTCACGCTCAGTTGTAGTAACCCTATAAATTTAAATGATTTAAATTTATACGCTCCAGAGGTACTCGAGGCCAAACCTGCAGCTAAGTTAGAAAATAACAAGCTAAATATTAACAGCCAATTAATTGATAATATGCTTAATAACAAATGGGAAGGCTTTAATCATTTACATATAAAACTTCAAAAAGCAGTGAAATATATAGCTGAAAATTTCACCGAGTCGATTTCATTAAGTGATGTTTCTGAGCAAGCGTTTGTAAGCCCTTCTCATATATCTTATTTATTTAAATTACATTTGAAAAAAAGTTTTAAACAAATTTTAGCCGAGTTGCGAATAGAAAAAGCGAAACAACTTATAAAGTTAACACCGCATATTCGCATTACAGATGTTTCCTTAGAAGTTGGCTTTGGTGACTTAAGTCATTTTGAAAAAATATTTAAGCGTTATACACAGCTCACCCCTAGAGAATTTAAAAAACAGCAAGTTAATTAGTTATGCAGTATCTAAATACCAAAGATCACTCATTATAATCAGCATTGCATTAAACATAGAGAAAACAAGGATGTTTCTCGCCATAAAATAACGAAACTTCCAATGATTCACTTTCTACTTTATCGATTATTTTTCATAATGAAATAAATACACAAACTCAACGTAACAGCAATAAACCTTAATCCCTTTTTGAATACGCCTTTATCTCACATGATGACTTTTTAACAGTTAACAGGGAGAACATTAACTATTTAAAAAGTTACTCAAACATTCACCACTATTACTGCTCAGTTAAAGCATGCATAAATTCTTTTATTCTGTATAAAAAAACTCATTATCCCCATTAAAATCACTGCCTTTATAAACATTCATTACTTCCTTTTGAAACCTCACAGATTCAAAGCAGTTGTCAATAGATTACACCGATAACTCCCAACCCTTAATCCGTAATATGAACCCATCAAAAAGACACAGAGAAAGCAATGTGAGCAACCAAAGCCCAGAGCAATTATGTAACGACCTTGTATCTCAATATGCCCCAGGTATATCCAGATCTATGTTAATTCAAGCAACAGCTCAAGCCTTAGGTAATGCAGCACACAATGCTTCTTTTGCGCAGCAACAGCAAAATATCATTATTAATTCAAATACGGCATTAAGCACCAGCATTATTCATGCAATTGGTGCTGCGTATGCCAAGAAATGATTACGATGCCAGACCTGATGTTTAGCATTTTAATAAAGCATAAGTTTCTGTTTAGTAACTTATTAAATTTAATTTAAAGGAAAAAACTATGCCAGTAAATGAGCAAGTAACAGACTCGGTTACGCAAGTTAATACCAGTGTTCTTGGTGGAACGCCCGCAATGGCTACCGGTAATTTAATGATGTCATCCAGTCAGTCATTAGGAACTTCAGCATTAAATGCCACAGAATCAAGTCAACACGGTGGCATCACTATGCACTCAGTAACCGTTCAAGGACTTAACTCTCTCATGTCTACATGTAATGCAGTTATAGGCCGAAGTGCTGAATCAATTATTGAAAAAGAATAATTCAAGCATGAATTTGATGAACAAAAATAGTACATCCATTTCATGCTCGAGTTCTAGGTTAAAAAATGTGAAGTAATAACAATTTTTAATCATTTAAAAACTGAAATAAGGAATATAAACATGCCAGTAAATGAACAAGTTACAGACTCAGTGACACAAGTAAATACCAAAGTTGTGGGTGAAACACCTGCAATGGCTATGGGCAATTTATTAATGTCGACTTCACAAGCTTTAGGTGGTGCAGCTCATAACGGTTCTGCTTCACAACAACAAGCACAAATCACGATGCAAGCAGCCACTGTACAAGGCGTTAACTCGTTAATGGCTATTGGTGGTGCAGTGATTGGACGTGGTGCTGAAGGCATTCTCGAAAAAGGTTAATCACAAAAACATAACCAGGTATGAATAACCATACCTGACTTTAATTTAAATATTAGGAATTATTATGCCAGTTAATGAACAAATTACCGATTCGGTTACACAAGTAAATACCAAAGTTGTTGGTGAAACACCTGCTATGGCAATGGGCAATTTATTAATGTCTACCTCTCAGGCGCTAGGTACAGCTGCACACAATGCAACTGCTGCTCAGCAACAAGCACAAATCACAATGCAAGCTGCAACGGTACAAGGTGTTAACTCACTGATGTCTATCGGTAGTTCGGTAATTGGCCGAAGTGCAGAAGAAATTATCGAAAAAGGTTAATCACCCATCAAGTTAAAAGGATAAATTATGCCAGTAAATGAACAGATTACAGACTCAGTAACACAAGTAAATACCAAAGTAGTAGGTGAAACTCCGGCTATGGCTATGGGTAACTTGTTAATGTCAACGTCTCAGGCATTAGCAACTGCTGCACATAATGCAACAGCAGCTCAACAACAAGCTCAAATTACAATGCAAGCGGCAACTGTACAGGGCGTCAATTCCTTAATGGCAATTGGTAGCTCAGTGATAGGAAGAAGTGCTGAAGGTATTATCGAAAAAGGTTAATTAATTAAATAGAGGAATAAATTATGCCAGTTAATGAGCAAATTACAGATTCAGTAACACAAGTAAATACAAAAGTGGTAGGCGAAACTCCAGCAATGGCGATGGGCAACTTGTTAATGTCAACGTCTCAGGCGCTAGGAACAGCAGCGCATAATGCGACAGCGGCACAACAACAAGCTCAAATCACGATGCAAGCGGCAACTGTACAAGGTGTTAACTCCCTAATGGCAATTGGTAGCTCGGTGATAGGCCGAAGTGCTGAAGGCATTATTGAGAAAGATGCGTAGTAATTTGATTAAAATTTGAATGTGTGCCCCTCAAAACTTCAAATTTTATAAATATATCGCGCTAAGTTAATACCTAAGCTTTTATTTAGTACCTATCTAAATAAAAGCTTTTTTTTAACAATCTGAAAGTAATGGAATAACTATGAATAAAACAACTCAAACTTCAGAACCTGAATATTCCGCAGTCAATTGTGCACAGCAATCTATTGCACAATCGACTGCATTAGCACTTGCTGATGCCACTGATAATTTACGAAACTTAAATACTTTAAGTACTACAGCAATAGGTGTTGCATTATCACAATACATAGAAACTGGTGATGCTAAATTTAGCCAAATAATTAATGAAGCACAGCAAGTTGTTACAAGAGGTACAGAAAACTTTAGTGCTGTTGGTGAAAAAATAGCAACGGTATTACATGATGCGCCAAATGAATAAATTACAAGACGGAAAGTTATTTTCTACTTTCCTCATTTTTTTAAATCATACATTTCTCCTAACTTAGCGTGATTTTGGCCGATTATTGCACATTGTTTTTAATTTAAACTGAGTTTTATGAGTTATAGCGACGATGTTCAATTTTGTTGGATTCGTCATAAAGAGTATTAACAAAGGACAATATCATGAATTCTAGCGATAGCGATGAAACAAAAAATAGCACTGCAATAACAACTTCACAGCGAAGTGTATTTTCCAACCAGCCAACAGGATTAGTTGAAACCACTTTTGCTGAAACACTTGGTTTATCTATGCACAATGCGATTTCAAATCAGCAAAACTCCCAAATGACCACAGCAGCATCAATCACTAATGCATGTGCACGTTTATTACAAGCGCCAATTCCTCCACCACCAAAACCAGTTGAACCGCCTGCAGAACCAGAGGAAAGTAAAGAGCCTGAAGTAGAACCTGAACCCGAACCAGAGCCCGAACCTAAACCTAAAAAAAAGCGTTTCAATATTCTCAATTTCTTAAAAGGTAAAAAAAACAAAAGCGATGAGAGCGGGGATTCCTAATGAGTATTGAGCAGTCCTTAATGGACAATCATCAACAGTACTTAAAAAACTTGGCCGAGTTTTCACAAAAACAACAAGAAAAAATATCGGACCTAATGTCAGGACACAAGCAAGCACTCGATGATTTTGAGCCCTTTGATCAAGAAAAAATTGATTCTCAAACGTCCGACTTAATGAAAAGAGTTAATGGCGAGCTTGATAAAGCAATGGAAAACGTAAACAAACAAATGAATTCAATCATCCAAAGTACCAGTTAATTCTGGTTCATAATCACAGCTAAAGGAAACAACATGGCTACTAAAACAGTAAATGAAAAAATCACAGACTCTGTCACTCAGGTTAATACTAAAGCACTTGGTGATGTTCCGGCAATGGCAATGGGTAATTTATATTCCGCAATGGGTTTAGCCTTATCTAATGCCAGCTTAAACGCAGCATCTTCGCAACAACAAGCCGGTATTACGATTCAGGCCGCAACAGTTCAAGGCGTCAATTCACTAGGCGCAATAGGCAGTGCAGTATTAGGTCGTGCAGCCGAGGGCATAGTAGAAAAAGATTAATCTTATATAACTCAAATTAAACAGACATATTTTAAACTATGTCTGTTTTTTACGTTAAACATTATAACAATAACTAAGGGAACACTTATGGCTGAACCTGATAATAAAAAAGTAGCTGAAATAATAAACCAATTAAGCGATGCAGGGCTTGCCGATACTGTTGGACTCATGATGCAAAATGCCATAACAATACAACAGGCAATGCAAACAGTGACTAATGCATCTGTATCATCTTCTTGTGCATTAATTTTAAAGCAAGGAGGGGGTTAAACTTAAGGTTTGATTTAAGTTTAACGATTACGATATGCCAGAAAAATCAGCACTCGTAAAATCACAACAAGCTGTTGCACAATCAACGGCAATTGCAGTACAAGACGCTGCAGATAACCTAAGAAACTTAAGCACAATTACAACAACTGCCATAGGTGTTGCTTTATCTCAATTATTAGCAACGGGTGATCCCAAGTACTCTAAAGTAATAGAAGAAGCGCAAAAAGTAATGGAAAAGGGAACTGAACACTTTGCTTCAGTAGGTGCTAAAGCATCAAAAGTGCTTAAAGATTTTAAACCTTAACAACCCCATTTTTTAAATAAAATGGGGTTTATTAGTTTAAATTTATCACTCGTTGAGGTAACTTTCCAACGTGCTATTGTTCATAAAAACGATACTCTCTCAACAATCACAAAACTGCAAAAAACACCAGTCGATATCACATTAATCAACACCCTTCACCTAAACAAGGTGACAAATAAATCAGGCACCATTTTGGGTTGAATTTGTATCTATTCAACACACACTCGTTAATCACATAAAGTTCACATCACCTTTTGTAAACTCTTGCTTCTTAAATATCTCTTTGAATATCAAAACTGGATCATTCGGAGTTTTACACAATTCACAATTTTATTAACATAGGAACAGTAAATATGAAAAATGTATTTCGTCATAGATTAACCTCCTTTCTTTTTTGCTCATTTTTATTCACACCTTTTTGTCAGGCTGAAAATGCTGTAAATGGGCCTGACAGATTTAGAGTGGGTATTGGCTTTAAAAGTGAGTCAAGTCACTTTATCGGTGTTGAAAATGAAACCATGGTAATTCCGCGTGTGGATATTAAGTACGCAGGCTTTTATTGGCGAGGGCCAAAATTAGGTTATCGTGTGATCGAAAATAAAAATTTTGAAATTGCTGCTGTCTTACGTCCTTTTGAAGGGTTTGAAGTTAACTCTGCTGATATTCGAAAGGGTTATAAAGGTATTAACGAACGAGAAGGAGATATTCAATATGGTTTTAACGCCTCTTTCTCTTTAGGCAATTTTAAAGCGGGCATCACACCGCTATGGAGTGCAGAAGGCAACAACTTAGAGCTCAGCCTGAAATATAAAATCATCGGTGAGAGCTATATCATAAAACCTGAAATCACTTATCAACGCTATGATGATGACTCAATGAATTATTATTTTGGTATTACAGCCAAAGAAGCTAACGATCCTTTGAGTTATTTAATTGACTCTCCTTACACTGCTAAAAGTAATGGCACCTTTGGATTAAAAGTAATAGGCGCCTACTTACTTTCTGAAAATTGGTTTGTAATGGGACGCTTATCCTATGATAAATTTGGCTCAGACGTTTTAGATTCACCTATAGTCAATTCAGCTTCAACGGCCAGTTTTGCATTAGGTGTTGGTTATAATTTCTAAATAAATTAAGGAGTATTCAATATGAAAATAACTAACTATATCCTCGCAGCTCTGGCCGTAAGCTTATTGATATCTTGTGCATCAACAACTCGTTATCTAAATGGTAAATCTGAATGGTATCGAGAATTACATCGTGAAGGATGGGCTGAAGACGGTGGTGATAGCGAAGTGATAAACCAAGTCATCAAAAATATAAAAAATAAAAACAATGGTACTAGTAATTATTATGATCGACATACGTCACAATATACTGTTGGTAATTGGAATTACGAGTGGGACCAAGTTGCCACTAAGGCGGAAAATAATAATAATTACTTACAAGCCACAATATACTCATCAATTGCAGCCTATCCTTTCGTAAATATGGATAAACATGCTCAGCTGTCTTATAAAAAAGCACTGATAAATTACAAGAAAGCAGTAGAAAAGGGTGGATTTAACCTAGAATATATACCATTGTCTTCTGAAAAAGGAGATATGCAAGTTGCGCTACATTTACCTGAAAATAAAGATAAGGATCCACGTCCTGTCATCATAATGACCAACGGTTCAGATAAGGTATTGACTTATTTATACCCCTTTTACAGGGACTACTTCAGCCTCCAAGGTTGGGCAATGATTTCCTTTGACCTACCTGGGATTGGGGCTAATAGTTTAATTCAACAAGATCCCAGTAACACCAATAGTATTCACCAACGTGTTTTACAATTTATAAAAGACGATCCAAGGTTAGATGAAAATAGTATTGCTTTAGTTGGCAAGAGTTTTGGCGGTCACTCAGCTGCCAAAATGGCTTTTACCGATCAAGATGATTTATCCGCCGTTGTGAGCTGGTGCGGCGTTATTAATCGTCCATTTAAAAATTTAAGGTTTTCAGCACATAAAGCACCACCGATGACAAAAGATGCTTTCATTTCACGTTTCTCTTTAAGCGAAGAAGCACTGTATCAGCGAGGACATGAATTAGCGCTATCCGAAAAGTTCTTAGGTAAAGTACAAACGAGTGTACCAATATTGGCCATCAATCATGGAAATGATAAGCTTTCTCCATTAGGAGATATGAAACTATTAAAGATGTCTTCAAAGGCAGGAGAAGTTATCGTGATTGATGAAGATAATACTGAAGGACATTGTTCATCAGATATGCCATCGTTACAACAAATTATTCCCTGGTTAACGCAATATCTGTAGCCAGTGAGTTAACACTTAGATTTTGCTAAACAATAAATAAATTGGAGTTATTCCTTTATGCGGGTATTGGTTGTCGATGATAATTATGACATAGCGAGTTCAATTGTTGATTATTTAGAATACAACAAGCATCATGCAGATTTTGCTATTAACGGTTCTTCCATGTTAGAACTGGTTGCACAGAACAGCTACGATGTGATTATTCTTGATGTGATGATGCCCGGATTATCTGGCTATGAAGCTTGTGAAAAGCTGAGGCAAGAGTTGATGTCAAATATTCCCGTATTATTTCTGACCGCACGTGATACGCTTAAAGATAAACTACAGGGGTTCACGGCGGGAGCCGATGATTATTTAGTAAAGCCATTTGCTATGGAAGAATTATTAGCGCGTGCAAATGCCTTATCTTTGAGAGCAATACAACACAATACTCGCTTAATTGAAGTTTTTGATATAGAAATTGACCTGCAAAAGCATAGTGTAAAACGTCAAGGTAGTGCTATTGAATTACCACCTAATCAGTTTAAATTATTGGTGTTATTAGCAAAAAAATCGCCTGATGTGGTTGGTAAACGAACGATGGAATATACGTTATGGGGAGAAGATATACCCGACAGTGATGTATTAAGAAGCCAAATGTATCAACTACGAAATAAAATAGATAAACCCTTTTCTACTGCGCTAATTAAAACAATTCATAAAATAGGTTTTAAACTTGCCCCCAATGATAACCTTTAGAAAAAAAATAACTCTCGCTTTTATTTCCTTTGCTATTATTTTATCCACTGCCTATGGTTGCATTATATGGGGCAGTGCTTACTGGATTGAAGATAACCTTTATCAACATATCCTTGAAAAGCAATATAGTAAGTTCAAAGAAGCATATCAGAGGAATCCGAAAATACGACTTTCATCGGATAGTATATTTAAAGCCAAAATTATACCAACAGATGAAATACCTGAACAATATCGTCACTTAGATAATATTGTTGCTGAAGTTGAAGATCAGCAGGTATTGCTTAGTGCTATAGCGCCAGATACTTGGTATTTGTTAACCATAGACGAGTCCTATGGTGAAATAGACTCTATCGTTCCCTTTATCATTTATACTGCGCTTATAATCGCTTTAATTGTGGCGCTTTGTGGTGTGATTATGGGTTCATACGTCGCCAAACAGTTATCAGCACCAATAGAAGATCTGGTCTATCAAGTAGAAAAAAGCACACCCGAAGAGTATAGCGAAATTAGTTCGTTTAAAAATTATGAAATGCATCGGTTGTCCAAGGTTTTTAATGGTGCTTTAAACCGTGTTAGGGAGTTTTTAAAACGAGAGCAGGCATTTACTCAGTCTGTGAGTCATGAACTTCGTAGTCCTTTAATGGTGATGAATGCTAATGTAGCCTTACTGGAAAATGACAAAAACTTCCTTAGCAGAGCATTACCAAGACTAAAACGCGCAACAACAGAAATGGAAAAATTAACTGAAATATTTATGTTATTAGCGCGTGAAGAAAATTTATCCTTATCAGAAACAGCAGTTAACCCTAAGGAGATTATCGAAAAATTAGTAGTTGATAAAGAAAGATTAAACCATAGTAATTTATGCTGGAATATATCAAGCGTTCGCTGCAAAGATCTTTTTGTGTCTGCAGATTTATTTAAAATCGTACTAAAAAATATCATTGATAATGCCTATAAATACGCTAAAGAGAGTGTAACTGTTGTTATTAATAATGAATCAATAACATTCAAAAACGCAATCGCACCTGAAATTTCAGCAATAAATGGTTCAGGTGTCGGTATAAAAATTATTGAAAGAATTTGCGAAACAATTGCTTGGAAAGTCGATGTTCACATTGATGAAAGAAATTACTCCCTTCAGTTAAGTTTTGTCTCAGATTAACAGCTAAAAAAACTGTTTACATAGTTCCAGCATTGCTGAATAAATCAAACTTTAGGCAATTCACTCTCTGAACGTTTGTTTTTTAACGTTACTTAACTTCAATATAATAATCATTTTATAGCCTAATATTAATCTGATTAAATTTTTTGATAGATACTCCTCAGTCATAATATTGTTCCTCTTTGCTACATCTAAAACGATTCAACTAGATATAGTTCATAACGTATTTATTCTATTTTTTATAAAAAAATACGCGCTAAACAGCAACAAGTTCGCAAGGCTGCAAGTTGATATTTCATTAATAAATAGCACTCACTTAAATATAATGGCAAAGAAGTCAGGCAAAACAAAAATAGACATCATCAATGATTTAATAGAAAAAGCCTATTTAAGCTACTTGGAAGAGCAAGAGTGATTACAGTGTAATTAGAGTTTTCTTTTATGAAAATCAATTCATAAAACATATTCGAGTTGTTTTGAAATGCTGTAAGGAAAATGTGTTATTTTAATCATATTGTGCGATATGTATAAATGCAATTTTTGCGATTAAGCAACCACGAAATCATCATGTTTTTTTGTTTAATTAAATCTAAAAGAAAAAGTTACATACCGCGAAAAATAATTCACAATTATCTAAATGCTCAGCTTCATCTGACACTGATAAATTGTCTCTAAAACATTTAAGTAGTAAGCTGTTAAAAATTATTAAGAATTACCTTGAATATTGGGTTTAACTTTTTAAAGTTAAAAAATTACATACCCAGAATTCAGGTATTAAGCTGTTAAATTCATGGATGCAAATACAAAATGAAATTTGAAGAAACTATTGATATAGAAAAATTGAAATCACATATTTCTGACGTAGGAGCACGAACAGCAATTAATCATGCAAAAGATATGGCCTATGATCTTTCCTCAACAATCGAAAGTAAGAATAGTCTTTCGTCAACGCATAAAATTTATAATGAACTTGCAGATATTGAATTGGGTGTGGAACAAGCACTGTCAGCAATAAAAAGTATGTTTTCAGATCTCCCCACATCTGATGAGAAGAAGAGGTTTTGCAGTTATAGCTATCCAACACTAAGAATTTAACAAGCGTAAAAGACGCACTTGCTGCGAGCGTTAAGGTTGTAGAACAATTAAAAATTAACTCTACCGGCTCGTTATATACTAAAAGGATCCCAATGAATAAGTTTATTATCCTAATTTTTGCCATCTACTCTACTTACGCGTTAAGTGATGATATTGATTGCACTAAAGCAATAAATACTATCGAGATTAACTATTGTGCTGGAGTTGAATTGAAAAATGCTAAACGCCAAATGGAAGCATATTTAACTAAAAGTAAAGAGCACAATAGCTATGATCTTGAACTCATCAAGTCGATTGAAGTGGCACAGGAAGCGTGGTCATTGTATACAGATGCGCATTGTGACTCAATCTATACAATGTGGCGAGAAGGTACAATTCGAGGTGTAATGCACTTAAGTTGTAAAACTAAACTTACGAAAGCGCGAACACACGAAATTTGGACAAACTTCCTTACTTATATGGATAGCACGCCACCTGTATTGCCTGAACCCAAGTTGTAGAATTGATAAAACCTACATCAAGCACTTTAAACGGAACGCAAACAGTTGACAGGCGTTAATTACACCTACACTTTTTGTGTGGACAACATGTGAGATTTCAATTTAAATTTTAACCATTTAATTTAATGTAACTTTAAAGCTTTTAGAGCGCCCAGTTTGAGAATTTCGATTTCCAGAATGTAAAATTAAAGCCATTTTGATTCCTCTTTATGTCTTTAGTAAAAGAATGATTGATGAATTCTCTACAACCAAGTTAATTTTATAAAACAAGGCTCAACAGCTAATATCGATAGCTTTAAAAAGAGAATGTTAGATTGTGAACAAGTCCAGCAATGCTTTTATGTCACTGGGCATACTGATTTTATTTTAATTATTACATCTCAAAATATGCTGAAAAATGTAAAGTAGGGTTAAATATACCGATTTAACCTTACTTGATTACGCACAATAATAATCAATGATTAATTTTCTTTACTGTGTTTATAACGAAATAAACATATACACAAAGCGGCTAAACTCAAAGATATCGTCGTTGCCATTGCCGCACCTTTAATACCATAAAGCGGGATCAAGGCGAAATTTAAACTGCCATCCAGTATTAAAGTAACAATGCCAACAATTACAACCCAAAAGCCTTTATCATCATATTGCAACCAGGTAGAAGAAAAAGCAGCAAATGACCAAATTAAATATCCACATATCAATAGCCAAAGTGTTTGAATTGCCTGCGAGTAATCAGGACCAAATAAAGATAAAAGCTTTTCACCCGCCACTAATAGAGTAATAGCAATTAAGCTTGTTGAAATCATAATAACTTTTTGCCCTTGCCAAAATAATGATTTAGCACTTTGATAACCTTGTTTTATGGCTGGTGAAATTAAAGGTAAGAATAAACCTACTATGGTGACTTGTGCTATTGGAATGATATGCGCAGTTGTTGTTGCAGCCGCAAAATGGCCAACTTCATGTTCTTTTGCAAAAAGCTCAAGCATAAACAAATCAATTTGATTTACTGCCATAGTGACTAACATAGCCAACATCATCGGAATAGATAATTGCAATGTTTGTGCTGAATTTATAAAGTGCGGACTGCGTTTTAATTCAATTAAATTAAGCTGCCTAATTTTATACCATTGAAAACTAATTACGATAATCACAGATAATACACCTGTTAATATTACCTGCCATAACGCAATTGTATTAAGTAAAAAAATAAATAATATGATTAAAGATATTTTTAAAACAGGTAACATTATTCGCCAAGGCAAATTCGCTAGCGCTAAATGTTTAGCCGATTGTAAAATACGACTTAATAAAGCACCGAATGCAATAAGGGGAATAGCAAATGAAATTAAAACTAACGGGTGATGTTCTTGTAGATCAGTACTGCCGATATGCAATACACTTAAAATATACGTTGTAATAATCACTAAGCTAGATAACGATAAAGCAATGATCAGATAAAACCGTAAAAACTCCCAAACGTCTGTATTATCTTTATTAGCAAGCCCAGTTGATAGCAATCTAGGGGCAACTCTATCTCCCCCTAATAAGATTAAAACACTACTAATAGTGGCAAATGCATAAGCCACTTTATAATCACCATATTCATGACTTGTAAGTGACTGACTTAAAGTTAAGTTAAATCCATAATCAGCAACAAAACCTAGAATGACTGAAATAATAAGAACAAAACTGCCTTTTTTTAAGTAATCACCTGAAGTATTTAATTCAGAATTTTTAAATGCCATTATTTTTAATAACTTAGAATGAAATTATCATAAAGAGTAAACCTCGAAGTTTTTTTAATCAAGTAAAGCCAAGGAAATACAATTAGCTAATTTCATCGGGAATAATATTTTGTGATGAGTCTATTTAACGATCCTATCCACCCCCCTACAGAGTGACCGTTCACCAACAAACAAATCAATTAAAAAGTAAGGCCTCTGAAAAGCAATTAGTTAAATTTTATTCTCTGTTAGTATCTCTATATACAAAAATAATTAGAACAATAATGGGAATGTTTTTAGTAATTGGTCCGAATGGGTGCAACCAAAAACTCACATCAATAACGGTTAAAATTAACGTGTAGAGCACTATTACTGCTACTTGCACAATGCAGCATAATCTTATTCTGAATGATGTTAACAACCAAAGACCAATTACAATATCTAAAGATCCCCCGGCATAAACCGATACATCTGCCATTAAGCCAGTAATACTGGCGCTTGCTAATATTTCATAGCCAACTTCCGGCGAGAAATAAATAGAGGTTATTCCGGTAAAAATCCATAAAAAGGAAAGTGAGTATTTGGCAGCCTTCATTAAACCATCCTCATTTATAGTATTCACATCCTCTCCTTTAAGCTACAGGGAATGGCTTGAAAACCATTAACCAGAAGATGGCCAAAATTGCAGCAAAAGCAGGAATACCTAATAACGTCCATATTCTCATCAACGATTTAAACTCTGGTGTCACTTGATGTGAATCTTTAGAAGCTTTTGCCAATTCACGCAGTTTATATTGAATACGTAGTACAGGTAACCAACAGAGTCCAATAAAGGAGAATAATCCTGCAACCCAATAAAACCATGGTGCTGAAAATGAATATCCTTGCATATTCATCAAAAATATCCCAGTTGTTATTTGGGTAAAAACAGCTGGGGTTGTGAAAATCCAATCGCCTAAAATAACATGTTTGGCCGTTATATAAATTGCTTGAGGATTGTTAGAGCGATTAGCCATGAACATAAAAAAAGCAATGCCCGCGCCAGTGCCAGTTACGACAACCGCTGCTAATATATGGATTAGCTTAAGGACTAAATAATATTCCATTTCCTTTCTACTGCCTTTTCTTCAAAATAAGTACTCCAGCAAGATTTCCAACAATTCTTTTACCAAAATTTCCATCCCCTCCTAGAATAACTACTTTTTTCATTATCTTAATTCCTTACATACTCTTTACATTGGATAGCAAAATCTACATGGTAGTGTTCATCATGCCTTACCCACGAAGGTTTAGTAGAAAACTGAATATGTTTTTTAAGATATGAACCGTATGGCGTTTTGAATAGTTCGGGTTGTAGTTTAGGATCAAAGATTACTCGCCATAAATCGACACCTTGTGTTTTCGCCTCTTTATGCAAAGCAACAATATGAGCAGCTAAGGCGATATAATCAATAGTATATTCTTCGTATTTTCCTTTACTATCAAATTCAATATTGTAGCCAAACTTGTTTAGAGGATGAGTGGGCAAGTGCATTGATTGGCCTGACTCATCTTTAACAGGTGTCATAAAGTCTACTGATAACCCATTGCGATGCGTTTTATGTGGTTTGAATTGGCCGCCATCTTCGAACCCTGTTTCTGCATACTTAAAGACTTTGTTGGGCTGTTCAGTTTCTAACGATTTATATGCACTTGTGATGATTTTTTTTACTTGAGAGTGGACATAAGTTCTACCAGCTAATCTAGCAATATCCCTGTAACCTACAAAGTTTGTTCCTGAGCTAGGCAGCTCAATTCCATTTTCTAAACGTCCTTTTGAAGTTGTGCCATAGCAGGTGCTTTCTTCTGCTATAACGGCATGAGAAGATAAGCTAAAAATCAACATACTGGATCTTAATATTTTCATAATATCCTTTTTATTTTCCAGTTAATTCCATAATAAATAGCAGCTCCAACTAACCCGCTATATAGACACACCTTGTGTAACATCGACACTGAAATTAACCCTAAAAAATGATTATCTAATGTAAAAGGAAAGAATGGTTCAACATCAAAATGCATAATACTATCAAGTAAAACATGACTAAAGCTGCCTACAAAAGCACTTAAAAATACAACCCACCAAGCAATTGATATAGGGCGTTCATGCTTATAAAGTTTAAGTATTTTTAAGCCTAGCTCTGATAAATACTTCCCCGTCAACGCTGCAAAAATAGCAATTACAATTGCACCAATATAGGTATGAGTAAAGCCATGTAAATGACCTTCACCTGTGATCAGAACAATAAGCGGCTGAATATCCATAATAATTTGAGTCCAACCAAATAGCATTAAACTAAAACTGCCCCGCAGTATCGATTTTATTAGTATGCCAGGACCCATATGAATTGGCGTAAACGGCATTATGATTCCCTTTTCTCATTAATAATTGAAGATATAAATTCGATTACGATCAAAACAAACGATTTAGATTACCTTTTATTTTTCAAAAATCTATTTTCATTTGCTTTGCTAGGTAACATACAGCTATCAAGCTTACCAAATAAATAATACCTATTAAGAGCAATACGATCATAAAGCCAATTTCTTATGCCCTTAGGGATCACTTTAAAAACGTACAATAAACGCCATGGGAATCCAAGCTTATTTACGACATTTAAAAATGCATCACTTTTATCAAAGTATTGATTACCTTCTACATACAACATCGTATCAAAATGATCCGTTGGCATATTAAAATGCGCTAGTATGCTTTGGCCTTCAGGAGATTGTACGCTACATAGTTTAAAGCGCTGTCGGTTATCATATTTAATGATGAAATTGCTCCAAGCATTACAAAGCTTGCAGATACCATCAAATAAAATCACACAGTCATTTATATCAACGTTAGGAGGATACTTTTCGACAGTCATACCTTCCCCTTTCTGTGCTCATTTTTTATTTCTTTCTTTAGCTCGTCCTTTAATTCGACAAGTAAAATTAAGCTAAAACCGATTAAGGTAATATTGGTGGTAACGGGATTAAATGCTTCAATAAGTAGTTGAGGCTGCAATATTGCCACAAAACATAATAAGCCAAAAAGCCCGATAATGTTTAATAAAATTATCGTTTTATTGCGATAAAAAATGAAGAATAAAACTCCGAAAATAACCTCTCCAACACCCGCTGATTTAGTCACTAAATAAGAAAGCTCATTCGATAAACCAATGCTGGCAGTCATGGCTTTTTCTAATGGTGCAATATGAACAAGTTTTGGAAAAATCCCATGATATAACCAACTAAAGGAAATAATGAATCTTGCAATTTGTAGTGATGACAAAGTGAACCTCTTTACTTATGAAAGCTTGATTAAATAGCGATTAATTTTTTATTTGAGCGGTAAACCAATCAATTCATCAAGCGCAGTATTTAATTCTGGATATGTAAAATTAAAACCTTTACTTTGAATTTTAGCTGGCATGACTCTTTGGCCTGTAATAAGCACTTCGTCAGCTAATTCGCCAATCATTAGACTCAGTAATTTCCCTGGAACCCTTATTCGCAAAAAAGTTTTTAGGTGCTGACTTAAAGTATCTGCGAACCTTTTATTTGTCACGGGATTCGGCGCTGTCGCATTAACTGCACCACGTATATCTGATTGATTCATAATATATAAAATCATTGCAATCAAATCATCACGATGGATCCAAGACATCCATTGTTGACCATGAGAAATTTGCATTGATAAACCGTATTCAAAAGGTAAACGTAACTCAGCAAGAGGCCCGCCATCGTGCCCTAACACAATACCAATGCGTAATAAGCAAACGCGAGTATCTGATGATTCAGCTTTAAGTGCTTGCTCTTCCCACTTTCGGCATAACGCGTGAGAAAAACAATCAACAACACTGCCACTTTCATCCAAAATATTGTCTTTATGTGGTCCATAATAACCAATAGCGGAGCCATTTATTAATACTTCAGGTTTATGTTTAAGACGTTTGATAAGCTCACATATATTGGCTGTGATTGTTAACCGACTTTCTACAAATTTTTCTTTACGCTTTTTAGTCCACCTCCCTCGAGCAAGGGGTTCTCCGGCCAAATTAATAATGACATCAAACTCACTATTATCTTCAATCTCAGAAAAATCAGTAATAACATGGACCTTACCTTTAAACGCTTTAACCGTAGCGTTAATATTTCGACTTAATAGGGTGATTTCATGATTCAGTGTAAGTAACACCTGTACCAACCTTTTTCCAATAAAACCCGATCCCCCAGTGATCAGCATTTTCTTTTTATCACTTTGGTATATTTCAAACTCCATTAACGGCATATGACCTGTTTAACCTTGTGTGTAGATTTTGTCTTCAGTAGAAATACTAAGCGCATCAAAATAGGATGTGAATTCACTTAACTGTAATAAACCAATACAAGGCTTAGCACCACTACCCATTTTATTATTTTCTAAAAGCTTTTTAATTAGAATAATGCTTGAAAGCGTTGGAATATAAGGGCCGTTACCTTTTGGTGCATACAAGGTCCATTTTGCTTCTTTAGCATTACCATCATTGCTTTTGCCTTTTATAAGTACTTCCATCGCGCCCTTGTCACTACCAAAAGGAAGAAATACATTACTAGTGTCAACAATTGCTTTTGATAACGGCGCCCAGTTTTTTACTAATCCTATTTTAGATAGGTAGGCCATGCCTACCATAGCTTTATGCAATAATGGAAGCTCTAAACCAGCTTGAAAACTGACTTGCTGAGATACATTATATCGAGCCGGAAAAAGTTCTAAATCTGGCACATCTACATTGGCTAAGTGACGCTTGCCAATAAAGCCACCAAAGTCGTTTATCCCAGAGTCCATCCAGCCATAAACATCTTGCCATCTACCTGCTTTAAACACGTTCAACGGATGTCCTGTGTAAGATAGAATTGCTTCAACAGTTGCCAAGCCACGCTCTGCTTTATTGCCCGGAGCAATCGCTAAATTGATAGATTCAATAATACTAAATTGATGTTGATAATGTTCAACTACGGCTGAAGATAACCCTGGTACAGAACTGGCACCACTTACAATGAGCACTCCTTTGTCTTTTGCTTGACTATCTAATTTTGCAATGTCGCAAACAAACCTTCTGTCATCGGCTAAATCAATATAATGAGCACCACATTCAATACACGCTTTTGGCACACGGTAATTTTGTCCCTGAAAAGGGCCGCTGGTATGAATAACCAGATAAGGTGAAAGGGCAGTTAATTGTGCTTTAAAATCATCAGCGAATATATCTATTTCTAAAGGTTCTAAACTGGCAACTGAAGTATCTGCTAAATTTTGAACTAATGCTGACGACTTAGTTAAATTTCTGCCAGCAATGACTATCGTTATGCCATCAATACCAGCGAGGTTTTCAACAATTCTTTTACCAAAATTACCATATCCACCTAGGACCAATACTTTTTTCACTTAGCTTCTCTCTTTAATCGCCAATTAATTCCGTAGTAAATAGCAGCTCCAACTAACCCGCTATATAGACACACCTTGTATAACGTCGACACTGAAGTTAATCCTAAAAAATGATTGTCTAATGTAAAAGGGAAGAATGGTTCAACATCCCAATGCATAATACTATCAAGTAAAACATGACTAAAACTGCCAATAAAAGCACTTAAAAACACCACCCACCACACAATTGAGGTGGGGTTGTCACTCTTAGAAATCCTCAGTATTTTCAAGCCTAACTCTGATAAGTATTTCCCCGTTAAAGCTGCCAATAATGCAATTAATATTGCGCCAATAAATGTATGGGTAAAACCATGTAGATGACCTTCGCCTGAGATTAATACGATGAGCGACTGAATATCCATAACAATCTGAGTCCAGCCAAATACCATTAAACTAAACCTGCCTTGCAGCAATGATTTAATAAGGATTCCGGGTCCCATGTGTATTAGTGTGAATGGCATTATGAATTCCCTTGATGATTCATAATTAAGACCGTGGCTTTGGCAACTGCTTGTGAAGATTCTTTCAGTTTTGCCTGTAATAAAAAGTGAGGTCCATCAATTTCAATGAACTCAATATTTCTAAATACATTGCTAAACTCTCGGCTTTTTCCAGGTGATATAAGCCTATCTGAAAGCGCTTGAATATAAACGGTGGGTACATCAAAGGTAGCTGAGGGAAGTATTTGCTGGCTCATTACAGCTAATCTACTTTTTAAAATATGATCTGGGATTGATTTAGTAACTTTTATAAATTTTGATAACAGTGCTCTTGATGCATCTTTGCCAAGTAATAATAACTTATGACCAATTTTAGATAATGGGGCTGAAGCTAGCTTTTTTATTGGCAAAACCTTAGCTATCGGTAGCAGGTATCTATTAGGACAACTTAGAAAGCTAGCTACAAATATAACACCTTTCAAATTAGGGATATCTTGCTTTAGCAACTCTGGAACTATGCCCCCTGAAAACGACTCTGCTAGTAATATATAGTCTTCTTTTGGCAATTGTTCTTCTATTAATTTAGCTAAATAAGAATGATCTTGAGGACCCTGTTGTGGCAAGGCAATAACTAAATAATCACCATCATGGTATGACAAGAACTCTTCAAATAGTTCCCCTGTTCCATCCATTCCTGGTAATAATACTAGTTTCAAAATAAACCTTATCCTATCCTTGTGGTTAGCAAAACTTAACTACTCAAATTACGCTCAAAATTAACGATATCAACACCAGCTTTCACTTTGTACTGCTGGGCTAATCGACCACCGGATTTCACCTTTTCATCGATTGTTTCAAACATGTCAGTCGATTCAATACGTCTAATTAAGCTTTTACGTTGAATTGTTTTTCCTATGATGGTTTCAATAACAGACTTTAGCTGTCCTACGGTAAAATACTCAGGTAAACAATACACAGGCACCATAGAATACAATGCTTTTTGTTGAAGGCGCTCTTTTGCTTGATCAATAATAACCTTGTGATCAAAAGCAATAGATAAACTATTTATATTTTTTATATCTATCCATTGAACATCATCAACAGTATCTATGTGTGATGAAACTTCTTGCGCAGGTATTAAAGCAAAGTAAACCAAAGTCACACTAAACCCTCGAGGATCACGGGCATTACCTGAAAATACTTGAAGTTGTTCTAAGTACTGGGGTGCTACACTCGTTTTTTCTTCCAGCTTTCTTAAAGCGGTTCCATCTGTTGTGGTATCTGAATCAACATCAACAAAACCACCAGGAAGGCCCCAGTTACCAATAAATGGCTCATTTGCTCGCTTAACCATCAGAACTTTTAAAGCATCATCTTTTACCGTAAATAGCACGCTATCAACAGTAAAAATAGGATTTTTGAATTCATTAATATCGTAAGAGTTTGTCATTTCACTCATAAAAAGTAAACTTTATGTCTTAATGACACATTAATGTAATTCCTCTTTTTCATCAACAAAAACAACCTATAAAATCAGTTTTTAAATAACACCTTACAACTTAGTGTCTTTATGACACAAATAACTTGATCAATATTTAACTCTTTGATAGATTTATTTGTGTCCTAGCGACACAAACATAAAAAGGAAGTAATAATGAAAATATTTAGCCATGACTCAACAGGAAATAAAACACCGATTAGCTTTGACAGTTTTACTTTTTCTGGCGGAGAAGAGCATATCCGCTTTAATCCAATGGACTTTGCAACTACGGTAAAAGTAGAAATCTTTGAACGTCTTACTGACTCTTCAAAGCTAGTTCAGTTAATGATTGCCGTTGATGCGCTCAAAAGACTTTCAAATGAAGCGACTCCTATTGAATTGGTTATTCCTTATTTTCCTTATGCACGTCAAGACAGAGTATGTGTTGAAGGCGAAGCGCTAGGTGCAGCAGTTATGGCAAATTTCATAAACAATTTAGGCTTTGCCAAAGTAACTATTTGGGATGCGCACAGTGAAGTATCACCAGCATTATTAAATAGAGTAGTAAACGTACCACAAATTAACTTGCTTGAGCGATGCGATGAATTAAGCCAGCGTCTATCTACAGGCGAACTTACCTTGATATCACCTGATGCTGGCGCTAGCAAAAAAACAATCAAAATTGCTGAGACATTTAATGGTGAGCCTGAAGTTATTCAAGCACAAAAAATGAGAAATTTGAAAACAGGTGAAATCATTAAAACTGAGATCCTTGGCGATGTTAACGGAAAGAAAGTACTTATCGCTGATGATATTTGTGATGGAGGCAGAACATTTATCGAGTTAGCTAAAGTATTAAAAGACAAAGGCGCTGTGGAAGTTTCACTGTTTATCACACACGGTATTTTTTCAAAAGGATTAGAAGTATTTGAAGGGCTAATTGACTCTATCTATACAACTGATTCATTTAGAGCCGCTGAAGAATTCAGCACGAACAATAAAATTAAATTACAAATTATTGAGATGTAAGGAGACTATCATGACTATTACCGCTGCTAGTATGCAAAAAGATGTTTATAAAGAATTCCACAGCCGAGCTTACCACCCTGATGTGACCGAAGTTTATGCTAACTTCACATCAAGAAGTGGCAAGTTAAGTAATGTTGAAAATAGCGACAAAGTAGCATTTGTTGGTCTTCAATATTTTATTAAAAGCTACTTACAAGAAGAGTGGGCTGAATTCTTTAACAGTGATAAAGCTGTCGCTGTTGCAAACCATAAACGTATTATGAGTTCAATGTTGGGCTACCCTGTAAACGTCAAGTATTTAGAAGACTTACACGATTTAGGTTATTTACCATTAAGAATAAAAGCACTACCTGAGGGAACGCTCGTACCTTATTTGGTCCCGCCAATTACTATTGTTAATACCAAAGAAGGCTTTCAGTGGTTAACAAATATGATTGAGACAGTATTAAGTTGTGAAAACTGGCCAATCCAAACAAGCGCGACTACTTCAGTTGCTTATTTAAAAGTATTCAAGGAATTTGCTAATAAAACGGGACTTCCTTTAGATTTCGTTCCTTTTCAAGGACATGATTTTAGCTTTAGAGGTATGTTTGGTAAGCACGCTGCTGCTATGAGTGATTTTGGTCACTTAGCTTCAGGGCTTGTAGGAACAGATACCATACCAGCAGTATTATTTGCTGAAAAATACTATGGCGCAAACGTGGATAATGAACTTGTAGGCTGCTCTGTAGATGCTACTGAACACTCTGTTACTTGTTCTTGGATCATGGAAGGTGAAATTGAGTTCTTTAAATATTTAATGAAGGAGCAATCTCCAACTGGGATATTAAGTGTTGTATCTGATACTTGGGATTTTTGGACATTAGTAACTGATTATCTTCCACAGCTTAAAGACGAAATAATGGCTCGCGATGGCACATTAGTGATTCGCCCAGACTCTGGAGATCCGGTAAAAATATTAACAGGTTATAAAATTTCTCCTGTTTCTGAGTACAGTGAGCTATTCCAAACTCAAGATGAAGCTGAAAAAGATGTGAAAGAAAATGCATATGAAGCATATCGCTGGAATGGTGAATATTACGGTTTCGAAAATAATGGCTTTGATAGTGAACAAACTATCCAATTAATGCCTTGTGAAGTTAAAGGGCTTATTGAATGTTTATGGGATACTTTTGGTGGAACTACTACCAGCAAAGGGTTCAAGTTACTTGATGATCATATCGGTGCTATTTATGGTGATGCTATTACTCTTAAACGCCAACGTCAGATTTTACAACGCTTAATGGATAAAGGATTCGCTTCAAAAGTAGTGTTAGGAATTGGCTCTTACAGCTATCAATATGTAACACGTGATACACATGGTTCAGCAGTAAAAGCTACTAGCGTTGTTAAAAACGGTGAACGTGTTGCTATTTTCAAAGACCCAAAAACTGATACTAAGAAGAAATCAGCTAAAGGTTTATTAAAAATTGAGCGAGTGGACGGTGAGTTAACCTTGTTTGATAACGTGACTGATGAAGAAGAAACTCAAGGGTTATTAGAGGTTGTTTTTGAAGATGGAAATCTTACAAAGGAAACTACTTTAGGCCAAATAAGAGAAGTAATAAACGAACAAATTTAGCCTCTATACAGAATAGCCTGATGGAATCCAAGCCGCTCCTTCACTGGTTCATATGCTAATTTGTACATAGGGAATGACATGAAAATAAGAAGTAATGAACAACTTATCGATAAGTTGTCTCAAGATGAAAAAGTAAAATATGTACTTTTCTGGGGGCATCAAGAAAAAAAAGGTCAAACAACAAAAAGTTGTTTTAGCCAATGGTATGACTCACCTTTTGTTGTAGGTGAGACTAAATTTTTAACTGCTGAACATTATATGATGCATGCAAAAGCCCTGTTATTTGATGACTTGACTGCTGCAACAAAAGTATTATCTGCGAATACTCCAGGGGAAGCTAAAGCCATAGGACGTGAGATACAAAATTTTAATGAAGAACAGTGGTTAAAAAATAGGTTCGAAATTGTTGTAAATGCTAATCTGGCCAAGTTTTCCTATAACTCTGAATTAAGACAATATCTTATTAGCACTGGTGACAGAGTTTTAGTTGAAGCTAGCCCCGTGGATAAAATATGGGGCATTGGACTAGCAAAAGATGACCCTCTTACAGAAAACCCTACCGATTGGCAAGGGTTGAATTTATTAGGGTATGCGCTAATGGAAGTTAGAAATAGATTATTGAAGAGTTAAATGATGGAAAAACAATTAACAAAAACCTCAAAATATTTAAGCTTTATTTTGAGGCATAAACCCGATGCGATTGATTTGGCTCTCGACGAAAATGGCTGGGCTCTTATAGATGAATTGATCGAGAAAACAACAGAGGTAGCACTCAACATTAATATTTTGAAACTTGTCGTAGAAACCAACGATAAACAGCGATTTGCAATGGATATTAATCAAGGAAAGATACGAGCAAACCAAGGGCATTCAATCGAGGTTGATTTATCTTTAGAGCCTGTCACTCCTCCTCCTGTTCTTTTGCATGGCACAGCAAAACGTTCTTACGAAAGTATTATAAAACAGGGATTAACCAAACAAAAACGCCATCACGTTCACTTAAGTGAGTCAAAAATGATAGCTACTTCAGTTGGTCGTAGATACGGTAAACCTATATTGCAAAAAATAGATACTAAACGCATGCATGAAGAAGGTTTTCAATTCTTTCGTTCAGCCAATAACGTTTGGTTAGTAGATGCTGTTCCAGCTAAGTTTATTAGTGAAAAGCATGAATAAAGATAAGATTAAAATCATTAACGCTGATATTACTAAGTTAGATGTAGATGCAATTGTTAATGCTGCAAACCAAGCTTTATGTGGTGGTGGAGGTGTTGATGGAGCAATTCATAGAGCAGCAGGACCTGAGCTACTTGATGTATGTAAAACGTTAGGAGGATGTAATACTGGTTTAGCTAAAAGGACTCCCGGTTTTAACTTGGCTGCTAGTCATATTATCCATACCGTTGGACCTGTTTGGTATGGTGGTCATAAAAATGAAGAGGATTTGTTGGCGTCATGTTACTTGGAGACCTTAAAATTGGCAAGCATACATAATGTAAAATCTATAGCTTTCCCAGCGATCAGCACAGGGGCATATCGATTTCCTATCAAAAAAGCATGTGATATTGCGATTAAAACTATTGTTGAATATTTATCATCTGATAACCAATTAGAACGAGTGTTATTGGTATGTTTTGATGCAAAGATTGAAAGGCAATATCAGAAATTGTTAGTTATTAAGTAAATTTGTGTTTGATTTATAATTAAAAACTGATTAAGATGCGCCCGTTCAACTATTCACCACATCATTTCGATGGTGAATTCATCAACTAACTGTAAAGGAGAAAATATAATGACATTTACATCAACATCCTTTGCAGGTCTTATCCGATAAGAAATTTGTAGCTTAGCCAGACTTATTTAAGTAAAAAGTTAAATAAAAAAATCCTAAGCACTTTAAACCTAAGCCATTAACGCTAGTTGTTTAAATAGTTTCCCTCGGTTCATTTCGATAGAAAGCCAGACCTGCCAATACGTATTACGTTTTAAATCCTCATTTCTAATAAAGAGAAAGGAATTGGTATTATGGGCAAATCCGTCCAAAAAATTACTGAAAACGTTAGCCTCATTGCATCCAAAGAAACTTGGATTGAAGGGCTAGCAATAGATCAACTGATCAAAACATCAGAATTAAGTGGTATGCACAGCGTAGCTGGCATGCCTGATTTGCACCCTGGGAGAGGTTATCCCATTGGTGCTGCATTTTTTACAACTAACAAAATTTACCCTGCGCTTGTAGGGAATGATATTGGCTGCGGTATGTCACTTTGGCAAACCTCAGCAAAAGTATCCAAAGTTAACTTAGATAAACTGGCTAAGAAGTTTGAGCATGTAGAGCTGCCTTTAGATGGAAGCTGGTCTGAAATTATTGAAAACCGAAAGGCTGATAAAGGTATAACAACCGATAACTATGATCGTGCTCTAGGCACCATTGGTGGTGGTAATCACTTTGCTGAATTTCAGACCATCGATGAGGTGTATGACCAAATAGCGTTAGATGAGTTAGGGCTTAATAAAAAGCATTTACAGCTTCTTGTTCACTCAGGCTCTAGAGGTTTAGGTCAATCAATTTTGGTTGAGCATATAACTAAGCACAACCATGATGGCTTAGTTACTGATACTGAAAAAACTGATGATAACGACTTTCAGGATTACATGACCAAGCATGATGAAGCGGTTCGTTGGGCTGAGCTAAATCGTGAACTGATTGCCAAACGCTTTTTAGAAGCAATTAGAGCGAATGGTGACTGCGCATTAGATATTAACCACAATTTAGTTTCATCAAAAAACATTGATGGTTGTGATGGCTGGCTACACCGAAAGGGCGCAACACCAAGTGATAAAGGCTATGTAGTGATACCTGGTTCACGTGGTGATTATAGCTATTTGGTGAAACCCATTACCTTGAATGAAAAGCTTAGTAATAGTGAAACTAGCGATAACTTAAATACAAGTCTGTTTTCATTAGCGCATGGTGCAGGAAGAAAATGGAAACGGGGTGAGTGTCATGGCCGATTAGGTCACAAGTACAAACGTGAAGACTTATACCGCACCGCACTCGGTAGTCGAGTGGTTTGTGGCAATAAAGAGCTTTTGTATGATGAAGCGCCTCAGGCGTATAAGAAGTGTGAAACGGTGATCAGCGATATGGTTGATGCTGGCTTAATTGAGGTGGTAGCGAAACTACGCCCAGTATTAACCTTTAAAACAAATGGAGATTGTTCATCATGATATTACTACAACTGTCAGCAGGCCAAGGTCCTGTCGAGTGTTGCAAAGCTGTTAGTTTGGCGCTAAAAACAATTGAAAAACAATGTCGAGAGAAAGGAATAAAGCTCGATATTGTTGAAACTATGGCTACCAAAGAACAAGATTGTTTTAAGTCAGTGTTATTACAGTTTGATTCAGAGCAACTTGATTCAAAAAAGGCTGACTCTGAAAAAGAAAGTTCAGCTAAGGAAATAGCTGAGTCTTGGCAAGGAGCTATGCTATGGGTTTGTCAAAGTAGCTTTCGACCTAAACATAAACGTAAAAACTGGTTTTTCAGTGGCCAAATGTATGAAATAAATGAAACCCAACTAGATAAAGGTGTGACATTTCAAACATGTCGTGCTTCTGGTGCTGGCGGCCAACATGTAAATACAACGGACTCGGCAGTTCGAGCTACTCATACTGAAACAGGTATTTCAGTGCGTGTTGAAAGTGAGCGCAGCCAACATGCTAATAAGCGCCTTGCTAGAGCATTGTTATTCCAGAAGTTGGAAGCAACAAAACTTGAGAAAATGACACAACAAGAAAAAAACCGTTGGCAACAGCACTGGGATGTTGAACGTGGTAACCCAGTGAAAACATTTAAGGGTGAAAGATTTGCTGCGGTTTAATCGCAAAATAAATTAAGGATGATGAAATGACAAATATATTGTTTATATGTAGTCGAAACCAATGGCGTAGCCCAACGGGTGAACAAGTTTGGAGAAATCATCCTGAACTATCCGTTAGATCTGCGGGCACTAGCCCAAGCGCTAAGAGAACTGTCAGTGTTAAAGATATTCAATGGGCTGATGTGATTTTCGTTATGGAGCAAAAGCATAAAAGTCGCTTGAAGGCACAGTTTACTAGGTTATTAGATTACAAAGATATTCAATTACTCGATATTCCCGATGAGTATCAGTATATGGATGAAGAATTAGTCGAAATTATGAAGCAATCAGTGGGTAGCTATTTAGAGTTAAACTAAAGGGCATCTTTTAATAAAACTTAAAATAAATAAATAAATAGAGGATAAAATGTAGTAGCTCAGACTTGATCTGACAGTTACCCATTTTAATATGGTGTCTGTCAGGTTAAATTTGAGCTAAGTTTTTTTAAGCTGTTAACACCAAGCGACTTTGTCGTATCTTAATTACCAAGCGATTCTGTCGTAGTCGCTAATTACCAAGCGA
>NZ_FOLO01000063.1 GCF_900112265.1 Pseudoalteromonas denitrificans DSM 6059 | reverse complement strand
ATCGGCAAAGAGTTAAATGAAAAACTAAAGGAACTCGATGTAGATTTGATTACAACAGTTCGAAAAAACATGAAGTCGAAAGCCATGTCAGCCTTCGATAGAGCGATGTTATCAAAGAGATACATCATTGAAACTATCAATGACCAGTTGAAAAATATATCTCAAATAGAACATAGCCGCCATCGCAGTGAAACAAGTTTCATGCTCAACTTGATATCTGGAATAGTGGCTTATTGCTTAAAGAAACAGAAGCCGTGTATAAAACTATCAGCAGATGTATTTGGTATGATGCCAGACTAATAAATGGCGATGCTTAACCAGATCTCAGGTTAAGTAATTTATACAAAGCAAAAGGAAGTGCTAAAAAGCTTAGATAACACATAATGCTTCCTAGTATTCCCAAACGAAACAAGAATTGGGATTCAATAATATGAGCCACTGTTGCTATTGTTGGATCGCCCCATAAACTCAGTTGCGATGGAACATAAGCAAGGCTAAATATCCCAGTGAGTACACACATCAAATAAACTAATCCTGCTAATCTGGCATTCATATTTCTTGTCATCATTAAACCTTTATTTATTGTAGATAAGTTATTAGCGATGAACAGACTTAAAGAAAGTACATCGTTAAACTATTTTCATACTACCAATAGTATATATATGATGTAATTGCACATGGCATGCCAAACTATAAGAGATTGAATTAATGGGGTTTTATTTATTTCACAACAATTATTTCCCATAAATGGGAAGATAAAATGTAAATTTCCCAAAAATGGTGAAGTTAAATCTAAATTGTTTATGTTTGGTTTCTATCGCTTGAAACCAAACGGGATCAAAATAAATGCAGCTAACTTAGCAAAAGCTACATTTTATTTGACAAGTTAATGTTTTTTGTTTTTATTAGGGAACACGCTAAACCAAAATACACCTTCAAATATAAAACCCAAGACAATAAAAGCAAATAACCCTGTTGAACTTCCATAACTGTATGAGCTAATGGCACCGATTATCAATACTGCCAAAATTAAAATGCGATACATCGTTTTCATATTGAGTCACCTGATTTTTTAACTAAACCTATTTTTAGCTGAACATGTTTTTTAAATTATTGGCAAAAGAAACAAACTTTTCTTTTATGGTTCGTTTGAGCTTAATATCCACACCGCCAAAAATGGCAATTCCCTCAAGGGTTAATGTAGGGGCATGACGGTCTGAAATAGAAGGGGCACTATTATCTACACCACCCAGAATACAAAATACTTTTGAAACTACATTTACATTTTCGGGCACATATATATTATCACCACCAAATAAACAAAAAGTTTTAATTGTTACATCAGAATGCGTAAATTCGGCTTCACTGAAATCAATATTTGAACCTCCGAATATACTAATAGAGCGGATTTCTTTGGCAACAACCCATCGACCACTTCGGTCACACCCACCAAATATACTCACAAAATAATCAATGTCTTTCCCTTTTTCAGCTGAATAATTGACTGAAAAATCGCGTTTTTTACTTTCTTCGAAGACTTTATCTATTTTAAGATCTAAATCGGCAGCAAGCCCTAAAATTTCTTTATTATTTTGACTCGCCATTGCTTCGTCTAATCTTCGTTCAAATGCCTCTTGCGATAACTTTCCATGACTATAATTCATAATTAACTGATCAATGACTTCTTCTCTTACCGCATCTGTGGGCCTATCTTCAATAACAACAGCCATATTTTTCCCTTTAATAAATCAATTGAATTAGGTTCTGACTAAGCAAAGTTTGCACCAAAAAATAAAAACCATACTTTACAAGTACTTAAACAAAAAAAAGTATCCTAGCGACATGAGGATAGTCAATTTAAGTATAAATTGGTTAAAATGAATAAATTTTAGTTATTTTAAGATGGCATTTCGTAAACTTCATTTATCACCCTCCTATATTTTCATTTCTATGCTTTTCTAAATGAACATACATATTGTGATATATAGGAGATTTGAAGGATCTGGTGCACTTGATGATTGAATCAATGCACGTGGATACAAGTTTAATACTCAAAATTTTAACCTTGGTGACGCTTTGCCACAACCCCTAATTATTTAAATTTACTGATTCTTTTAGGTGGGTCACAAAAACCTAAAACAACACAAATTGAATGTCGTTATTTCGACTCACAAACGGAAGTTCGCTTTATTCGTGATTACTATATATAAGAAAAAGCGGTAATTGGCGTATACTTAGGTGTCCAACTTATTGGAGAAAAAAATACTAATTATAAAGAGATGAATGCGTTATTATTTTCTTCTTTAGACACGCTTTTCTCCAGCTATATTACTCGTTAATTAAAGCAGGTACGTAAAATAAGTTATTAATGAAAGGATTCAATTTAAGCTCATAATCATTTAAACTTAATTTATATAATTCTGTTTTAGATGGTATATGCTGTTGACTTATAATTAAGAGAATATTTTCATAATTTTCAAATTCGAGGAGTACAACATGCTTAAAAGATTGCCTGATAGCATATAATATTTCTTGTAGTTGACCCGAATTTTTGGCAAGTATATTTAAAAATACGACTCCAGAGATGTCTAAGTTATTCTTTAAAGTTTGATAAAAAAACTCGTCATAAATACTTTCTGAATTATCTTTACCATTAAATATATCACATAGTATGACATCAAAATCGTGCGTATTTTTGATTAAGTATTTTTCAGCTGACTCAATTAATATATTAATTTTTTTTGGTAAATAAAAATATTTTTCTGCCATTTCAACAATATATTTATTACTTTCAACTGAAGTAATCTTTATATTACATTTTTTTCGTAAAGCTCTTTCTAAAGAACCCGTCCCCATGCCTAAATTAAGTAAACTAATAGGCGCTTTTTTCCATAATAAAAAAAGTAACATTGCTTGTGTATATGGAAACATTAATTCACTAGGACGCTTTAAAGATATAACCGATTGAAATGCATTATTTTGACTGCATTCTTTAAAATAGAGCCAACGATAACCATTATTTTGGCGGATCTCGATTTGTTGTTGATCAGTTAATCTATGAAAGAGCAATTCCCCATCATGGGCTTGCGTAGTTAAAAAATCCAAAATTCATCCTATAAATTAGACCATTATTAAAAATCATTCTAAAGGAAAGTCAAAGGTGTATTTTCAAACTAATCACCAGATCTTAATTTAATATGACAATCATATATTGAATTATTCGGCAGATATTAAAAATACTTTAAGGTTAAATAATATTTATTAAATCAACTCGAAGTCAATGTAAGCTCAGACACTTAAAAGTCGAAGTAAAGTTTCTAATTTCAAAGCTTTAAATTATTTGAATGTATAAAAACTAAAAATAAAGGAAGGCTACTCAGAAGGTTTGAATATCCAAACTTAGCAAAATAAACAATGCCAAGTAGACAAAATCGATAATATTAGCAAACCAACTTTCATTGCCTTATAAATTGATGCACTAAGCCTCATATTAGTTTGAGTACTTGTACTACAAATATTTTCACATTATTAAAATACAGGTTTTATGTTTACTATAAACTTCAAGCTTAATAAATCCTGACTAAAAAATATTGAACACTTTCAACTTATGCTTGGAAATAAACCAATATTAACACCCAGCTTTATTAATCGTTAAAGTTGGTTCGCCTGTTGTGCTCCACAAATATTCAAAATAGCAGTTACTTTCTTTAACCTCTATAGCGGTTGGTTCAGCTTTAGAAAGTACATTTCTAGGGGCTGCAACAACAGAGTAATTACTTGGCGTATAAATACGATATGCCCAGTCATTAACATCAAGCCCCGCAGCTTCAAATATTTCAGGAGGGGATGAATAATCTGATGAATAACTCGTACCTTTTGCAGTAGCAGCCCAAGGGTTATAGTTACTCCCTTTTACTCCCTCAAATTCAACTTCTGCAGTCAGCTCATTTCCTGTGGTGAGTGTTTTAAGTTTAAATAAATCTGCCGCAGTTTTTATTGCACTCACCGCACTTTCTATCACTGTAATATTTGCATTAGACTGTACATTCAAAAGCTTAGGTACTACAGTAACAGCCAAAACACCTAAAATAACAATCACTACAATTAATTCAACAAGCGTAAAACCTAAATTTTTTTTTGCCATCTTTATTACAATACCTAATACATAGTTCAAGTTTTAGGTGTAGATAATATCCTTGTTAACGACATCAAAAAACGAAGATTTTTATAATAAACTATTAATTAACAAAATTGTAATTATTTATATTCAAGCCTATTGATTTATATAAAGTATGGAGGTAAAAATTGTATCGCCGACTTCCTTTTTATCCCTGAAGTTAATAAAGTAAAAAAGCGTATTATGTTTCTTCTTTTATAACTAATTTCACCATGCGCTTTACGAATGGAGAAACCAATATAACGGTAGGAAAAGCAATTACAAACGAAAAGCTCCAGGCTTTAAGCCATATTGATAATAAACCTTCAACAATACCTAAATTAAAAATGGTAATGGTTAATGACATAATACTCGACATTAATAATGCCATGAAGAATGAATAAACCACGCTTTGATACTGTGCATTTATCATATTAACGACCCTTTTTTAAATTGAAATTGTGATTATTCTACCGTGATCAGAGTTAAGTGAAGCTCATCACTCACAACAACAAAATTGAAGTCGTTGCCACGAATTAAATCGCCATCAGTTACAGTTAAATCATTAATTTTAGCTTCACCATTGGTAATATATGCTAAGTATTGACCCTTTTTAGTAATCACTTTATTTTTTTTAAGCATCCCTACTTCAATCACAGTATGACTATCAAACGTTTCTGATTGTGATTTTTCACCACCATAAACACGATTTAGTTCGTGATTATTTAGATGATAAAACTTATAATCTGCCGGCTCTCCTGCTGTTTCTGGCAATGCCCAAAGTTGCAATAAACGGTTTCCTTTATTGTCAGGGTTTACTTCATTATGCTCAAACCCTTCACCACCAGCTCGTTGAACTTGTACTTGATTTTCGACCATGGATTGTCCATCTTTTAATGAACCTTCATGGGTTAAACGACCCTCTAACATGATAGTTATAACATCTACTTCATGGTGAGGGTGCATATGTGTCTCACCATAGGGTAAATAACGCGCATCTGCTAAATAAATAAAGTTGCCAATGCCATTCCAAGTTGAGTTATCTCCTCCTATTTTATTATCTTTAATTAGGCGTGTTTCTGTTAAACCAGCAAAACCACCTCGTTGTAATGAATCTCTGTGTAATATTTGCATTGTGTACAACCCTTATTTAATTGTTTTAATGTTTTGAACTTAAAACCATTATAAATACTTGGGTTTATATAAAAATCGGAATATATTGATATTTATATTCGAATATATCGAACAAATGATTTAGCAAAGGTGTTTTAAAATGAAATTAACATTAGAGGCATTAGAGGTATTGGACGCTATCGACAAAAAAGGCAGCTTTGCAGGGGCTGCAACAGCATTGTTTCGCGTGCCTTCCACAATAACTTATATGGTGCAAAAATTAGAAGACGATTTAGGTTTTATTATTTTTAGACGAGAAGGCCGGCGTTCAATTTTAACTCCTGCCGGAGAAGTATTATTAGAGCAAGGCAGAACGTTACTTCTTAACGCACAGCGTATTGTTGAGTCGGCGTATCAAGTTAATAGTGGCTGGGAGTCTACACTCAATATAGCAATTGATACACTTTGGAATTTAAATGATTTTTACCCAATTTTAATTGAGTTTCACCAATTAAATACTGGTGTACAAATTAACCTCACAGAAGAAGTTATGGGGGGAAGTTTAGAAGCCATATCTGATAAGCGTGCAGATATCGTTATTGGGGGCCCTTTACCTGTATCAAATATGCAAGGTATTAAATTTGAAAAAATAATGTCGGCTACATGGGAGTTTGTTGTTGCTAGAGATCACCCGCTTACTCAATATGAGTTGCCCCTTAAAGAAGAAAATATTAAACCTTATCCCACCATAATTATTAAAGACTCTTCTAAAAACACCCCTATTCTTTCACATCGTGTATTTAACAACCAAACCACAGTACGTGTAGCCACTATGGAGCAAAAAATTGTAGCGATACTTCAAGGGGTAGGAGTAGGCTTCTTACCTTCCCATAAAATTAAGCAATATATAACATCAGGAGAACTCGTCTCATTAGCAATAAATAAATCTGCACCTGTTACTTCGCAATATTGCTCATGGCGCATCAATAACAAAGGCAAGGCTATGAGGTGGTTTGTTGAAAAAATACTTGCTCAACAAAGTTAACTTTTATTCTGCTGTTAACGAGTCTTGTTAGCGACTTGAAAAATTAGAATACTAAATTGGTTATTTTATAAAATAAATTTAATTATTTCACTTCAGCGATACGTTGCACCTAAATCATTGAAAACACCATAATCTTTAATGCTTAATTAATTGTAATAGAAGAAGAATGAGCAACAAGTATAAAATACAACCAAATCTGGTCATAAATCAATTATGACCAGATTTGGTAACTTAAAAACAATCCAAAAAGATTGAAATTGATTAATCAATTAAACAACAAATTTAGCAACGTCTTCTTTCATCTGATGTGCGTTACGTTCAAGACATTCACAGTTTTGGCAGTTTTCACAAGAATCAACTAAAAGCTGTTCGGCTGTGACGGATATGTTACGAGTTGCATCTTCAACACTTTTAACCGTATACCTTTGCTCTTCAGTAGCACCTGCAATTTGTGTCACCATATCACGTATCTGATCCATCGCACTTTTATTTGCTATCATAGAATTATTCGCATCTGTAATTGCTGTTTTCATTGTTGTGCTTAAACTTAAACTTTGATTCATTGCATTGTGTGAATTTTTAACATGTTCTTGTAATGCATTAATCATACGTTCAATTTCAACAGTACTAGTTTGTGTACGCTTTGCCAAAGTTCTCACTTCATCAGCAACGACAGCAAACCCTCTGCCACTTTCTCCCGCTCTGGCTGCCTCTATCGCCGCATTAAGCGCCAGTAAATTGGTTTGTTCAGTAATTTCACGGATCACATTCGTTACTTTTTCAATATCTCCACTGGCATGTGTGACTAAATTCATGATGTCGCTATTTGACTCAATATGCTTAGTTAATTCAATCATTTGTTCACTTGCATGAGACATAGTTCGAGATCCAATGGTGATCTGTTTATCTGCATTATTAACACAGTCTTGTACCAGAACACTGCTTTTTGCAATTAAATCAACCGCAGTTGCTAATTCAACCACAGCTTGATTCACCGCCACCGTATTATTTCGTTGTTCAGCTATCGCCTCTTGTGAACGTTTATTCAATTCAACAGAATGATGAGCACCACTTTCAACAATTTCACCTTTGTCTTTAATTTCTCTTACTAAACTTGCTGTCGTATCTATAAAGTCATTCATTGAATTAGCTAAGTCTGTTACTTCATCTTTCCCTGAAAGGTCCAGATGTTGCGTCAAGTCTCCCCCGCCCTGACTTATCGTCGCCATTTTTTTATTAGCCGATTGTAACCTGTTAAAAACCCGGATTGTTTGCATGATAAGTAAACTTGCAATACCCATTGTCATAATTACAGCAGTAATAATCCCTTGTTTTTTAGAACTTGAAAGTGACTGTGAAATAGCAGAATCGAGTTCATTAGAGACATTTCCTACAAGCTTTTCTACCATATGAATACTTGATCGTAACTCTCCCCTTAAGCCAGAGTTTTGGTCTAAACCCCTAGCTTTCAAAGCATCAGCTAAATTTTGGGCCGTTATATCAAATTGTGCAATATCTTCTGAGGCTTGTGTATTTAAAACGGTGAAATAGCTTTTGGCATTTATCAGCTCAACTTCAACATTCGACTTTACTTTTAAATCTAAGGTACTTTGAAAATCATTTTCCAATAAAACTAAATGCAGTGTATTTGCAATTGCTTGACTATCACCCGTTTCACTCACACTTAATTCCAAACTTTGTTCAGCCTGATTAAAAGCACCACGTAAACCTTCGTTTTTATTGAGTCCAATTTTTTTATCTAATGTTACTAACTGAAACAACTGAGTATGGTAGTTTTTTAAATTATCATGTGTCTGATTCAACATCGCTATAATGTCTTTATTGTCAGCCAAATCTGCTTTGAGAGTGCTAATATGCTGTTGCATAAGAGACATGCGCTTTTCAAACTTAGTTATATATTTTAAATCTTTACGTAATAAAAAGTCTTTTTCGTGGCGTCGTAACATCAACATATCTGATGTTAATTCCTTAGATAAAGCATATTTCTCACCGATATCAGCAATTGTATTATTGGTACTCCATAACATAGTAGCCATCGTACTCATAGCCAAAATGACTAATAAAGACACCAAAAAAAATGTATAACGAATAGACATATAGCCTCCTTGCCAGATGAAATTGAATTGTTACTCTAAAATTTAAAGATAGTCCCTTATTATGAAACCGTCTAAAAAATTTCATAAATAATTAATCTCAAATTAATATAATGATGCAATTCATAGCGAGTACAGCGTTATCATTACTGTGGTGGTGTCATTTAAATATACTTATTTTGCAAAATGGTGTAATAAACCCAAGACTATTGACACAAAAAAGAAGATAATTACGTCCATTAAGAACAACCTACTTATTGCATTCATTACAGCACTAAACCGCAGTGGGTTGCATACACGACTACTTTGGAAACTACTCAATGGAAATTAAAGTTAATTTTCTCGATAATCTGAGACTTGAAGCTAAGTTTGATGATTTTTCTGTTATTGCAGATCAACCTATTCGCTATAAAGGTGATGGTTCAGCACCTAGCCCATTCGATTACTTTTTAGCTTCATCTGCGCTTTGTGCTGCTTATTTTATGAAGGTATATTGTGCAGCTCGTGATATCCCCACAGATGGTATCAGACTGTCGCAGAACAATATTGTTGATCCGGAAGACAGGTATAACCAAATTTTCCAAATTCAGGTTGAATTACCCGACAGCATTTCTGACAAAGACCGCCAAGGTATTTTACGATCTATAGACCGTTGTACCGTAAAAAAAGTTGTTCAAACAGGACCTGAATTTAAAATTGAAACAGTAGACAACTTAGATGAAGATGCTCAAGCTATGCTAATGGCACAGCCTGACGATGCATCAAATACGTTTATACTCGGTAAAGATTTACCGCTTGAACAAACCATCGCCGATATGACAAACATATTAGCTGATCTTGGTATGAAAATTGAGATTTCATCTTGGCGTAATATCGTGCCAAATGTATGGTCTTTACATATTCGTGATGCCGCATCACCTATGTGTTTTACTAATGGTAAAGGTTCAACTAAAGAAAGCGCTTTATGCTCTGCGCTGGGCGAATTTATTGAACGCTTAAACTGTAACTTTTTCTATAATGATCAGTTTTTAGGTGAAGAAATTGCCAACAGTGATTTTGTTCATTATCCAAATGAAAAATGGTTTAAACCTGGCGATAACGATGCACTACCAGCTGATATTTTAGATGAATATTGTCGTAAAATTTACAACCCTGAAGGTGAACTATCTGGCTCTAACCTGATTGATACCAACTCAGGTAATAGCGAGCGGGGTATTTGTTCTATCCCTTACGTTCGTCAGTCCGATGGTGAAACTGTATATTTTCCATCAAATCTAATCGAAAACCTGTTTCTAAGTAACGGTATGAGTGCGGGCAATAACTTCGCTGAAGCAAAAGTACAGTGTTTATCTGAGATCTTTGAACGCGCTGTAAAAAGACAGATCATTGAACAAGAAATTGTATTACCCGATGTACCACAAGAAGTACTTGAAAAATACCCAAGTATTTTAGCTGGGATAAAAGGCTTGGAAGCCCAAGGTTTCCCCGTTATCGTTAAAGACGCATCATTAGGTGGCCAATTTCCAGTGATGTGTGTCACTTTAATGAACCCAAAAACTGGCGGTGTATTTGCTTCATTTGGTGCGCATCCAAGCTTTGAAGTTGCACTTGAGCGAAGCCTTACAGAATTATTGCAAGGTCGCAGTTTTGAAGGCCTTAATGATGTACCTAAACCTACTTTTAACAGCTTAGCAGTGTCTGAACCTGAAAATTTTGTTGAACACTTTATTGATTCTACGGGTACTATCTCGTGGAAGTTCTTTAGTGCTAAGCATGACTATGAATTTAGTGAATGGGACTTCTCTGGCACCAATGAGGAAGAAACGGCTAGCTTATTTGGTATCTTAAAAGATTTAGGCAAAGAAGCATACATTGCTGAATTTTCAGACTTAGGCACGGCTTGTCGTATCTTAGTGCCAGATTATTCTGAAGTATATCCCGTGGAAGACCTGATCTGGGACAATACAAATAAATCATTAAACTATCGTGAAGATATTCTTAATCTCCATTCATTAAATGATGATGAATTAGCGAGCTTAGCCGAGCGTTTAGAAGAAAGCCAATTAGATAATTACACTGATATTATCACTTTAATTGGTATTGAATTTGATGAAAATACAGTTTGGGGTCAGTTAACTATCCTTGAACTTAAGATTTTAATCTACTTAGCATTAGGTGAGTTAGAGGATGCCATAGAATTAGTGGAAACCTTCTTACAATTTAACGACAATACCGTTGAACGTGGATTATTCTATCAAGCAATTAATGCAGTGCTTGAAGTGACATTAGATAATGAGCTCGCGCTTGATGACTATATGGGCAATTTCAATCGTATGTTTGGTGAAAACAACATGACAAACGTTGTAGGTTCAATAACAGGCGACATAAGGTTCTTTGGCTTGACCAAGACTAGCATGAAACTAGAAGGTCTAGACAAGCATTTAAGGCTTATTGAAAGTTATAAAAAGCTGCATCAGGCACGTGCTGAAAAAGCTAAACTCTAAGTTTATGTGACAAGCCAATTACGAATTACTGTAATTGGCTTTTTGTAATTGAGTTCACAATCAGGTTAACCCTGCGTTATGTAGTATTTTCGCGATACATCGCGATAACTTTATAACCTTTACTTTCATATCCATAGTACCTTTTGGCTAAAAATGCTGGGTAACTTTCAGGGTTCACCACTTTAAAACCAATTTGACTATAAAAGTCTCTTAAATGTGAAAATGGCATACAATACGAAACTGTCTGATTTAATATTGGCTCAATATGCTTAATAAATGCAGTTCCTAAGCCATTACTTTGATATTTTTTGCTTATATACATACCTCGTAAAACTGAAACACCATAATTAAGTTCAATTTTAACAGCCCCAACAATCTGATTGTTATCCGTTGCAATAAAAGCCCTTTCTTTCTTACCCCAATCACTATGATAGCCTTGAACAAGGTAGAAGGTATTTAAAGCCATTAAATATGTTTCATCTGCTTCAAATATTTTCAAATTAGTGCCTCTTTTTTTCACTCCTGTACCAGCAAACGAATGTCTTTTTTAATGGCGTTAATAATTGACTGCTAATGCAGTCAAACACATTTTTTTTATTGTTAAGTCTTATTCTTGTCATTTGGCAGTATTTTCTAATGAAATAGCCCTCGACTCAAAATTAACAGTTTTTTGAACTTTGATTGGCGCAGGCTCTCAGCTTTTCTTGCTGCGCTTTATCATTCGTCAATACTTGCTTTAAGTCTTCACTACGTTGTTTTACAGCAACACCATAACTTTTATCATCACCCCAAACATCAGCAAGAATTTTTAAAGATGCATTATCATGATCCGTAAATAAGGCACCAGCTCTTGCTGCATCAATTTTATCATTTCCTAATATTTCCAAAGCTTCAACTCCAAGGTTCACAGCTGAATCAAAAGTTTCTCTTTTAAAACAAGTAACTCCCAACTTCATTAGTTCATAAGCATGTCTTCGATCTATTGCACGCGCCAATATTTTTAATTGAGGGTAGTGTTTGTACGCTAATTCTATAATCTCTAATGTTTTATCTCTTTCATCAACCGCAATTACTAATAACTTTGCTTCTTTAGCACCCGAAGCTTCTAATAAGTCTCGTCGGGCGGCATCACCATAGAATACTTGATTTCCAAATCGCCTAAGAAGTTCCACCTGACTTGGGCTATGATCAAGAATTGATAAATGATAGCCTTGGGCTACTAATAAACGGCCAACAATTTGTCCAAATCGGCCATAACCTGCAATGATCACATTTTCAGTGGCTTCAATATCTTCAACTGAATCAAACTCAGGATCATTTTGACTAGCCATAGAAAGTGATTTTTCATAAAACATGAGTAATAATGGGGCGCAGAGCATCGAAATTGCGACAATTAGGGTAATGATCTTCGTTTGTTCAGTACTCGTAATAAATAACCCACTTGTAAGCGACAATAAAACAAAGGCAAACTCCCCCCCTTGTGCTAAAGCAACAGTAAATAACAGCTTTTGATTACCTTGCATTTTAAAAATATTCGCCAGACAAAAAAGTACTAACGCCTTAATGGCAATCAGTGCAACAACAGATGTCGCAACAAATGTAAACTGCTCAAACAGCAAAGGAAAATCAATAGATGCACCGACTGTTATAAAAAATAACCCAAGCAATAGCCCTTTAAATGGTTCAATATCAACTTCTAGTTCATGTCTAAATTCACTTTCAGCCAATACAACACCCGCTAAAAAAGTTCCCAATGCAGGAGATAAGCCAATTTTTTCCATCAACAAGGCAATTGCTATCACGAGTAATAATGCAGTAACTGTAAAGATCTCTCTTAATCGTGTTTCAGCGATATATCTAAACAATGGCGACGAAATATATTTGCCTGCAAGAATAATAGCTGCAATCACTAACAAAGATATTATCACTTGACCATAAACAGGTAGATGAACAATAAGATTATGATTAGTGGAGTCAGTTATTGTAATATCTTTGAATGCAAGTAAGGGTACTATCGCAAGAATAGGGATCACGGCTATATCTTGAAAAAGTAAAACAGAAAATGCATTTTGACCTGCATCTTGTTTAATCCAGCCTTTTTCAGATAAGGTTTGTAATACAATGGCGGTTGAAGATAAGGCTAACATTAAGCCAATCGCAAGCGATGTTTGCCAAAATAAATTTAATGGGTAAAAACAAATAAAGAAAATAATTGCCGTAGTGACTGTTACCTGTAAACCTCCTAATCCTAAAATAGAATGCCTGAGTTTCCATAATCTCGCGGGTTGAAGTTCTAACCCCACTAAAAATAACATCATAACAACCCCAAACTCAGCAAAATGCATTACGCTGGTTTGGTCCCCTACTAAACCCAATAAATTAGGGCTGATAAAAATACCTGCAAGCAAATAACCTAATACCGAGCCAAGGCCAAGTCTATTCGCAACGGGAACAGCAACAACCGCTGCAACTAAGTAAATAACTGCCATTTCTAACATATTAAATATTTAACCTCTTTAAATACAATTACACTCAAGATTTTAACTTTATTAGAGTTAGCTTTAACCCACAGTCCCTTATATTATTTTCGATTTTTTTTTATCAAAACCAAATATGAAACCAAGAATACAACTGCATATATACTGGCATAAGCTAAAGCAGAAAATAAACCACCATTATTTCTAAAAAAGAGATTAGCACTATTCAACATAAAGTAACCATTTGGTAGATATATCGGCCCAAGAAATAGACCAAAAAAGAATCCAATCAAAATACTCCTTAAATAACCTTTTTTCACTAAGTTAACTATGACTGCTGTACTCATTACAAATAACACAATACCAAACACTGTTAACCCTATTACTACAGGCCAAAATAATCCGCGTGGATCAGATGCCATCACATTAATAGACAATGTCATTAATATCATAAAAAAAAGTAATTTACTGGCACTGGACAATATACTGTTCAATTTATGTGTATCTGGCATAAGTCAATTTCCTGCAAGGTTCTATTATTAAATCACTCAAGTTTGAATATAGTGCTATTTTTTAGAAAACATGACAACTTTCGTACTTTCAAAAGCTTGTTACAACGCCACTAATTAAAGCTATTTTAAAGGAGTTTATAAATTGATTTAAGCAAAAATCAATCTACACTTATAGGTTATTACTTTGCCTTTAATAGGCATAGGAGATCTGTTATGAGTCGTTTTTCTCCAGTAAATTTTAGCAAATATCTTTTGCTAATACTTACCACTTCAGCTGTTCTATTTTCTACACCAAGCATCGCGATTACAATTTCGGATGTTTCAACCACTAACTTCAGTAATTCTGATCATTATCAAGATGATGGAAATAGTCTTTATAGGGAATATTCAAGCAATCTAGATATAACAACTGTTACAAATAACAACAATGATGCAATTATCAATGGTCATTTGGCATGGTTTCATGGCATGCGTGTTGATCAACCAGAAGGTCCTAACTTTGCACTAATTTACCGACATAATATAGGCTACGAAATTACTTTCACAGTTAACGACCCAATTGAAGAAGGGTATGAAATCTCAATAGAGCAACACATGAAAGGCCTTATAACTGTGAGTCGAGAAGAAGCAATAAGTGTTTCTGCTACAGCTGGGTTAATGCTTGGCCGAGTCGATGAACATCAAGGAGATGGACCTATTCATTTAGCTGGTTTTTCTATCTCAGGAGGGGGGTTATCCGTTGACAGTGAAGCCACTGATACAGTGCAAACTATAACGATAGATGAAACTGATACTCAAAATTTAGCGACCCAATATATTGGTACTCACACATTTACAATGAGCTTTAGCTCCTTTCCCTCTCCAGCTTTAGTCAGTATTTTTCAAAATTCAGGAGGTGGGGAAACCTCAATTCAATTTGGTGTGACTTCCAATCAAGATGCTTTTCTTTATGGCAATGCAACGCAAAATGGCCTTATTGATTTGACACCTTTAGGTCACTTTTCTCAAATTAATATCACTTCATTAAACCTCACAGCACCAGACACCGATAATGATGGTGTAGCTGACAATATTGATAACTGCGTTCTTACTTCTAATCCTGATCAACTTGATACTGATGGAGATGGTGTTGGTGATGTGTGTGATAATTGCATGGAGACACCAAACTCAGATCAACTTGATACTGATGAAGATGGTATCGGTGATGTGTGTGATAATTGCCTAGACACATCAAATCCAGATCAGCTGGATATTGATGAAGATGGTATCGGTGATGTGTGTGATAATTGCATGGACACATCAAATCCAGATCAGCTGGATATTGATGAAGATGGTATCGGTGATGTGTGTGATAATTGCATGGACACACCAAACTCAGATCAACTTGATATTGATGAAGATGGTATCGGTGATGTGTGTGATAATTGCATGGGCACACCAAACTCAGATCAACTTGATACTGATGAAGATGGTGTTGGTGATGTGTGTGATAATTGCGTGGACACATCAAACCCAGATCAAGTCGACACTGATGATGACGGCATAGGTGATATGTGTGATAACTGCATTAATACAGTAAATCCAGATCAACTTGACTCTAATAATGACGGCACAGGGGACCTATGTGAACAAAGTGATGAGCAAGTAACTCTAATTCCTAAAAAAGTTAACTGTAAAACTTTAAAGGGAAATGTCCCTATGACACTTTTAGGAAGCATTGACTTTAATGTAAGCAGTATTGATATATTAACCTTAGATATTAACCAAGTGTCAGTTGCAGAAAAACATAATCGACTACATCTATCAGATATTAATAATGATGGTTATAACGATGCAAAGATTCATTTAAATAAAAGTGAATTCTGTAAAGCAATGGATACGCTTCCTGCTGGTAATCCCAAAGAGTTTATTTTAAATGGTCAGTTTGGTGATCCAAGCTCTAGTTTTGAATCTACAAATTCAGTGTTTATTAAAAAATAGAAAAAGCAGTTGATAAAATCAATAGAGAATGAGCCTCGGCCTTTCTCTATTAATTTTGTCCTTCAAAGGCGATAAAAGTAACATTGCTCAATGTTTAGACTTCGAAGACGCTAATTTATAACTATTAGAAGGTATATTCATAAAAAATAGTATTCGTATCACTGTGACTACTTGCTACAAAACCTACCTTTTCTAATAATTTTGCAGATGCTGTATTTTCAATATCAACACCCCCTATTAATTTTTTAATTAACTGCTCAGTGCGACAATTTTCTATCAATCCAAATAACAACTCACTGCCAAAACCCTGAGACCAGAAGTTTTCACCTAATAAATAACCTAGATGGGCTGTTGTGTTATCTGATTCAAAGAGAAATAAAAAGCCAATGATAGCCTTTGAATCATTATGGCTTATCATATATAAATGACTCTCCGTAAGCATTTTCGTAAGCCAAGCATCTGCATGTATTTCTGTTTTAATATCATGAAAGTATGGTGGTAAAGATTTAACAACCGAAGGAGTAAGTAATCTAATAATTGAAGAGCGTAATTCAGGCTTTGATGTGCCTAATTCCATGTTAGCGCGTACATTAGAAATCTTAAGCCTAGCTGTTTCAAAAGTAAATGACTCAAAAATTTTGTTCTTAATCACGTTTTTCCTCAAGAATTACCCCCTCGTTTATAGGGTTATTAATGGCATATAAAATACACCTATTTAGTATATCAATCAAAGAACTTAATTGAGCTACGCCATATCAGAAATGGTATGAAATGCTTATGGCGGCTTGTGACAAATACAAAAAAGCCGACTTAGGTGTCGGCTTGGGCACTTTTTTAATATTCTATTAAAATTATCCAGGATGATGATATTAATGAATATTAATTATTTAATAAAATGGGAAAATTTCTAACTAGACTAGTTGATAATCAAACATACAATCATCACCCGTTTCACAACCTACTGATCGAGTACAAACATTAGACTGCCCGTCGGTACCTGTACCACCGCCTACTTGTGGCGTCATAGCTGCAGGTAATGCATTATTATCTTTAGATAAGTTTTTAAGTTTCTTTTTATTTAGCTTAAGTTTCATATTACTACCTTATTTATGTTTACGCTTAAAACTGCAAACATAATATAGTAATATTTTAGTACACCCAGATGATTTCAAGCCAGTTTTAGATAATTTCAGGTCATAGCTTCAATATGACATTCAGTATTAACTAGTTAAATATTGCACTTACGACCTGAAAAGCGATGCAAGTGAGGTAAAAAACAAAAACTGGGAAAGTTTACTATCACCAACTCACATCAACTGCTAAATATTTATGATTAAATCACTTACCTCTCGAACTTGAATAGCTTGAATCATGCTGTCTGCATCTAAATGAGGATCAATTTCTCCTTTATTACGACGAGTGAGAGTCACGGTTAACATGCAATCTTCTTTAGTACCTGCACTAACAGTATTAAACATTTCTATTTGGTCTATATCTAAAGTATAAAAACCATCGTCTTCAGTTTCAATTGTTTCTTGGTCAGGATTTTCTTTATTTTTACAATTAAGATTTAAACGTATCTCCATTGTTTTATATTCACTTAAGCTGTCCCAATTAATATCAATATTGTCACTTTCTATATAATGTGTATTTTCTTGTGGTGAATGAATTTCAAAATTAGCAGGTAAATCTACTCTTGAATCTGGTGCATTTTCGAAATTCTCTCGCATTAACGCAAATGTAAATTGTGTATAACTATCAGCTGAATCTAAATATCCTTGATAATCAATATCCAAAATATCATGATCTTTTTTTAAACGAATTAACTGTCCTTGTGCATAAGCTGTTATGTAATCACCTTGACTTAAAGAAACGTTGGCTCCTGTTGATCTTTTCCGATTTAACTCAGCCGTGATTCGAGAACGACTATCAGAAGTCGCTTTTATGGTTATTAATGCTTGAATGTCTGATGTTTCTAATTTATCAGACTCTGTATTATCAGAAGAGCAACCCGTTAAAATTAGTAGTGAACTAATCATTGCAGCAACTTGATTTCCTTTCATTTTTATTTCCTATGTAAAAAATTATTAAATTAGTTTTATTGAAAAGTAATTCTTTTTAAAATATTAAGGCCAAAAATATATTATTGTCTTCACATTATTTTTGGCATGTACAACTTTCATTTCCCTTAGTCTCAACTTTTTAAAACGGATATAACCTATTAGAGAAATGTTATAGAAAAATCCTTCGAATATTTTTATTATTTTGTCTATGAGTAACAAGTATTATAAATTTTGAATATCTACGTTATAGGTACTTGCACTTCAAAATTATCAGAATTGGGGTTTCATTACCACTCAAATTAAATAGCTTAAATTAACCGTACTGATACTCTTTTATAAAGAAAGGTAAGTGATAATACCCACTTTTAAATTCACTGGTAAATATAAACATTTTTCCCCTAAATTTAATAAGCTTATTTCCTATATTTAACGATATGTTCCCAAAAAAATAGCGAGGTAAGTGATAAGTGCTTACAATTGAAATAAGACATCACGAGAGGTTAATTTGGTATTAAAATAAATTGATGTATATTTTAATGATTTAACGCTAAGGTGGCTGAAAGATAAAAACAAGATAAAAACAAGATAAAAACAAGATAAAAACAAGATAAAAACAAGATAAAACAATAAATGCCATATATTCTTTAGACAATAATTTTAATGCTCTGGGTGAGCGTAAGTCCAATATTTAAAATATAGCCCAGCTAATATTTGGGCTATATTCTGTTAACTCAATCTCTTTAAGCGGCTACTTTCGTTATTCTATTCTCTGATGCTTTTGTTGTAGTTACGATTTTATGCTCAGTCGCTAACCAATTATAAAGTAACGGTAATACAATTAAGGTAAAGAAAGTGCCAATCAACATACCAGCAACTAAAATAACACCTATGCTATTTCGTGCTTCAGCCCCCGCCCCTGTTACTAATACCAAAGGGAAATGACCTAATACTGTAGCAGCTGTCGTCATTAAAATTGGGCGTAACCTAGTGGCCGCCGCAGATTTAACAGCTTCAAGTTTTGTCAGTCCCTCTGACTGCATATGATTTGCAAACTCAACAATTAAAATACCATTTTTAGCAATAAGTCCAATAAGCGTAATTAGCCCTATTTGAGAGTAAATATTAATTGATGTAAACCCCAAAAAAGCCAACGATAATGCACCACTTAATGCCAAAGGTGCACAGCCAAGTATTACAACTAAGGGGTCTCTAAAACTATTAAACTGAATCGTTAAAACAAAATATACAACGATGAGTGAAACTAATAATACATTCACCATCGTATTTCCTTCTTTACGTAACTGCCTTGATTCACCTGCATAATCAATTGAATAGTTACTAGGTAATAATTTTGATGCAATATTCTCAACAGAAGATAACGCTTGTTCTTTTGTGATGTGGGGTAATGCACCAGCAAAAATTCTAAATGACTTTTGCTGATTAAAAGATCCTAAAATACGCGGACTTGTAGTATCTTTAATGTGAGCAAAACTAGATACTTTAACTAACTCACCTGAATCTGTACTTATTTGCATATCTAATATGCTTTCAGGGTTGTACTTGTCAGATTGACCTACCACAGGAATAACACGATACGCTTTACCGTTATCATTATATTGGTTCACATAATTATTAGACATTAAAACACTCAGTTGACTATTAAATTGCGAAAGTGTTAAACCAAGATCTGAAATCAAAGATCGATTTATGATTAACTCAGTTTGCGGCAAATCAATTTTTAAATCAGTATCAACAAACATGAAATTATTAGTTTGATATGCCTGAGCAATAATTTTCTCAGCATAATCACGCATTGTTTCTACATTATCGTTGGCGCGAATTACAACCTCTACATCAAATTGTCCTGCAGTAGGTAATGCAGATGGTAATATGGGTAATAGGGTTAATTCACTAATGCTACCCAATTTACCGTAAAGCTCAGGTAAGCTTTGTTGAACATTTTTTTGTCTTTGATCAAAAGCGTCAAGCTCTACCCCACCAAAGCCAGCTGCGGCAGATAGTATTTGCCAAATAAACTTGCTTCCATCTGTCGTTTTTAAAGTATCAACAACTTGATTCATATGAGTCGATGTATAATCTAATGATGACTCAGGAGGTGCCTCAACAACAACTTGAATACTACTTTGATCTTCAACTGGCGCGAGCTCTTTTTGTGAAAACATATAAAAAGGCACAACCAGTAAACTAAATACAATCGCCATAACAATTACTTGCGCACGCCAATTAAATACATGCACTAACAAGCTTAGATACCATTTTTGTAAACAATCAAATCCTTTATTAACTTTTACAGTTAATTTCCCCTCTTTTCCACCTTCAGGTGAAACATATGCACTCATAATAGGTGATAATGTAATTGCAACAACGCCAGAAATAAGAACAGCTACGGCTAAAGTAAATGCAAATTCTCTAAATAAAAACCCCGTTAAACCTGACAAAAAACCTATAGGCGCATATACAGCAGCTAATGTTAGAGTCATTGCGATAACAGGCACTAATAATTGCCTAGAACTCATTAATGCTGACTCAAATTCCCCTCTTCCTTCTCGCATATGCCGAGCCACATTTTCAACAACAACTATGGCATCATCAACCACTAAACCTACAGATAATACAACGGCTAAAATAGTGAGTAAATTTAATGAAAATCCCATTAAAGACATTACTGCAATAGCGCCTAAGATAGAAATTGGAATAGTGATCAGTGGAACGAGCGCTGTTCGAAATGACCCCATCATAGCGACTACGACAATGCCAACAAGTAAAACGGTTTCAATTAATGTTGTGAATATTTCATTGATAGCATCTCTCATATACAGCGTACCATCATACCCAATATTAATTTCCATACCTTGCGGCAAGGTCTTATTTACTTGTTCAAGTTTTTTATACAAGGCATCACCAATTGTAATTTCATTTGCGCCAGGTAATGGCCATACAGCAAGGAATATGATGGTATCGTGATCAAGTCGGGCATTTACAAACCCCTCTTCTTCTCCAATTTCCACCGTAGCAATGTCAGAAATTTTAATTTGTGCACCATCAATATTCGTAACAACTAATTGCTCAAAATCTGTAACCGTTTTTAAGGTTGTATTAGCCATGACATCGATGCGTTGACGACTGTTTTCACTATATCCTAAAGTTGCAATTGTATTATTATTCTGTAAAGCACTAAATACTTGATCAGCACTCAAATTAAACACAGCTAATTTATTGGAATCGATCCAAATACGCATTGCGGGGTTACGCCCACCTTCTAGTGTTATTTTTTGTATTCCGGGTATATCACTCAGTAAAGGCGTGACGTTACGAGCAAGGTAATCAGTTGCTTGACTACGAGTATGCTCTACAGATTTCACATCTAGATAAAAAAGCGCATATGGGCTGTCAGCACGCCTCACATTAACGGATGGATCTTCAGCACCTTCAGGCAGTTCAAATTTAATTTGGCCCAACTTTGTTGTCATTTCAGTTAATGCATCGTTGGTATCATAACTTAAGTCTAACCAAGCTGTAACTTTACTATTTCCTGAAGTCGTTATTGAATCAACATAATCAACACCTGGCACAGTGGCAGCAACTCGCTCTATTGGCTCAGTAACAAAGCCTTTCACAACTTCAGCTGAAGCGCCTGTGTATGTGGTTGTAATTTCAAGGGAGGCACTTTCAATTTTCGGATATTGCTGTACAGATATTTTGTTAGCTGAGTATGCACCTGCAAGCACTATTAATACAGATAATACGATTGCTAATATAGGCTTACGTACAAAGATATCCATAATGGAAGGTTTATGTTCATTATCCATGCTCATAATTATTCTCCCTTATTAACATTTTCAGTTATAGAACCTGCATTTATTTGCTTTGGATATACAAGTAAACCTTCTCGTAATTTAAAAGTACCTTCTGTAGAAATACGTTTACCTGCTTCTATACCTGACTTTATAATCTGTTGATCTTCAATCCTTTTACCTAACTCAACTTTTATTTTATGGGCACGATATTGCTGATTATCATCTTTTTCTAATACAAAAAGATAATTACCCGATTGATTACGGCTAACAGCAGAGTTAGGTACAAGTACAAGACTTTGGCTTGGTTTTACAACTTTAATTTTAACAATTTCATTATGCTCGTACCATTGACGTCCATTATCTAATGCAGCTCGATAAAGCATATGTCGAGATTGGCTCTTTATTTGACTATTTTTTGCAATGATTGTGGCTGTTTTATAACGTGTTTTAACATCATTAATTGCTTTAATTAAAACCGAATCACCCAATTTTAGTTTTTCTTTAGTTTGCGCTAATTGAAAATCAATCCAAACCACAGACTCACTACCAACAAGTGTTGTAATGTCTGAATTAATCGCAATGAACTGCCCAACTTGATAAGTCTCTAAACCTACAACCCCATCAAATGGCGCTAAGATTTCTTTTTTAGCAATAATGGCTTTAAAATTTTCTACCGATGCTTTATCAACATGTAATTGTGCATTGGCTGTATCAAACTCTTGTTGACTGACTTTTTTATTGCTTAACAGCTTAGTCATTCTAGAAAAGTTATTCTTAGCAAGGCGTAAGTTTGCTTCTGCCGCATCTAATTGGGTTTGCTCTTCTACTGAGTTAATTGCTAAAAGTAATTGTCCTTTTTTAACCGTTTGACCTGCAGAAAAATTTACTTTAGTAATAATACCCGAGAGTTCATTTTGTAATTTTACAACTTGCGTAGCAGATACTTGTCCTGTTACTTCTTCACTTTCTTGATATTGCGTAGTTGTTGTAATAATACTATTGACTGTAGCTGAAGGTTCTGGAAAAGACTCTGCCATTGAAATAGCAGCTTGGATTTGTTGAAATTTGGCAAAACCCAATCCAGATACTGTAATAGCAATGATAAAAATGGTGATAAACCAACGGTATAGTTTCATAATAGTGCTCCAGTAAGGAAATAAGTTATCTTAATTGCATTTCAACTAATAAATTGGCTACTTTCGTTATCCCATCTTGATTAAGCGGGGTTTGCCATTCATATGAATTAATTAATCGTTTTAAACTCTTAAGTACAGGCGCATCAATAGCGACAGCTTCATTAAGAGAATCTGTACCATCAGAAATATGGCGAATGTGAACAATACGATCCACATATTGATAGCCCATTAATAATGCCCAACATCCTAAATTAATTTCTTCAATCATTTCTTCAGTATTGCCATTAAGCTTTAATTCACCTGAATAAGCCGCTTGATGCATGCATTTACTAAATACCTGATCACAATCTTCATTCGCTTTAATCATTCTATCTGTCCACAGTGATGAAGCTCGGCTGATCACAAGATCATTACCTGCAAATGACTCTAAATGACTATCAAATGAATAAACTTGCGTTTTTGAAGGATTAAGCAAAGCAATCGCTGTAATTTTTTCAGGTGTGGTAAGTGGTAAAGCTAATATTTTTTTAAAAATAGTTGACTGAAAATGAAATACTCTTGTCGCTAATGCAAAAATAATGTCTTCTTTACATTGAACATGCTTATAAATAGAGCCCATAGAAAGTTTGGCTGCCTTAGAAACTGCTGACATCGTAAAATCTAATACTGAAGTTTGTGAAATACATTCTGCTGCTGCATTTAGAATGATTTCTTCCTGTTCTTGGGGGCTGTATTTAGGAGCGGGAGCCATAATGTGTTCTCTTTTCAATTAAGTTAAATTCTGTTTTTATCACTTTGAATTTTATTCGAACACCATTCGAATGCGGTTATTTTTAACCTGTTAGATTTAAAAGTCAAGCTTTGAGTGATTAAAAAATAATAAGACGAGCAATCAATTTTATCTCCTTAATCAAAAATAAAACATCTCTAATTATTAATTTTCGCAATAAAGCAAACAGGTTATCATCATCTCGCTATGTTTAAGTTATACTGACGATAACTTTATTTAGATAGTCAGGAATTCAATGAATATTCAGGAAATCGCGGTTTCAAATAGACAAAAGAAAAAAATCCAACGAGATGTTAATAGCGAAAAAGTATTGCAACTTGATGATAACGGCGATGTCATTATACATGTTGCTTCATATGTTCATTTTAAAGAGTCAATGAAAGGCAATGATGCCACACCAATTGAGGCAATTGTTGGTGACGGTGTATTAGATTTTAGCGCTGAATATTTTGTATTTAGTTAACAACTGTTAACTAAGGCTATGGTAATTAAGTTAACATAGCCTTTCTGATTCGAATAAATCAACCCTAAGTAAAAAAGCAATTACCCAGTACTTTTATAGACTCAAAGCATAAGTTCACCATAAAAGTCTCAAACTTCTGTAATAGCCCCAAACTTAAAACGATATTATAATCCTGTCATTTTACTCAAGTGTGAATTTAAAGTTAAGGATACTTTGTAATCCGGTGCTGTTACTTGTATTAAAGCATCTTCAAATGGGCCTTTGGTAAAATTTGAGTAAATATCATTCGACAACCCATAAGGCTCACTTGGCATGCCTGCAAATGGAAAAATCATTCGGCTTAAGGTCCCATTTTTATCTTCATCGTGGATCACACTGACTGCATAATTTCCTGCGGGGATGTTTTCAAATATCACTTGGGTAAACGGAAATTGAGGTTCAATAATCAAACGCTTGAAAAACTTAATACTGTTTAAATCAAAGTCATCATCACTGTAATAACTTGCGCTGTTATCATGTAAATAAACCAATAACTGCCCTTTTGCACTTTCAACACCATTAATATCCACTGTTAATTGGGTTTTAGCTCCTTGCACCTTGTTAACACTGATACTACTAACGCTCGAACAACCACTAAACAAGCTTGTCGCAAGTAATATTGGTATTAGATTATTATGTTTCATTGTATTAGCTCCTTGTATAAAAATTACCGTAAGTGATATTTGCAAGTAATCCATTCTAACTTTTTCTTAGCTCTAGTGAGAGTCACTCATCTTCTTGGCTATTTTATCAAGATAACATTTGTAACTCTTAAAGGGTCATTTTTATTACTGATCAGACATTGTTTTTCTGTATTGATTTGACTTCTCGATATGTTATATTATAACAAAACATAGAAGAACATGAATCATGAAACTACAACTACTGAGTGACAATACGGCCATAGGCCTTTCCATGTTGTGTATAGCACATTGTTTATTCCTACCCATAATTCTAATTTTTATTCCTTCGATTTCAGCTGTGCTCTTTTTAAATAATGAATTATTTCATCAAGTACTACTTTATATGATTGTCACAATCAGCTCAGTGGCACTGTTAATCGGTTTTATAAATCATAAAAATCACTGGATTTTGTTTCTGGGTTGTTTTGGTCTATTACTACTCATTCTTGCAGTCTTTTTAAGTCATGCAATTATTGGGGAATATGGAGAAATAACTTTAACTGTCATTGGCTCTAGTATTTTAACTCTCGGACATATTAAAAATTATAAACAGCGTCACCTGCACTGTAACAATTTCACTGAAAATGCATTTAAAATCTAAATCTACCTGCCAACTCTTAAATTTAGATCTATGTGTAATTGAATCGACTTAAAACCACTTCCCAACTTTAATTTAAATTGGACTATCGCAACATGAATAAAAACTTACCTGATATCACTTCAGGTCTAAATGCCTTTACTGAACTGCCATTACGCTGGGTGGGTATGGAAGCAATAGCCATTCCTTTACAGATCCCTATTTCTGAAAACCAAACAATAACTACCAATGCCAAAGCGGATGTATTTGTAAGTTTAGATAAACAAGATGCGAAAGGCATTCATATGTCTAGATTATATTTAAAGCTAAAACACACCTTGACAGCTCATTCGCTCAATGGACAAGTATTATCTCAGCTTCTTAATGATTTAATAACATCACAGCAAGGCTTAAGCGAGTCAGCAAAAATAAATCTACAGTTTGATCTTACCCTGTATAAAAAAGCGCTGCTCAGTGATGAATTTGGCTATCAAAGTTATCCAATCACTTTAACGAGAGAATACACCTATGGAAAAACAATAACGGAACTGTCGTTAACCATCCCTTATTCTAGTACCTGTCCGTGTTCAGCAGCATTATCTAGGCAAGCTTTAAGTGATGTGATTGAACAACGTTTTAATGACGGTTATATTAACAAACAAGAACTTATGCATTGGATAAGCTCTGAGCAAAGCTCTGTTGCGACACCACATAGTCAACGCTCTTATGCCTATTTAAAATTAAAACTCAATAATAAAAATTTGCCTAATTTACCAAGTCTAATAACTGAATTTGAACAAGTGATAGGTACTCCGGTACAAACAGCTGTCAAACGCGCTGACGAACAAGCTTTTGCAAAACTAAATGCTGAGAATCTAATGTTTTGTGAAGACGCAGCAAGAAGATTAAAGCAATCACTTGAAACAAATAACAACTTTATTGGATACTGGTTTAAAGTAGAACACCAAGAAAGCCTACATGCACACAATGCTGTAGTAATTGATTACAACGAGCAACCTTATGAATAAATTAATTAAATCCTTCTCTATTTGTGCTTTTATGTCTGTATTAACTGGATGTGAACACCCCAATCACACTATCCCATCAAAAGAGACTGAGCTTCAAAAGCAAAATATACCTAAAATGCCGATTAAAATTGCAACTTGGAATGCTGAACATTTAGCTTACCCGAACACCAGTGGCTGTAAACCAAGAAGCTCAATAGATATATTAAAAATGAAAAATTACGCAAAGCGCTTAGATGCAAAAATTATTGCGTTACAAGAAGTCGCATCTGAAGATGCTTTAAGATTAATTTTTCCTAAAAAAAGTTGGCAAATTATATTGTCTGACAAGCCAGATAGTCCTAGCTATGAATGTAGAAAAAATGGATTTACTTCCACACAACAAAAAGTTGCTTTTGCCGTTCACAAGTCAGTGCCAATCCTTAAAGTAAATCATAACGATCAGTTTAATTTAGGTATGCCAGGATTGCGTTATGGGTTGGCGATTACTGTTAAAACAGCTTTAGGCAATACTGAAATCCTAAATTTACATTTAAAAAGTGGCTGTTTTATAAATGATTATCTCAAAAGTGACTCTCGTGCATGCCAAACACTTGCTAAGCAAGTACCTTTATTAGATTCATGGATCGAACACCGTGAAAATATAACCAGCCCTTATATCATTCTTGGGGATTTTAATCACAGGCTATCAACCCCCGCCAACCGTATGTTTCAAGAGCTTAATAATATTGAAAATAAAACAGTATCAAATCTACACCTGACAACGCAAAATTTAATAAGTTGTCACCCGAGGTATCCCGCGCCGATTGATCATATCATTATTGGTGGTACAAAAATGAATATTAAAGACATATCAGCACATGTTCACAGTTATATTAATATGAATGAGACTGCAATGCTAAGCGATCATTGTGCGATATCGATAAACATCTAAAGCCGGAAAACTTTCGTTCGGGCACTCAGATAAATTGATGTGAGTGCCCACAAACTCCATATTAAAGATACTTCATAATATGAGTTTCAGTTGGATTTAATGTAATGATAAGCTAATTTTTGATTGAACTAAGGTCTGTTGATAATTGCTGAAACTTTTTAATCATCACATGAAATACAGCATCAAAAGCCCCTCTATTTATCGCGCCTTTTAATTGTTCAATAACAATATCAACTTGACCTTTTTGCACATTCAATAAGGTTGCCCCAGGCTCAATAACATCAAGAGGCACAATACACCCACCTAAATTAAGGGCTAATGAAATTTCATTTTGCTGTTTGTTTTGTTTGGTATCTTTAATAATCACATGTTTACGTGCTTGTTCAGGGGTTAATTGAGATAATAATTGAATCATTTTCATCTTTTATATCCTGTTTTAATTTTAGGTTCAAAAACAAGATAGCGATTGAATGTGACAATTTAAATATCATTATTTTAAGTGCAAATTATTCCTAAGGTTAACATATTATGATCTTAAGTATTACCAGCTAAATGTAAGGGGTGTACATTTATGAAGATTATTTTTCTCAATTGAAATCTGTCTAGTGAAATCTGGGAAGTTCATATCGCCTGTGTAAGGAAGATGATTGTGATCTTGAATTCAATGATTCGAGATGGTCTCATGTGGGATCCTAAAATGCGTTAAATTAGAAATTGACACCATAGTCACTTTATTTGTTATATGCAAACTACGCTAATTTTTTATACAAAGGATAATAAACTAACCCACTAATCAACACTGGATATACTAACCCCAGAATGACCTCTGTCAAAGCGGGAACTAATGCCTGAATATCATGCAAGGTAGCTAGTAGACCTGTTATTGATATTAAAGTCAGAATAACCCCAGCGATCATTGAAAAGTTAATTTGACTCTTATATATGTCGCTTAGCTCAGAATCGTTGTCTGGTTTTTCCAAAAATAAGTATTTAAAGCCTACGATAGAATTTACTGCCTTTGAAAGACCAAACACAACAATAGTCAGTCCGTATATAAATGGAAATATGGAAATAAACGTTGAAGCATCAATAAATACTCTTATGTTTCCAGACACTAAGACGCATGATAACCATACAACTCCCACGCACATTAGCCAACCTAGAATATTACTCATTGCATCTCCTTTGCATATAACCTTGCCTAAATTGTGGAGCATATTGGCTTATTTTTTGTGGTTTCGCAAAAAATATGACAATACGCGGAATCAAATTTCAGGCACTTGTCAGTTGTACTATTTACGATACTCGTATTTTACTTTTAAATCAGCACTTTTCCTGCCATTTGGATTAATACGGCGAGCCTTGTATAGATCTGAAACACTTATAACTAATTCTGTATCGTTCACCCAACGTACTTCAAGTCCTATTTCTTCTGGGCGCCCAGCAAAAGTGAATATATTTTCTGCGGTCAATTTTGGGTTATCGCTTTTAACATCTACACCACCAAAGAAGTCTGTTGTGGCTCCACCACAATCACCAATAGAAATTTCTGCTACTTGTTTTCCATCAGGGGAAACTACAGACTTTACTGCTTCATGATAACAACTGGATTCACAACTTTTAAGGAGAAGGGAAAAAGCAACCCAAAGGGCTAATAATATCCAAAACGAATATCCACCGAAATTGAAAAGGCCTTTTTTAATTGCAGAACGCATCAACTCTCCATGTACAACTAACGAGCCTGTAGCATTACCCGTTTTTATTTATATTTTTAAATCGGGACACTCTACTGATATTAAATTGTTTTAACAATCAAAAACGTTTACGTTTTTGCTGATTTTTTATTTTTATAACTAGAATGAAGATAATGGTGGTATTTAAATGATATTTGAGGTGCTTTTGTGAGTTTTATCTTTAATGCAGGCTATTTCTAAGCTTTTCAATGTTATGAACTAAACAGTACATCTGCCATTGTACATTCTCTTTATCTTGTCCTCGTAAGGTGAACTTATTTAAGCTTTTATTGACTGTGGTATTGCTACTTTTTATGACAAAGTGAGGTTCTATTGCTCCACATATTCATGTCATCATGCCATGTGGTTATTATAATGGTGATAAAACCAGTGGCATAAAGGTAATAAACAATTTCTATTTAATGAGTTTACTTTAGCCAAAGTATGGCGAGCACAAATACTAGAAGCAATTAACAAACATAAGCAAATTAATTTACCCCCAACATACCCAAAGAAATGGGTGGTAGATTGTCGCAAAGTGGGCTTTGGTGAAAAAGCGTATCAATACCTTTCTCGCTATTTATATCGCGGTGTCTTATCTGATAATGACATCATCGATTTCGATGCCAACACCGTCACCTTTAAATACCAGGATAGCCAAACAAAAAAAATCGCAACACGCATATTACCCGTTCTGAAATTTTTATGGTTGATATTGCAACATGTGCTCCCTAAAGGGCTACAACGTATCAGAGATTGTGGCTATTTACGTGGCAATGCCCGGTGTTTATTAAATCAATTACAATATTGGCTTAAAGTGCAGTTACCAGCACAAAGTGATGTGCCAATAAAGCAAGTGTGTTGTCAGCTGTGCCAACATGAAATAACGCTTTATGCGATGCGCCTTGGTCGTAAAGTCGTATTTGGCCGACGATATAAAACAAGGATGTGACACGAGCAAATGACTTGCAACAGCCGTAAGTAAAATTAAGATGGGAGTATGTTTATTAGTATTAAAAACAAATAGAGAGCAACGCGCTATTACGATAAAGTGCTAATTAACCTGAGATCTGGTTAAGCATCGCCATTTATTAGTCTGGCATCATACCAAATACATCTGCTGATAGTTTTATACACGGCTTCTGTTTCTTTAAGCAATAAGCCACTATTCCAGATATCAAGTTGAGCATGAAACTTGTTTCACTGCGATGGCGGCTATGTTCTATTTGAGATATATTTTTCAACTGGTCATTGATAGTTTCAATGATGTATCTCTTTGATAACATGGCTCTATCGAAGGCTGACATGGCTTTCGACTTCATGTTTTTTCGAACTGTTGTAATCAAATCTACATCGAGTTCCTTTAGTTTTTCATTTAACT
>NZ_FOLO01000062.1 GCF_900112265.1 Pseudoalteromonas denitrificans DSM 6059 | reverse complement strand
TCGCCTGGCCATAATGCTCTCCCAAGTTTAAATTGGGTTATAGGCTAACGATTAGTTTAGGTTTATTGTAGGTGCGGGTACGCCGACCTTCACGTTAGATCTTCAAAAAGACTCGTTCCAAAAACCATCATTTACCTTTAACGCTTATTTTTCGTTATGTATAAATTTTATTGAAAAGAACAACAATTTATTTTGATAAATAGATATAGAGCAACCTCTTAAGTATTCCATTTCTATTTGTTATCAAGTTGGACTACAAAGCGAGGTAGCCTTACTTATTTATTTTTTAATACCAAGAGTTGATTCTGCATATAATTCTTTGATATCTAGAATCGAGGGCAATACCTCATGAAAAATCGGTATTAAATTGGGATCAAAATGAGTGCCAGAGCCATTGTCAATTTCCTTTATAGCATCTTCGACAGTCCAAGCTTTTTTATATGGTCTTTGCGTTGTCAAAGCATCGAACACATCCGCAATAGCAATTATTCTTCCCGCGATAGGAATTTCTTCTCCTTTTAGGTTTGAAGGATATCCAGACCCGTCCCATTTTTCATGATGAGTCAAAGCAATAATTCTGGATGTTTGTAGAATTTCAGAGTCATGTTCGCCAATAATATCAGCGCCTATTTGAGGATGTTTACGCATGATATCCCACTCATCGTTATTCAACTTTCCTGGCTTTAAAAGGATGTGGTCTGGTATACCAATTTTACCAATATCATGCATTGGTGCAGCATTAAATATTAACTCTGTCCAGTCTTCTCCGTATTCAAGAGCTTCTGCAATCAGCCGTGAATAGTGGCTCATTCGAATGACATGTAATCCTGTCTCATTGTCTTTAAACTCAGCTGCACGACCGAGACGATGGATAATATTTAAGCGCGTATTATTTAGTTCTTCAGTTCGTTGGCGAACTTTATCTTCAAGAGCGATATTTTGATCATATAAAGCTAAATGGGTATGCACTCGAGCTAAAACAATTGAAGGGTTAATAGGTTTAGTTATGTAGTCTACGGCTCCTAATTCCAGTCCTTTTCTTTCATCTTTCTCCTCGTTTTTTGCGGTGATAAATATAATTGGAATTCTTGCCGTTGCGGGATTTGCTTTCAACTTTTGGCATACTTCATATCCATCCATAACAGGCATCATAATATCTAGGAGAATCATGGCGGGATGAGGGGAGCTATTGGCTATTTTTATAGCTTTTTTGCCATTTAGGGCTGCCTTAACTTTAAACTTGCCTCTCAATACTCCACTAAGCACATCAATATTTTCTGGTGTATCGTCAACAACAAGAATAGTTGGTTTTTCTTTGGTTATACCCATAACTTATCCTTTTAGTATTGCCTGCTCAATTCTCAAAACTCTTAAGTACGTCAAGTGCACATTCGAAGTCATATCTATCTATTGCTTTAGCTAGGAGTGATAACGTTTCTTCGTATTCGGCAATACCCTCAACATTATGCATCTCATCGATTACATCCATTGCATCTGTATCATCGTCTTCTAATAGCTCTCTTAACCTTTGAATCAATACTGTAAACTTCAGTTTATCTAGCACCCCCTGTTTAAATTTCGAGCCTGTATCATCATTGACCAACAAAGAAAGAGCAGTTAATACCTTTGATAAAAGTGAGTTTAGTGTATCTCGAAGACGAAAAATTTCTTCAATTGTAGCTTGATTTCGACACGCTTCTTCTAATTCAGCAGCAGCGGCTTGCACATTTTTGGCTCCAATATTGCCAGCAACGCCCTTAAGTGTGTGTGCGCAACGCTCTGAAGCAGTAGCTTCATCACTTTTTAACGAATCATTAAATTCTTGTATGAAACCTTTTTGACTGTCTTTAAACTTCAACAATAATTTTTTATATAGTTTTTTATTCCCTTGAGTAATTTCTAAACCAGCATTTAAATCTATGCCCTCAATATTTGGTATATGAATATTTCCCTCAGAAATATCAGCACTTTCATTAACGGGGATTTTTTCTTGTTCTTCCACCGAAATCCAATGAGCCATGGTCTTAAACATTTCTCTCACATTAATCGGTTTTGCGATGTGATCATTCATACCGGCGGCCATTACCCTTTCTCGATCTCCGACCATTGCGTTTGCAGTCATAGCAAGTATAGGCAAATCTTTATACTTTTCTTGTTTTCTTATCTTTTGCGTGGCTTCATATCCGTCCATAATAGGCATTTGACAATCCATTAATACACCGTCAAACTCGAATAATTTAAGCTGGGATAGCGCTTCTACACCATTATTTGCAATTTCTACTACGAGCCCATTATCTTCCAATAAGGCTTTCGCCAACTCTTGGTTAAGCTCATTATCTTCAACGAGTAATATTTTAGCTCCCTGCAGTTTATTTATTTCACTCATCGAATTTGTCTGTCGAACATTTGCTCTACTATGCTGAGTAATCTCTTTACCCATAGCTAACATAATTGTATCGAGTAATGTTGATTGAGTAACAGGTTTGGTAAGAAATCCCTTGATATCAACATCACTTGCAGAGTCACTCGCCTCATCACGTCCATAAGCGGTTACCATTATTACCGTAGGAATTACTTCTAAGCACTCATTTTTTTGAATTTCTCGAGTTGTCTCTACACCGTCTAGACCAGGCATTTTCCAATCCATTAATACCAATTTATATGGATCAATATTGGATGCATCTTCTAATAGAGCTATTGCAGATTCACCACTGCCAGCCTGATCAACACGCATGCCGAAACTTGCCATTATGGTTGTTAATATCTCTCGAGCAGTTGCATTATCATCTACAACTAAAACACGTAAATCATTTAAGTCGTTCTTTATTTTTTTAGTTGTTGTAGCCACTCCCTGCTGTAATCCAAATTTTGCTGTAAAATGAAACGAACTTCCTTCACCAATTACACTTTCAACCCAAATCCTCCCTCCCATCAATTGTGATAGGGTTTTACTAATAGCTAAACCTAATCCTGTTCCCCCATATTTACGGCTAGTAGATGCATCAGCCTGCGTAAATGATTGAAACAATTTGGCTTGTTGTTCAGATGTCATTCCTATACCAGAATCTATCACTGAGAATTTTATTAATGCGTTTTTTGCTGTTAATTCTTTAAGTTCAACCGCTATTGTTATATCACCCCCTGGGTCGGTAAACTTTACGGCATTATTGCCAAGATTGATCAGGATTTGACCTAACCTTAGTGGATCACCAACCAAAGCACTTGGTAATTCAGGTGGAAAATTAAACATTAACTCTAAACCTTTTTCCTCGGCTTTAAGTCCCAATAAATTAGATAAATTATCGAACACTTCTTCTAATAAGAAGTTAGTTGATTCCATTTCAAGCTTGCCAGCTTCTATCTTAGAAAAATCAAGAATATCGTTAATTATGCCGAGTAAGCTCTCTCCTGAGCGATGAACTTTTTGGATATAATTATGTTGTTTACGGTTGAGATCCGTTTGTAATGCCAAATAAGACATGCCGATTATTGCGTTCATTGGAGTGCGAATTTCATGTGACATATTGGCCAAAAAATCACTTTTTGCTTGGTTACTGGCGTTTGCTTCAACTATTGCGGCAGCAAGCTTATCATCCAGTTCTTTGCGCTTGGTTATATCACGCACAACAGCTATAACTTGCTGTTGTTCTGGCAAAGGGCTTAAACTTATTTCAACTGGAAATGTTCTTCCATTTTTGCGCAATGCCTTTAGTTCCAGTTCTTCCCCCATCATTCTGACAGAAGCTTTGTGGAAAAAATCATTCCGAAAATTAACATGGCCAGTGCGAAACTTTTTGGGCAGTAAGACTTCTATTTTTTCACCTATGATTTCTTCTTTTTGATAGCCAAATACTTCTGTTAATTGCTGATTTATGATTACTATTTCCCCTGACTTATTAACCACTAGCATAGGATCAGGAGTTGAATCCATTAACGCAGTAATATACTTATCCCTAATTGAAAGTTTATTATCCATTTCCTTACGTTTGGTAATATCACGTACAATGGCTATGACTTGTTGTTGTTCAGGTATTGGACTCAGGCTCACTTCAACAGGAAATACTTCGCCATTTTTGCGAAGTGCTTTTAGATTTAGATCTTCCCCCATGAGTCTAATAGAAGGGCTATTGAAAAAACTATCTCTCAAATGAATATGCCCATGACGGGTTGTTTCAGGTAACAATACTTCGATTTTTTTACCTATTAATTCTTCTTTAGCGTAACCAAAAACATTTTTTATTTGATTATTTACGATTAATATTTCCCCTTGCTGGTTGATGACCAATAAAGGATCTGGAGTTGAATCAATTAATGAAAATATGTAACTTTCATCTACTGTACTTATGGGCATGACTTTATAACCTATTGTTTTTATTGTTCAATAAATTTATTTTTTACTAAGGCAGCATGATTCAGTGTAGAAAAAAAATGAACATATGGAAAGAAAGTATCTATATAAAAAATAGGATAAGTTTGAATATAGATGGTCCTAAGTACTTATAGGTAATAATCATGCACAAAAACAAGGTCAGTTATTCAATATAGCTTACCTATCGGTTTGGTTTTAATCTTCTCAATATAAGGGAGATTTATTTCTTCGAAGTATATCGAGATAACCTGATTTCGCGCTGGGCGCGATAGTGCTTTAGAGTTTAAAAACTAATTTCAGCTATCAATATAAAGGACATTAGCGTTGGGATAATTAGGAGCGCTATTTCAACAAATATCAGCATTTAAAGTTAATCTGAAAATGTCAGTTTTTAGCAAAACAGAAGTCACAAGGAAGAGGATGAATCGGATGAGCTGCCGTAATTTATATCAATACACATGTGATTTACTGTTAGGCAGATAATATCATTTCATGCTGTTACATTCACATTATGGAAAAAGTGATAAAACTTTATTTGGCGATGAGACTCTTATAGGTAAGATATAGCCATATTTTTATTAATTTTTATTGTCTGCTGGCAGCTGAGTGGCTGGTATTATAACTCTATTTTTTAGCTGGCTTTATTGACAGTCTCTTAATATTTTAATCACTTTTCTTAAACTCAAAAACGATAAACCCGCTAAGTTAGCGGGTTTATATTAAAAGTTAAATAAAGCTTAATTAAAAGAAGTTAACTTTAAACTCAGCACCAACATAACGTGCTTCATTAACCATACCTGAGTTGTTATTAAAGTCTACACCACCAATAATAACTTGTTCATCAGTTATGTTACGTACAAAAGCTGATACTTGGTATTCGTTATCACCGCTTTCCCAGTTATAACCTGCACGAATGCCACCTTCAAATAATGCTTCACCGTTGAACTCTTCAGCTTGGTATAAAAAGAAGTTAATATCACTACGGTAAGACCAATCGGTATAGGCAAAAAACTCACCATCAGCGACTTCAGTTGCGTAACGTAATGTGAAGTTAGCAATCCACTCAGGTGAATTAGGTAAGCTATTACCATCAATATTTGCTCTGCCATCTGCGTTTAGCGCATTAGTGACAGTACAAGTACCTGAGCCACAAGTACCTACAGATAAGCTACTATCTTGTATTTCAGTATCGTTGTAGCTAACGTTAAAAGTTGCGTTAATTTCATCCGTTAAGATCCACTGTGTATCTAACTCAAAACCGTAACCAACCGTTTTATCAGCATTTAACAGTGTGTTTGAATTTGCACCACCGCCAACAGCTGTTAATTGCTGGTCACTCATTTCAAAATAATAAACCGTTGCATTTACACGGCCGCGGCCATCTAATACATCTGATTTAATACCCGTTTCAAATGAATTAATCGTTTCAGAATCAGCAACGCTTACTCTTTGATCGTATAAAATTCGACCTTGTACGCTTGGTGCACGGAAGCTGTTTGCTAAACGGGCAAAAACATTAACGTCGTCAGTTAATTTGTAAACACCACTTACATCCCAGCTTACATGGCTATCACTTGGGTTTGCAGAATCTTGAAAGTTTCCATCGTTATCACCTGGAATAAATGGGTGATCTATTAATTGTGCTGTGAAATCTTTTTTATCATGTGAATAACGTACACCCACTGTCATGGCTAAATCGTCAGATACATCATAATCGACAGAACCAAATACAGCGTAGGCCGTTGTTTTTTGATCTTGTGTTGAGAAGCCATTTGGTAAACAAGAATTGGCTTTAGTTACTTGAAGTGGATCACCAGATTGGCATGCTGAATATGTATTGCTAGCTGCAGTGACAAAGTCATACGAATCAATCGTTAAATCTTCGTTGTAATAAAATAGGCCTGTTTGATAATTTAAAGGGCCATTCAAATTACTTGATAAACGTAATTCTTGCGTATATTGGTTATGATCTGGAATCGCATCAGCACTTTGAGCACCCCACCACACTGCATTTGGATCTCCAGCTGTTGGGTCTCCTAAATAACCACCATCCACATCGGCACGAGAATAAATTTCTGCGCTTTCCCAAGCTGAAATTGAAGTTAAAGTGTGTGTATCACTTAGTTCCCATTCCATTTTTAAACTAGCGCCTTGGCTTGTTACTTGCTGTGTTGCAAATTGTGCAGCGTCTTGATAAACAACATCTGCATCAAAACCTTTACGTATTTTATTTGAACCTGGCTTTGCAATATTAGTATGGAAAACAATAGGTTTACCATCTAAATCTCGGTAATGATAATTCAGTAAAGCACTAAAATCATTTGCTTCGTATAAGAATTGAATACGGGTTGCATTTTCTTCGTAACCGCCTAAAGCGTCTTTTTGCTCAAAACCAACGGCACGGTTATCGATATAATCATCTTTTTCTTGGTGAAGACCTGAAATACGCACTGATAGGTTATCAGTAAGTGAAGTACCTACAGCACCTTCAAAATCAACAGCACCTAAAGTACCATATGATAATGCAAGGTAACCATTTGTATCTTCTGAAGGTTTAACTGAATCAAATTTAACTAACCCTGCTGGGGTATTACGGCCAAATAAAGTACCTTGTGGACCACGCAATACTTCTACACGTTCCATATCAAAAACAGGAAAACCTTTTAAAATTGGGTTTTCTTGGACAACTTCATCAACAACTAATGAAACAGGTTGTGATGCATTTAAATCGAAATCTGTATTACCTAAACCACGAACATAAAAACGTGGAAAACTACGTCCAAAAGATGACTCAACGGAAAGACTTGGGATCTTAGCGTTCATAAAGCGAATATCCATACCCGCAGAGCTATAAGCTTCTAGATTATCACCTTGCAAAGCAGAAACAGATACTGGGATCTCTTGTGCATTTTCAACACGTTTACGTGCTGTTACAGAAATAACTTCTAATTTAGGGGCTTTAATTTGCTCTTGAGTTTCAGCTTCAGCTGAATGACTTGCAGCAGAAAACAAAGCAGCATTAATTAATACGGCTAAGGTTGTTTTTTTCATTGCTTTCATTTCGGAATTAACCTTTTAGATCACTCTTAGTTCAACGGTAATATGTAGCGCCATATTACATTGGCGATGTAAGGCTCAATTTTACGCAATAAATGCGGACCTAACGGGTAAGAGTGGAAGACACCGAAAGGCTGAAGCTTACGGTTGGTGATTATAACACTAAAAAGCATAGAAAATGCACTGTTTGTTAAACTTATGTTTTAAAAGTTAACTATTAACAATATTTAAACATATTTAATGCAGATAGGGTTAGAGTTTTAGCTCTATAAGTCTATGATAATAATATAATCTTTTAGGTGCTATTTCTCACAGGACAAATGTCCTGTGAGAAAAATTTATTTTTTAAATTTTATAAAGCAACGCTTTTTTTATTTGAAGAGGTTAAAAATTAGCGGGTACAAATACGAGAGTATGTTGAACTTTGCCTTTCACTTTTATTACTGACTAGTTTTTATATCAATTAAGGAATAAAAGTACTCATACTATTTCGCATTTTATAAAGAGGTTATTGTGATCAAAGTTAGTTGCATCTAATAATTCGTCTGAAAAACATCTGCTTTAGTTTTTTGTTGTTCATTGTGGAGCAGTCTAAGTTCCATTTTTGGCTCGTAATTAGTTAATGTTTAACCTGCAGAAAGTTTATACTTTAGAGGTTAAATAACCTCAAAGCTTTTACCATCGATATCTTTAATCACTAATTTATTTAGTTGTAGCGTATCAATACATGCGGTATTCACCGCGATTGTTTGTTTTTGTGTTCTCGGTTTATGATGAGTATAAATACCACAGGTATTACAAAAAAAATGTTCAGCAGTTTGTGTATTAAATTGATATTTCGACAAAGCTTGTGCCCCTGTTTGTAACTGAAACTGAGTTTCATCAACATATGCCATATTGGCATTTCTTCTTTTACATAAACTACAATTACATTTACCTATTCTGGATAAGTCTAAGTTAACCTTGAATTTTACTAACCCACAATGACATTGACCTTGATAAATTTTATCCACTAAACAACTCCACTAAATAAATTATACTTTATTGATAATATGCTTTATTTAAAAGTGAAAGTATATATTTAAATGTAAAGTGTACTTGACTTGGTGGTGTTGGTAAATTAACCTTTTAAAAGTAAAGTTTATTTTACATTTCAATTAAAGGATGTGTATGAAAGAAATAATTAAAGCGGTATTCCCAATAGATATACCTTCTAAAGATGCTAAGAATGCAACTAAAATATTATTTTGGATAATTGCTTTTGCGATCACCATGGTATTACCTAACGTAGCGATAAAGCTAAATTGGTTTGACTCAAACCTCTTAATAATGATGTCAGTTATTTTCCATGGCATTACAGGGATTGGGGTTGTTTTGGCTTATAAACGTTTTTTAAAAGAACTTGATGAGTTAGAACGAAAAATACAGTTTGATGCGCTTGTTGTAGCATTAGGCACTGCTTTAGTAAGTACGTCTGTTTATGCCATTTTAAAAACAACAGGGCTGGTTGGTAGTGTTAATTTATCTATTATCATCATGTTGATATCAGTAACTTATGCTGTCAGTTTGATAATTGGCCGAGTGCGTTATAGATGAAAAATAATTTAAAATTACTGCGCGCTGAGCAAAGTTGGACTCAGGCCGATTTAGCGACACTTTTAGATGTTTCAAGACAAACAATTAATGCGATTGAAAAGGGGAAATTTGATCCCAGTTTACCGTTAGCTTTTAAATTAGCTAAGTTATTTAAAAAACCGATAGAAGAAATCTTTAGGGATGATGCTTAATAACCATTTAAGCTTTGAGCAATTTCTTGTAGTGAAACACCAGAAAAGCTTTGATTAGCACCACTGAAGCTGACTATAATTTCGGCAACCGGGAGTGCAGGTAAACCTTTCGGATCCTCAAATATAGGTACATCTGTTGGCGCTGCGCGGCTTGACAGTACTGTAACTGCCTGACCAGTTCGCGCTAATTCCACTAATACATTACTATTACTGGTTTCTAATAATAAGTCATATTTAATATTTCGCTTTTCTAAACCATCAATAACAGTACTGTGAAATTTGCAGCTAGACTCAAAAAGTGCCAAAACAATCGGGCGTTTATTTAACATGTCTTCATTGTTACACACCCACACTCCTTGATCCTGATAAACAAGCACGCCTTCATTACCATTAGGTGATCGAGTTAAAATTGTTAAGTCTAATTCGCCATTATCTAAACGTTTTCGTAATTCATTAGAATTTGAGGTTACAACTGATATTTTTATTTTGGGTAATTTTTTTCTTAAAAATTTAATCAGTATAGGCAATAACTTGCAAGCATAATCATCGGGGCAACCAATGCGAATATGGGTATGTGTATTATTGCCTTTTAGGGAATTTAGGGCTTCATCATGTAAAGAAAGTAACCTTCTAGCATAAGGTACCAGTGCTTTACCATCATTGGAGAGTATCAAACCTTTACCATCGCGAATAAAAAGCGTATTACCTAATTGTGATTCTAGTCGTTTTATTTGCATGCTGATTGCTGATTGAGAACGAAAAACTTGCCCAGCAGCTCGAGTTAAGCTCCCATTATCAACAACAGCAATAAAGGTTTTTAGCAACTCGAAATCCATTTTGTTATTTGTTTTCATAGCTCAGCTGAGGTTATTTATATTTATGATGTCATTTTAAACCTAAACTTTCCTTTTTTATATCCTTTATCAAAACGATTCCTTCAAGAATATTGATACCTATTATAAATTTTATTGGCTTGCTGTGAGTAAATGATTTTAATAAAGTTTATGTAAGCGATATTAATGATTTTAAGGGAATTTATGAAACTGGTGATCGGCAATAAAAATTACTCATCTTGGTCTTTACGTGCATGGCTTTTGTTAGAGTATTATCAGCAAAATTTTGAAGAGCAGCGCATTGTTTTATTTGCAGATGATATGCGTGAACACATGGAAAATCTGTGCCCAAACTATAAAGTACCTGTATTGCTAGATAAGGGCCTTAAAGTGTGGGATTCATTGGCAATATGTGAATATGTAAATGAGCAATACTTAGAAAATAAAGCTTGGCCAAAGGATATTCAAAAACGTGCTCATGCGAGATCTATCAGTGCTGAAATGCACTCAAGCTTTATGAGTTTACGCCATGATTTACCTATGAACTGCCGTAGAACACCATCGGCTTTATCATTATCAGAAAATACCCTTATAGATATCCAGCGTATGATTGATATTTGGCTTAACTGTTTAATACAAAATAAATCTGAAGGCGGATTTTTATTTGGCGAGTTTAGTATTGCCGATGCCATGTTTATGCCAGCAGTATCGCGTTTTAATAGTTATTGTATTGAAGTACCAGAACAAGTTAAAACTTATATGCAATTAATGCTTAACTTACCCGCTTATAAAAAATGGCAAATGGCTGCACATGCTGAAGTGGAAGTCATTGAAGAAGAAGAAGTTTAAAATTAGATATATTTAAAAAGGAGGTATTAACTTTGCTTCCTTTTATTAAGTTTATTGGCGTTTTTAATAAACCTTAACTCCTAACCTTTATATCTGGGCTGGTATTTATTTCGCCATGAATATCTACAGTTGCGGGGCTATCATTTAACAATAAGACCACTACTTCTTCACAATCGACTCTTCTGATGAAACTTAACTCATAGCCATAATTATACAAAGAACTGACAGATGCTTTTTGTGCATCACTTAGCTTACTCCATAAAAGGTGGCTGGTTGGGCAATCGTGACGCCTTTCATTATCAAATGCATCATTACTTATTTGCATAATCCTCCCTTTAAACAACATTGCTGCACATGTGGTAATTTTGAGTATAATTGAAAAGTGAAAATTCACCTTAAATTGTCATAATAAAATCCAACATATTTAATGAAGGTCTAAAAATGCATATTAATAATTCAGAGCGTTTGCAATTTGAACTAATGACTGAAAAAGACGTACATTTATTTTTTGAGTTAGACCAAAATCCAGAAGTGATGCGATTTATCAACAATGGAAAAATGACTTCCATGGAAGATGTAATCAATATCTATATTCCAAGAATGAAAAGTTATGTTAACGAACAAAAAGGCTGGGGCCAATGGAAAGTTACCATAACTAATACACAAGAGTTTATAGGTTGGGTATTAGTAAGGCCGGTGGATTTTTTTAGTGATGATCCTGAATTTGATAATTTAGAATTAGGCTGGCGTTTTAAGCAAAGTGCCTGGGGTAAAGGTTATGCAACGGAAGCGGCTAAAAGCATTATGGATGCCGTAAGTAATAATAATGATATTAATAAAATATCAGCTATCGCATTAGAGGGGAATTTAGGTTCAATTAATATTATGACTAAACTAGGCATGAAATATATCAAAACATATATTCACAAAGACCCTTTAGGCGATGTTGAAGCTGTATATTTCGAAAAAGTCTTACCTGAATAATCTGGCAATATAAAAGCAGCTATCAAAATTCATGTTCGGTGAGGCTTTAAGTATTGTTTAGCTACAAACGCATTGATCTTTCTTTATCTTATTGTTTTATATTGTCGATACAAAACAATAAGATAAAGATTAAGATGCGCATATAAATTGACGGAAAACGTGTTTGAATCAGTTGAAAGTTAATGACAGCTTTTGGGGATTTCAAAACTATATTCAATTATTTCTGTTAGTTGTATTTTACTGTTATACAGCTCTGAAAACCCTGTTGAGTTCATACTTGAAAAATGACCTTTAAATTTAATGTATATTTCTTGATAAGGTTTGTTTTGATTCTTTATATAATATTCAATCATTTTGTTATTGGGTTCATGTAAATAAGCCCAATGCCAAGTCTGTTGATTACACAATGAAATACTTCTAACCTCATGGCCCCAAACAAACTTCCCCGCATAAATATGATCAATTTCGGTAGCCTGTAATACAGCAGAAATAAAGGGTATAACAAACAAAGTCGATTTTATAAAAAGTGTCATTTTAAGTTCGCCTTATCGTTATTTGAAAACTTCAACTTCATATTGTTCGTCTTCAATTTTTTCGAATGTACCTTCATCTAGTTTTACTGTATGTAATGAAGGTATATTTTCATCACTCATAATATTGATTCCAATCCATAACTTATCTTTGTCGACTGTATCGATTGCCCATACTTTATGGAGCATCGGACTGTTGACAAGAAGCGAATAAATTTTTGCAGTATCGTATAAATAACTTGAAGGGTTGTTGAGTACAGTTTGCAAATCTGAAGGCAAAGTATGAACTTGCACTAAAAATGATATGTTTTTTGTTTTCTGGCCAGTAAATTTATTTTTAATGGGTTTCATTAAAAGCATCACTAGGATCATGCCTAGAAACATAGCATTTAAACTTAAAAGCATTCCTGTCCATGGGTCCATGATAACGACATTACTAAACAACTCTACTGGGATCGTTATTAATAACATAAATATAAAAAGTATCTTAGCCCAACCTTTAAAATGCCAGAGGCCAATCGTACAAATGGGAATTAAGGCAAAAAACAACAAGGCGAATGATAGATAAAAAATGCCACTAAAGTAAAAATCTTGCTCTTGAGAAATGTAATTTTGTAAAACTAAAGGTAAAGTATCAAAAAGAATATTGGACGTTATGGTGCTCATTAAAGATATCAATAGCTGAATAATTAAAACAAGTCTAAAAATGTAAGTTGTTTGCATTTTGATCCGGTACGAGTAGTTAAATATGTAAACATTTTGCAAACATAAATACGACTGTTTGCAAAAATTAAGAGGAATTATAGACTGATAGAAGCCAGTGCGTTTTTATAATCAATTTCTTCTGTTATTTCTTGTGCGAGTTCAGTATGAACTACTATGCCTGACGAATTGATACATATAACAGCGCGGGTTGTTAAGCCTTTTAAAATGCCATTATTAATAGCAACACCAAATTGTGATGCAAAATCTGGGTTACGAAAAGTGGATGCATGTTGTACATTATTCATCCCCTCAACTTCACAAAAACGGCCAGTTGCAAAAGGTAAATCTGCAGAAATGCAAATAATCACTGTATTGTCTAACTTTGCAGCTTCTTCATTAAATTTTCGAACACTTGTTGCACAAACGGGCGTATCGATACTCGGAAAAATATTCAAAATAATATTTTTACCTTTAACCTGACTAAGCGTTAACTCTGATAAATCGCTTGCTGTTAAAGTAAAATCTGGAGATGGCGCACCAACTGTTGGAAGTATACCTGCGATCTCTACTTTTTGACCTTGGAATGTGACTTGATTCATTGTGTTTTTCCTATGTTATGACGAATGTTGTTTTGCTGCAGCGACTGCTGTTTCTAGATTTGGAATAGTTGTGAGTTCAGGTACTCTTTGAATATGTACAACTTTATTGTCTTTGTTAACAACAATAATGGTACGTGCCAATAAACCAAAACTTGAAATTAAAGTTCCTGTTTCATTACCAAATTGATGCGCTATTGAGTCAGATAAAAACATGAGGTCATTTGTTATCTCATTATTTTCTTTAAATCTGTTTTGTGCAAAAGCCGTATCCGCACTAACGGCATATACTTCAATATCATTCAGGTTATGTGTTGTCATAAATGCGTTTAATGCTTTTATTTGTTGATTGCACACAGGCGTATCGACCGAAGTGACGACGTTATAAATTCTTACTTTCCCCGTTAAACTTGATGTATCAAAATCTGAATAAGATTTGTTTTTTAAGATCAATGAAGGAAATAAATCGCCTTTTTGAAGTGTTTGGCCACTGAGTTTAAATGGCTTAGACTCAAGCGTTACGACCGCTCCATCGCCAAGCTTTGCATTTAAGTCTGTTATTTTAAATGTACTTTCAGAGGCGATAATATTTAGGGAGCAAACAAGGGCAAAGGTTGAAAAAATACTTTTTTTCATTACATTTTCTATAACTAATAATTAGGGAAGCGCATACTAGGGTAACTGGAATTGAATACATAATACTTCTGTGTGAGTAATTGTAATAAATGTAATTGCTTGTTACTGATTGTAATCTTGCTAAGTTCTGATTATAAAATAAATTAACGACCCTTCTTTTTTGTTGATAAAGCCTTGATAGCGATGAATTACCTTTGAATTTTTAAATTGTGGCATTCATTCAATATCAATATTATTTATTACGATTAGGTTTATTCTAAATGTTCAAAAAGCAACCGAATTTGAATGTGTAGTAAAAAATGCCATTACCATTTCACTTTTAATATGACAGTTTAAATTTATTTAAGATTATGATTTTTAATCACTATTTGATTTTATTAAGCTGGTTTAATCAAAATAGCTCTCTAAAATTTTAATAAATATTCTGCCTGTTTTTAACACTAAAATAGTTATTAATCCTGATTTTTAGAATCGTTAATTATTTTATAAATTACCTAAAAAAGAGATTGACAGCGATGTCATTTGTGAACATTATGTTTCTGTTAGGATACATAATGTAAATTTTAAGCGGAACTTTCTGATTTTCACAATAATCTGTGCCTACAGTAGTTAGATCAAAAGCGCGGCTTTGTGACTTAAAGATATTAACAATACTCAATAACAAAAAGGTAATATATCTATGTTTAAGCTCAAACTCATTACGTCACTGGTAGGCTACAGTATCGCAGCCAATAGTTTTGCCATGAACCCTCAGCCAGATCCTGAAAATTCAGGTGGTTACCTTGTTTCTCGTGTTGAATTAAACGCAGCACAAGATGCTAAAACAATCAATCCTATGTATGACGTTTGGGCTAAAGCTCTAGAGACGCGCTCTAATAATATTGTTGAAGCGATTATTCCTGGCGCCTTAAACAACCCGAAAAATGTAAAGCGAGTAGAAAGTGTATTTCCTCAGTCAGAATGGAATTTTTTGACGGGTATGGCTGCACCTGAATATACCTATACACGCTTTTTACGTGCGATTGGTAAGTTTCCAGCTTTTTGTGGCGACTATACCGATGGACGAGATGCAGATGCAATTTGTAAAAAGTCTATTATCACAGCCTTCGCCCATTTTTCACAAGAAACGGGTGGCCATATTGCAAAAACAAATACATCTGATAATCCTGAGGGCTTAGAAGAGTGGCAACAGGCTTTAGTGCACGTTCGTGAAATGGGGTGGTCAGAAGGACAAGCGGGTTATATCACAGGTTGTGGTCAAAATGATTGGCAAAATACACGTTGGCCTTGTGCTCCTGGTCAAGGCTATTTTGGTCGAGGTGCAAAGCAATTGTCTTATCATTTTAATTATGGTGCTTTTTCAGAAGTGATGTTTAATGGGGATGCGACTGTTTTGCTCAATGATCCTGGCCGTGTTGCAGACTCATGGCTAAATTTGGCCTCTGCCATTTGGTTTTTTCTTACCCCTCAAGCGCCAAAACCAGCTATGTTACATGTAATAGATCGTACTTGGACTCCTTCACAACGGGAAACAGATGCAGGAATAGGTTATGGCTTTGGCACTACAATTAATGTGATTAATGGTGGCATTGAATGTGGTGCTCAAAATCGCACTAAAGGTCAACCTGTTAATCGCATTCGTTATTGGGAGGGGCTTGCTAATCATTATTTAATTCCAATTGAAACAGATGAAGAAAATACCTGTTGGCAGCAAACACCATTTGGAAGTTTAAACCTTAATGGTGCGACCGATGTGCTTTATACTAACTGGGATGGTAACTGGAAATACTATGCTGATCGCCCTGGTGGTGCTTCTTTTGAATGTGAGTTAGTTGGTTTTCAGACTGCCTATTCAGCTTTAGTACCAGGTGACTATGAAAAATGTGTTACTAACTTTTATGGCTCTCATGCGAGTTGGCCTAAAATTCGTGTCGTAGATGAACTCGATACACCTCCTACAGAGCCTCCTGTAGATGGCGTTGCAGCTTGGGATGAAGCTAAAGTATATAGAGGGACAGATAAAGCCAGTTATAAAGGAAAAGTGTATCAAGCCAAATGGTATACCAAAGGCAATATACCTACAGATGGCAGCCCTTGGGAATTGTATATAGCACCTTAAATCTAAACAATTAAATTACAGGATCTTTATTTTATATTAAGTCACTCAAATGATTTGAGTGGCTTTTTATGAGAAGAATAACGGTGTTTTCTTATTTTAAAAGTGTGATGCAATCCCTCTTTATTTTCAGTAATCCTTCAACATTATTTCGTTTTTACAAATGAGTTCACATAGGTAAACTCGCTGTTTTGAGACTGTAATTAATATTAAATGGCTTTTAATCTTGGTTTTATATCACTCCTTTCACTATATCTATCGACCAAAAATTCATTTTTATCTTTCGTTAAATATGTGAAACGCATTAATTATTCCATAACATCAACAATACGGTCTCTATATGAAGATGCTTTCATTATTCCTTTTTCATTAAATTCGTTATAAGCTTTTGCAACAGATGATTGATTAGGGATTGTTAACATTCTCATCCAGCGGCCTAAAATCCACATGTTATTGATTAAATTGAAACTTTTTTAGCCAGCAGTTATTTGCATAACAGCTAAAACTTTTCCTTGTGTTGGCCTAACTGCGCCTATTGATAGGGGGATCCAATCTATTTGAGTCTTCATTACGCCAGACATGTTGCCGTGTATCTCTGGCGACGACCAAACTTGTGCTTCAGAGCATTGCACTAATTCTCTAAGTTCCCTTAGCATATTAAAATCGGGTCTAAATCCTGCGGTCACTATAATTATATCGACTTCGAAGCTTGTTTCATCATATTCGGTAAAGGCATTTATAAATAACCCATCAGCCACTTTAGTATTTCGCTTAACTTCAAAAGGTGCGTGTAATTCTAATAAACCAGCATCAATGGCGTATTTTGCCGCGATCCCTAATTCCCCGAGCGCTGGTAATTCATCATTAATGCCGCCACCTAAAAGTTTGTCTAATTTATTTGAACGCAATCCCCAAATAACTTTGGTATCAGAGTGTGTATCTTGTAGCTTAAGTAAATCCAGTGCAACGTTAATAGCAGAGTGGCCTCCTCCTAGGGCAAGTGCGCGCTTTGCTGCATAATCAGCTTTGTCTTTACCTATCGCATTTGGGATCCCATAAATAATCAAATCTTGATTTTTTTCACCGGGCACAGGTAAGCCATCAAGACCAATTGGATTGGGATTACTCCATGTACCAGAGGCATCAATAACGGCCGCAGCTTTAATTATGTCTATTTTACCGTTTGATGACTTCACATGAACTGTATATTCAGCATCATCGCGATCATTTGATGATGATTTTGCATGACCTTATTTTGAAACAGCAGTAACTTCTTTCTCATAGGAAATCGCGTCAAAAAGTTCAGGGGTTAATGACGCAGGCGTTAAATACTGCTCTACAATATCCTGCCCGCTTGGTAAACCCTCTTTATCTGTTGCTTGCCAGTCTGTCTTTTGAAGTAATGCTAAAACCTGGCTATCAAGAATATACTTCCATGGACTAAATACTTTAACGTGGCCCCATTGCGACTACCGATTTATGCTTGTTTACATTCATAACTAAATCTCTTTTTATGACTAATTCTCCTTTAAGACGGACTCAGTTCATAAAAGACGAAATAAAAATGATTTTTGATGAAAGCTGATTAAAATACAGCACCATCTTAACGTTTATACACTTAGTGAACGTGAGATTAGGACCCACTCTTTGATATTACAAATTTATATCGACGGCAGAGTACCTGTTGCAGTGTGTTATCTGACTCAAAGTAGAATTATAAATTTCAAGTAATGTCTCTTGTAGCTAAAAGGTGGTGCATATATTCATAACTAAAGTTGTAAAGCCCATTTACAGTTGTAATAAATAGGTTGATAAACATCGTTTTAAAGTTAATTAATCTATATGGGCTCTTGTACCGTTAGGTTGTCAAAATAAATTAGGCAAAAAAATTATAGCTGTAATGGTTTTTTTAAGTGAGCGTGCTTTTGAGTCCACCAGCATGAAATAAATAGTTTAAGAAGTCGGTATTAGTGATGTCTGAACCATTTCGTTTGTTGTAGTGCATTTTGGGATTTATATATTTTTAATATACTTATTAATAGGGAATTATGGCAAACAAAGTATTAGCCCTACTCTGTTAGTTAGCTGCCTTAGTGTATTTGTTTAAGCTAGGGGAAATATAAAGTGTGCGGCGCTCATCGCGAACTTTATCTCTGGTCTTATTATTGATAGCCTGACAGTCACTATATTAAAATGAGTCACTGTCAGATCAAGATTTAACTAACACATACTAATAAATTAATCTTATATATTACCCTGCACGCATTTTTGCAAACAAAAGTTTGTAGGCATCAATATCTCCCCCGTGACAAGATGGGTTATCTGCACATGAAGTGCCCGGTAGGCGAGAACCCGTTCCAGATTGTATTGGCGCTTTATTTTTAAAGCTTGCTAATTCAAAATCAAAAATTTCACTTATTGTGGGTGCCGTGACTGTTATGACTTCAGTATCACCTTTAGGCCAAGGGATGGAAGCTTGTTGGTATTTTTCAGAGGCTCCTGAATTTGTAATATTTTTATCTTGGGGGGTTAGGTGATTTTGTGAAAGAAGTAATTCATTGATTAACAGAGTTGATTCCGGGAAATTATTCGCTGTAAATAGATTTAATTTAATTAAGTTGTCTATAAATGCAGGTACTTTGTTGTATTTAGCTTGATAAGCAACTGCTAGCCATTTATCTGATTGCGAGAGATCATATAGGTTATAGTCATTTTCATGGTAAATAACGCTTAACAAAAATGCTGCTGCCCCATGTTTGTTTCTGGCGGCTTTTTTTAGATATTTTATACCCTCTTCTTTATCTAATACTTCAGTTTCTTTTAAATAAAGTAAACCAGCTTTATGTTGGGCAAAAGTAGAACCATGGCGTGCAGCACGTTTGTAGTATTTTAATGCTTTCTTTAGATTTTTATCTGTACCATAGCCACTAAAATATAATTCCCCTAATGTTGCCATTGCCGCTGGGTGACCTGCTCTTGAATATTGTTTATATTTTTTAAAATAATTAACACATTCATCACTTTGACACTCTGGTATCTCTGAAGCTTGAACAGTTATAAACATCCCTGACAGATAGATACATATCAATATATTTATTATAATTTTCATATTTAATTATCTTCCTTTCTTTGGTAAATCATCATTGATTAGTTCCTTAGATAGAACATTGAAAGTGTTACATTTATTTTGAATAAAAGACAGTCTCTTTATTAATTTAAGCCTTAAAGATATGTTAAAGAAAAGATAGTTATGTTTTCAAAAATAGATGTATCAGAATTTTATAACACGACTCAGTTACCCTTAACGCTACCGCCCTTGCTTTTGTTGTTTTTTTATTTCCTATTCGGTTTTACTGAATTCTTTTTTATCATGAATCCAATCAGTCATCGTTTTTAATTCTGGCTTTGCAGTTCAACTATTCGCCTGTTATTAGGTATAAGAATTTAATTGGATCAAAACAGCAGAGGCTAAATATGTAATAAACCAACCTTTAATGAGTGTGGTTTAAATATACAATTATTAAAAATCTAACGTTAAATATAAAATGCATAAAGTGAAGTTTCAATCTTTATAATTTTCCGACTATTTATAAACTAAGTTTTATTTTATTAACTGCGATCCTTTTTTATTTCCTCATAAAATATTTGTACCTTTTTGGTTTACATACATAAATAGGTTTGATAGGTTATTACCCGAACAAGGAACTATGTAATTAAATAATAACTATAAGGTAGGGAAAAACCCATGAAAAAATTAGTAATTGCACTTAGCTTTTTACCTGTTGTTGCTATGGCAGCTCCGAGTAGTATCAATATTTCAGAATTTATTAAACCTGTTGCGCCATCAGCAATTTTAGACGGTCCTGCTGCATCAAGTTGGTGTGATGGAATTCTAGTGCCAGAAACATATCAGGTATGTGATGAGCGCCCTATCTACGAAGATAAAGAAATTACTGAATGTCACTATGAAAGCTTAGCTGCTGAAGATACGTATTCTTTTACGACTCCTGGTCGATATCAGTGCCGAGGTCCTGTATACCTAGGCAATACACGTTATGATTTAACACGAACAGAATGGCGTACGGATAAAATAAAAGTGGGTGTAGAAAAATACAATTGTCAAACTCGAACTCGTTGGGTTTGTGAGTACTAACATCTCCTTTGTTACGATTTAGGAAAGTGAGAACAGTGATATGAATATGCTTATGTTGGTTAAGAAGGAAACTTACCTCAAATATTTATATTAATTGTTTTCATTTTCTGTTTTAAGCGATCCCTATAAAAATTCTAACGTGTTTTTATAGGAATCGCTTAAAGTTCAAAATATCAGAATCTTGCTTTTCTAGATGATTATTTGAGATATCATCCTTAAGTAAATAAAAACCAGCCTTAATTAATAACCGCTTTGACCCTATGTTATAGCGATAAACTTGTGCTGTTACATAAGTTATATTTAATTTTCTTAATTCTTCGAATAATAAATCTAATGCTTGACTAGCAAAACCCTGTTGTTGATATTGCTCTCCTATGAAGTAACTAATATTTGCATATCTTTCACTTACCTCTTGGGTAATACCAAAACAAATACAGCCCACAAAGCCGTTTTCAGGGTGGAAAATTGCAAACCTTGTTGTATGGCTAGTATTAATACCTTGTATAAAACTATTTGCTTGCTCTAAGTTGGAGACATTGTTTATCGCGAGTTTTTTGCATATATCGGCAGTCAATAAACTTAAGGTTTTTTCGGGGCAAGTTGATTTTAGCGGTTTGAGTTGTAGTTTATTTAAGTTTTTTAACAATCTAGACGAATTTAATTTTATTTGAATATGTGTTGATTTTTTATGCTCAAATAAACCTTGATGAAGTGGTTTATTTAATTGCGTATTATTCAGTGGATTATTATTCATTGTCATTATTTATAAAAGCCGACCCAGAGGCTGGGTTGAAGCATAGGCCGGAAGGGAACTCGGTATTTCAAAGTTATGATTAAGGTAAAAGTCCATCTATGAAGATTTTAAAAATGGGGTTCAACAAATATAAACTGATACAAATGAGCCAAACAACAATTAAGATATCTAAAAAACGCATATACTAAACTCCTTAAAAAATATTAATTAAATGGTTAAAACTTATAAACGCCATATATCGTAATTACCTAACCTTTGTGTTGTATCAAACTCAGATAAGCCTTGGTTTTTAAATTGTTGTGCTAACCAGGTTGAGTGATATTCATTTGCTTTATTTAACTTAAAAAAATAGCTTGATTTAAAAGCGTTTAAATCTTCTATTTGACGTGTCTCATCGGTATTTGCTTCAAGCATCGCCTGCTCGATTAAGTGATTTTCTCGATATCTAAGTCCTTCTAACCAATTAATAAATGGCACGGAAGATGCGTTTTCATCATTGCTCAATAAAGTTGGCATATGGTTTAACCAAAGGTATTCTTTTTTTAAATGAGAGCCCTCATGAGTGAAAATATCTGTTAAACAGCTTTCTAATAAAGTGATATTTTTAAATTTATGATCTGCTGACCAATGACGCTTGTTAGTCATTGTTTTACCTTTTATAAAACTACTTATGGCATAAACCGTCCAATAAAAGGCATCAAATAAGTTTTGACTTTTATCTTTATGATTATTTTCTTTTTTGTGTTTCCAGGTATTTTGATATACAAATAAACGACAGCCTAATAAAGCCAACTCAAATTTATTTACATCTGAACGGTAGCGGGTTTTGTGGATCACATCATTTAACATCGTGCGCGAAAAGTCACTATTAGCTTCACATCTTAATTTAGGGTCTACTTTATCTAAACTTTGATTACTTATAGTTTCATCAATCACTTTTTCTTTAATCTGAAAGCTATTTTCATCAAATGAGAAATCGATATTGTTTTGATCAGTCTGTTTTTTTTGAGTTTCATTTTGAGAGAGTAAATGTTTGAAAGCGAGTTTTTGACTGAATTTCGCTTTAAACTGTCCGCCTTTTTTCCAATCAATATCTGTTAGCGGATTATAATAATGGCTTGTCATTGATTGTTTTTCATTATTTCTAGCTGCGTGTTCGTTATATGTCGTTTTTGTTATTTTTGATTTTATTAACGTATTTTCTTCATCTAAATGTACAGATTTTTCTTTAAAAGCAGGTAAATCTTTAAAAGCGAGATCACAATGAAAATGATCATTTAAGTGTGCATTTATATCATCAACTTTGATATGACTACCTGTACTACAGGGGAAAAACTTATATCCTTGATACTGCCAAGTTGATAGCGCCTCAGATCCAGTCTGCATTTGCGTCATAGTACGGCAATAATAGGCAAGTTGTTGTGCTGTATATGGCTTCATGCCCGCTAGGCGGGCAGCCAAATAGGTTCCATAATAATGAAAGTTACTATCCACAGGGACATCCTTAATAGGGTTATGCAGTGCTGTACTGCAAAATAATGACTGGGTAACCATATATCAGTAGAGCTAAGCCTAAAATGACTTGTGACTTAGCTTGACTAAATATTTAGGATCTTATTTTAGTTATTCTGGTGCTGGTAAGGTTTTAATATCGCCATTTAAACGTCTTATCATGTCAACAAAATGATTAACGGCTTGTTTAGCGACACTTTCATCTACTGTTTGTTCAGTAATGTATGGAGTAATATCGGTACGAATGTGCCCACCCATTAGATTATCTTTTTTACGCTGAACGACAATGGCATTTATTGCCTGGCAAAAAGCAAAGGGATCTGTTTTACAATAAATACGATGCTGCAGTGCAACTTTTTTACCTGAATCATATCTAGGGGCTGCATAAGAAACCATATAGGGTTGCACACTAGGATCGTCACCTACTATGTCAGCACAAGAAAATAATACAAAGTCTGTACTTTTGTGTATATCCATAATTTCATTACACATAGGTAAGTCACCTTCTATCCCTAAGTTGTAATCACAAAAAAGAACATCGATTCCTTTAAGTAACCCTGAAATCATATTTTTAAAACCAGTCATGACTTCAGCTGGTATTTCTTCTGACTCTGGTAATAAAGTAAATTCTGGTGATGTTACTGTGAATTCTGTTTTCCAATGCGCTAATAGCTCAGGGTTATTGCTGCCATCTCTATCTTTATAGGCAACTTTATATCCATTATCGAAACATTCTTCGACTTCAGGTTGATCTGTTAAAAAAGCAAATTTTCGGCCATCACTTGCTACACAAGAACGAAATAATAATTTAATCATTAAATTTAAACTCCAATTTGGTAAATTTATTGTCTGGTTAATCACGCTAAAATATTATGATTTATGTCTTAACTTAACTTGGTGTGACTGACTAAAACCTCTGGTGAACTTACGAAATCATGAAATTTCTGACTTAAATATGGCTGCCAAATTTTGCACCTTTGTTTATATGTTAGGCTGAGTTTTTCATTTAAATTGGCTGGTTTCATGTACAGGGCTAAAATGCATTGTTTTTCTGAATCAAGGTTTTTACTTAAGTATTCAAGTAAGTCTATAAACTGGTTAAACTCTGTACTTATAGGTTTCATTGATGCCAGATATAAATGCACTGAGTTTTTATTTAACTCAATATTAAAATGTTGTTTTCCTATTCGAATCGTTAAAATATAGGCACATTTTTTATCCTGATTATTAATAATATATGTATTGTGTAGCTGTTTTATAAGTGAGGGTAAGTTCGATATTTTGAGCATGTTTTGTTGTTTAAACTCTAACAGAGGTAAACAAGCACTGATTAATTTTTGGCTCCCAAATAAGTGCTCTTTTTTCAATGCTTTTTCAAAATAATGACCCAGAGTAAGGGAGTAAAGTGACATGCATTTCATTTTTTTAACTGGTGCATAAATCTGTTTTAGCTTACTTGATTGTAAAAAGTTGCGTGTCTTTTGTACTGAAGAAAAAATTAAACTCAACTTAGCTAATGAAACTTTATGGGTGAAAGAAAAATGCTTGAATTGCTGATAAAGTGTATTATCTGAACTTTCAAAAGGTTGAATATGCGTTTTTAATGGTTTTACGGGCCCTCCAAACCTTACCGCAAGTCGTTTATATTTGAAATTTTTAGTCCAAGGGAGTTTGCTTTTTTGTTTGACTAAAATAAATGCTTTTTCTATTTTTGAGTGAATATTATTATTTGATTTTTGCCATTGTATTAAACATGATTTTACTTGGTTATGCTGTATTACTTTTGGTGTTTGAGCCTCTTTTTTAACTGTATGCCTATTTTTATTTGCCTTTATCTCTATATCATTAATTTTTATATGGCTATTCTCATTAATTTTAGCCTCAATTGTTTTAATATCATTGTTTGATTTTATATCAAGATCATAAAATTTAATGTTTGTACTTTTATGAATATCAGCTTTCTTTGTTTTAATTTTGGTATTTGTAGTGAGACCAACATTATTGGTTTTAAGATCTGAACTGTTGATTTTACGACTCGCGTTAATACTATGACTTGAAGTTAGATCATTATCAGAAGCACTCGAGTTTGGTTCATTCGTTTTAATATTGGTGCTATAATTTACTTTTTCTGGATTAGTTTTATCATCTTTTTCCTCTTCTTTAGGATCTCCTACTAAGTTAGGGATCGCATTTAGCATGTTAGGTAATTGACTGACTAAATAAGCATACGGGTTATAGTCAGGATCAAAGCTTACGACCTTTGAAGCTTCCTCACTTTTTTGTTCGTTATTCGTTGGTGCTTCTGTGGCTAGTTCAGCTTCTATTTCTTTGGGGTCATTTATTATCATATTATTGTTTTCTTTAGGCTCAAGCGTGCTTATTTGATCAGTTTCGGGTTTTTTAATTGCTTTTTTTTTATAAATGATACGATAAGGTCGAATAAGTGAAATGCGACGATATCGAATGCGTATTCTTTTTTTTGTCATAATTCAGCCCTTATTTAGAGAAATAAAACGCAAAGCAGCCAAGTACACGAGTGTATTTGGCTTTATACCTAAGCGACTTCAGGCATCTGAAGAGGTTTGATATATATACGTTTCATTTATTTCATTACAGTGCGGCTGAAACTGCGCTGGTTAAGGTTCCGATAGCGGCATTAACAGCTTTTTGAATGGCGGCTTTACTGGCTATTTCTAAACCTAACATTTCTACTTCTAAAATTGATTTTTCACGAGCAAGTTCAGAGTCAAAATCTTCTTGGTTTATATCACCATTAGCACGTGCCTCAACTAGCTCGGCAATAGACTCCTTGTTGTTATCTAATACTTTAAGCAAATTTCCACTTATATTGTCGCCATCTTCTTGTAAATCACTACCAGCAGTAGAAGCCATGTTTTTAAATAGGTTTGCGATATCTATACTCATTTTTATATCCTTTTTAAGAATGTTTTATATTGGTTAATAGTTTTTTAATTGATTAGTAGGTTGTTGATTGCTTTGTGGTATTTTCTTAGCTTCTTCACCTTTTATCATGGCGAGGAAAAGTCGGTTATATTGTTTTCTATGTCGTTTAAGTAAAAAATTTGAAATGGTATCTTGTTTTTTATGTTGCTCTCTATCTTGTTTGAATAAAGAAATGGTGATATTGACCTGTTTAAGAGTTAGTTCGTTCAAAGCCCTTAATTCTTGCCTAGTCTTAAGCGCTTGTAATTCAACATCAATATCCATATATGATGATGCGTTATTTGAATAGGTTCGTTTATGTGCAGGCATATAGCTTAGTCGAATGAATAAGCGATCTACTTTTTTAGCGACTAATTCTAGTTGCTCTAAAGTGCGCTGGTCATAGTCTGAAATCAATTGCAAAGAGCAAGATGCCAGTGAAAAAACAATTAAAAATGGGAGCAATATTTTGAGTGATAATCGTGTTTTTTTATTCATTGCATATTTTCCTTACTTGAAGTTATAAATGTGAGGTACTCAGATAAAATTCTTTGTATTTCTTTTTTACTAATAAAGTCTTCGTCACCTAGCTTTTGTTGGATGTTTAAAAGTTCACTGGCTAAACCAGAAATAAATACGAGTTGCTGTTGGTTAAATTTATTCGTGAGCATTTGCTTAATAACTTCGGGGTCTTCTGCTTGTACGGGAGAGATAAATGACTGCACGGTTTCAACAATACGATCTAAAATTTTATAAACTAAGTTAGCTGAAAATCCGCCAACTAATGCCATGGTAATGCGAATTGCAGCATGGCTGACGCCTGAAGCTGTGGTACCGCTGGCCTCCGATGCTGCCTTTGCAACTGCATCTAAGTTGATAGGAATGAGTTGCGTTAATATAATTCCAGCAATCAAACCAACTACAAATCGCACCCAATAAGAACTTTCGTATTTAGGATCATATATTCCCGCAGTGACATAGGAATTTGCTTTAAAGAGTGCTGAGAATGATGCTCCTATTGCAGCGGATGCTAGCAAAATAGTTTGTACGTAAAGTAATCTGGCTCCTTCCATATCAAACATGCTTGTAACCATGTTTTCATTATTGATGTATTGAGACAAACTTAAACCAATCAAAGCTGACAAAGAAACAATTGCGACTAACATCATGCGCCGGATCAGTGGCACTCTCCCTAAAAATAAAAATATGGAGCCTTTTTCTTTTTCTCGGGCCATTAAGACAATTGTTTCTGGTTTAGCTGGAGAAATGAGTTCAGCTAACCGATTGTGCATATCTGTTAGTTCTTCAGCAGACACTTTGTCTTTAGTGACCATTTTCTCAAAAACTTTCATTATGTTTGCGGGTACTTTTAAACCTTTACTAAAAGCATGTTCTGCCATTGCTTGGCATTCTTTTTCAAGATGTCCCCAAAATTCGTTTTTATTACCGACTTCTTTTAGTTCAAATTCAGTAATCTGCTTCATTACTCTCCCCTCTTGGCTAGCTATAAATTGCGCTGTTTTATCTGTGTGCTTACTTTATTCGGCTAACTAAAAACAAACTCGGGTAAAAAGAGGATAAATAAGGTTGGTTAAATTGACTGTATTGAATTAAAAACTGCTATAGAGGGTGAGATATTCATGCTGATATTTGAAACTGAATTTTGAGGTGGTATATCGAAAACAGCGTTTTAAGTTGTGAGATGATTTACTGCGCTAGAAGTCATTAACGTGAATAGCTGATTTTTGAAATGATGGGATACTCATAGCTGAATGTCCCATCAAAACAAATATAATAATGTTAACTTATATTAAACACATAAATCAGCGTTTGAGCATGTCACAAGTGGAGATGTAGGTCTTTGGCACCAGTAATCATTTGTATTTTGACAAAAAGCTTCTGATTCAGGACCTCGTGCGCCACCTATTTTTGGTGTCATATTCATTGGAAGTGCTTTGTTATCATTAGATAGGTTTTTTAGTTTCTTTTTGTTTAGTTTAAGTTTCATTTTAATATCCTAATTGATTTTTAATTATTTTTTGCTCATTCATCTATTTTTCAATTTATGAGCTTTATCATTCAGAGGCCTGTACCTCTTTCATAATCATATTGGAAATAAAACTTTTTTTGTACCTTAAATTTATTGTATTTAATATATTGATAAATCATCATAAAAACATCAGCTAAATTTCAATTAAAACTCAACTAAATTTCAGATAACTTACTTTTGAGATGTAAATCTATGGTTCACCTGGAGGAAAGATAATTTTTTGATAATAAAATGAATATTAAAGTAGGTAAAAACACGATTTAACGTCAATAAAATCTTGGAGTTTTCTGATTTTAAAAGTGTTTCATGCGCGCTATAAAGAATTAATTTACAGGGCCTGTATTTTTAAAAGTCAGGGGTAAATTCATGTGCGACAGGTTTGTTTTGGGTGAGCATATTATTAAATTAATGTTTGTCTCATTTTTCTACCACCAACAGGAGATAATCCATTCTTTTTATAAAAGTTTAATGTACGCTCAAATTCAGGTAATGGGGGGGTACATAACTCAATGCAGGACCAATTTTGTTGTAGACCATAAGCTCTGACGCGATCTAATAAAATACGACCTAATCCAGATGTTCTATGTTCGGGTGATATATAAAACTCTTGAATAAGTCCAATTTTCCCTCCTGCATATAAAGCATACGTTTCTGCGAAGGTTGCAACGGCTATTGGTTTATTTCCATAAAACCCAATAATGGCAGCATAATGCCCTTCTTTTAATAGTTTTTGGCAGCGTTGAGTCGTTTCACTAAGTGTTATATCAAAATGTTGTGTTTTGGTAAGTTTACAAATCTCACTTGTGAGTTTCAGTACTAATTGAGCGATATGTTCGGAATCTTTTTCAGTCGCTTCTATAAATTCGATTTTCATTTTGTCCATATTGAGCGAGTTTGGCGCTATCCTTTATCTGTTTAAACTAAGTTAAAATTTCCAAGTAATTTTATTTTTAAGTTGTTTAACAATTTTTGAGTCTATTGCTATTTTGAGTGGCTCTTCTTTAGGGGCTTGAGTTGATGCACATTCTGTAATAAGGATATTCCTATCAAGCATATTTTGTGAAACATTTATTTTCCATAAACAATTTAAATCTTTGAATACAGCAACAAATCAATTATTTTTATTCATTAATTATTACAGTTATGGCACATTAACTGAGTTTAATTTTGCTTGCAATAAATAAACGAATACAAAATGTTAATTTGATATAGTGCAGTAATATAAAAATAATGAACGACACAATAACTAGGGTCTCATGCGTAATATGATAATTGAAGATTTTTTTATAAATACTGCCGCTGGTGATATTTATGTTAAGAAATGGACGCCAGAACGATTAATTGATGAAACTCCTATCGTATTACTTCACGATTCTTTAGGGTGTGTTGCGTTATGGAAAGATTTCCCCGAAATGCTATCAAGACACTTATCTCGCGTTGTAATTGCATATGATAGGTTTGGTTTTGGTCAATCCAGTAAGCAAGAGAAAATACCAGATAAGTGCTTTATCTTAGAAGAAGCAACCTTATATTTCCCTATGTTATGTGAGGCTTTGAAATTAGATAAGTTTATTCTTTTTGGTCATAGTGTGGGTGGTGCGATAGCGATTACCATCGCTGCTCATGTAGAAAACTGTTTAGCTGTAATAACAGAAGCCTCTCAGGCATTTGTTGAAAATTTAACGGTTAAAGGCATAAAAAAAGCAAAAATATTTTTTGAAAAATCAGAACAATTAAAGAAACTTGAAAAGTGGCATGGTGAAAAAGCCGATTGGGTTTTACATGCCTGGACTGATGTTTGGTTATCTCCGGAGTTTTCTAATTGGAGTTTAGCGCCTTATATCCATAAAGTGACATGCCCGGTTTTGGCTTTACATGGTGATAACGATGAATATGGTTCATTAGCATTTCCAAAATTTATAAGTCAGAAAACCTCAGGTGAGTCAAAAATGATCATTTTAAATACTTGTGGTCACATTCCACATAAGGAAAAAACGCAACAAGTACTAACGCATACTAAAGAGTTGCTAGGTCGTATAATTCCCTAATTGTAAATAGTTATAAAATACCTATGCACTTAAAAAACATGCATAGGTACCAGGGAAGTTATTATTAAAAAATATATTTAGCTCTTAAAAAGAAGCTTGAGCCTAAATAAGCTGCGCTATAAGCCCCAGAGGAATTAGTATTACCAGCTGTTAGCATGGTGCGTCTGGGTTCCTGATTAAATACATTATTTAAGCCGATTGAATAAGCAATATTATTATCAGGTTTATAACTCATATTTAAATTAGAATAGCTCCATGCATCTATGTCATAAATAAAGTCTTCTGCGCGACCAGGAGTTGTTGATTTACCAATTATATAAGTGATCCAACCAAACGAGAGGGCACTCTTATGCCAGTTAATACCAAAATTTAGCTTATCTTTAGGCTGATGACCCCCTGTTGCTGTATGTGTGTGATTACCAAGGGAAACTGTCGGTCTAATTACCGAGCGACTTTGTCGTAAGTAGCATATCAGCCAGTTACTAAACTGGCTATTGTTTATGCTGACTTTTGTAAGGATTGTGATTTTTCAACTCTCAACGCAGTGGTATTCATATTGTTTCTTAGCCATACACTGCGCACTCCATTTGGGCTGATATCAATACCAAGCGCTTCAGTCAGCTTCATGGCGACTTTCTGCTGACCAAGGTGAGGATGTTCGATTGAGAATTGAACAACCGCCTTTTCGATTGCCATATCCACACAGTTTTTATGCCGTATATTAGGCG
>NZ_FOLO01000124.1 GCF_900112265.1 Pseudoalteromonas denitrificans DSM 6059 | reverse complement strand
CTGGGTTACCAAAGTCCAAATAAATTTGAATTATTGAATAAAGAATTAAAAATGGTTGCTTAACTAGGGTGACTGAATTTAGTTGACCAGGTCACAGCTTGTTGTTCTTCGTTTTTAATAGTGACAAAACGTGTTTTAGGTCTAGTAGCAGCTTCACAAATTGCTTCAGCATCATTGGCATCATTTTTTTCATTTTGGCGATAAGGAATAACAAATTTAGAAGCCATAATACGTACATCGTGTCCGAGTTTGGTAAATTCTCTTGCCCAGTAATGAGAGCCAGAGCAGGCTTCCATCGTAATAATACAAGGTGGAAGCTGAGTTATTTCTTTTAATAGCTTGTTTCTTTTAATAGTTTTACGTAATTTACACTTGTCATGTTTATCAACACCATGGATACTAAAAACTAATTTGGCTAAATCGATGCCAACAACTTTAATTAAAGACATATGGGCTCTCCATTTTTTGAATGTTTGCACTTTCAATATGGCACAAATGCCAATTGGATGGGGAGTCCATATCATTCATTATATGCCAAAGGGAGAACGATGGAGCAATTAACAATTACAGCGGATCTTGAAGATTACGCTGTAGGTTTATCTGGTAAGCTAAATTTAAATGAGTTCTCTGGTATTGGTGAAGCATGGTTTAATGCAGATGACGTTAAGACCTTTTGCAAAAACCTTAAGCTGCTTTCTTCAAAAATGGATGGAGCAGCAGAGTTAATTGGTTCGCAATCTAAACCTAATCACAGTGAATATTTAGAAACATTATCACTGCGATGCAACGTACTTTCATCGAGTAAATTAAATGGAATTGTTGGAGTTCATGTGATGCTTGCTGATCACCCATATAGTGATTGTCGAAAAGAAGAAATTCGTAAAATATCAGGTGAACTTCAGGTACGAAACCATAAAATGGAAGAGTTTTCTAATAACTTATTACAATTATTAAATGGCAATAGGAATCAAGTAGTTCTGCATGGTGGTGCTGGCATATAATAAACAAGTGACTATGGTTGTTAACACCAAGCGACTTTGTCGTATCTTAATTACCAAGCGATTCTGTCGTAGTAGCTAATTACCAAGGAAAACTGTCGGTCTCTTTTTATACATCTCTGTTAGTGTTATTTCTTCTTAATACTAAGGGGGTGTTGAGGATGATTGTGATGGATTCTAAAGCTCAACTCACAGTTGATATCGTTGCGAAAGTTATCGAAGATAGAATAACAATTGCCAATGCGGCCAAATTACTCTGTAAGTCTCGACGCACTATTGGGCGTTGAGGCTGTAGAATTTATATAAAAGAGACACTTTTAGTGTCTTTTTTGAGTTTTACTATTTGTATGAATATTAAGCTTGATGCAGATC
>NZ_FOLO01000058.1 GCF_900112265.1 Pseudoalteromonas denitrificans DSM 6059 | reverse complement strand
ATTAACATGATACCGAATATCGTTTTATTTGATTATCATAATAGTCGCGCCGCATCTTGTGTGGTTAATTATCTTGAAGGGTATCAAGGTTACTTACAAGTTGACGGTTATAGTGCTTATGGTAAAACAACAGCAAAAATAGCAGGTTGTATGGCACATGCACGTAGAAAATTTGTTGACGCAAAAACGGCGCAAGGGCAAAATAAAACAGGTAAAGCAGATGTTGCCCTAAATCTTATCGGAAAACTCTACGGTATTGAAGCTTCGCTAAAAGACAAAAATGTTGATGAAAAATATCAAGTACGACAAGAAAAATCAAAAGCGATTATCGATAAACTTCATGTCTGGGTAATTAACATTAAAGACAAAACCCCACCGAAATCAAAACTGGGTGAAGCAATTACTTATTGGATGAATCAAGAACACAAACTTATAACTTATCTAGAAGATGGGCGTATTAATATAGATAATAATCGCGCAGAACGTGCAGTTAAACCGTTTGTGATAGGTCGAAAAAACTGGTTATTCTCCAATACAGCAAAGGGAGCAAAAGCCAGTGCCATGCTTTATAGTATTATTGAAACGGCCAAAGCCAATGGTTTGTTAGTTGATAGCTATTTGAATACTTGTTTAGATGGACTTGCCAAAAACCCTGAGAGTATTGAGCACCTGCTACCTTGGAACATTAAACTAGGCTAGATGCATTTCACCAGACGCTTACATCTAAATAACACTTAATCCATTTATTTACGCTAGTTCTACTTAACTTCAAAAAACGCGCTATTTGAGTGCGATTTTTTCCATCTATGAAGTGGGAAACGCCAAGTAAGCGAATTCTAAGTCTTGCGTTAGTAATTGATGCAACTATTTGAGTTATATTTTATGATCTAATAACCTTCCTTCGTTAAGGTTATTAGATCATAAAATTATCGGAATTGGTATAAAGCAAGCTAGCGCAGTGTATGTTGGCAACCCTATAAAAAATTAAAAGAAACTTAATTGAATTAGAAAAAAGTTTCTTTCAAAGTGAGAGTTAAAGGTTGAATTTTCTTTCATTTGATATTTTCATTAAGTATTTTCCATACCCTGATTTTAAAAGAGGCTTTGCAATAGATTGTAAAGTTTCTTTAGATATCCAGCCATTTCGAAATGCAATCTCTTCTAAGCAAGCAACTTTGAGCCCTTGCCTATGTTCTATTGTTTGAACAAAATGACCAGCTTCAAGTAAAGAATCATGCGTACCCGTATCTAACCAAGCAAAGCCTCGACCTAATAACTGTACATTTAAATTACCTTGATCTAAATACATTTGATTTATAGTGGTTATTTCCAACTCACCTCTAGACGAAGGTTTGACTTGTTTTGCTATATTAACTACTGAATTATCATAAAAATATAATCCAGTAACCGCCCAGTTTGATTTAGGCTTAACAGGTTTTTCTTCTATGGATAAAGCGGTGTAATCATCATCGAAATCTACCACGCCAAAACGTTCAGGATCTTTTACTTGATATCCAAATACCGAAGCTCCGCTGGGTTTATTTGCGGCTGACTTGAGTTTTTCAACAAAACCTTGGCCATAGAAAATATTATCTCCAAGCACTAAACAAACACTATCATCACCAATAAACTCATCACCAATAATAAATGCTTGAGCTAAGCCATCTGGATTCGGTTGCACAGCATAAGAGATATTGATTCCTAATTCTTTTCCATCCGATAATAAGCGTTTATAGCCATCCATATCCTCAGGTGTTGAAATGATTAATATATCTTTTATACCCGCCAACATTAATACTGATAGCGGATAATAAATCATGGGTTTATCATAGACTGGTAGTAATTGTTTTGATACGCCTTTTGTTATTGGGTAAAGGCGGGTGCCTGATCCTCCAGCTAATACAATTCCTTTCATGTTATTTACCCTTTAATCCTAAGCGTTGCGTCTGATAGCTACCATCTAAAATTGGTTGCCACCATTGTTTGTTATTTAAAAACCAGTTAATTGTTTTTCTTAACCCTGTTTCAAATGTTTCATTAGGAATCCAGTTCAACTCTTTCTGTATCTTCGAAGCATCAATAGCATATCTGATATCGTGCCCTGGTCGATCAGCAACAAATGTAATTAATGATTTGAAATCTGTTATACCGTCAGGTTTTTCAGAAATAATTTCATTTAATATGTCACAAATACTTTCAACAACTTCTATATTAGCTTTCTCATTGTGACCACCAATATTATAAGTTTGGGCAACGTCTCCATTTTTCAGAACCGTCACTAGCGCATTAGCATGATCTTCTACGTATAACCAATCTCGAATCTGAAGTCCTTCCCCATATACAGGGAGGGGGTTGCCATTTAAGGCGTTGATTATCACTAAAGGAATTAATTTCTCAGGGAAATGATTTGGTCCATAATTATTAGAACAATTAGTAATTAAAGTGGGTAGTCCGTATGTCCGTTGCCAAGCTCTTACTAAGTGATCTGAAGATGCTTTTGATGCTGAATAGGGACTACTTGGTTTGTAACTTGTTTCTTCAGTAAAAAGATCTTCAGGTCCTTCTAAATCACCATAAACTTCATCAGTAGAAATATGATGGAATCGAAAAGACACTTTTTGATCTTCTGGGAGAGATAACCAGTATTCTTTACTTGCTTCAAGTAAATTATAAGTACCAATAATATTAGTTTCTATAAAAGCAGCTGGGCCATCGATTGAACGATCAACATGACTTTCTGCAGCTAGATGCATTATAGCATCAGGCTTAAAATCTTTGATTGTTTCAGTTAATAAATCTTTTGAGCAAATGTCTAACTGTTTAAATATATATCGCTCATTTTCTTGATGCTCAGCGAGTGAACTTAAATTTCCAGCATAAGTTAATTTATCAATATTTAAAACAGTATCTTGGGTTGTATCCAACAAATGTCTGATAACTGCGGAACCAATAAAACCAGCTCCACCAGTAACAATAATTTTCATTCAGATTTATTCCTTGTGAGTAAACGAATGTTTACGAGATGAACTTTAGGGCTAAAAACAAGCAATTTAAGCATCGAATTCTACTTGATCCTTTAATAAATCACAAATGACTGCTGTAATAATATCAATATTAAAATTTGATTGTTATAATCGTCCGCTGTTTGCATTTTTTTATATAGAAATGTGTGAAAGAAGTTTTAAATTATTAGATCTTAAATTATTTAATTAAGCTTTGGTAAATATATGTATATCTCTGTTTTATAGGAACACTAAACTTGAATCCTTCATTAGTCAACATTTCTGAATCGAATCAATATGCATTGATTACAAGCAATATGTATCGTCCTAGTATCGGTGGTATTGAAAATTCACTTTATCATTTAGCTCAAGAATACAAAGCTCTGGGATATAAAGTTATTATCGTAACGAGTGATATCAATAATTTGAATACAGATTTACCTGATTATGAAATAGAAAATGGTGTAGAAGTATATCGCTATAGAGCATGTTCAGGGCAAGGTGTTTTAGGTTTTATTAAACAAGTACGCAATGCATTCAATCTTTATAAAAAACTTTTAAATAAATATAAACCTAGTGTTGTTGTATGTCGATATCATTTTAATTTAGTGTTACTTAAGCTTGCTGGCTGTAACAACATAGCCTACCTAATTCCTGGTGTCGTTAAAAATGAAACGCAAGCTAGCATGGCGCAAGGATTAAGCGGTTTTTCTAAATTAAGAGCTAAATTATCATTTAGCTTTCATGTGAAGCTTCAAAATCTGGCTTTAAAACAAGCAAATAAACTATTTGTTTTTAGTCAAAATATGTTATCACAGGTCAGTGAATTAACTAATCGCCAAGATATAAAAGTAACTAAACCAGGTGTATCGCTTAGTCGTTTTTATCCTCTAAGTAGAACTGAAAAACTGATTGCACGTAAATCTTTAGGTCATGATACTGAGCGGCATGTGTTTTTATGTATTGGTCGACATGTGAAGGCAAAAGGTTTTGAAACCGCGATACGTGCAATAGTTGATGCGAATAATAGCAATTTGGAGCTTTGGTTGCTCGGAGATGGGCCTTTAACTGATTATTTTGAATCTTTAATTATTAAACTTAAATGTCAAAAACAAGTCAAGTTAATAGGCCGTCAACAGTGCCCCGAACAGTATTATAAAGTAGCTGATACATTTGTAATGTCGTCAATTTATGAACCGTTAGGACAAACGATATTAGAGGCGTTAGCAACTGGTCTACCTATCGTTGCAGCACCTAGTACATCAAATGTTGTGACTGCAAGTAATGAAATTATTGATACTGAACATAATTTCTTTTCTCATGAACATAGCGTTCATGCATTTAGTCATGAATTTAAAAAAGCATCTCAATTGTCTGATGATGAATACAAAAAAATAAGTGAGTTTAATCGAAAACAAGCCGAAATTCGCTTTAGTTGGGCGGCATTAGCAAATGATTTGATAGCTGAAACCTCAAATTCTACATTTAAAGTTGAGAGTCGCTAATGCTCGCACTAAAAATTAAATATTATACTCTACGAATTTTACAAATGTTGACTATAAATCGCTGCTTTAAAAATACCATAGCAAAGTATCATTCGGATTTGAATTTGGCAAAATATCGTGCCCAAGGTGCTGAAATTGGTGAAAACACATTATTAATTGAATGCAAATTATCAGGTTCAAGCAAAGGGGATAAGTTTCATATTGGAAGTAACTGCACAATTACCGGGGTTACTCTTCTTGCGCATGATGCATCTCCCACGCTTTTCTTACCTGAATTAGTTAACTATAAACCTTCTTATTTACCAGGTTCCCGTTCTTCATATCGCAACCCAATTACAATTGGCAATAACGTTTTTATAGGTTGGGGAAGCATTATTTTACCAGGTGTCAATGTCGGGTCTAATGTGGTCATTGGTGCAGGTAGTATTGTTACAAAAGACATTCCAGATAATTCTGTTGCAGCAGGTAATCCTGCAAAAGTGTTAAAAGATATTGAGTCTTATAAAACCAATTATTATGAGATATATAAAAAGTATCCGGAGCGATTTTAATGCTTAATTGTAGTAAGCCGCTCAATGTTAGTCGAATATCAAAAATAAATGTCATTCATCATATTATTATGTGGATGCTCTGTGGTTATCTATTAATTGATATTATCTCTGGCTTCTTTGTAATTCAAATGGGAGTGGACTTAAAGTTATCATTACTTTATAAAATGCCTCTTTTTTTAATTATGTTACTAATGATAGCCTTGTATCAATTAAGTCTTTTTGTAACATTATTCTTTGTTATTACTTTGTTGTTTGTAACACCGTCAATTGAATTTTTTAGAGCCTCTCAAATTTCATTTTTTGCTACGGATATTGGTTATATTATTAAAATACTAATGCCGCTTACAGTGTTCATATATTTAGCTTCAATCTATAAAGTAGCGCCTCGTTTTACTGAAAGATGGACTCGATTTGCCTTATGGACCAATTTTTCATTTTTACTTTTTAACCTGGGACTTGGTGCTTTAGGTTTTGGTCGTTCATCGTATGCTCTTTCAGATGACGAAGGTGTTGGATCCAATGGTTTTATTTATGCTGCAAATGAGTTAGGTCCCACTTTTATTGTTTTGTTTGGGTTTGTTTTACATGTAATTTGGAATAATTATAAAAAGTTTTATATCCCTATGGCTGTATTAACTTTGTTATGTGGTATTTTAGTTGCAACCAAAACAGCCATGTTATCAGCTTTTTTATTGGTGTTTTTAATTCCTATATTTAATGAAAGAGAACTTTTTTTTCGATTAACTTGGTTGAAATTAAAATTATTTTTACCCGCTGTAATTATAATAATTACTTTGATAGTTTTTATCATTGATTTCTTAGAAGCTATTGGCTTATATGACAGAGTTATGTGGGTCTTTTCAGAAAAAGGAATTGTTGGTGTTTTATGGTCAGGGCGTGATATTTATTCGAAAGACTTAATTGATATATATATATATCAAAGTACTCTTTTTCAACAAGTCTTTGGCCAAGGGAGCGGCGGTGTTGCAGAGCACTTACCACGAAAATACTCAGCAGAGGTAGATGCGATCGATTCTTTAGTTTGGTTTGGATTTTTTGGTCTGCTAACCTGTCTAAGTATAAATTTTTATTTTATAAAGCAATCAGCCAAATATTTATTACATTCTAAAAGTGTAATTGCTCCCTGTGTTTTATTAGTCAATTTATTATTACTATTTTTATCGCAAATTAGTGGGCATGTTTGGATGTCTGGTACTTTAGGTATTAGTTTAGGTTTATTAAATGGAGTGCTATTGATTGACTATAAAAAGAGTGAAGAAATGAATGCGTAACTTTCTCTTAGTGACGGTTTGGATCCCTACCTACAATCGTAAAGAGATGCTAGAAAGATCACTAAAATCAGTGCTTAATCAGAATTATAAATCAATAGATTTGTTTATTGTTGATAATGGCTCCAGAGATGGCGCTGCTGAAGTAGTTGAAAGTTATATCAAAAATCACATAAATATAATTTATCATAGATTTGATAGTAATAAAGGTGCGTGGGCTGCTAGAAACTATGCCATAAATAATTCAAATGGAGAGTTAGTAACGGGTTTTGATGACGATGATGAATTTTTTGAAGGTAGAATTGAGCAACTAGTAAGTGCCTATGATGAAAAGCATGCTTTTGTATGCGCTTGTTTTTACTGGGATTGTGGTGTTTATAGAAAAGAAAAAATAGATCATGACTTAGAAATTAGTTTACACGATCAACTTAATTTTAACCAAGCATCAAATCAAGAACTTGTTAGTAAACAACGCATGATAGACATCGGCTTGTTTGATGAGGATATGATATCATGTCAAGATTGGGATGTATGGAGACGCTTAATTATAAAATATGGAGTGGCTTTACGTGTACCAACACCATCTTATATAGTCCATACTAGCTATAATAAACCTAGAATTACGGGTAATATTAATAAAAGGCTAGCAGGATTAGAGCAATTTTATAAAAAGTATCATACTCTGATGTCTCCTCAAAATAGCAAGTGTTTTGCTTTTTTAAAACATTATAATTCAGAGAAAAAACTCAACCTCTTTGATTTTTATAAATTATTTAGTTGGTCAATAAAAGATCAAGTCATTCGTTATTTTATTGCATTTTATTTTCCTCAACTTGCCAAGAGACGTTTAGAGCGTTTGCGTTAAAAATAGGTTTCACATGAAAAAAGTATGTTTTATTTCTAATTTATTTCCCTCTAAAGAAGACCCTACCTTTGGCAGCTTTGTAGGTTTAAGTTTTGAGCAATTAAAAAAAATGGGGTATAACTTAGATCAACCTATTGTTATGGATGCAAGACTGGGAGCATTTAAAAAATTATTTGCATACATCAGTTTCTTTTTCAGAGGATTAAAAGCTACAATAAGTAATAAATATGATTTTTATTATATTCATTATTTAACATATTCTACTTTGTGTTTATTACCTGTTTTACCTTTTAAAAAAGTGAAATATTTAATAAACATACATGGAGATGACTTGGTGGGTACCCGGTTAATTCATAAAATCATGGGCTTTCCATCACCTTATATTTTGAAACATGCTACTGCAATTGTTGTCCCTTCAGCATATTTCAAGCGAAGCTTATTAGAGCTACACCCAAAAATAGCTGAAAATAAAGTTGTGATATCTGAATCTGCTGGTTTTAAAGAAGCGATCTTTTTTCCTAAACCTAAACTTAAAAAAGAAAATAAAAAAATACATTTTGGTTATATATCTAGGGTTGATGAAGGCAAAGGTTGGGAAGTAATGCTTGAAGCTCTGGCTATTTTAAAGGAAAGTAATTTAAATGAAATAAACAACTTAACCTTATCAGTTTACGGCGCTGGATCTCAAACTCAGGCATTTGATTCTATGGTGCAGGAATTTGAGCTTGAAAAAATCGTGACATATTACGGCCCATTAGAACAATCAAAGCTAGGTGAAAAATACAGAAGTTTTGATTACTTTTTATTTCCTACAAGGCGAGAAAGCTTTGGTTTAGTTGCTGCTGAATCTTTAGCGTGTGGTACACCTGTAGTTTGTAGTGAAATTGAACCTTTGACAGATATTGTTTTTGATAATAAAAATGGTTTTCTTTTTAAAGACGGTTCAGCTGAAGATTTATATAAAAGAATATTGCATTGCTTTTCTATATCAGAAGAAAACTATTCTTCTTTGGTAGAAAATGCAATCGATTCATCTAATTCATATAAGTCTGTAAAAGTAAGTGAAACTTTGTATAAAAATATGAAGTCTCTATTTTAGGGTTTTAGATAAAGTTTAATCGTATAGTATTAATAGTTTTTTTGTTTTTTTGTTTTTTTGTTTTTTTAGGAAGTTTAGTTAGTGAGAGATTTAAGTCATTTTAATGTTACCCCATTTGGTTCTATATCGCATATTATTAGCCATATAAAAAAACAGCATAATAATGAGAATGCTTATCACATAATAACGGCTAACCCTGAAATTGTTTATGAAGCAATAGTAAATAAAGAGTATGGTGATATTTTTCATTCTGCAAATTTAGTTGTTGCAGATGGAATTGGAGTATCGGCTCCTCTATCATGGAAAGGTTACCCAAGTGAACGTATGCCGGGTATTGAATTATTCGAAGCCTTAATGCTTGATAAAGAACTTGGTAAGAATGGTGTTTATTTAGTGGGAGCTAAAGCCGAAACTGTAAGCAAGGCTGCAATAAATCTATCTGAAGATGGCATCAAAGTTTGTGGTTATAGAGATGGTTTTTTTCCATTAGATGAAAGCTCTATTTCTAACTTAGTACAAGAAATTAAAGAATTAACCCCATCAATTGTCGCTGTTGCAATGGGGGCGCCGCGTCAAGATATTGTCATTAATTTATTAAAGTCAAAAGGAGTAAATACTATTGTAATTGGTGTTGGCGGTGCTTTTGATGTATTATCTGGTGAAATAAAACGTGCTCCGAAGTTTATTCAAAAAATAAAATTGGAATGGCTTTACCGTTTATTAGGTGATTTAAAAAGATTGCCTCGATATAAAAAGATTTTTCAATATTTCATTTGGTTATTTAGAGGTTAACACTTGATTAAAGTACTTACTGTATTTGGTACCCGTCCAGAAGCGATAAAAATGGCACCGTTAGTTTTAGCTTTGGATAAAACTAACGGTATTGACTCTAGAGTTTGTGTTACTGCACAGCACCGAGAAATGTTAGATCAAGTATTAGAACTTTTTAAAATTAAACCTGACTATGACTTAAATATCATGAAGCAGGGTCAAGACCTTTCTGACATAACAAGTAAAATCTTGTTAGGTTTACGTCCTGTTTTAGGTGAGTTTCAACCTGATTGGGTTTTAGTTCATGGAGATACGACTACTACGGTCTCAACTTCATTGGCTGCATTTTATAAACAAATTAAAGTAGGGCATATAGAGGCGGGTTTACGTACGGGAAATATATATAGCCCTTGGCCTGAAGAAGCTAATAGAAAAATTACAGGAGTACTGGCAAATCGCCATTTTGCTCCAACAAAAAGCTCTGTTAATAATCTATTACGTGAACATGTTAACGAATCAGATATTGTAACGACAGGTAATACGGTGATTGATGCTTTATTGCAGGTTAAACATCAAGTTTTAACTCAAAAAGAAATAAATGAATCATTAAATAATCATTTTTCAGATCTTATCGACAAACCATTTGTTTTGATTACAGGGCATAGAAGAGAGAGTTTTGGTGGTGGGTTTGAACGTATATGTGAATCAATATCTCAATTAGCAGACAAATATCCAAATTTTAATTTTGTTTACCCTGTTCACTTAAACCCAAATGTGCAGGAACCAGTTAACCGTTTATTGGCTTACCATTCAAATGTAAAATTAATTGAACCTCAAGATTATTTACCTTTTGTTTATTTAATGGATAAGTCATATTTGATCCTTACAGACTCTGGTGGAATACAAGAAGAAGCTCCTTCCTTAGGTAAGCCTGTATTGGTTATGCGGGAAACAACTGAACGTCCAGAAGCAGTTGATGCTGGAACAGTTAAGCTTGTCGGTACTGACGTAGACCTTATTGTGTCTTCAGTTTCTCAATTGATCAATGATAAAAACGCCTATCAAAAAATGAGTTATGCCCATAACCCGTACGGTGATGGTAAAGCATGTGAAGTAATTATTAACTCGCTATTACAAAAATAGCGTTTATTGTACTGTTAGATTGAATCGATTTTTATGTTGAAATACAGAGCTGATATTGATGGATTAAGAGCTATTGCTGTACTGATAGTTTTATTTTTTCACTTGGATTTTTCTTTATTCAAAGGTGGCTTTGTTGGTGTTGATGTTTTTTTTACTATCTCAGGTTTTCTTATAACTGGTATTGTCTTAAAAGAATCTAAAACAAATGGCTTTTCATTTTTAAGGTTTTACTCAAGAAGAGCAACCCGTCTTATCCCTGCTTATTTAGTTGTGCTACTTTTTACTATAGTGGTTGGCTTTATTTTTTTGACACCATTAGCCTTGAAAGAATTATTGCAAAGCGGTATTAGCTCAACTTTTTTTGCATCTAATTTTTATTTTTTATTTACGCAAGGAGGATATTTTTCTAATGCTGCTCATGAAACCCCTTTATTGCATACTTGGTCATTATCGGTAGAAGAACAGTTTTATTTAGTTATGCCATTAGCGGTTGTTTTGTGGCTAAAAATCAGAAATACCAAATTACAAAACTATGTATTAGTAATATGCTTTATATTGACAGTATTAGCATCTTACTTATTAACTAAACTACATCAACCAGCGGCATACTTTTTAGTTATCAGTCGAGCTCATGAGTTTTTACTTGGTTCTATTTTAGCTGTTATAATTTATAAAAATTCAAGTTCTTTAAAGTTTTCTATAACGTCATCAAATTTCTTATTTGCGATTTCTCTACTTACTTTATTGTATACAGCACTTACATTTGATGCAAAATCTCACTTTCCTGGATTGTTAGCTGTCATACCATGTTTAGCAACTGGGGGGGTAATCTTTTCGGGCATTAATGAGAAGTGCATATCACATCGAATATTAGGCAATAGGTTACTAGTATTTATAGGTTTGCTATCTTATTCATTGTATTTGTGGCATTGGCCATTGATTACTTTTTTTAAGCTTTCAGGAATAGAGCTAGATTTAAAAGTTCAACTATCATTACTATTTTTATCTTTATTTTTTGCATATTTAAGTTGGCGCTATGTTGAAAAAATAGTGCGTTATGCTAAGTGGTCTAGTAAAAAAAGAATCGCTGCTGCTTTTTATATTTTACCTTGTGTAGCCTTGGGTTCTCTCTTTTTTTATAGTCAAAAAGGTGAATTTTATCCGGAACGGTTTGATAAAAAAATTGTAGCAGCCGAGGTTGCACTTAAAAGTAAGCCTGAGCTTGGACGTGAAACTTGCCATACTAATGATTTAGCTATTGATGGTTCTCACAAATGCCAACTAGGTAGCTCTAGTGTTAACTCTAAAAAAGCCATTTTATGGGGAGACTCACACGCTAGTCATTTTGCGGGACTTGTTGATGTTGTTGGTAAAGGTTTTGATATTCAGATCACTGAAGTTTCTAGAGGTAATTGTCCGCCGTTACTAAAATTATATATAAATGCACAAGGGGCTAAAATAGCTTGCATAGAGAGAAATAATACTGTCTTGAAGTATATTCTAGAAAGAAAACCAAAGTATGTCTTTTTAGGTGGTGCATGGGGCGGGTATTTGTTAGAGGACTTACTCATAGGCACTCAAGCTGAAAAGCTTGAAATCATAATTAGTTCGTTAACCGAAACAATCAATATTTTACTTGAGCATAATATTAAACCTATCGTCTTAGAAATGTTACCTAGACAATCTAAAGACGCTAGTGCTTGTTATTTGAAAACTAAGCTTGGTGTAAGAGGAGTGAAACTAGAAGATTGTACAGTATCACCTTTAAAAGAGTCATTTCCTGAGTTAGTAACGAGGTTTAATCAATTAAAGGGGGAATTCTCAGGTAAAATAACCTTTATCACACCTGAAAACTTATTTTGTAACGACGATAAGTGTAAAACTTATTTAGATGATACTCCCTTATATAGAGATATAAATCATTTGAATTTAAAGGGCTCCATTATATTGGGACAACAGTATATCAAGAAATTTGGATATTTAAATAAGTTGTAACTTTTCTTTTTAGGTATAACCCCAAAACCATGCTTTAAGGGCAAATTTACCTCTCATTGCTAAAAAGTTATGTTCTAGCTTTATTCTTCGTTGAAGAAAGGAAAAAATAGCTATTACATTTTTATGAGCTAAACCTCTGTATTTGAACTCAGTGAGTGCCCTCAAAAATTCGGCGATAAATGCAGAGTCACTCTAAATATTAAGGAAACTAATTCAATTATTAGGCTGTGAAGCAATAGAATGGTAAGTTTTCTAGGTTTAAAACTGCTTCGATAAAGTCACTTTTATTCAGAGTCTAGCAAAGTATGGGAAGTTCATTGCTCTAGTAGTCCAATAATAGGACACTAGAGCAAGCAGTTTGCATGTTTATTTTTTTATTTGAATTGGCATAGATTCAATATTCTCTATCCAATAGCTTTTAGTGCTGCTACTTTTAAAAGTAATATCTAAATCGCCATCACTATCATAATCTACCAATTCAATAGGGTACTTTTCTGATGGTGTGAGAAGTTTATTTTTGCCATCTATTCGTAATTCTTTTGTTAACAATATATTTGTTTGATACTCTCCAATATTCTCAAGAGTTAGATAGTGGCCAGTAACATATTCAGTACCGCAAAACTGCCTTAGTCCATAATTTTCCCAACATTCAGTGTAAACATTTAAGTAGCTCAGTTCATTAGAATCCTTTAAAGGAAAAAAGTTAATTTGTGTGCTTAAATTACTAAATATTGAGGTTTTAGTAGGGCAATGACCATAAGTGTTAGTAATAACTTTGTTTTCCACCAAATTTATATGGTAGAGTTGATCGCAATCATTGTTGTTTTCTGTGCCATAATCAGGGTTGTAGATCCATTCTAGATTAGCATCATTATCTATGTCTTTCTGTCTAAAACTCCCGTTTCCAAAAGTAACAAAGCCTGACTGCTTGGTACCATCTTGTATTGCAATATGGCTGCTAAACATAGGCTCGCCAAAAATATCATTAAACTTATAAGTACCAAACAACATAATTTCATCTATACCATCTTCATTGATATCGCTGAACTCAATAGAGTCGAAGCTATAAAATGCTGCACCTGATTCATAAGAGTTATTGTCATAAAATAGAGAGTGGGCATTTATTAATGCTTGATTTGAAATTTCAAATTCAATTAATTCACTAGAGTAATAATCTACCCAGTATCTTGGGCTATAAGTTACATTTTTATTGTGATATGAATAAAGGAAAAGTAATTTTTCTTTTTGTTTTTCTATATCAAAAAATACTCCTCCTCTATATTCGCTAAAACCAGAATAGGGAGTTTTTAATAGTGATATTTCCTCATAAATTACTTTTTTTATACTTGCATCAAAAAACAACCGTGAAAACATGCTTTTAGTATCGTCTTGATTATATTTATCTATAACATACAGTTCTGGATTTTCGTTATTATCTGTATCTAAGATTTTTCCATCAGAAAAAGAAATATCAACATCTGATATCACTTCAATCGGAGGTTGATAGATAGATTCATCAATTGCTTGATGGTAATAAACAGTTCCATTTTCATATGACAAATAATCACTTAAACCGTCATTGTTTAGATCTAAATGTTTTTGTTGCTCAGATGCTTGAATTTTAATTGAATTTGAACTTTTTTTAGCTTGTGGCTGAGTAGTTTCTGATATTTCATGAATTGGCCATTGTGGTACATTATCTACGGGGCCTATGGTAACTATCGTTGGGAAGCTTAAGCTTTGTGTTGGGGTCGCCACTTCTACTGAGAGTGCTATTTCTTGTGTTGTATCAAAATCATTATGAATTGCTAATTCTTTTTTAGCATAAAATTTTAGATTGGGTGTATTGCTATTTTCTAAGTTGAGATCTTGAGCGTTAGAATTCTGCCATTGGATGTTAATGTCATTAATATCTAGGTTTTCAAACTGTGCATTTACAAAAATATATCGTAATGAAATTGGCTCTATCGGGAGTTGAAAATTAGCCTTTACTTCTGGAACTTTAATATTTACTGATTTTTCTATTTTTTGGTTTTGATTATCACTTATAATAAAGTTGAACGTTATATCACTTCCATGCTCTATCAAATCAGGGGTATATGTTAAAAGTAGAGGGTTCACGGGAGTAGTTGGCAAAGTATTTATTTGCCATTGAGTGACAAATTTCTCTAAATTTATATTCTTAGCGATAACCTCTATGTACGATGTTTTTAAAACTTGAAAGTTATCAGTTGAGTTGAAAGAGACTTCTACTTCAGGAACTTTCACTTTTAGTGAATTTTCTAGCTTATTTTTATTTAGATCTTTTATTATGAGTTCAAAATTGAGCTCTTGATTAATATCTTTTAAATTAGGTGTATAACGTAATTGTAAAGGTTTAGCTGAGTCAGAGAAGTTAATCGGTTCGCCATTAAGCATCCAGGAAGATGTGAAATTGTCTAGCTTAATGTTCTTTGTTACTGCATTTACTAATGAGCTTTCACCTATTATAAAGTTATCTTCACTTGTTAATGAAATTGAAGCTGCAGGCACATTTACAGTTATATTTTTTGATGTGCTTAAACCTTCAGAATCAGTTGCTATAATATTTATTATAATTTCACTGTCTATGGTTGTAAGTGGTGTTATGAATTTAACTTCAGATGATGAGCTATTGTTTAGTGTAAAACCAATGCCTTGAATCACATTCCATTTTACTGTTATATCATGCTTCTCTGGGTCTACAATATCTGCTGACAGAGTTAATTCCTCCCCAGATATAGCTATATGTTGTGTGATAACAGTTATTATAGGAGGGCTATTTACTAATGTTTTTTTTGTACCTGAGTTATCACTTCCTCCACATGCAGTTAAAAATATAAATGTAATAAACAACGAAAAAACTTTCACTCTAATTTCCTCTTAAATCGGCTTGTTCCTTAAGTGGTGGTATAATATATTCTTTTATTTCATATTGATACGTTAGTTTTTTTAAAATGGTTGTGTTTGGGCTATCAATACACTTGGTTTTAAATGCTTTTGAGAAAAATAATCTTATTATGCTTTATCAAAGAGAGTATAATTAAATTTTTAGTATAGAAGTGTTTTAATTAATAATTACAGGGTTTCAAATGAAAATAGCTATAGCTGGGACTGGCTATGTGGGTTTATCAAATGCAGTGTTGTTAGCACAAAACAATGAAGTAGTTGCAGTTGACATAATTCAAGAAAAAATAGACTTAATTAATAACAAAACTTCTCCTATTTCAGATGTTGAAATTGAAGATTTTTTAGCAAATGAAGATTTGAATTTAACTGCGACTACAGATAAAAACTTAGCATATAAAGAAGCTGAATTTGTAGTGATAGCAACGCCAACTGATTATGACCCACATACTAATTACTTTAATACTAATTCAGTTGAAGCTGTTATTAAAGATGTAATTACTATTAATCCAAATGCGGTGATGGTTATTAAATCTACAGTTCCTGTTGGTTTTACCAAATCAATTAAATCTAAGCTTAATTGTGAAAATATCATATTTTCACCTGAATTCTTGAGAGAAGGTAAAGCGCTTTACGATAACTTACATCCATCTCGTATTATTGTTGGTGAAGAATCTGAACGAGCTAGTGCTTTTGCTAATTTACTTGTTGAAGGCGCTGTTAAGATAGATATCCCTGTTTTATTAACTGACTCTACAGAAGCCGAAGCCGTTAAATTATTCTCAAATACCTACTTGGCTATGCGAGTTGCTTATTTTAATGAACTTGATAGTTATGCTGAATCTCATGGGTTAGATACGCAGCATATTATTGATGGTGTAGGTTTAGACCCTCGTATAGGTAACCATTATAATAATCCATCATTTGGTTATGGCGGTTATTGTTTACCTAAAGATACTAAACAGTTACGTGCTAATTATAAAGATGTACCAAACTCTTTAATTGGCGCCATTGTAGATGCAAATATCACCCGAAAAGATCATGTTGCAGACTCAATATTAAAAAGAAACCCTGAAGTAGTTGGTATTTATCGTTTAATCATGAAGTCAGGTTCTGATAACTTCAGAGCTTCTGCTATTCAAGGCATCATGAAACGTATTAAAGCAAAAGGCATTAAAGTTGTAGTGTTTGAACCTGAGCTAAAAGAAAAAGAGTTTTTTCACTCAGAAGTGATGACTGACTTAAATGAATTTAAAAAAGTATCTGATGTAATCGTTTCAAACCGCATGTCTGATGATTTAGATGATGTAGCTGCAAAAGTATATACACGAGATTTATTTGGTTCAGATTCATAGTTTAAAAGTATGCGCATTATAAGGAAAATAAAATGTCAATCTTAGTCACAGGCGGTGCTGGATATATTGGATCTCACACCGTTTTAGAATTATTACAACAAGGCGAAGATATTGTTGTTGTTGATAATTTAGCAAATTCATCTCAAGAGTCTCTAAAGCGTGTTGCAGAGCTAACAGGTAAAGCGTGTTCTTTTTATCAAGGTGATATTTTAGATAAAGCTTTTTTAGATTCTGTTTTTGCTAAACACTCAATTAAGAGTGTGGTGCATTTTGCTGGATTAAAAGCAGTTGGCGAGTCAACTGTTAAGCCAGTTGAATATTACCAAGTGAATGTTCAGGGCACGTTAACTTTATTAGATGCGATGCGTGATGCAAATGTATTTAAGTTGGTGTTTAGCTCATCTGCTACAGTTTATGGTGATCCTGCCAGTTTACCTATACAAGAGGACTTTCCTGTTGGTGGCACAACTAACCCATACGGTACATCTAAATTGATGGTTGAGATGGTATTGCAAGACGTGGCTAAATCTGATGAGCGTTGGTCTTTTGCTATTCTACGTTATTTTAATCCGGTTGGCGCTCATGAGTCAGGCTTAATTGGTGAGGATCCTAATGGTATTCCTAATAATTTATTGCCTTATATTTCTCAGGTTGCTGTTGGTAAGTTAAAAGAGTTAGCTGTATTTGGTGATGATTATGATACTAAAGATGGCACAGGCGTACGTGATTACATTCATGTAGTTGATTTAGCGATAGGGCATTTAAAAGCATTAAATAAGATAAATAAAGAACCTGGTGCGCATGTATTTAACTTAGGCACTGGCAATGGTTATTCAGTATTTGAAATGCTTAAAGCATTTGAAAAAGCCTGTGGTCATGATTTAGCTTATAAAGTTGTACCTCGCCGACCTGGTGATATAGCAGCGTGTTATGCAGCCCCTGAAAAAGCATTAGCAGAGTTAGATTGGCAAGCCGTTCGTGGTTTAGATGCCATGATGGCCGATGCATGGCGCTGGCAAAGTAAAAACCCTCAAGGATATACATCTTAGTTTTTTATTAGGCCTTAAAATCTAAGGTCTAATAACTTCTATGGCATCAAACTTCTAAAATCTATTCTATAAAATACCTATATACCAACTTTAATTTATAACTCATCATAATTTTGCTTATATGTGTAGCAGTAAAGGGAGTTATTACCAAGTAATCACCTATGTACGAATCCTGCGGTGTTACCTAAGTAATTATCTGTAATTTACTTTATTCTGGATTAGTTTATTTATTGCCTATAGTTATAAACTCGATGTGTACTTGTCATTTTACTTTATCCTATTGAATAATTAATTCTTTAATTTTATTTATATTGAATTTTCACTCCCGTTAAGGCCGGTTATTTTAATTTGCAAAGGATAAATTATGCTTGCCCATTGTGTTTAATGGTGATAAAAATAGCATCATAATTTAATCATTAATTAAATAACTGAATTTAACGATGCAAAAAAACATTTTAATTACACTCCTTTTAAAACTGGAACTCTTACAAAGAGTTTGCGGGCGTTAGTGTATTTGCATCAAGTAATACAAAAAGACCCCGCATAGATTGCGGGGTTTTTTTTTGAATTTAAAGTAATAGGGCACAGGTGATAGTATGAGCGATAAAGTTTGGATTTTTGATACCACATTAAGAGATGGCGAGCAGGCATTAAAAGCGAGCTTAACTGAAGATGATAAACTACGTTTAGCACATACTATCAGTCGTCTGAATGTTGATGTAATGGAAGTGGGTTTTCCTGTTTCTAGCCCTGCAGATTTTAATGCAGTTCAGCGCATTGCAACTGAAGTAAAAGGCCCTGTGATATGTGGTTTAGCGCGTGCAGTCACTAAAGACATTGAAGCATGTGGTGAAGCATTAAAACCTGCAGAAAAAAGTCGAATTCATACATTTATAGCTACTAGCCCATTACATTTAGAACATAAGCTAAAAATAACATTAGATAAAGCTATTGAAATGGCGGTTAAATCAATTAAGTTAGCATTAACTTACACTCAAGATGTTGAATTTTCGTGTGAAGATGCAGGTCGTACACCGCATGATGATTTATGTAAAGTGGTAGAAGCAGTGATTGATGCCGGTGCTACTACAATCAACTTACCAGATACTGTCGGTTATGTTACTCCAGACGAATATGCTGCGATGATCAGCTATTTAATGGCTAACGTGCCAAACATAGATAAAGCACGTTTAAGTGTTCATTGTCATAATGACTTAGGTTTAGCTGTTGCTAACTCAATTGCAGCAGTGCAAGCAGGTGCGCGTCAAATTGAATGTACAGTTAATGGTATTGGTGAGCGAGCTGGTAATTGTTCGTTAGAAGAAGTTGCTATGATCATGAAAATGCGTTCAGATCATTTAGGTGTGAATTGTGATATTCAAAGTGAAGAAATTTATCATGCATCTCGCCAAGTAAGTCAAATTTGTAATATGCCAGTGCAGCCAAATAAGGCGATCGTCGGTGAAAATGCATTTGCTCATAGTTCTGGTATTCACCAAGATGGTGTTTTAAAAGCGCAAAATACCTATGAGATTATGGCACCAGAAACTGTAGGTGTACCAAATAATAAGTTGAATATGACGTCACGTTCGGGCCGTCATGTTATTCAACATAGATTAACTGAATTAGGTTACCAAAATGGTGATTATGATATGGATACCTTATACCAAAGTTTTATCGCTTTGGCTGATAAAAAAGGTACTGTATACGATTACGATCTTGAAGCTATGATCTATTTTAACAAAATCTCAGATAATAATGATTATTACCAACTTGAATTCTTAAATACCACAACTAACTCGCAAACAGTAGCCAGTGCAACAGTAGGCTTAAAAGTGAATGGTGAGTTATTTACTCAAGCAGCTACAGGTGATGGTCCTGTAGAGGCTGCATATACTGCAATGAGAAATATCACTCAAATGGATACTAAAATGCGTCAATATCACTTAGATGCAACAGGTAAAGGTGAAAACTCTTTAGGTCAAGTTGATATTATTACTGAGTATCAAGACCGCCAATATCACGGTGCAGGTTTAGCATCTGATGTTGTTGAATCATCGGTTCGTGCCATGATCCACGTATACAACTTAATTAATCGTGCACAGCAAGTTATGTGTTTAAAGCAGCAGAAGAAAGCAGGATAAGAGAAATGACTACTCAAAAAGAATTTAACATTGCAGTTTTAGCCGGGGATGGCATAGGTCCTGAAATCATGAATGCAGCAGAGCAAGTACTTGATGTTGTATGTGATAAATTTAATTTAAAGCTTAACCGTGAACATCACGCTATTGGTGGCGCTGCAATTGATAAGTTTGGTAAAGCATTACCAGAATCGACTCTAGCTGCATGTGATAATGCTGATGCAATCTTATTTGGTTCGGTAGGTGGCCCAAAATGGGCTGATTTACCACCACAAGAGCAACCAGAACGAGGTTCTTTATTACCACTACGTAAACATTTTAACTTATTTTGTAATTTACGCCCTGCACAGTTATTACCAGCTTTAAGTGCTGCATCACCACTTCGTGCTGATATTAGTGAAAAAGGGTTTGATATTTTATGTGTACGTGAGTTAACTGGAGGTATTTACTTCGGTGAAAAAGGTCGTTCAGGTGAAGGTGCTGAAGAATTTGCATTTGATACACAAAAATACTCACGTTTTGAAATCGAGCGTATCGCTAAGTTTGCTTTTGAAGCAGCTAAATTACGAAGTAATAAAGTGACTTCGGTAGATAAATCTAATGTATTAGCTTCAAGTATTTTATGGCGTGAAGTGGTTACTGAAGTATCTAAGAGTTACCCAGAAGTTGAACTTGATTATATTTATGTTGATAACGCTGCAATGCAGTTAGTTAAAGATCCTGCACAGTTTGACGTACTTTTATGTGATAACTTATTTGGTGATATTTTATCTGATGAATGTGCGATGATCACCGGATCTATGGGTCTATTACCTTCAGCTAGCTTAAACCAAACTGGTTTTGGTTTATATGAGCCCGCTGGTGGTTCTGCACCTGATATTGCAGGTAAAGGCATTGCAAATCCGATTGCACAAATTTTAAGTGCGGCACTTATGCTACGTTATTCTCTTAAGCAAGAAGAAGCGGCGCGTGCAATTGAGAAGGCAGTAGCAGAAACTGTTAAAGCTGGCATAGGCACGCAAGATATTTATCCAAACGAGCGTTACACAACAAGTGATGTAGCAGCGGCAATTGTAGAAAGAATTTAATATTTTGTTAGGCGCAAGCCCAACCCACAGGTTTATGTAGGTTAGGCTTTAGCCTTGCAAAGTAGCATAAAGTTTTATCGAGTTATGATTAGAGTACTGAGCAAAAAATTTTGGGGCGAAACAAGTAATGGCACAAACCTTATATGACAAAATTTGGCAGTCGCATACTGTCACAGCAATAAATAATGAAACAGATTTATTATATATAGATAGACATTTAGTACATGAAGTCACTTCTCCACAAGCATTTTCAGGTTTACGCGAACAAAACCGTCCTGTGAGAAGAACAGATAAAACATTTGCGACTATGGATCATAATATTTCGACCAAAGTTCGTAAAATCTCAGCTGCAAGTGAAGTGGCACAAAATCAGTTAAATGCTTTAACTGATAACTGTGAGCAGTTTGGCGTACCGCTTTATGATTTAAACTCTATTGAGCAAGGCATTGCTCATGTTGTAGGTCCTGAACAGGGAATTACTTTACCTGGTACAACAATCGTATGTGGTGATAGCCATACATCAACTCATGGTGCATTTGGTGCACTTGCTCACGGTATTGGTACATCTGAAGTTGAACATGTTTTAGCAACACAAACATTACAGCAGAAAAAAGCACGTTCTCTTAAAATTCAAATTGATGGCATTTTAAAGCCAACGGTTACTTCTAAAGATTTAATTATGGCGGTAATTGGTGAGTTAGGTACGGCTGGTGGTACAGGTTTTGTAGCAGAGTTTTGTGGTACGGGTATTGAAGCGCTTTCAATGGAAGCGCGTATGACTTTATGTAATATGAGCATTGAAATGGGCGCAAAAGCAGGTTTAATTGCACCAGATCAAACAACATATGACTATTTAGAAGGCCGTCCATTTGCACCTAAAGGTGATGATTGGCAGGCGGCTGTTGAATATTGGTCAACACTAGCATCAGATGAAGGTGCAGAGTTTGATCATGTTGTTATAATGCATGCCGATGATATTCAACCACAAGTTACTTGGGGCACAAGTCCTGAGCAAGTAATTGGCATTGATGAGATCATTCCAGATCCTGATAAAGAAACAGATCTAATTAAAGCTGATGCTATTCGTCGTGCACTTGCCTATATGGATTTAAAACCAGGTCAAGCAATTGCAGATATCGCAGTTGATGTTGTATTTATTGGTTCATGTACTAATAGCCGAATTGAAGACTTACGTGCTGCAGCGCAAATTGTTGAAGGCAAACAAGTTGTAAATGGCATTGAAGCTTTGATCGTTCCGGGTTCTGGTTTAGTTAAAAAACAAGCTGAAGATGAAGGTCTAGCAGATATCTTTAAAGCGTCGGGTTTTGAATGGCGAGAGCCTGGTTGTTCAATGTGTTTAGCAATGAATGACGATAAATTGGATGCTGGTAAACGTTGTGCATCTACTTCAAATCGTAACTTTGAAGGTCGTCAAGGTCGTGGTGGCAGAACACATTTAGTAAGTCCTGCAATGGCGGCAGCAGCAGCTGTTTATGGTAAATTTGTAGATATCAGAGGAAAAGCATAATGACTGCAAGTAATGAAGTTTATCACTCAGGTTTATTAGCGCCTTTAGATAAAAATAATGTAGATACGGATCAAATTATTCCTAAGCAGTTTTTAACATCAACGAGTCGTGATGGGTTTGATGCAGCTTTATTTTATGATTGGCGTTATTTAGATAATGGCGATCAAAACCCTGAGTTCATTTTAAATGAAGCGTGTTATCAAGGTGCGACTGTATTATTAACACGTGATAACTTTGGTTGTGGTTCATCGCGTGAACATGCGCCTTGGGCATTAAAACAATATGGGTTTACTGTGATCCTTGCTGAAAGTTTTGCAGATATCTTTTTTAATAATTGTATGAACAATCAAATGTTAGCGATTGCTTTACCAGAAGCGACATTAGATAAGTTATTTGCCATTAGCGAGCAGTGTTTTGCTGATAAACAAGATATTCAAATTAATGTTGATCTACAAAACCAGAAATTGATCAGTGATAAGTTTGATCCAATCGACTTTAATATTCGCCCTGATATTAAACAACGTTTATTAAGCGGTTTAGATTTTATTGGTGTGACTGAAACATTTAGCCCTCAAATTGATGCGTTTGAGGCTAAGTTAAAAGCGCAGCGGCCTTGGCAGTAAAATACAGTTAAAACGCTTTGTATCATGTCATTAATGATTTGATATAAAGCGTGGATAAACTCCCCTCTATAAACTTATTCCTCGTAAACTTCTTTTTTTTATTGCATATTAACTTCATTATATTGAGTAATTTATCTTAGGTTATTATGGATTCTTTATTTCATTGGTTTGATTTGGTTGGTGTTGCGGTTTTTGCGGTATCGGGTACTTTAGTTGCTTATCGGAAAAAACTTGATGGTTTTGGTGTGATTGTATTAGCATCTGTAACAGCGATAGGGGGTGGTACTGTGCGTGATGTGATTTTAGATGCACCTGTATTTTGGCTGCAAGATCAAAGTTATTTATATTCAATTTTTGTAGCTGCATTTATTACTATTGTTTGGGTTAATAAAAACAAAGATTTTCCACAAATAGTATTAGAAGTTGCCGATGCGCTCGGGTTAGCATTTTTTGTTGTTATGGGCGTGCAAAAAGCGCTTGATTACGGCGTTCAGGATATGACTGCTGTATTGATGGGGACAATTACATGTTGTTTTGGCGGCATGATCCGAGATGTACTCGCCAGACAAACACCTATGGTACTTAAAAGTGAACTTTATGCAACTACATGTATTTTAGGTGGTATTGTTTATACTCAAAGTTTAAATTTTTCAGTTAATACTGAGGTTGCAATGGTTTTAAGTATGTTAGCAACGTTATCGTTACGTTTAGGCGCATTAAAGTGGGGGTGGAGTTTACCTGTTTTCCATTATGTAAAATCTAAGTAGAGAGAAGCTTATCTAGCGTTTAGGTGTTTTCGCAGTATTTTAAATTTAATTACTTGCTGCTGAACTGAAGTTTACTAGACTTAAATTATTTCTCTAAATTAAGGACAAGGAATGTCTTTCGCAAGAACCTACTCTAGGGCATTATTGGGCATGCAAGCGCCTGAAGTGGTTGTTGAAGTTCACTTAAGCAATGGCCTACCGAGTTTTAGTATTGTAGGTTTGCCTGAAACATCGGTGAAAGAATCAAAAGATCGCGTCCGTAGCGCTTTAGTTAATTCTCAATTTTTATTCCCAGATTCAAGGATCACAGTTAATCTCGCACCTGCTGACTTACCAAAAGATGGTGGCAGGTTTGATTTAGCAATTGCAATAGGTATTTTGTTGGCGTCTGGACAATTACAAAATTCAGAAATAGATCATTATGAGTTTTATGGAGAGCTTGCTTTAAGCGGCGAAATTCGGACCGTCAATGCTATTTTACCTTCAATAATGGCAGCAACTCGTAATAAACGTTGTTGCTATATTCCTCACGCTGATGATGAGTTAGCAAGCTTAATTGAAGATGCTAATCGAAAAGCTGTTATAAGTTTGCAGCAGGTATGGCTGGATTTAAATGGTCAACAATCTTTGCCTTTTAATCAAATTTATTCAAGGCATACTGAAAAATCAAATACAGAAATTGAATTTGATTTATCTGATGTTAAAGGTCAACTACAGGGCAAGCGTGCATTAGAAATTGCAGCGGCAGGCGCACATAATTTACTTTTTTTAGGTCCGCCAGGTACTGGTAAATCTATGTTAGCACAGCGTATGACTGGTATCATGCCTGAAATGACTAACAGTGAAGCACTTGAAACTGCAGCTGTGTATTCTATTACTGGGCAGCAGCTTAATTTAAATAATTGGAAAAAACGCCCTTATCGTAATCCTCATCATACTTGTTCTGCGGTGGCTTTAGTGGGAGGTTCATCAAATCCAAAACCAGGAGAAATTAGTTTATCTCATAATGGTATTTTGTTTTTAGATGAGCTTCCTGAATTTGAACGTAAAGTATTGGATAGTTTACGTGAACCAATGGAAACCGGAAAAGTGATGGTTTCTCGGGCTGCAAGGCAAAGTGAATTTCCCGCTAGATTTCAGTTAATAGCCGCCTTAAACCCTAGCCCTACAGGCTGTCATACCGATAAACGTGCCAGTCCAGATCAGGTACTCAAATATTTGTCTAAAATATCAGGACCATTTATAGATAGAATTGATTTACAAGTGGAACTTCCACGTATTTCTAGTCAAGAGCTACAATCTCAACAAACCACAGAAACAAATGAGCAAGTTAAAAGCAGAGTTAAATTAGCCCGAGAAATACAATTAAAGCGACAATATAAGGCTAATGCATATTTAACAAATAAAGAGATTTCACTTTTCTGTCCACTTGATGAAGGAACACTTGTTTATTTAGCTAAAATAAGTGAAAAATTAGGTTTGTCACCCCGTTCTTATCACAGAGTTATAAAGGTCTCTCGAACTATTGCAGATCTAAAACGTTGTAAAAATATAAATATAAATCATTTAAAAGAAGCACTTAGTTATCGTTCTTTCGAACGGCTTTTAGCGCAGTTAGCAAAAGTATAACTTATTTAAACTGTGTTATTTTAATGTTTAAGTCAATATTATGGATTTTAAAATATACTTTAAGTATTTATTCTTAAGTGATTACAATGCATATTGATATAATTGCAAACTTCTCATTTGCACCATTGTTTACCAGCTGTTAACATCGACATCCAAATGGCTTGATTTTTTACACGATTAAAGTTTAAAGGCCACGTACCAACTAACAGGGAGCCCAGTTTGAATAAGCTAGCATTCACTTTCAGTTTTTTTCTCTTTATATTTTTCAGTCCTAAGTTATTTGCAAATGCAACTCAAGCTATGGATGCTTATTTAGATCAAGATTATCAAAAAGCATTTGAGTTATATGAACAAACAGCCTCCCTTGGTCATGCTAAAAGTCAGTTTAATTTAGGTGTGCAATATCTAAGGGGTCAAGGGACTAAAGTTAATAATGTTATGTCTTATGCTTATTTCTCGGTAGCTATCGACAATGGCTTTATGATGGCAAAGCAGGCTCGAAAATCAGTAATAAAGCGTTTATCTGATATCGAATTGAAAAAAGCACAAAGTAAAGCTGTTGAACTTATTGGATTATATGGCCAACATGGCTCTAATAATATAAATACGGCACTTATTAATAATCATAGCTATAACCCACCTCCTAAACGAAGTAAAAACCCTGAGGTAGAATATCCATCATCTTTAGCCAGAGATGGGGTCCCTGGTTTTGCATCTTATATTTTTGATATCGATAGAAATGGTGTGCCTCGAGATTTAGTTTTGTTGAGTACATATCCAGAAAAAGAGTTTGGTGAAAGTGTTGCTGAAAAATTAGAAAAATCTCGTTATCAAATTATAAAAATTGCAGGTTCATTACGGACTTTTTCGAATGCTCAATTTTCAGGCGTATTTAAAAGCGGTGACCTTTCAGGAAAAATACTTAAGTCAATTACAGCTAAAAAGAAACGTTTATATGGCAAAGCACGTTCTGGTGATATTGAAGCGCAAGCAGAATTATCAAATTTACTAGAGCTAATGAATGATTTACCTGATTTTGTTATTGCCTTACCTGAATCAGAAGTTGAATCGAGTCAGGAGCCTATTAATGCATTTTTACCTAAAACTGCACAACCTGTTTTTAAATATAACAGCGAAATAAAGACTGACTTTTTTAATTTTAACTATTTAGTTTGGTTAAATAAATCGGGGGAAGTGGTACGACACCAAGAGTTTAAGCATGTAAATATTCCAAATGAGCTAAAAGTGAATGCAGAAAAAACACTTAAAAAATGGGATTTGGAATTTTCTCAACCTAAAAAATTATCTGATGAACAAGGGCCTTACCTTGCTGAGTTTTTCTATAATAATAATAAACGTAATAAAGAATTTTCAAATTATATCAATCGAGCGCATGTCAGTCTAAAAGCAATTGTTAATCAATCGAAATATGAAATAGCGAGCTACTGGCGAAAGGAGTCAGCTAAAGGGGGGCATGAGCAAAGCCTGTTTTTATTAGGAGCAAACTGTAATATGCGATTATTAACAATAGCAGCTGATAGTGGCTACATACCAGCACAGGTACAAGCTGCAAAATGTATTATGCGTTCACAAAATGCTCCTAATATAGATATTGATAAAGCAAAGTATTGGTTAATTTCTGCATCTCAAGCTGAATATTTAGCTGCAAAAAGAATATTGGCAGGTTTTTATGCAAAACATTCCAATAATAAAACAGAGCTTGAACAGGCAATCGTTTTAGCTGAGCAAGTCGCTGATGAACTTGATGATCCTAGAGCATATGAATATATGGCAGCAGCTTATGCTAAGTTGGGTAAATTTGAAGAAGCTGTAGATCATCAAGAAACGGCAGTTAAAAAAGCTTGGAAAGATGATTTTTATATGGCACCTTTTGAATTGAACTTGGCAAATTTTAAAAGTAATGAAATAGCAACCTGGTGATAGAAACTATTGAATAGTTTTAAATTATTAAACATTGGTAGGAGGTACTGTTTATTTTGAGAAATAGGTGTGTTTTATTATGTGTTTTTTTACTGATGTCTTGTTCTGAACCAAACGGTCATACTCAGCTAAATAAAATATCAGCTCAAAATAAAATTCGAATTGGCACTTTAGTTGGTGCCAGTACTTTTTACCAAAATTCTGAAGGTGAACAAGGGTTTGAATATGAATTAGCGCAGGCATTTGCTGATTTTATTGGTGTTGAATTAGAGATCGTGCCTTTTTTTAATTTAAGTGATTTATTTCCTCGATTAGAAAATGGCAATATAGATATTATAGCCTCTGGCTTAAGCATTAATGAAACTCGGTTAAATAAATATCGTTTCTCTCCTCAGTATCGTGAAATTAGTCAAAAACTTGTTTTTAAACAAGGTCAAAAACGTCCCAGAAACTTTACTCAGCTAAATGGTAATCTAACTGTTTTAGCTAAAAGCAGCCATTCAGATAGTCTACTAGAAGCAAAACAAAAGTTTGAACAATTAAACTGGAATGAGACTGATGATATGGACGAGTCAGAACTATTACAGGCAATTATTGATGATAAAATTGACTATACCATAGCTGACTCTAGTACATTGTCGGTTTTTCGACGTTATCATCCGCAATTGAGTATAGGTTTTTCTGTTACTAAAAATGAGCCGGTCGCCTGGATGTTGGCAAAAAATACGGATGACTCTCTCTATGCCTTATTAATTGAGTTTTTTGGTGTTATCCAAAAAAATGGGCAATTAAATATATTAGAAGAGAAGTACTTTGGTCATGTCAGAGAGTTTAATTACATTAATACTTTATCTTTTATAAAGGCCACAAAAAAGGTATTACCTAAATACAAACATTGGTTCGAAGAATATGCTAAAGATTTAGATTGGCGTTTATTAGCGGCTATGAGTTATCAAGAATCTATGTGGGATCCAAGGGCTAAGTCGCCTACTGGTGTGCGTGGCATTATGATGATTACACAAGCAACAGCAAAGCAAGTTGGTGTTACAAATCGTTTAGAGCCAGAACAAAATATTCGTGGTGGCGGGATTTATTTAAGCCGATTAATTAATCGAATTCCTGATAGAATTATGTTTCCTGACAAACTTTGGTTTGCATTAGCATCTTATAATTTAGGTTGGGGCCATGTGAATGATGCTCGAAAGTTAACTGAGCAATCAGGAGCAGATCCTGATAAGTGGGTTGATGTTAAAAAGTATTTACCATTTTTAAGTAAAAAGCGTTATTATCGAAATACACGATATGGTTATGCTCGGGGTGATGTTGCTGTTACTTACGTTGATAATATTCGTCGTTATTATGATACATTAGTTTGGCTTGATGATCAGGAAGTTGTTGCCAGCCAAGAATGATTTAATTTTAAATTCATAAAACTGTTATGGAAGAACAGTATATTCTGTTCAATAAATGGAATGTTAATCGCTGTTTTCTTTATAAATCCTAATATTCTGAATTTTCTCAACTCTCACTTTCTCGGAGAAAATATGTTAAAAAAGCGCAAAACATATAGATTTAAACGAAATGTAACCAATGCTTCACCTATTAGGCGTCGTATTATGTTAAGAAATGCACAACGAAAAATAAGCTTACGTAGAAGAATGTTTACCTTAATTTTGGCTGAAGAAGCCATTCAAAGTAGCGAAGCGAGTTAGTTATTTCGCTTTTCTTTTTTTAAAGCTTTAATTTCTTTTCGTCTTCGTTTAAAAAAGTCAGAAATTTTTTGACCACATTGTTGCGATAATACTCCGGAAGTGACTTCTATTTGATGATTTAGGCCTTCATGCTGTACTAAGTTCATAATTGAACCTGCTGAGCCTGTCTTTAAATCATGTGCACCAAAAACTAAACGATCAATTCTGCTATGTACTAATAAACCTGCACACATAGAGCAGGGTTCTAAAGTGACGTATAAAGTACACCCTAACATACGATAATTTTCTAACTTTTTACCCGCTTCTCTTATTGCAAGCATTTCAGCATGAGCAGAAGGATCATGGGTGCAAATCGAAAGGTTCCAGCCAGATGCAATCATTTTATTATTTTTAACGACAATAGCACCGACAGGTATTTCGTTTTCTTGTTCTGCTTTATCTGCCATAACAAGTGCTTTTTGCATCCAATATTCATCATCATATTTATTGTCTGATTGATTATTACTCATATTGATTTTTATTTTCACTTTGGACCATTTTCATTTGCGTTATTATATTTTATTAACTCTCTTCGGGCTACTTGAGTTATAATTGTCAGCTTTGTTATTTAAAATTAGCTATACAGGTTTGTTATGAAGTTTCCTGGGCGCCGTAGGCATAAACATTACTTCCCGGTAGAAGATAAAGATCCACTCACTAAACAATTAATTAGTGCCAATTCTTTGAAGCGCAGTTACATTGTTGGTATAGATCAAATCGTGGTCGATATCGAAGCTAAAGTTGATAGCAGCTTTTTAACAAAATTTGGTTTGCATCGTGGTATGTCTCAGGTAATTGATGATGAAACCACACAAGCGCTATACCAAGAGCTCCAAGATAAAAATTTGGTTGATTATGAATTTGCGGGTGGCACCATAGGTAATACCATGCATAATTATTCAGTTTTAGCTGATGATCGCTCTGTACTGTTAGGTGTTATGAGTGAAAACATTAAAATCGGGAGTTATGCTTATCGTTTTATTAGTAATACTTCTAGTCGTGTAGATCTTGGATATTTACAAGGCGTTGATGGGCCAATAGGCCGTTGTTTTACATTAATAGATGAATCTGGTGAGCGAACTTTTGCCATTAGTCCTGGTTTAATGAATCGCTTACGTCCAGAGTCGATAGATGAAGACCTCATTGCAGGATCTGCGGCATTGGTGATCAGCTCGTATCTAATGAGGACTGAAAAAGAAGATACTATGACTCAGGCGGCAATCAAAGCCGTAAAATGTGCAAATAAAGCGGGTGTTCCTGTTGTTCTTACCTTAGGCACTAAATTTTTAATTGAGCAAGATCCTGTTTGGTGGCAAACATTTGTTGCTGAGCATGTTGATATTTTAGCGATGAATGAAGAAGAAGGTTTTGCAATAACTGGTTTTGAAGATCCGTTACTTGCGGCCAATAAAGCTTTAGACTGGGTTGACATGGTTATTTGTACTGCTGGAGCACAAGGCATGTTCTTGGGAGGCTATATTGATGAATGTTGGAAAAGGCATACTAAGCATGCATTAATGCCTGGTGCAATTACCGATTTTAACCAATACGAGTACTCCCGCGCTATGAAGCGTATTGATTGTGAGACACCTATTAAAGCATTCACTCACAGTGCGCCTTATATGGGTGGGCCAGATGCAATAAAAAATACGAATGGTGCTGGAGACGGTGCGTTGGCAGCTGTATTGCATGACTTAAGTTCAAATGTATATCATAAATTAAATGTTCCTAACTCAAGTAAACATCAGCAAAAGGCATTAACCTATTCATCTTTATCACAAATTAGTAAATATGCTAATCGTGTCAGTTATGAGGTTTTAGTGCAGCACTCTCCCAGACTTTCTCGAGGTTTACCAGAGCGAGAAGCGTGTTTAGATCAGGCTCACTGGGAACAATAATTTAGAACTTGATTCTAGGTTTGTTTTTTGCAAACCTAGAGTGTATTTTTCGTATCCATTTCCTTACATATTCTCACAATTTAATCTGTAACGGCTTTTTATATCTTAACTTATTGATGATACTATAATTAGATTATTTGGTATTTTGGATTAATGATGACAATTCGAGTTTTATTAGTTGAAGATGACGAGTTGCTAGTTAAACGCATTAAAAGTCATTTTCAAAATTCTGAATTTAACTTTGTTGTTGATAGTACTGGTGCAATTGCATTAGGTGTGGTGCAAGCGACTCAAAATGATGCTTCTAAATCAATTCATTTAGCAATTGTTGATATTGTTTTACCACAAAAAGATGGTCTTTTATTAGCTAAAGAGCTCAATACGCTCACCGATATTGGTGTAATTGTTTTATCGAGTCGGGATTCTCAAGCTGATCGCATCGCTGGTTTAGCGCAAGGCGCTGATGATTATATTTGTAAACCAGTAGATTTATTAGAATTAGAATTACGTATGCGTGCTTTATGCAAACGCTTGTCTATTGATGATAAAGAGCAAGCTGATGAAGAAGATGAATATATTGAATACGCTGACTTTAAATTGCATCCAGAGCATCGTACTTTAATTACTGCAGGTGAAGAAATACGTCTTACAGAGGCTGAACATAAGGTTTTAATTTGTTTAATTTCAAACTCGGGAAAGGCGACTTCAAGAGAGAAGTTGTCTGAAGAAATAGGTCAGCCAGATTGGAGTCCTGCAGATCGTACAGTTGATGTTTTAATTGGTCGTTTACGTAAAAAATTAGGCGATGAAAAAGAACAAAAACGAATTGTCACAGTACGTGGAAAAGGCTATATGCTTTCATTAGCTTAACTCAAGAGATTATTTAACAATACAACTTATAATAAGTTCAATAAGTTGTATTTTCTTGTCATAAATGACAAGTTTAAGCTCTTTATTCATACTGAAAACCTGCTAGATCCTGACGTTATTTTCAACTATAATACCGCTTCAAAATATCGTTCAATTCCTAACCCCGGATGAAAATATCTATGTTGATCCTACGTGGTGCACCTGCACTGTCTGATTTTAGAGTTCAAAAAATCCTAAAAACTTGCGCAGACGCAAAACTACCTGTAACTGGCGTTTATGCAGAATTTATGCATTTTGCTGACTTAACAGCTGAGTTAAACAGTGCTGAAAATGATAAGTTACAAAAGCTATTAACTTACGGTCCGACTGTTGCTGAGCATGAACCTGCTGGTTCATTGGTATTAGTAACACCGCGTCCTGGTACTATTTCTCCTTGGGCTTCTAAAGCAACTAATATTGCTAATAACTGTGGTTTAAGCCAAGTTCACCGTGTTGAACGTGGTACTGCATATTATGTTGAAGGTGATTTAACTGCTGAGCAGTTGGCACAAGTGACGACGCTATTACATGACCGTATGACTGAAGCAACACATACTAAACTTGAAAATGCTTCGCAGTTATTTACAACTGCTGATCCTGCACCTATGTCATCAGTTGATATTTTATCTGGTGGTCGTGAAGCATTAGCTGATGCAAATATTGAGCAAGGTTTTGCACTAGCGGATGATGAAATCGATTATTTAGTTGAAAATTTCATTAAGCTTGGTCGTAATCCAAACGATATCGAATTATTTATGTTTGCTCAGGCAAACTCAGAGCATTGTCGTCATAAAATCTTCAATTCAGATTGGACTATCGATGGTGTAGAGCAGCCTAAATCTCTGTTCAAAATGATCAAAAACACATTTGAGAAAAACCCTGAAAACGTATTGTCTGCTTATAAAGATAATGCAGCGGTTATGACAGGCTCAACAGCGGGTCGTTTTTTTCCAAATAGTGAAAATGAATATAGCTATCATCAAGAAGGTATTGAAATCTTGATGAAAGTTGAAACGCATAATCACCCAACTGCCATAGCGCCATTCTCTGGTGCTGCTACGGGTTCAGGTGGTGAAATTCGTGATGAAGGTGCTACTGGTCGTGGTTCTAAGCCAAAAGCAGGTTTAGTTGGCTTTACTGTATCTAACTTACGTATCCCAGGATTTGAACAGCCTTGGGAAACTGACTTTGGTAAACCTGGTCGAATTGTAAATGCATTAGATATTATGACTGAAGGTCCGCTAGGTGGCGCAGCATTTAATAATGAATTTGGTCGCCCTAACTTATTAGGTTACTTCCGTACCTACGAAGAAAAAGTAAATAGCCATAACGGCGAAGAAGTACGAGGTTACCACAAGCCTATTATGCTTGCTGGTGGTTTAGGTAATATTCGTACAGATCACGTACAAAAAGGTGATATTCCTGTAGGCGCTAAGCTAATTGCTTTAGGTGGCCCAGCAATGAATATTGGTTTAGGCGGTGGTGCTGCATCTTCAATGGCATCAGGTCAGTCTAGCGAAAACTTAGATTTTGCATCTGTACAACGTGAAAACCCTGAAATGGAACGTCGTTGTCAGGAAGTTATTGATAAATGTTGGCAGTTAGGTGACAAAAACCCTATCGCTTTCATTCATGATGTCGGTGCTGGTGGTTTATCAAATGCATTCCCTGAGTTAGTAAATGACGGTGGCCGAGGTGGTATTTTCCAACTACGTGACGTACCAAATGATGAACCAGGCATGGCACCACATGAAATTTGGTGTAATGAATCTCAAGAACGTTATGTAATGGCGGTTGCACCTGAGAATTTAGCGACATTTGAAGAGATTTGTAAGCGTGAACGTGCAGAATATGCTGTGATTGGTGAAGCAACAGAAGAATCTCACTTAACAGTTGCTGATAGCCACTTTGATAATAACCCTGTTGATTTACCATTAGATGTATTATTAGGTAAAGCACCTAAAATGCACCGCGATGTTAAAACACAAAAAACGCAAGGTACAGCATTTAACTTTGATGGCGTTACAGTTGAAGATGCTGCTGCACGTTTATTGCGTTTACCAGCAATCGCAGAAAAAACTTTCTTAATCACCATTGGTGACCGTTCTGTAACAGGTTTAGTTGCACGTGATCAAATGGTTGGCCCTTGGCAAGTACCCGTAGCGGATTGTGCTGTAACAGCAGCTGCATTTGATACTTACCACGGTGAGGCTATGTCACTAGGTGAACGCACTCCTGCTGCATTACTTAACTACGGTGCTTCTGCTCGTTTAGCAGTAGCTGAGTCATTAACTAATATCGCTGGTACTAATATTGGTGGTTTAGAGAATATTAAACTTTCAGCAAACTGGATGGCCGCTGCTGGTCACCCTGGTGAAGATGCGGGTCTTTACGAAGCAGTAAAAGCGGTAGGCGAAGAGCTTTGTCCAGCACTTGGGTTAACTATCCCAGTTGGTAAAGATTCAATGTCGATGAAAACGCAATGGGATGAAGCTGGCGAAGATAAATCTGTAACGTCTCCATTATCACTTATCATCACTGCATTTGGCCGTGTTGAAGATGTACGTAAAACAGTTACTCCTGAGCTTCGCTCAGATAAAGGTGACTCATCACTTATCTTAATTGACTTAGGTGCTGGACAAAACCGTTTAGGTGCGTCATCACTTGCACAAGTTTATAAGCAATTAGGTGAAACAACGCCAGACGTTGATAGCCCTGTAGTATTAAAAGGCTTCTATGAAGCTATGCAGTCACTTGTTGTCGACGAAAAGTTATTAGCTTACCACGATATTTCAGACGGTGGTTTATTCACTACTGTAACTGAAATGGCATTTGCGGGTCATACTGGTGTATCTGTTAATTTAGATTCATTAACTGGTTCAGATATTGAAGTATTATTCCACGAAGAACTTGGTGGTGTAATTCAAGTGCGTGATGCTGATAAAGCTGATGTACTTGAAGTGTTAGCTGCGAACGGTTTAGCCGCAATGAGCCATGACTTAAGTCCAGTAAACTCGGGTTCATTAAATGATACTGATACAATTAGTTTCACTCGTAACGGTGAAGTAGTGTTAGAAAATACACGTACTGAATACCGTACTATGTGGGCTGAAACAACTTACCAAATGCAATCTCTACGCGATAACCCTGATTGTGCTAAGCAAGAACATGAAGCAAAAGCGGATGCTAAAGATCCAGGTTTAAATACTAAACTTACTTTTGATTTAAATGAAGATGTGGCTGCGCCATTTATCCTAAAAGGTGCTGCGCCTAAGATGGCTATCTTGCGTGAGCAAGGTGTTAACTCTCATGTAGAAATGGCCGCTGCATTCAACCGTGCTGGTTTTGCTGCTGTAGACGTTCATATGAGTGACATCTTAGAAGGTCGCTTATCTCTAGAAGAATTTAAAGGTTTAGTTGCGTGTGGTGGTTTCTCTTACGGTGACGTATTAGGTGCTGGCGAAGGTTGGGCTAAGTCGATTCTTTTCAATGAGCGCGCACGTGGCGAGTTTGAAACATTCTTTAACCGTCAAGATACTTTATCACTAGGTGTATGTAACGGTTGTCAAATGCTTTCAACATTAAAAGAATTGATCCCAGGTACTGAACATTGGCCACGTTTTGTGACTAATAAATCAGAGCGTTTTGAAGCACGTTTCAGCTTAGTTGAAATTCAAGAAAATCCATCTGCATTTTTCTCAGGTATGGCTGGCTCTCGCATGCCAATCGCTGTATCTCATGGTGAAGGTCATGCTGAGTTTGCTAATGGTGATGAAGTTAAAGCAGCATTAGCTAGTGGTACAGTGGCAGCGCAATACGTTGATAATTATGGTCAGCCTACGATGCAATATCCAAATAATCCAAATGGTTCGCCAGAAGGTATTACGGCTATTACAAGTACAGATGGTCGTTCAACAGTGATGATGCCGCATCCAGAGCGTGTATTCCGCACAGTAGCTAACTCTTGGCACCCAGATGAGTGGAAAGAGGATAGCCCATGGATGCGTATGTTCCGCAACGCACGTAAACATATCGGTTAATTCACTTTTTAGTCAATTGATATTAAAAAACCGCTTTTAGCGGTTTTTTTTTTAACTGGTGTAATTTTAAAGATGATTTGTAGGCTAAGTGAATAAAACGTCTGTTTTTGAGCCGTTTCGTTTGATTTGTAATCGAACGCGCGTTTTTTTTAACTTTTCTTAAAAAAACACTTGCGCTCAATCCAAATCTCTCTATACTGCGCCTCCACCGACACAGACGGCAAGCAACATTCTTAAAGGGATGTAGCAAGTTAGCTAGGTTGGCGAGGCAAGTAAAACTTAACGATTTTTTAGAAAGAAACTTCTTCTAAAGAAAATTAAAATTAAGTGTTGACTCAAGGTTTTTAAGGTGTATTATTCGCACCCCAAGCAATTAACGGCAACGTTTACTTCGCTTGAAACGTTCTTTAACAATAAGTAATCATCTGTGTGGGCACTCTTGCAGATTGAGTTCTAAGTTACCTTCTTAACTTCGGTT
>NZ_FOLO01000057.1 GCF_900112265.1 Pseudoalteromonas denitrificans DSM 6059 | reverse complement strand
TTTATTCATCTGCCCACCGTTATGCTTTCAAATCGTTCTTGGTCGAAAGATCTGATCGCTAGGTGGGCAATTAGTTCACTTCTTATCCAGAATTCAGGTTATTTAGTATTTATTTAACTAATCTTTCTCAAAGTTCAAACTCTTTTTTTACATTTTTGCTTTACAAAACATACGCGAATGAAAAGCAGTTAAAAGTAATTACATGTATCTGACTTTATAGGTTGGTATCTTGCTTATCATTCATGTGTTTATTTTATATGCCTTTAAGAGATTTAATTTGATAAGACTTGTTTTGAACTTTAACTAGGCTTATTATGAAGTTAGATGTCCTCATAGTTTAACAGGATAAAACTGCGGCCTCCTAAGCCGCTACTCCAGGTTCGAGTCCTGGTGGGGACACCATTTATACATTCTATTTTAAATAAAAGAACCTTTATAAAAAAGGTGCTAATTAGCACCTTTTAAAATTGAAACATAATTTAGACTCAAACTAAATTTTTAATAAATTTCATTAATTCATTTTTCATATCATCTCGTCTTAATGCGAATTCAATATTTGCCTTCATGTAACCTAATTTACTACCACAATCATGACTTTTCCCTTTCATGTAATAAGCTTCAACAACTTCGTTTTCCATCAGCATTGCAATTGAATCTGTTAATTGAATTTCATCACCTGCACCAGGCGCTGTACGCTTTAATAAAGGCCAAATATTTTCACTTAAGACATAACGCCCTACTACGGCTAAATCAGATGGCGCTTCATCTATCGAAGGTTTTTCCACCATACCTTTAATTTCTGCGGCGTGACCTGGTGCTAACTCAACGCCATTGATATCAACTATACCAAATTGATCGACTTGTTCATGTGGTACATTTTCAACCATAATCTGACTTTTTTGTGTTTCCGCAAAAATTCTTAACATATCAGCTAAATTATCTTTTTTAAGATCTGCGCTGTAATCGTCCATAATAACATCGGGAAGAATAACTACAAAAGGACTATCACCAATAATAGGGTGGGCGCAAGCAATTGCATGCCCAAGTCCTTTAGCAACACCTTGACGTACGTGAATAATAGTCACATCTTTGGGACAAATAGACTGTATATCATCAAGTAACTGACGCTTTACGCGCTTTTCAAGTGTTGCTTCTAATTCAAAACTTGTATCAAAATGGTTTTCTATCGCATTTTTACTACTATGCGTTACTAATACTATTTCTTTAATACCCGCTGAAATTGCTTCATTTACCACATATTGAATTAAAGGTTTATCTACAATTGGTAGCATTTCTTTTGGAATTGCTTTTGTTGCGGGTAACATTCTTGTACCAAGTCCTGCGACAGGTATTACGGCTTTTAATACTTTAGACATTTAAACTACTCTGTATTTTATAATACATAAAAATTATATAGCGATTGGAGCTTTAATTGCTGCATGCGAATCATAGTTTTCCAATATAAAATCTTCAAACTTAAAGCTAAATATATCTTTTACATCAGGATTAATTGACATCGTTGGTAAGGAAAATGGCGTACGGGATAGCTGCTCATCCACTTGTTCCATATGATTTAAGTATAAATGCGCATCACCAAAGGTATGGACAAAATCACCCAACTCTAAATCACACACTTGTGCCAACATCATAGTAAGTAACGCATAACTGGCGATATTAAATGGGACACCCAATAATATGTCGGCACTGCGTTGATACAACTGACAAGATAACTTCCCATCTAATACATAAAATTGAAATAAAGTATGACAAGGTGGCAATGCTTGTTTACCCATTGCCGCATTTTCTGAAGGGGAATAGTTTGTATCAGGTAAAACAGCTGGATTCCAAGCACTAATTATTAAACGGCGTGAATCTGGGTTTGTTTTTATTTGCTCTACTAATTCAGATATTTGATCTATTACCTGTCCATCGAGCCCACTCCAACTACGCCATTGCTTACCATAAACAGGACCAAGTTCACCTTCCTCAGTAGCCCAGCCATTCCAAATATTCACACCATTGTCTTTTAGGTATTTAATATTAGTATCGCCTTGTAAAAACCACAAAAGCTCATGAATTATAGATTTAAGATGACATTTTTTAGTTGTTACCAATGGAAAACCGTCACTTAAGTCGAAACGCATTTGATAACCAAAAACACTTATCGTTCCGGTTCCGGTTCTATCTTCTTTTTTAGTGCCCTGCTCTTTCACATGGCGCATTAAATCTAAATATTGTTTCATTTTTATACCTATTAAATAGCCGGAATATTTAAACGACTAACATACGAATTGCTATGATACTTAATATCACTGCAAAAATCTTTTTAATAATCTTAACAGGTAAATATTGCGTCGCTTTTGCTCCCAATTGTGCAAATATGGCAGACGTACTCACAATGGCAAGTAATGCAGGTAAATATACATACCCTAAAAACCCTTGATTTAAATTTGTAACAGACCAACCTGAAGAGATATAACCAAAAGTACCAAATAAAGCGATTATTATTCCACATGCAGCTGAACACCCTATGGCTTTTTTCATATTAACTGAAAAGTATGTTAATAAAGGAACTAATAAAGCCCCGCCTCCAATGCCTAACAAACCGGATAAACCACCCAAGCCAGTCGTCATCAGGGTCAAAATATTTTTTTGTGGTAACCTTCTGTGTGATTTTTGTTGGAAGTTAAGCAACATTCGTAAAGCGATAATAGAAACACATAGAGCAAAAATAACTTTTAATGTTTGAGCAGGAATAGAGCCTGCTACAAAGCCACTTATAAGTGCGCCTAACGCCACTCCAATCATAATCCATGGCATGATATTCCATGGAATATTACTATTTTTATGATGTGCTAATGCAGATGAACTAGAAGTAAAAATAATAGATGCCAAAGAAGTTGCTATTGCAATCACCATAACCTGCTCAATCACCACCAAGTTAAAATGCACTAAAATTGCACTTAAAAATGGCACAATAATCAATCCACCACCTATGCCTAACAACCCTGCAAGAAAACCAACAAAACAGCCTAAAAATGCACAACTAAGTACAATCCACAACAAATCACTCATGTTAATTCCAAACTTAATGATACAGCCAATTTTACATATGGCCGTAATTTTACTCTAAGCATCTTTTACTTTATACAATAGCTGACTCAAGCCGTGGGAAATTATAAAATTCCGTATCATTCTATGGACTTCAATAGCTGACGACTGTTGCAAACACATGTTAAGTAAGATTTTCATATCCGCTATTTTTAAACGCCGTAAAACCCATTTCACCTTATTTATTGAGCTGGGATTCATACTTAGGCTTTTATAACCCATAGCAACTAATAAAATAGCACCTTCGGGATCTGCAGCCAATTCACCACAAAGGCTAAAAGGTAATTCATATTCATTACAACTAGTTGCTATTTGATGTAATGCGCGTAAAACTGCAGGATGATAAGAATCAAATAACTCTGCTACCTGAGAATTAGTACGATCAACAGCTAATAAATACTGTGTAAGGTCATTACTTCCTACAGAGCAAAAATCTACTTTTTTTGCCCATTCAGGAAGTAAAAAAATACTTGAAGGCACTTCAAGCATAACACCTAGTTCTGGTCGTTCAATTTGATAAAACTGATCAGCCCATTCATCTTCAAGCTCAAAGTATGCCTGCTGTAATAACCTTTTAACTTCTTCAACTTCATTTACATTGGTAACCATAGGAAGTAATATTTTTAGATTACCTAAACCCGCATTTGCTTTAAGCATGGCCTTAAGTTGCTCTAAAAATAATTCAGGGTGATCCAAACTAAACCGAATCCCCCTCCAGCCTAAAAATGGATTTTCTTCATCAACATCAAAATAACTTAAAACCTTATCACCACCAATATCTAAGGTTCGCATGATCACGGGTGACGGATGATAACTTGTTAATACTTCACGATACCAAGTTTCTTGTTCTGATTGCGTAGGAAACCGTGATTTTTGCATAAACCAGGCTTCAGTCCGGTATAACCCTACCCCATCACAAAAGTGCGCATTAGTTAATTCTGTTGAAACCTCTAAACCTGCATTTAATAATAATTGAATGTGCTTACCATCTAAAGTAGTGGTATCTAATTCATATTCTGATTCAAACTGATCGTGTAAAATACCCTCTTGTTTTTTAAATTGACTATATTCTTGCTTCAAAGCTTTAGAGGGAGAGATATATACTTTTGATGCATAAGCATCAATGATCATTTCTTTACCATCAACTTGTAATAAAGGTAAATCTATCACCCCCCAAATAGCAGGTATGCCTAAAGCCTTTGTTAAGATAGAGGCATGGGAATTAGAACCACCACTTATACTAATAACCCCTATTAATTTTTCTTTTGGTATCTGGGCTATCATAGAAGGTGTTAATACATCAGTGACTAAAATCATATTATCAGGATACGTTTTTAAAGCATGCTCTGTGTCTATAACATGTTGCAAAACACGTAAACCTATATCTTGAACATCTATTGCTCGCTCTTTAATATAACTATCTTGCATTGCCATAAATTGGCCAACAATACTTTCAATCACACGCTTTAGCGCACTTTTTGCACACCATCCTTGTTTGATCTCTTTCTCTACTTTTTGACCTAAACTCTTTGCATCTAATAATTGCTGATAAACTTGAAAAACAGCCAACGCTTCACTTGGTAAAGTATCTGATAATTCTTGCGACATAATCAAAAATTCATTTCGTGTCGCTGCAACAGCTTGTCGAAATAATTTGATTTGCTCTAAATTACTACTTTTATCCTGATCTGTTTTTTTAACATCAAAGCTAGTAAAAGATAACTTTGGCATTACAACAAAAGCTTCTCCTATTGCAATACCAGGTGCACCTGAAGCCCCTTTTAAGCAAGACGTTTGATGTGTTTTTTCATCTTGTTTTAGTATTTCATTAACTTCTGCATGTGCCAGTTGAGACGCTAATTGCGCCGATAATGTAATTAAAAATGACTCTTCATCTTGACTAAAAACACGGGCTAAACTTTGTTGTATAACAATAACACCAATAATTTTTTTTTGATGAACTATAGGCACAGCTAAAAAAGCATTATAGTTATCTTCGTCTACATCAGGGGAATATATAAACCTAGGGTGGTCTTGAGCAAATGCAAGGTTTATTGGCTCTTCTCGTTGTGCGACTAAGCCCACCAGGCCTTCCGTGAAACCAATACGAAACTTACCAACGGCATCAGGGTTTAGCCCTTTAGTTGCCATTAAAACAAAGTTATCTTGATTATAATCAGCAAAATAAACCGAGCAACATTGGGTTTTCATTGACTCTTTAACTAAGGAGACAAAAGATTCTAATGCGCGATTTAAATCAGGTTGCTGAGATACAACCTGAGCTATTTTTCTAAGCCTTGCTAACATTTTATTTTATACCAATTCTATAAAGTTAGTGAGCAAATATAATGGTAATAAAATTTTAAGAGTAAGATGCTTAATTAAACAATTAAGCGTTACTAAAATTGAAAACATAGGCTTATAGTTCCTTGTTCTAAGTACTTCCACCCATGAAGTTAAAACAATTTTGTATATTTAGACCATTTAGAGTAGTCATATACTTAATCGAGTTGGTATCATGAATAACCAAAGATAAAAATACAATTAACGTTTCTTTTTAGTCTAAATAAATATTTAAATTAATATCTATTATCTCGCTGGCGCCAAACTTCTTTAGTATGTACATCTTTGCGATAAAAAGGCATAGCAATAGCAGAAAATTCTTTCATAACTCGTCGATACACATCTCGTTTAAATGACACGACCTGACGGACAGGATACCAATAACTTACCCAGCGCCAATCATCAAATTCAGGATGATTTGTTTTGAGCAAGTTTACATCTTCATCATTACACCTTAACTTTAATAAAAACCATTTTTGCTTTTGACCAATACAAACAGGGCTAGAATCACGCCGGATCAATCGTTTTGGTAATTTATAACGCAACCAATGTTTTGAACTTGCTACAATTTCAACATCTTCAGGCAAAAGCCCCACTTCTTCATGGAGTTCCCTGTACATTGTTTCTTCGGGGGTTTCCCCATCATCTACGCCACCTTGAGGGAATTGCCAAGAATGCTGTCCATAACGTCTAGCCCAAAAAACCTGACCTTGGTTGTTACAAATTACAATCCCAACATTGGCACGAAATCCGTCGGCATCAATCACCTACTAAACCCCATAATAACAGTCTCTTAAAAATTGCATTTTCTACTATTGATTGTTCCATAATGCACCTATTACAGCAAGGGTATGCTTATATTAATTGTAAATGTGAATAACATTTAATAAATACGATTATTTTACAAACAAATCCACAGATTAATATTCTAAACCTATGCTTTTCCACAGAATCTGTGGATAAATATGTTTATATATCTGTATTTCAATTTAAAAACTAAAAAAAACAAAAAAAAAACGAATGACACAACAATAAATACACAATAAAATCAACACTATAAACTAAAAGATTTATATTTAAGGCCCTAAAGCACCAACAAATTAAAAATCGAGTGAAAAACACACTAAAATAAAGTTATGCACTTTTTTCTTTACAAAGAAATGGTATTACAAAAAATAAAAGTAACTTATAAACAAAACTATAGTTAAAAATAATTTTTTGCTATAGTAGTCCTCCCAAAAAATTCTCGGTTCTTCTATGTCCATAAGCAGTCGCCCTAAAGCTCCACAATCTATAAATGAGTTATTATCCCGGATCGATGATATTGCGGGATTAACTGTCGGCGATTTGGCAAATAAATATCAATTTAAAACTCCCAAAGATTTATTAAGAGAGAAAGGTTGGATTGGACAATTAATAGAATGGGTTTTAGGCGCAATGGCTGGTTCAAAGCCTGAACCCGACTTTATAAATTTAGGTATAGAGCTAAAAACCTTACCCATTTCTTATGCAGGGAAGCCACTTGAAACAACGTTTGTATCTGTGGTGCCACTAAAAGAGTTACAAGGATTAACTTGGCAAAATTCTCCAGTTAAAAAAAAGTTAAATCATGTTTTATGGTTACCTATTTTGTCTGAAAGGGATATTGCTATAGAACAACGTATCATTGGTTCTGGATTTTTATGGCAACCTAGTCATTATGAAGAAGCTTTATTACGACGAGATTGGGAACAACAAATTGAAATGATTGCCTTAGGTGAAATAGAAAAAATAAATGGTAAACTTGGACAAGTTTTACAGATCAGACCAAAAGCAGCAAATGCTAAGGCATTAACAGATGCTATAGGCCCAAATGGTAAAATAATTCAAACTTTACCTAGAGGTTTTTATTTAAAAACCAACTTTACAGCTGATATTTTAAAAGCACAATTTAGCCTTTAGTTAATATATTGAAGTCATTTATAATGAATATTTAGTTTAAAACTTATTAAGACTAAACTCACAACCCGCTAAATTAATAATTGTATTTTCTTTCACTGGTACTTTTGCATATATTTCATGACTGTCTACTAATAATTTACCCAACCCATTTTTTACTGGCTCAATAAAAAAACCACATGAATAACTCAAATAAGCTAAAACCTTTGAATTATTCGTACAACCAATGTCGATAATACCTTTAGCATCAACACCTAAAGCCAAGCTATTGCCTAATAGAATCCACCTGGAATTTAAATCAAGCTCAAAATCAGGCCAAACAACTCCAAGACTACTATGCTCTAAAAACTGAAATGGTTCAGCTTTTAAAGACATAATAAGTGCTGAAGAATCACATTGACTTAAATCCAATTTTAATTGGCAGGTTTGTAATTGTTGTTTTACATCAATAGCCATATACAAGGTACTATTTGCCGTAATTTTTACGAGTTGATCATTAGCAAGCCGTTTGTCATTAAATTGACAAGCATATTTACTGCCTTTATCCGATAAGTAATATTCATTACCCTCAAATATAAACACACATTGTTTTCCTAATTCAGAAAGCAGTTTATAACCCAAACAAAAAGAATCTACAGCATTGCGTGATTTCGTTCCCAAAATACTTTTTTTACCTAACTCAAGCATGTTAGCGGTAAAAATATGAGTACCCGCCAATGCTTTGTCGGCTATGACATTACCTCTTATTGGTAAAGCAAGCTTGTCTATCGATTCTCGAATAAGTAACAAATTAGGCTCAAACCAATATTTCAATAATTTATTTTTTGTAATACTCACTAAAGTTTTATCTATAAAAAAATAAGCTAAATAATAGTTTTTATCCGCTATTGCTCTATCTACTTTTTTGAGTCTTTTATTTGTATTTAAATAATGCAGATAATAATAAAAAAAGCCAAATAACAATAAAACGACTAACAATAAAATGATATATAAACCGTCAAATTTTGTTGTACCTTTTACTATTGTGAATTTATTAATCGACTGCCTAAAATCAATTAAAACAGGTAACGCGTGTTGCTCAAAATGATTGTGTAATAGCTGATTTAATTCATCTGCATGATAAAGAGATGTAAGGGTGAGTTGTTTATTACCTTGCTGATTTAAAAATGCTTTTTGAACTGTAAAATCTGACAAAGCGATGTGGATTTTTTTTTCAGAGAGTGAATTTAGAAATACGTTTATCTGCTTCAATTCATTTATAGCAAATCTATCAAACTCTAATTCATATCTGTAACGTTTTGGTAAACGATTTATTTTTAACGATAATATATAACCCGCATCTTGCGCAAGCTGGTAAGCTTTATCAGTTTGCCATCGAATAAGACACTCATCCAAACAAGTATTAGCGATGTCATTATATTTCTTAGAATCACTGTAAGATTCTACTCTTTCACCAGAGTCTAAATCCACTAAGTAACTAGAAAGGTTAAACCGCATGCCTTTAACACTTGATGTTGTTTCATCGAATATATCGATTTGATAAACAATCGCTAAATTTATGCTAATTTGGGCAGCTTTAAAGTTATACGATTGAACAAGTGACAATAAATTGCTATCGGAGATAATAGTGCAATCTTTCGTTATACAATTTTTTAATTCTAATAAAGACTGATCAAAAACCGTAAAATTATTATTAACCAATTGCGTAGTTAAAGCACTTGTAATTCCTATGTAGACCTGAGGTGAAACCTTGTTATTACTTGCTGAAGTATTAGCTTGTGGTATAACAACTAGCTGCCAATTTGATTGTGAAAAAGCTTTTGTTGATAAAAAAAAAGTCATAATAAAAGTAATACGTAAAAGCTTACCAAACCTCATTATTTTCCTTAATTTCTTTATTCCTAAAAGTGATTCTTTTTACAGTAAAAGTATTCCCCTCAAAATTAATAATACTTTGCATGTCGAGCTCGGCTAACATTTTATTTAAATTTCGGTCTAATTTGGCCGTACCAATTGAAGATTGATACCAGATTTCGCTCCGTGTATGCCTTATTTCTATAGGTCGATGACGCGTATAACCAGAAAAGATAACAAGATACTCTTCAATCGCCATATATTCTTTGGCATTAAATCCATCAAAAATAAGTGCGTATTCCGTTACCATTTTATTATTTTTTGAGGGCTCAGATACATCACCATTATTCATCCACACTAATTTTTCAGCTAATACAGCCCCTAAATCATTAGCTAAAATACGAGATTTATCTCCTACTATAGTTAAAATACATTCTTGCTGGCACTGTGCCGGACCAGTAAAGTTTTTACCACTATCGATTTCAAAATTACCTAAATGTTTACCTGTTTTTACATTTAATAAACGTCCCATAAGTAAAGTATTAATCCGAGTATTAAATTCTAAATTTTGAGTACTTGCATAAATTTGAAATATTACCACAACATCTATAGGAGGTCTTTTACTCGCTCTAGCCACTTCAATTATTTCACTATCAGTTCTGCGAATATGGCTGCTATTATTTTCTAATAAAGTAAGTACAGCTTCATCATATACATCAAAACCTTTATCATGCATTTGGTTAATTAATGCATCTAATACCCGTTTAAAAACCCGACTACTTCTTGGTACTGAATCACCAGCGGCATCTTCACCTAATATAAGAATATTCGGTTTATCCGCAGCAAAAACGGGTAATAAAAAACACAGACTTAAAATAATGATTAATGCACGATTCCAAAAATTCATTCTGTTCCCAACCAATTAAGACACTTTATATTATGCAGCATTTACGCCAAATAAACAGTTAACAATCATTTTGCCATAATAACCTAGTGCGATTCATTTTAACTCCATCATAAGTAACATTTTTCAACCAAATATTACCTTGCGCAACCTGGTACTGCCCAGTGATAATTTTACTTTGATTATATTTTTTATTTTGGCTTAATTTTTTTATTAAAGTTAAATCAATTGATAAAGGGAAAAGGCGTACTGGCGTACCTGCTGCTAAACTTGAAAACTGATATTTTTCTGACTTGGTCATTTCCCCCTTAATAAGGCGGATGAAATCACTGAGCTTCACATTTTTAACATGGCTATTTTCAACTAAATTAATATTTCCTGCATTTAATACACCTAATCTCATTCCGGTACACTGTGTTAATAACTGAAATAACATTTCACGTTCACTGGTTAAATTTGGCCATGCAATTTCAATTGCAGGACCCTTACCATTTAATACATCCTGATAATTTTGCTCTGTTTGTTTTTTTGTTACTTGTTGATTAAATGCTTGCTCTTTTTTATCAAGTTTAACGACTTCAGCACTTTTATTAATGGCTGTAACTTCAACTGCGATAGGTTTTTCCAATTTTGATACTGGTTTTTCTATTACAGGAGGTAAAGGCAAGGTGGTTTTTGAAAAATGAATTTCAGCCAGTTTTTGTAAAGGTTTTAAAATTTGTTTGGGTCGTTCAATAGCAAATTGCTTACTAAGCTTCTCAGTCAAATGCTTAGTTTTTAACTTGTTAATTTTTTTTTGATGTATCATGCTAAAAATAATCACTAGGCATAAGGATATTATAAGAAAAAGAGACCATTTAAACTTGCTTATAAGCTTCAACATAATGAACGTCCTTAAATTAAGTTAAACTTATCTGATATAAATTAACTACCAGATAAACTACTCAGCGCCCTCATATTCATTTTATCTGCAATTTCTCTTAACGACATTTTACGCTCAGCTAAAACTTGAATACTTTCTTGCTGTGTTGAAAGGTCATTATTTTCCAGGTTAGTAACCTTGTTCTCAGTTGTCTTTTTTGATTTTCCAAGCGCCTCTTTATTTGCTATTTTCCCCTCTAGCATATTGATTTTAGTCTCAGCTGAAACAGTCATGTCTTGCATCTGCTTTTTAAGGGTATGCATTTGCTGTTCTAACAATGTAATAGTTTGACTTTGTACTTTATTTTTTTCTTGTAATTTTTTAAATTGACTCTCTATTGAATGAGATATATCAACCAACATTTTTTGTGTTGTTTTTTCTGAACTATCATTTAAAAATAAACCAGATAACCATGTATTACTCGTAGTATTACTAAATGCTAAGTAACCTAGCGCAGTAATAAGACTCAAATAAAATATGCTGTAAATAAATGTTTTCATGTTTTCCACCTTACTATTTAATTAAACCATCATTTATAAAATGACTATTTAATCACGCTCTTGTTTATTAGGAATCGCTCTTAATGAAACCCAAGCCCTGATCAAATTAGCTGTGGGCAACCCTATAACCGTTGTCATAAAAGCTGTCGAAAAATGTGTTGTTAACTCACCAATGATTAAATGAACAGTGTCAGGCGTTAAAGATTGTTGCCCTAAAGATCCTATGCCTAAACTTATCCCTAATAAGGTAAAAGTGAGGGCTAATGTCGCAATGCCATTCGATACTTGAATACCGACTTCATACCAATAATCAGCATTAACGGCAGTTTTAACTTTAGCCCCAGCATAAATACCTATAATCAAAAGTAAGCTATAACAGAATATAAAACTCCAACTAAAAACCTTTTCTAACCAAACAAATAAATCAGCCAGGTTCATCTGCATAATAAAACTTACCAAAGCTAATAAAATTATGCCGAGCCCTACCATTAAGCCTATCGTACTTTTTATATTCTGATTAAAGTGCATTATGATAGGAAACTCTTTAATCTCTATTGAAGACATTAGCGACGTCCTTTTTTAGTTGATAAGATGCTATTACTAGATATATTTAATTCGCTCAACCATAACTCCATAGGTAGAATATTTTTTTCTGCACTAGCATGGATTAGGAAAGTGAGTTCATAATTCTTAAAGGCTCTTTGCACAATAGCCGACTGGTTATTCAGTAAACGATCATCTCGTAATACCATCCGCTCAATATCAGTTAAACGACGATAACGAGTACTCATACTCATTTGTTGTTGACTTGATGATATTTGATCACTTGTAAATGTATTTATCATAGCGGCACGTTCTCTTTCTAAATTCTCAAGTGTTAAAGCTGATTGTGCATTTACTGAGATTGAAAAAACACTTGTTAACAGCATGATAGATAAGGCGATAATAACGGTCTTTTTTTTCATTACTTTATTCATGATATTCTCCAATATATTTTATAAAAATAAATCTGCAACTGTTGATGGTGATGTTAGCTCTTGTCTTTTAACGTCCATTTCATCGCTGCCGTAAGACATTTGGTATTCCATTTCATTTGCATCAAGTGCAACAAGTCTAGCCATATAACTTAATAACAAGCCCTCTTGATCTAATAGCGACTGTTCTGACGACACATCTATTAATAGTTGACGTAAATATTCTTGCGAAGTCACTTCTACACCATTTAAAGTGGGAGATTTATTTGCACTATGTTTACTGATTTTATTTTTAAGTTGATTAATTTTATCTAAATTAGTTGCATACTCAGTAGCATATGGAGAAGCTTCATCATAACCGCCATTCACTAAATGTTGATCAACTCGGGTGATCATTTTTTCCATACGCGCTCTGGCTGCTTTTTGAGATTTACGAAGCTGAAACCCTAAACTACTTGTATTTGATTCATTTTTTGCCACTATTTTATCTAAAATGTTTAAGTATAAATCTTGTTTTGTAGCTAAAGCGCGCTGCCTAAGCGCTTGGCTTTCTTGTAACAAATCTAAGTAGTGTGATTTTTGTTGTAATAGGTCATGACGCTTATCTAATAAGTCATCATCTTGTGCATTTGCTAATTGTTCTCCTATCGTTTTCATATTATCAACAGTGCTGAGCATTTCTTTTTCAATATTACTTACACGTGAGGCCATAGGTGACATATTAAAGTCTTGCTCTATACGCTTTTCAATAATATTTACAGGTAAACGAATTAACTTATCACTGGCAACAGGCTGCCAACTAACTTGACTTTCTTTGCCACTCGTTGAACTTAGCGCTGAAAAGCTCAAACACACAAATGTAGCTGAAATTAATACTTTTTTTAAAAACATGACACTCTCCTCATAAAACGTTAACAAATTAATGATTTAACCAATGTTGACGTCGCTTAAGTTCTTCTCTTAATTCTGGGCTTATATTTAAAGAAACCATCTTTTGTGCGTTAACTGATGAAGGCTCTAATAAAGCCGTTGCAGTATCAACCAAGGAAGTGTAATCATTAAAATATAAATCTTGCCCAGGAAATGCAGTCTTAAATTGTACAAATGCAATTTTTGCTTGGCTTATATCTCCACCTTTTATAAAGTTAAAGATAGAAAGTGCATGAAGCTGCATGACTTCTTCTGAAATTTGTAGTGGTGTTTGCAATGAAAAATCATCGATACAGTTCGATAACAAACGTGCCGAAGCTAAATATTGTGCCGTTGAGTTTGATGTTCTGGCTGCATTATCAAGTGCTAATGCATTTTGCTTGCAGTTAGAATCAAGTTTAGGTATTTGTACATACAGTGGCTCTGAACTTTTCGGTGCAACAACCGCTTTATGTTGTACTGATTGATTAGCAACAGGTTTAATTTCATTACTATTTGATGTTGAAGAACATCCTGATAATAATGCAATGCCTGCTGTTATGGCTAAATAACTTATATGATGCTTTTTCATTTTTCACTCCAAAAATCGTGAATCGTTTGGTATGAAATAAACTATGAAAAGCTTTGGGAAGTTTTTTGTGATTATTTGTAATTAAATATTGAATATAAGATAAATAAAATTAAAAAGTCATCATTTTATGTTGGAATATTGTAGCATTGATAGAAAGTCGTTTTAATATACCACTCACCGAAACATAACTAACACGATGATTTAGCATGGATTTTTCAATTTCAGAAATAAATAATGCTTGTTTTTCCTCTGTAATAGGATCTGCCAAAGATAATAAATAATAGTGTAAATCATGCTTTAATTTATTTGGAAATGTAATTACCCAACCCTGTTTTGCTAAAATCAGATTAATTACCTCACCACCTTCTTTAGCAAAAAAAATAACTTGTTTTGTATTTTTAGGCGCAGCAAAATACAACTCGCATAACTTTTCAAAATCTAAACTTTTAAAACGCTCATTCTTTTCAAAAATTTTAACTGGAGTCACAGCTGTATCACATTTATTAAAATCTGAGTTTAAATAGGCTGACTTTCTAACATACGCTAATAAATAAGGCTTAAAGTCATGCTTTTTATTCTCATAAAGATCAGGAGTTATCCCTCTTTCATCAAACTTAACCAAACTAGATTCTACTCGTTTTAATTGATGAAACTCTAAATAAAATACAAATAACACACCCAGTAAAATTAAACAGGCGATTATTTTAATATTTTTGTATTCATTCGCTTGCATGTGCTTAAGCAAAAAATATTTTTGATTTTTTACAATCAATTCATTTTTAATGATAGGTAAAATCGCAATCACATCAATGATATTATTTGCTTCAGAATAATATTCTTCATATGAACTTAAATTTTTTTGAGCTTCCTTTTTATCTTGTACAGGCAGGATAAACTGAGTATCAAAGCCTTGTGATCTCCAAGAAATTAATTTAGGTTCAGCAAGTTTTAATTTTAGTGATATATGAGCAACATTTTGCACTGACTTATCTTTTATGTTTATCTCACCCGTAAAGCAAAATATTTTGTCGCCTTTACAAGGATCTCCATTGCCCAAAAGATTATGAAATTTAAGATAATGCGCAATATAAAAACCCAGTTGCCAGCTATTACCATGATCTATATTGCCAGAAACATCCACGCGGTAAGACTCACCGCCAAAATCCTTTTGGATTATTCCTGAGCCCTTTTTTACAAAGTTATGATAAGCATTACTAATATTTAAAGATTGGGCAGTACCATTTAAGCAAACAATCGACATAACATCAGAATCATCAATTAATTCAATATCCTGAACAGCAACTAAACCTTGTGTTGTGGCTATAAAAACATGACACTTCATATATAAATTAATATCGCCTTATAATAAAAATATTTTAGCATTGGCATTACTGAGCAGTTCAAATTCCTCAGAATTTTTATCCATTACCAGCTGGCTTCTCCCCTCAATTAAGGCCATAAACTCAATCTTTTTAACAGTATTATCAAGTTGTATATGCAATATTATTTTTTTAGTGTGATGATGAGTTGCACTATGTTCAATCGTTAAAATAACATAAACCTGCTCTACATGTTTTTTACTTACTTTAAATTTTAAACTAAAGCCCTTGCCAACCCTTTCTTTCAACTCTTTTTCACTGCTTGCTGCTGCTTGTAAGTCGCTGAAAGAAAATTGGTATTGTTCAAGTAACTTTAAGTATTGCTTACGGACATTTAAGTTTTGCTTGATTGCTAACTCAACTTTTTTATTTTCAATTTGATTATGCGAAAATATATACGTAAATATTTCCCCAAAAAGTACAACCGTGTCATTTTTGGCTTGCTGTATCTGTTCAAACTGATCATTTGCAATATAAATTTTCTCAGCTAAGTCATGCTCTGAATATTGTGAACTATGATCCATTGCCAACTCCATAAAGTGAATTAAACTTATTAAAGAATATGGAAACATCTGAGCTGAAATTTTCTTCTTTTGTATTCCCTTGCTTATTTTTATTTAATACTAAAACATTTAAATTACTCATAAAGCGAGATAATTCTTTTTTCAATAATAACAATAAATCTTGCCCTTCATGATAAATTTCAAGATCTTGCAACAAAGGTAATTGATTAAAACCAGACTTATTATTTGCATTAAAAACCTTCGTTGCATAATTCAAAGTTTTATTTAATTCGGGCAAAATAAGCTGCCATTGTGGTAATGCTTTAAATACGCTTTGAATATCATTTAAGTTATTCTGTTTAACTTCTGTCGCTAATAAGCACTGTAAGTCTTTTAATAATTTTTTATCTTCAACCAATTGATTAAACAAACTAAACATTTGTCCTTGCTGATGTTGATGATTGATATGTAATAAGGTCCACAAAGTATCAAAAACTTGCTTTAGAAGGTTTTCATTGACCCTAATAAAAACTTCATATCCATCCTCAGGTAAAGTATTTAATTTTTGCTTGATTAACTCAACATTATTTTTACGAGCTGATTGCACTATAGATGCCTGCCACGTACCGAAAATACAAACCCGCGCTAAAGTCAGTGATAATGTCTTTGAAGTAGGTAAAGTACTAATGAAAGGTTTAAGATCTGATATTTGATTTTTAGTTAAAAACTTAGGCTTTAAGCATAACCAGTCTATTTCTAATTTTTGTGATTGCAATTGCATCAGGTTTAACTCTAATAAATCAGCAGATATTTCACCTGCTTCAACATTAGCACCGATAGATTGCGCTGTTCGCGCATTTATTTTTAATTGTGCGACCTTGATTGCTTGCTGAAAATCAACCAATTCATAAAAACAACTGGTAAATAACTTAAAACCTAAATTGCTACCTTCGTCACTTGAATCTAACCAAAAATTTAGAATAAACTCATCTGTTAGCCAAAGTGCCTGTTCTGATACTGCTTGTTTTGATATTACTTCATCTAAATAATTTGCTATATAACGAAAGCGACGCTGTATTTGAGCAGAGCTAAGATGGAGAGTTAAAAATTGATAAATATTTTTTTGTAGTTCTGATGATATAGATTTAATTTGATTGACATCACAATCCAATAAATCGCGTTCTAAATCGATTAATATTTTAGGCTCAACATAAACTAAAAACTCAATAAAAGAAGCTAACAAACCCACACGTGAAATAGAAATATCAAACTGACTTTTCGAAAATTTTAAGTTTATTGCATTATCAATCAAAGAGATTTTATAATTTTCACTAATTTGGCTTTTTTGAAAAAAACTTTTAGTCTGATTTGCTGATAAATATTCATTTTGCCAAAAATAACTCAATAAAGAAGGAAACCGCTTCACTAGAGGTCTTTTTCCCTCAATTTCTTTACTATAATTTACGATAGCAAAACAAAAATAACTTAACTCTAAGCAAAGCTTGCCGTAGTTTCTGCAAACAATACTTTGTGCAAGGCTGTCTATTTCATGCTTTTTAAATTTCATTTGCTCTAAGCAGTGTAAAGAAGGCATTTCTCGTAAGGCGTAAAATATGCCTTGAAGTTCATCACTAATGCCAAAATTAGTGATCACACTACTTATTGTTTGATTTCCCATGGGATCCCTAATTTAGATCTTGTGCTAAGCGAAAGCCATCATCATCAACCCGCGAGTTTTTTGCATGTCGATACCTGACACCTAAACGTAACTGACTTTTTTTACTTTTAAAGGAACCATCTCTTAATACCGCTTTATCGCAACGCCCTGTCAACCATGCTTCACCGTCAATTGGTGCACCTTTGAAATTATCATTCCAACAATCTTGTACTAATTCTTTTACATTACCGTGCATATCATATAACCCAAAATCATTTGGTGGATATGTTTTTACATTATCAGGTGATTTTTGCTTTGAGCATTCATTAGAATAATAACCAAAACGTGCTTTTGAACAATCTATGCGATCCCCCCAAGAAAATTTATCATCACTGCCTGCTCTTGCCGCATATTCCCACTCAGCTTCACTCGGCAATCGAAATTTCTGACCTGTTTTATTATTAAACCAAGGTATAAATTGCTTTGTTATTTCATGCCAATGAATATTTATAACAGGCTGTTTGCCTCTTTGCCCATGACTTTTAGGTTTATGTGTACATGCTTTATCTTTATAACAAGCATCCCAGAGTGCAAAAGTGACTTCAGTTGACATTAAATTAAATGACTTAACATTAACCTCATGTATTGGTACCTCATAACTGCTAATATTTTTAGCTCCCATACTAAAACTACCTGCTGGGATTGTGATAAATTGCACATCAAACAAGTGTAAAAATTCACGCTTAGCTTTGAATTTTTCGACATTATTTAAGGCTAGTTTATAATGTTGTCCCTCTGGGTTTGCTTTAATATAGTCCAAATAGCTTTGTTCTGAGTTTATTTTTTTTGCGATAGACCACATTTCATTATCTTCACTACTTTCATTTTTTTGCCTTTGTAAAACTAAATTTAATAGCTTCTTTTTTGCTTGAGATAAATATTTTTTTTGCCCTGTTCTTGCTAAATATTTTGTATATGAAACTTCATTATGGTGGATTAAAGCCTGCTGCCAATCAGTTTCATCTTGTTGTTGAAGTGCATTTTCTTCATCATGAATCAACTTATTTAAGTTTTCTTGCGCTTGTTTTAAATAACGGCTTTGTGTATTTAATTCGATATAACTTGCATACACTGATTGGGTGTTTTCAATTTTTGTGGCTTGCCATTTTTTATATTCCAACTCATCACGTCGAGATTGAGCTAAAGCTGAATAATCACCTTTATCAAACTTTTTAGTGAAATTTTGATAACTTTTAATATTATCAGATTTCTTAGCTAACATCCAAGCATTTTCTTCCGCTTCAAAATGCTCAAACCAATAAATTGATGTAAAAGTAAATGCGATGATAGTAATTAAAAGTAACGCTTTATTTTTAAACCGTAAGATATGTAAAAGTAAATGATTTATGCTTATTTTTAATTTAGTATTCTTTACTTCTATTTTAGAGTTATTATTTTCACTAAATTTATTACTTGACTGATCAACCTTACTTCTTTCATTAAAAAAATTAGTTACTTGCTGCTCACTCAACCCAATTGATTTACCAGCATCCAACAAAGCGGCTTTTGTTTTTTCATCTAAATGTATTTTACTTGAATACTTATTTAAACTTTTAAGCCAGTTTTGCAAAGGTAAAATTTTGGCTTTGATATTAATTTCTATTTCTGCAATAAAACTATCTAATGACTCATTATCAAGCCCTACAGCATGTGCCATAGCAAGAAGCATTATTTTATCTTCTTGTGATATTTCACCTTTACTCACTAATAAATCAGAAATTTTAGCGTACAAAACCCTAAGCTCAGTTTTGATTTTAAGCTCTGGAATTTCATTCATAATTACAATTTGTCATTAATCGAGTTTACAGTCCTTAATAATAACCATCAATTGCTCAATTGAGTTATCTCGTTAATTGGCCATCGGCTTGGTAGATAGACTCCCATTGTCTTACATTTTTCTTACGTGTCAACATGCTTATGTCCTCAGGAACTTCTCTTTGGACTTTTACATCAAACGTTTTTTCAGTTTTTCTATGGTGTTTATTACGAGTAAGGTTATGGCGTCTTATTTTTCTAATTTGACTTAGCTTTTTAAGTTCAATTTCAGATAGGTATTTATATTCTTCATCGTCATCCAATAAATAACTCTCATTACTCTTTTTTGCAAAGTAGTTCTGGGTATGCTTTTTTATCAGCTTATTGACTAATCTATGGCTCCTAAAACTTTTACTAGTAGAAATAACCTTACGTACATAACCACTTGTTGCAGGAATGACTTGTAAACTACCATCATACTGCTTAACTGCTGAACCACCATTATAATGCGATAAAGCAATCTCTAATCTTTCATTATAAGCATGCATTAATTTTTTCAAATACTTGATACCTATCTCTATATTAGTAGGGATATCATAAAGCTGTTCAGCTGATGTGTTAAACTCTCCAAGTGCTGTTGCTGGCATTATTTGCATAACACCTCTTGCACCTGCATGACTTAATGCATCACCTTCAAAATTAGATTCTACTTTTGCAACCGACAAAGCAAGTACGGGGTCTAAATCATGCTCTATCGATTTTTCAATTATGATATTCATAATTTTTAATTTATTTGATTGATATGAAGCCTGTACATTTAGCGAGCAAAGTAAATATGCAAAACTAAAAATCATTACTTTATATATATGAATCATTATAGATCCTCCAAACGTGTTAACCATTGATCGTTTAAGGTCGTTATGGAAAGGTTTGAGTGTTTTATTTGCGACTTTAAGCTAATAACTTCAGAAATAGGCAATGAACGCTCAATTGCTAATAAAAGAGGCTGTTCATGCTTATACTTGTGTGATGAAATTTTATTTAGCATTTGATCATAAAAAGACCCCTGAAAATATATAACATATTGCATATCTTCAGTTTGATTACTTTTGTTTTTTTCTATCTGACTGTCAGTCACTTTTACGCTGTTTTTTTTATTTAAAATGGATTCTGACTTTTGTTTAGGAGGTACACCTATAGATAATAAGGCTAAAATTAGCAAGGCAAAAAAAGCCATCGACAAGGCTAAAGCAACTTCAGTCAATGCTTGAGTTGTAGAATTTTCTTGCTCTTTTAATTTAATCACCACTGCAACCTCTTATTTCTATTACTTACATATGTGATAGTTATAAAAAGGTTTAAGAGGTTTTATTTAAACTAGTGGTAGAATAGCAAATATTAAATTTCTTCTATTTGCATATTAAAACAAAAAATAAATGCTTCTAATTGATTTGTAAGGTGTATTTTGATTTCAAACATATTTAAACAACCTATTATTATTCTATCTGCCCCCAGATCTGGTAGTACGTTCTTATTTGAAACCCTCTCTAAAGGCAATGAACTATGGACTATCGGTGGTGAAAGCCACGCTGTCATTGAAGGAATGCCTCAACTTTGCCCAGGCTATAAAGACTCAATATCGAATGAATTAACAGAACATGATGCAGATCCCAAAACAATAGAGCAGCTAAAATTTAGATTTCAATCTTTATTAAAAAATAATGAAGGTAAAACATATTCAGAAGAAATAAATGGCCCAATTCGATTTCTTGAAAAAACACCTAAAAATGCATTAAGAATAAGGTTTTTAAGTAAAGTATTTCCTGATGCTAAGTTTATTTATTTAGTAAGAGATCCAAAAGAAAATATTAGTAGTATGATTGATGCATGGAACTCAAAACATTTCATAACTTACCCTTATTTGCCTAACTTTAAAAACCGCTGGTCACTTGTTTTACTCCCTAATTGGCCTTCTTTAGTTAATAAAACGAATCATGAAATTGCAACTCAGCAATGGAAAGTCTGTAATTCAACAATATTGGAAGAGCTAAAAAAGCTACCTGAAGATAAATGGGAAATAACTAACTACTCAGATCTTATTGATAATCCAGATCAAGAAATTTCAAAATTATGTCGATTCATAGGTATCAACAAAAATGAAAACTTTCCAGAACTTGGAAAAAATGAATTACCACTGTCTGAGTTCACATTAACAGAGCCTAAAAAAAATAAATGGCATAAAAATGCGCACCTTCTGGCCAGCCAAATGAATCAATTAGAAACACTTATAGATGACATAAACTTAGAACTTTCTAGAAGTAACGCAACAAAAATCAATAATGTTATTGCTTTAGATAATGTAAAAAACAACTGATTGCATAGAGAAAAAAATGAAACTAGTTCACGAATTTTATAAATTACCATTTGTATTCGACATTTCTCGGTTACAGCAAGAAGTTAATCAGTTTAACGAAAGTGATTGGCAGCCCCACCATGAAAACTTTAAGGGTAACTTTGCTATTCCCTTAATTAGTGTAGGTGGCTCAAATAACAATCAATTCAAGGGCGCAATGGCCAGCACTAAAGCGCTTGAAACATCACCTTATTTACAACAAGTAATAGCCTCATTTGGTGATGTTTTTGGTCGCTCTAGGCTAATGCGCTTAGATCCTAACTGCGAAGTTCCGCTGCATTTTGATATTAACTACCACTGGTATAATAGAGTTAGAATTCATATTCCTATATTTACAAACACAGATGTCACTTTTTATTGTGGAGATAAAAAAACACATATGGCAGAAGGTGAATGCTGGATCTTTGACTCATGGAAAAACCATAAAGTCGTTAACGCTTCAGAAAAAACGCGAATACACCTTGTAATTGATACCACAGGATCGAGAGATTTTTGGAATACGGTAGACAAATCAACTGTGCCTTGGCTCGAGTCCCCTGTAAATAACGAACAATTGATTCCATTTTCACCTACGCACAATACGAATATAAAAATAGAAAAATATAATGCCCCTATTGTTATGCCTCCTGGTGAAGTTAATCATATGATTTCAGAGTTTATAAATGAGCTTACAAGTGCTCAAGAAAATCAGTTGACTGAAATAGATAAAATTAAAAATCAATTAAGAGGTTTTAGCCAAGATTGGACTCAATTATGGGCCCTATATGGTTCTTCTGAAAGTGGTTGGCAACATTATCATAATTTAAGAGATACAACATTTCATAACGCTAAACACCTAGCAAATTCATTAAAGTTAAGTAATGGGGAAAATGCTTTATTAATGTTAATTCACTGCATTATAGATCCGGCCTTAAGCCCCGATGTTAAAACTTAAAAAATCCACTATGTAGAATTTAGAAATAAAAAAGGTTTGATTAAAAAATCAAACCTTTTTCTTTATATTAACTAAGTAATAAATGAGTTCAGCTCAATAAATTTTTACTGACCTTTTATCTCACTACGGCCTTTGTAAGCAACTTTATCGCCTAAAGTACCTTCAATACGAAGTAGTTGGTTATATTTAGAAACACGGTCAGAACGACATAATGAACCAGTTTTAATTTGGCCCGCAGCCGTACCAACAGCTAGGTCAGCAATTGTTGCATCTTCCGTTTCACCTGAGCGATGTGAAATAACAACTGTAAAACCAGCATCTTTAGCCATTTTAATTGCTTCTAACGTTTCAGTAAGCGAACCAATTTGGTTGAATTTGATTAAGATAGAGTTACCGATGTTTTCATCGATACCACGTTTAAGGATTTTAGTATTAGTAACAAATAAATCATCACCTACTAATTGTACTTTTTTACCAATTTTATCAGTTAAAATTTTCCAACCAGCCCAATCACTTTCGTCTAAGCCATCTTCAATTGAAACAATTGGGTGACGCTCTGAAAGACCCGCTAGGTAATCAGCAAAGCCAGCTGAATCAAATACTTTACCTTCACCTTTAAGGTCATATTTATCATTAACATAGAACTCCGATGCAGCACAATCTAGCGCTAATGTAATATCTTTATTCATTTCGTAACCAGCAAGTGTTACAGCTTCTGTAATAATAGCGAGTGCTTCTTCATTTGATGCTAAGTCTGGTGCAAAACCACCTTCATCACCAACAGCAGTACTTAGACCACGCTCACTTAATACTTTTTTAAGTGTATGGAAAATTTCAGCGCCCATACGCAGTGCTTCAGTAAAAGTTGATGCACCAACTGGTTGGATCATAAATTCTTGAATATCAACATTGTTATCAGCATGTTCACCACCATTAATGATATTCATCATAGGTACTGGCATAGAGTATTGACCTGAAGTGCCATTTAAATCAGCGATATGTTCGTAAAGTTCAACACCTTTATCAAGTGCAGCAGCTTTAGCAACAGCTAATGACACAGCAAGAATAGAGTTTGCGCCAAATTTTTCTTTATTTTCAGTACCATCAAGCTCAATCATAATGGCATCAATTGCAGCTTGCTCAACTGGGTTTTGACCAATTAAAGCTTCACCAAGTTCACCATTAATGAAATTTACTGCTGTCAGAACACCTTTGCCTAAATAACGTGATTTATCACCATCGCGTAACTCTAATGCTTCACGGCTACCTGTAGATGCGCCAGATGGTGCACAGGCACGGCCCCAAAGACCATTATCTAAATGCACATCAGCTTCAACAGTTGGGTTGCCGCGTGAATCCATTATTTCACGACCAATGATTTTTACTATTTTTGACATTTTAGTTCCTCTTCCCAATGATAGTTTTAATAATTCGTGATATTTAATTTTCAATTAAATTTTTACAATATAAAAGCCGTGTTAAAACACGGCTTTTATTAAATCATTACGATGGTAATGATGATTTTTGATATTCTTTGGCTGCTGCCACAAAACCTTCAAATAATGGGTGTCCATCACGAGGCGTCGATGTGAACTCAGGATGGAACTGAGCAGCAATAAACCAAGGATGGTTTTTATTTTCAATGATTTCAACTAGCTTTTTATCTTCAGATAAACCGGTGAAAGCAAGGCCTGCCTTTTCTAGTTTCTCAACGAAGTTATTATTAACTTCATAACGATGACGATGACGTTCAAAAATTTCATTTGAGCCATATACTTCAGATACTTTAGAGCCAGGTGTTAAATAACATTTTTGTGAACCTAAACGCATAGTGCCACCTAAATCTGATGCTTCAGTACGTTGTTCAACTTTACCTTCTGAATCTAACCATTCTGTAATTAAGCCTACAACAGGTGCATTACTGTTTGCATCAAACTCAGTTGAGTTTGCATCCTCAAGACCCGCAACATTTCGAGCAAATTCAATTAACGCGACTTGCATGCCTAAACAGATGCCTAAATATGGTACTTTATTTTCACGTGCATATTGCGCAGTCCTGATTTTACCTTCAACCCCACGGCCACCAAAACCACCCGGAACAAGTATCGCGTCTAAGTCAGCTAATACTTCTACGCCTTTACTCTCAACATCTTGAGAGTCTACATATTTGATATTAACCGTTACACGGTTTTTAAGACCCGCGTGTTTTAATGCTTCGTTTACTGATTTATATGCATCAGGTAATTCAATATACTTGCCAACCATACCAATTGTTAATTCAGCAGTTGGATTAGACTCTTGATAAAGCACTTGCTCCCACTCTTCAAGATTTGCTTCAGGGCAATCTAAATGGAAACGACGACATACTAAATCATCTAAACCTTGTGATTTTAATAATGCTGGAATTTGATAAATGCTTGGCACGTCTTTTAACGAGATAACAGCCTTTTCTTCAACATTTGTAAATAAAGAAATTTTAGCACGTTCATTTGCAGGTATTGCACGGTTCGAACGACATATTAATACATCAGGTTGAATACCAATTGAGCGCAGCTCTTTTACTGAATGTTGAGTAGGTTTAGTTTTAAGTTCACCTGCAGCACCTAAATATGGTAATAACGTTAAATGCATATAAAGTGCTGATTCACGACCTAATTCAGTACCTAATTGACGAATAGCTTCAAGGAAAGGTAAAGATTCAATATCACCTACTGTCCCACCAATTTCGACCATAGCAACATCATAACCTTCAGCACCTTCAATTACACGACGTTTTATGTCATTTGTAATATGCGGGATCACTTGAATCGTCGCACCTAAGTACTCACCTTTACGTTCACGGCGTAAAACATCTTCAAAAACACGGCCTTGTGTAAAGTTGTTTTTCTTTGTCATTTTGGTACGAATAAAACGCTCATAATGACCTAAATCTAGATCTGTTTCTGCCCCATCTTCAGTTACAAAAACTTCACCATGCTGAATTGGACTCATAGTACCAGGATCAACATTGATATATGGGTCTAGCTTTAGAATTGTCACTTTTAAACCGCGCGCTTCTAAAATTGCAGCTAATGATGCAGCAGCAATACCTTTACCCAAAGATGAAACAACGCCACCCGTTACGAAGATAAATTTTGTACTCATGAGAACCCTAAAATGTGAGAAAAACAATATACCCAAACTACCTAAAGACACAGAGTTTAATGGAAGTTAAAATGATTAAAATCAAGAATTGATTTTAGGAAAGCTCTACTCCCTTGTCAAAATCAATAACATAATTATAATTTAAAACCATTAAAGAAATGCTTGAGGAATTCAACTTCAATTTACATTTATTTGAATCATTATCTTCATATAAATGTGCTTAAAATTAGAATTGCGCAAGCACTTTAAGTTTTATATCTTTAGGTGGTTTAGGTATTTACCAAGACGGGAAAAAATTATACTAAAAAACACCTCTTTTCTCAATGAGAATTATAAAAAAATGAGATCATTTCTTTTTCTCATTTATCTTCACGAGATCCCAGGCATTATCCATTTGTTCTAAAGTCGCATCAGTGAATTTAATATTCATATTGTTCAAATGTTCTTCAACTTGTACAAATCTATTTGTAAATTTTTGATTTGCTTTTCGTAACAATTGTTCAGGATCTCTTTTTGCGTGTCTAGCTACATTTACTAACGCAAACATCAAATCACCAATTTCCTCAGCCATTTCATCTGAATATGGATTTGAATCAAGCGCTTCTTCAACTTCAATAACCTCTTCTTTTACTTTATCCCATGCACCAGATATTTTAGGCCAATCAAACCCAACATGCGCAACACGTTTTTGTATTTTATTTGCCTGACTTAATGCGGGCAAATTTTTTGGAATATCAGCTAAAATAGAGATTTTTTTACCTGCTTTTAACTCTCTTTCTTTTACTTTTTCATTTTCCCAGTTTTGTTTTATTTGTTGTTCGTTCTCAAAGTTTTGTTTAGTAAAAACATGAGGATGTCGTCTAGTCAATTTTTCACATACAGTTTCAACCACGTCATTAAAGTTAAATTGATGGTCTTCTTTGGCCAATTGAGCATAAAAAACCACCTGAAATAACAAATCTCCCAACTCTTTTTTTAACTCTTCAAAGTCACCTTGTTCGATGGCATCAGCCACTTCATACGCTTCTTCAATTGTATGCGGTATAATTGAATGAAAGGTTTGCTTTAAATCCCATGGACACCCCGTTTTAGGGTTACGCAATTGCGTCATAATTTCGATGAGATTTTCAATAATGTGCTTAGACATAACATCCTTTTAAATTAATTTAAGTTTTAAAGCTGTAGATAAGATTGGACAACCCTTTTGCCACATTAATGTGGCAAAAAAAGCACTAAAACGAACTCATTGCGGATCAAGCCTAATATTCATTGCACAATAAACCTTAAATGTTCATAAAAATAACTTATTAACATCCTTCTCACTATGAAGCCTTAATTATAGTTATAAAAAAGCTCATGAGTGATAACGTTTTGCCTCATAAACACCTTCAATCTGCTGCACCTTAGTCAAAACACGATTCATTGCAGATAAATCTGTAATTTCAAGTTTCATATCAAAAATTGCTAACTGTTTTTTTGGTTGAGTATTTAAGCTCATATTTAAAACATTTATTTTTTCATTTGCCAGTACAGAACTAATATCACGCATCAAGGCGGGTCTGTCATTAGCCTCAATTCGAATTGTTAAAGCATAACTAGTTTGCACATCTTGAGCCCAGCTCACATCAGTAACACGTTCAGGTGTTGAGTTACTCAATTGCATAAACTGTTCGCAATCAATGCGATGCACTGCAATGCCACGACCTAAAGTGATATACCCTGATATTTCATCCCCAGGAACAGGTTGACAACAACCCGCAACATGACTCATTAAACTACCAACACCATCAACAACTATCCCGTTTTTATCTCCTTTAGAAGAAACAGCTTTATTGTGATGTTTAAATTTAGGGATATCATCTTTTTCTTGTTTACTCTGCAAATAATTTATAAATTGCGCTAAACGTACATCTCCCGCACCTATTGCAACTAATAGCTCATCGATTTGATTGAAATTAAACCGTTTTACAGCCCCTTCTAACTCTTTACTGGTTAAGTCATGTTTTGCAAGCTCAGCATCTGCAATCTCTTTACCTGCAGCTAAATTTTTATCTCTGTCTTGTTGCTTAAACCAATGATGAATTTTAGCCCGTGCTCGTGATGATTTTATATAACCTAAAGAAGGGTTTAACCAATCACGGCTTGGCCCAGGTTCTTTTTTTGTTAATATTTCAATTTGGTCGCCAGTCGCTAATTTATGAGTAAAAGGCACTATTTTGCCAAAAATTTTAGCTCCTATGCATCTATGGCCTACATTTGAATGGATATAATAAGCAAAATCCAATGGAGTTGACCCCAGAGGTAAATCTACAATATCTCCAGAAGGTGTAAAGACATATGCTCGGTCTTCGATCACCTGATTTTTTAATTCTTCAGCAAGCTCTAGATCATCAGCCAAGCCAGAATCATCAACAACTTCCTCTTGCCATTGCAATAAAGAGCGAAGCCAATTTATTTTTTGATCATAACCTGACTTTTTACCCGGTAACGCACCTTCTTTATATTTCCAATGTGCAGCCACCCCTAACTCTGCATCTTCATGCATTTCTTGTGTTCTTATTTGAATTTCAACTGTTTTTCCTTCAGGGCCTAATACAACAGTATGAATTGATTGATAACCATTAGGTTTAGGTGTCGCAACATAATCATCAAACTCTTTATGCAAATGCTGCCAGTTTGTATGTACTATGCCCAAAGCGGCATAACAATCTTGAATACGATCAACAACAACTCTAATAGCTCGGATATCAAATAGTTGCTCAAAGTCATAGTTTTTTTTATACATTTTTTTATAAATGCTATAGATATGTTTTGGCCTACCGTATACCTGTCCATCAATCTTTGCTTCATCTAATTTAACTTGAATTGAAGCAACCATATTTGTCATATAGGTTTCACGATCAAGGCGTTTATCATCTAATAATTTTGCTATTTTTTTATAATACTCAGGATGCAAATAACGAAAAGAAAGATCCTCTAACTCCCATTTTATCTGTCCTATGCCTAAACGATTAGCCAAAGGTGCGAAAATACTGCTTGTTTCCTTTGCCGCAATTACACGCTCTTCTTCACTGGCATTTTTAACACTCCGTAAATGACATACCTGTTCAGCGAGTTTGATTACCACTGCACGCACATCTTCGACCATAGCCAAAAGCATGCGTCTGATATTGTCTATCTGTACCGTGCCTTTATTTTGATGCGCTAAAGTACTGATTGTTGCCATTTGGAAAACGCCTTTAAGCAACATAGCCAAAGACTTCCCAAGCGTAGATTCAACATCTTCTATCGAAATAACTTTACGTAAGTAAAAAGGAGTTAAATAAGCCGTCGCCAAAGTTTCAGGGTCCATATTTAACTCAGCTAAAATTTCAACCATTTCCCGAGCTTGTTCGAAAGGTAAGTTTTCATCTAATTCATGACAAAAATCAATCGCCAAACGCATCGATTCTAATTGCTCATCATTCAAATCAATTAACTCAAGCCAATGAATATTAGCATCTTCATTTAAATGAGATTGACGGATTGAAACCATAAAATACTTCCTTTTAACTTCTACTAGGTATAAACAGTGCCATAGTTTCAACATGACCCGTATGCGGGAACATATTCATTAAACTAACTTTATCTATTTTAAATCCCGCATCAATGATTAATTTACTGTCTCGCGCTAAAGTAACAGGATCACAAGATACATATAATATTCGAGAAAAACGTTTTAATTTCAGTTGCGATAAAATATCAAACGCACCTGCACGGGAAGGATCCAGTAACAATACATCATATTCTTGTTTAAACCACTTTGCCTTAACCATAGGTTCATTTAAATCTTGGCAATAAAACTCTGTATTGGTTACTTTATTATCCAAAGCATTAAACTTTGCCATTTCGACCGATGATGCAACACCTTCAATTCCGACAACCTTGTTTGCAATTTTTGCCATAGGCAAACTAAAATTACCAATACCACAAAATAAGTCCAGTATTTTTTCATTTCTGTTTAAATTTAGCCAATCAATTGCTTGTTTTAACATCAACCTATTAACTTTATGATTAACTTGAATAAAGTTATCAAGAGAAAAGTTTAATTTCAGATCGAATTCATCTAAATAATAATGTAATAAATGTGTTTTATTCTTATTTATTTCTACCTGCTCATCTGGGTTTTTATTATAAAATTGATATTGCCCTGTTTCACCTTCAAAAACCAATTGCCATTTATATGGCTCTGTAGCGGCTACAATTGATTTAATATCTTTTTCATTTAGCGCTTTAATATGACGGATCACTATCAAAGCCTGATTTTCTGTTTTATATAATTGTAAATGTGTAATCGATTGAGCTGCTTTTAATTTTGCTAGAAGTGGACTAAATACACTAAAAATATCACTAAAACAGGATTCTAAAACCAAGCAATTTTTAATATTGATTATTTTTTTTGAGCCTTTTTGTCGATAACCTAATAAAAGTTCATTTTTTCTTTTATCATAAAAAACAGCAATACGCGCAGTACGACGATAAGCTAGTGGAGCACTCTCTATTGCAGGTTGCCAATTTAAATCATGTAATGTGCTAGAGTTTGAAGTACCTAAAAACTTATCAAATAAAGATGATACCGCTTTTTGCTTTTCTATCATTTGCTGTTCTGGTGCTAAATGTTGTAATTGACAACCACCACATAATTGATAATGTTCACAGAAGGGCTTTACTCTATATATATTTGATTCTATTATTTTTTGCACAGTCAAACGTTCAAATTTAGCTTTTGCTTGTATCGGTTGTGCCAATACTATTTCACCCGGTAAAGCTCCTTCAACAAAACACACCTTATTATTATCTCTTGATACGCCAATACCATCATGATTCAAAGAGTCAATTTTGAGTTGCTTCTTCTCTTTTGCAACGCTCTTTTTTTGAGGCTTAAAAAATTGTGCCATTGTACTGCCTTGGTTTTGTATATTGGTGACTAAATTGCACTTTAAATTCAATAATTAAAGTGCAATGATTGATAAAGCAAAAGTTAAGCTTTACTCTTATACGATTAAATTAATAAATAAAAAAATCATATTTATGACTAAATTAGGTTTAAGAGAATGGGTTTTATTACTCACTTTAGTACCCGCAATGATCATAGGGTTAATACTTGGTTCTTATTTTACTATAAATCGCTATTTAGAATTAAATGATTTTTTAATTGATCAGGGCACAAATATAGCTGAACCTTTAGCTATTGCAGCCGAAAATGCATTAATTAATAAAGATAAAAAGACCCTCAACCGTTTAATTAGTCATAGCCACAATAAACATTCACCTTTAATTAAAAGTATTGCTATTTTTGATGATGAAAATAAATTAATTGTAACAAGTAACTTTCACCGGCACTTTTCACAACTAAAACAAAATAAAAAAACTGAGTATCATAAAAATACTTCCACAACATTTTACGATACTTATATCGTATTCCATACGCCTATATTTGATCATTCAGCACCATTTAATAGCTTAACCCTAACAGAAGCTTTGCCTATCATCGGTTTTATTGCTGTACAAATTAATAAAGATCAAGCAATTATGGAAAAACAAAAATCTATCATTTTAAGCATTTTTGTTATTTTACTGACCTTATTATTTGCTTTAATTTCTGCTTTTAAATTAAGTCAATTTTTGGCGAAACCATTAGGAAAAATAGTTTTTGCAATAGACCAGCTAAAAGAAGGAAAACAGGATATTGCGATAGAGCAACCTATGAGCGGTGAATTTGAGCTGATCCGACATGGTTTGAATGATATATCGCGAAATATGATAGTACAAAAAGATGAAATGCAAAAACATATCGACCAAGCAATTAGTGACTACAGAGAAACTCTAGAGCAATACGAAACGCAAAATATTCAATTAAATATTGCTAAACAAGAAGCGCAAGATGCTAACAGAGTAAAATCTGATTTTTTAGCAAAAATGAGCCACGAGCTCAGAACACCATTAAATGGTGTCATAGGTTTTACAAGACAATTATATAAAACGCCTTTGAATAAAAATCAAATCGACTATTTAGATACTATCGAATTATCAGCTAATAGCTTATTAAGCATTATTAGCGATATTCTCGATTTTTCAAAACTTGAAGCTGGTGCAATGGAGCTTGAAAAAATACACTTTCAACTCAGAGATACAGTAAATGAAGTATTAACTTTACTTGCACCAAGCGCACATGAAAAATCTTTAGAGTTATCTATTTACATTCAAAATACAGTACCTGAAAATTTAATTGGAGATCCGACTAGATTTAAACAAATATTAATTAATTTAATCAGTAATGCGATAAAATTTACTGAAACAGGTAGTGTTACAATCGATATAGAATGTCGCATTTTTGACATTAAACATACGTCATTACTTGTTTCAGTCAAAGATACAGGCCATGGCATCAGTTCAGACAAACAAGACTCATTATTTATGGCATTTGGCCAAGCTGATTCAAGTATCACCCGAAAGTTTGGTGGCACAGGTTTAGGTTTGATAATAACCAAACACTTAGTAGAAGCTATGAATGGTGGTATTTCATTAAATTCAGCGTTAGGGAAAGGAAGTTGCTTTACTTTTAATGCCCTATTTGAGTTACCAGAGCATAATTACATAGAAATACTGCCAATCGAAAGTTTAAAACAAAAACGTGTTTTATATTATGAATCTCATGAACATTCTTTTGATGCGACATTATCAATATTAAAAAGTTGGCACGTCCAAGTTGAAGCATGTAGAACGATTAATGAATTAGAAAGTGCATTAAAACAAGAGTTTAATTTTGATATATCAATTATAGGTCATAGTGCCTCACCAGATACTATCAAAGATATTCGAACCTTAGTGAGTATGACACGAGAGCATACCGATTATTTATATTTAATGGTAAATACTGTTTCTCATAATATGCGAGAAGCACTGGTGACTATTGGTGCCGATGCCTGCTTAAGTAAACCTGTAAATCATAAAAAGTTGTGTGAAACATTAGCTGCCCCTTATCGTTTAGATCACCCGACAATTCATACCCCAACTCCAAAAGAACAAATTTTACCTTTAAAGGCTTTAGTTGTTGATGATAATGCTGCAAACCTTAAACTTATTTGTACTTTGTTAAACGAGCAAATAGAAACGTTAGATACAGCCCACAATGGCGCTCAGGCACTTAGCCTGGCAAAAAGTCGTAAATACGATTTAATATTTTTAGACATTCAAATGCCAATAATGGATGGAATTACAGCATGTAAAATGATTTTAGACTCATCCTTAAACGAAGATACACCTATTATAGCGGTTACAGCACACGCATTAGTCAGTGAAAAAGAACATTTGTTAAAAACGGGTTTCAGAGGCTATTTAACTAAACCATTAGATGAAGATATGTTACGACAGGCTATTCATGAATATGGCGAACATAATACACCCTCAAATAAACCAAGCACTTCAAAAAGTAAAAAACCTAAGCAACAGATAAACTCTTCTGAAGCTCCTTTTCAAAGCCATGTTATTGACTGGCCACTCGCTCTTGAACGTGCAGGTGGAAAAAGTGCGCTCGCCCATGAAATGTTACATATGCTAATGACGAGCATTCCTGAAACACAAAAAAAATTAGAACAAGCATATATAGATAAAAAGCGAGAAGACATTCTGCAAGTTATTCATAAGTTTCATGGGGCATGTTGTTACACTGGTGTGCCTAAATTAAAACAACTGGCAGAAACATTAGAAATATCACTTAAAAAAGGAGCAAAGATTCAAGATATAGAACCTGAACTTTTTGAATTTCAAGATGAATTAATTAATCTTTTATCGGATGCCAATGTAACAGAAGCTTAAATCAGAATAAATATTCGATTACTCTTTAATAAACTGAGTTAAAATATTTCAAAATCTCTTATTTTTTTCTTATATCATGCTGAGACTTTACTTAAATCTGCATCGCAGATTTAAGTTCTTTTATTTAATAAATAAGTAGCAAAAGCAATAAATAACAGACTAGGTACAACTGCACCTATTACTGGTGGGATTTCATATACAAGTACAATTGGGCCAAATATTTTATCAGTTAAATTAAAGACTATGCCAGTAACAACTCCCATGATGATCCTAGCGCCCATAGTTACTGTACGCAGTGGGCCAAAAATAAATGACAATGCCACAAGTAACATTACAGCAATAGACACAGGTTGCATTATTTTTCTCCAAAGCGCGAGTTCATAATGGCTGGTATCTTGGTCGTTCTGTTCTAAATATTTCAAATAAGACCAAAGACCAGAAAATGCTAGGGACTCAGGTTTTACGGAAACAACACCTAATTTTTCTGGTGTTAAGTCTGAGCGATATAACTCCTGCTCTAAAACCTCAGATATTACCTTGTCTTTACTAATATTAATGCGATTAATATCATTGAGCATCCAACCTTGAGCATGAAAGGTAGCAAACTTAGCTTGCGTGATTTGTTTTAATTCCAACGTGTTTTTATCAAAATTATACATATTTAAACCATCTAAGCGCCCTGATGAATCTAAGTTTTCAATGTTAATAAAAACATCGCCATCTTTAGCCCAAATACCTTTTTTTGCATTAAAAACACTACCACCTGATATTGCAGAAACCCTTAATTCCTTGGCCGTTTTTTGTGCTTCTGGCACTCCCCATTCACCCAATGCCATCATGCATAAAGCTAAAAACAATGCAGTTTTCATTACAGATAAAATAATTTGCAAACGCGACATTCCAGCCGATTGCATCACAACAAGTTCACTATTTGAAGCTAATGCGCCTAAACCCGTTAAACCACCAATCAAAGCCGCCATTGGAAAAAACACAACTAAATCACCAGGTATGCTATATAAAGTATAAAGACCTGCGGTTGCTAAATCATAGCTACCACGACCAACAGATCTTAATTGATCAATAAATTTAAGTAACGTATTTAGTCCAACTAAAACCATCAAAGCAAAACCGGTTGTTTGTATAATGCTACGGCCTAAATACCAATCAAGTGTTTTCAACTCTTCTTGCCTTTTAAAAAATGCTTAAAAATAAATAAATTCGTCATTTAATACGTATTTTAATCGTGTTAAAAACAAAATTAATTTCTCTGTCTTTTAAATAACTTTGCAGAAACATAGGAGCCAATAGGCCTACCTTTTAAAATAAATAATGTGCCTATAAATAAAGCTGATAAATGAATCCACCATAGGCCCAATGATTGTGGAATTTTACCATCAGCAAGTGCAAACTTTGCGGCATTAAGTAAAATAAAATAGCCTAAATACAAACCAAGAGCAGGTACTAATTTTGCAAACTTACCTTGTCGAGGGTTAACGACACTTAAAGGTACCGCCAATAATGTTAAAATAGGAATTGATAATGGAATTGCAATACGCCACTGAAACTCAGCCCTAGACTCATTATTATCCATAACAGCAAGTTCATGGCTCGAAACAGCTTTTAATTTGCGTCTTTTATGTTCAATTGCTTGCTCTTGAATTTGAACTTCATATCCATCAAATTCTGTATACGTTAATTCTTTACTCTTATTTTGAACTTCATATCTTTTACCATCTGTTAAAATCAGCTTCTGTTCGCCAGATATATTTTCAACGACCGTGCCTTTTTGCGCATATACTATTTGCGATTTTTTATTTTCAGACTTTAAAACTTGCTCTTGTGATAACTCAGGAAGTTGAGCTACAAAAACTCTCTTCAGCTCTGCGCCACCTTGGTTTATATCATGAATAAATACAACCGCTTTACCATTTTCAGTTTGTTGAAAGCGCCCAGCTCTAAGAGAAGATAACCCTGCATCAGCTTCAGCTTTTTCTTTCAATTGATATTCTTGCTCACTCGCCCATGGTGCTAAATATAAAGTTAAAACACCTGCAAATATAGCCATCACAAAACTAGACACTAAAGTTACTCGCGTTACATACCACTCACTAACACCACATGCTCTAAAAACAGTCATTTCACTGTCAGCATAGATACGGCTATACGCTAAAATAATACCAAGAAAAACACTGAGCGGTAAAATAAGGGAAGCGAGCTGAGGCAACTTAAGTGCAAGAAATGACATCACTAATTTACCAGGGATCCCCCCTTCTGATGCCGAACTTAAAATGCGAACAAATTTTTCACTGACAAAAATAGTCATTAAAGTAAAGAAGACCGCCATTTGAGATTTAAATACCTCAGCAGTCAAATAACGAAAAATTAGCAATCTGCGCCCCTATAAACATGTCTTTTCACTGGAATAGTGTGAAATTTCAAGTAAACTTGTTATTTTTAGAACTTAATTATATGACATTGGCGCTGAAGATACACAAAAAGTTATTAACAGCGACAATAGTAAGCAGATAAAAGGCAGGTGTCGCTATGGAATTTAGCGTAAAAAGCGGAAGCCCGGAAAAACAAAGAAGTGCTTGTATTGTTGTGGGTGTTTATGAACCTAGACGTTTGTCACCAATAGGTGAGCAATTAGATCGCATTAGTGATGGATACATCTCTAATTTATTACGTCGTGGTGACTTAGAAGGCAAGCCTGGGCAAATGTTATTGCTACATCACGTCCCCAATGTATTAAGTGAACGTATACTATTAGTGGGTTGTGGCAAGGAACGTGAATTAGATGATAAACAATATAAACAAATAATTTCTAAAACCATTAGTACTTTGAACGAAACGGGTTCTATGGAAGCGGTCTGTTTTTTAACTGAGCAACATGTAAAAGGCAGAGATACATATTGGAAAGTACGCCAAGCAGTTGAAACAACTCAAGATAGCCTTTACACCTTTGATCAATTAAAAAGTAAAAAAAGCGATACTCGCCGTCCATTACGTAAAATAGTATTTAATGTACCCACTCGACGTGAACTTACAATTGGTGAAAATGCCATTGATCACGGTTTATCTATAGCCGCAGGTATGAAATTATGTAAAGACGTTGCAAATATGCCTCCAAACATCTGTAATCCAGCATATTTAGGCGAAGAAGCGAAAAAAATTGCAAGTGAATTTGATAAAATCAAAGTAAATTTAGTTGGCGAAAAAGAAATGGCTGAATTAGGAATGAATTCATATTTAGCTGTCGGCCGTGGTAGTGAAAATGAATCCATTATGACCGTCATTCATTATAATGGTGCGCCTGAAGAACAAACACCAATTGTATTAGTAGGTAAAGGCCTCACCTTTGATTCTGGCGGTATTTCATTAAAACCGGGCGAAGGCATGGATGAAATGAAATATGATATGGGTGGTGCCGCCGGTGTTATTGGTACTATGCGTACACTGGCACAAATGAACTTACCAATTAATGTTATTGGTGTATTAGCCGGATGTGAAAATATGCCTGGCTCAAATGCATATCGTCCAGGTGACATTTTAACAACCATGTCAGGACAAACTGTTGAAGTATTAAATACCGATGCTGAAGGGCGATTAGTTTTATGTGATGCTTTAACTTATGTAGAGAGTTTTGAACCTGAAATCGTAATAGATGTTGCAACCTTAACTGGCGCCGTTATCGTGGCTTTAGGACATCATGCAACTGGTATTTTAGCGAATCATAATCCGTTAGCACATGATATTTTAAAAGCGTCTGAGCAAAGTGGCGACAGAGCTTGGCAACTACCTTTATGGGATGATTATCAAGATCAACTTTCCAGTCCATTTGCAGATTTTACCAATTTAGGTGGCAAAGCAGCAGGTACGATTACAGCCGCATGTTTCTTATCTAAATTTACTAAAAAATATAATTGGGCACATTTAGATATCGCTGGTACAGCTTGGCGAAGTGGTGCAAATAAAGGCGCGACAGGTCGTCCTGTTGCCATGCTATCGCAATATTTATTAAACCGTGCTGAAGAAACTCAAACTCAAGAGTCTTAATAGAGTTAAATTATATAT
>NZ_FOLO01000056.1 GCF_900112265.1 Pseudoalteromonas denitrificans DSM 6059 | reverse complement strand
CAACCCATTCTGGGGAAATGTTTGATGATAGCTGCAACGTGCCATGCGGTGTTTTGAACATAATTGTGGCAGAGGTTTTCATATCACTTTGAACTTGAACAAAACCATTTTGTTCAGAGGTGCCGGGCTGCGCATCTCTTTGTTTTAATGTCGCTTTACGTGAACTAAAGGTTTTTGGATTTATTTTATTTTGTTCGCAGTATTTAACAATTGTCAGGCCACTGGCCAACTGCGCTTCAATAATGGTTTGCCAATCTTCGAGTGTTCGCCTGGCCATAATGCTCTCCCAAGTTTAAATTGGGTTATAGGCTAACGATTAGTTTAGGTTTATTGTAGGTGCGGGTACGCCGACCTTCACTTTATTACTTTAAAATTTACTAAAAAGTTACATTTACGAAGTTAGTAAAGAACTTTATTTTTTAGATGGTTAATTTTAAACAGTAGAATGCTAGTTATAGAAATGGTAAGTAAAGATCTTTATTACTCTCCCACAGTGGTTATCGGAAGACAATAAAGTAAATCAGTTACAATAAAGTATTATTATTTAACCTCCTGCTAAGTTTGACTTAAATGGAGGTTTTTTATGTTAGATGCGGATAAACCACTCAATCATTTATAATATGCCTATAAATTAAAAATAATACTCTCACTTAGGAAGAGTATTATACCCACTCTTTTTATTCTAAGACGAGGCTATATTTTATTAAATAAAGCTAAGTAATAAATAAGTAGCTAGTATAACTGCGACCCACATAACCATACTACCTGAAGGATAGTTTCGTGACAGTAGAATACTCAGTCGGTCATTCTTGCCAGAAAAATAACTTAAATATAGATTAAGCCTTAGCTTCAATGCATCCCTTAATGAACGATTTGCTTGCCAAATAACGCTAAACAGTTGTTGCAACGCATGTGGCATTGCACGGCGGTAAATCCAATCAAAATCTAAGTTAGTAGAGCGAAGTTCAGGTGGATATAACCCTTTAAGGTTAAGCCAAACAAAGGCCAGCGCTGAGAAGAACAATAATTGCGTTTGTGCCAAAACATGGGTTGCATCATAGGGGTTATAACCAGTGTCATAAGGCAATAATGAATATAAGGCTTGTGGATAAATACCAATGGCAATACAAAGTGCAGCAGATATAGTCATGGCTAAAAGCATGTTATTAGGAGGATCATTTGCCTTTAAACCTGAATCATGAGCAAAAAACGCAAAATATGGGATCTTTATTCCGGCATGATGGAATACTCCCGCAGAAGCAAACAATAACATCAACCAGATCCAGTCATACCCTTCTTCAAGTGCAGCAGACATCACCATTGATTTACTGACAAAACCACTAAAGAGTGGGAAGGCGGAAATAGAGGCAGCACCAACAATACAAAGTATCGTGGTTTTAGGCATGGTTTTATATAATCCACCAAGATCAGAGCCGTTCATTCGGCCGGTCATCTGTAATACAGCGCCCATAGACATAAATAACAAACCTTTAAATATCACATCATTAAAGGCATGGGATACTGCCCCATTAATAGCAAGTGCGGTTCCAATACCTATTCCTACAACCATAAACCCTACTTGGTTGATTAGGCTATAGGCCAATACGCGGCGTAAATCGTTTTCAATAACGGCAAAAAATATAGGGAAACACGTCATGGCCGCGCCAATATAGATTAATATTTCAGTGCCAGGGTAGGCACGTGCCAACGAATAAACGGCCACTTTGGTGGTAAAAGCACTAAGAAAAACGGTGCCAGTTACTGTCGCCTCTGGATAAGCGTCTGTTAACCAATTATGTGCGATAGGGAAAGCACACTTAATACCAAAAGCAATAAGAATAAGCCAGCCAGCGACACTATCTAAACCAATATAACCAAAGTCTAGCGTACTGTTTTCATGCGCATAAAAAAGTGTGCCCACAAGAAGAATAACACCTGATAACACTTGAATAATAAGATAGCGCATACCGGCATCATAGGAACGTTGTGTTCTACGCGCCCAAATAAGAAATACCGACGTAAATGCGAGTAATTCCCAGAAGATAAATAACGTTAATAAATCTCCTGCAAAAACAGCGCCTAAAGCACTACCTGCATAAAGCATCGCGGATACTTGTTGCATAGTATCGCGAAGGTGCAATGAATAAATAATGCCAATGAACGCGGCAATATGAAAAATATAGGCAAACATTATGCTTAGCTTATCAACGCGGTAGGGCGTTAATTGATATTCAAGAAACGTAAATTGTAAATGGATCCCTTCAGGGACCATCATTAAGTGCATGGCACTGACAATAGGGATTGCTATCATTATTGCACTACGCAACATGCCGCGTGTGAATAATAGTATTAATGCGCCAATAAAAAAGGGTACGAAGGGTGGTAGTTCAATCATCCACATGATGCTGTCCTTTTTTGTTTAACATCTTGTTATCTGAAGAGATATTATCTACATCCTTGTTGGTGGGATTGTCATAATAATCCTCTGAACGCATCAAAAAAGTTCTCATCCATGTTGCAATAACTACGAGTACCACACAGCCGACAAAGCCATAAATGGGGTAAAAAACCCATAGTTTCTCCCATTCATGCATAATATGGCGGTGAATAATGAAATCTAAAACAACCAATAGAAGACAGCAGGCGTAAAGAATATACAATAGTCGCTTGACGTTTTTAGGGTTATCAAACAGATATTTTTTCTCATTTTTCATGAATTATTCTCTACCAGTTAAAATAGCTGAAGCCAAATCAAATAACGGCTGGGGGTAAATAAATAACGTTAAGCAGCCCAAGGTGGTGATAACAATGGCAATTAATGAAGGCAAAGGTGCCTCTTTTATCTCAAAGCTAGGCAAGCTCTCTTCTGTGATGTTAGTAGTACCACTTAATTTATCAGATGTTTTAAAAGAAATGAGCTTGGGAAAAAAAGCATGAAAAGGAATTGGCAATAAATAAGCAATATTGAGTAAAGAACTCAACATTAAAATTACCATCAATACAAACTGTTCAGTTTCTATTGTGCCCATCATTAAATACCATTTGCTCCATGTGCCTCCTGTCGGAGGTACACCAATAATGCTAAGACTCGCAATAAAGAATGCGATCATTGTTATCGGCATTTGGAGACCAATGCCACGCATTTCGCTTATTTTTGATTTATGTAAAGTTACTAAAATGGCCCCCGCACAAAAGAATAAGGTTATTTTGCCAAAAGCATGCATAGCAATATGCATAGCGCTACCAATTACGCCTGAAGATGTTGCTAATAACGCACCTATAGTGACATAACCTAACTGACTAACTGTTGAGTAAGCCAGTCTTGCTTTCAAGTTGTCTTGTCGCATAGCAACAAGGGAGGCAAGTAACACAGAAGCCCCGGCTAGATAGAGTAAAAATTGCGTGGAGGGTAATTGGGCCAATAAATCTAAGCCAAAAATAAAGGTGCAGACTTTTAATACTGTAAACACTCCCGCCTTTACAACGGCCACTGCATGTAAAAGTGAACTCACTGGCGTCGGTGCAACCATCGCGGCAGGTAACCAGCGATGAAAAGGCATAATAGCGGCTTTACCAATGCCAAAAATGAACAATACCAGTAAGGTGCTAGCAATGACTTTATCAACATTATCAGCAAATATACCACCAGGCTTAAAGTCTAAAGTGCCTGCTACAAGCCAGGTACTGACAATCGCGAGAAGGAAGAAAACGATTGATGTAGTCAGTAAAATCCCGAGATAAGTTCGCCCACCTTTTTTTGCTTTTTCAGTACCTGCGTGTGTCACTAAAGGGTAAGTCGATAGTGTCAGTACTTCATAAAATATAAACAAAGTAAAAAGGTTTGCCGAAAAAGCAAGTCCCATCACCGCCCCAATAGCAACGGCGAAACACATATAAAAACGCGTTTGATTCTTTTCTTGGTGGCTGCGCATATAGCCAATGGCATAACAAGTGGTCACCAACCAGAGGAAACTTGCAACTAACGCGAACAACATACCGAGTGGTTCAATATCAAAACTAATCGTTAAACCGGGTAAAAGCTCCCACCAATAAGCGCTGATGGATTTTCCGGAAGATAAACCTTGATATAAAGTCACGACTAAAAAAATTAAGACTATGCAGGTTGAAAGCGTGACACTTTCTCGAAGGTTTGGATAACGCCTTGAAGCAACAATAGAAAATGTCGCTAAGAACGGAATAATAATGCACAGTTGCAACATCAGCTCTAAAGAAATATTCATGGTGATACTCCAAACAAGCTCTGAGCGGCGCCTTTGGCTACTTGCACACTAAGTCGAGTATCTATGCCGAAGTAAATATTGGCGATGACAAGAGTCCATATAGGGATCAGAAAACTCACCGGTGCTTCTTTAACTTTTATATTCTCATCTAAGGGCGCTTTGAAGTAAGCAACTTCTACTATTCTCCAAACATAAACAACCGCTAGCATTGACCCTAGAAGAATGAGTACAGCAATAGGCCACCATCCTTGTTCAACTAATGCAGTGAGTAAATACCATTTACTGACAAAACCAACAGTTAAAGGAACACCAATTAAACTTAATCCACCAATAACAATTGCCGCCATCGTCAATGGCATCTGGCGTCCTAAACCGCGAAAATGATTAAGTTCAACATTGCCTACTCTATAAATAACTGCGGCTAAGGCTAAAAATATTGCACCTTTCATTAACGCGTGATTGAACATGTGCAATAAGGTTGCGGTTAATCCTGTTACTGTACTTAAACTAAAACCTACAATCATATAACCAATTTGGGCGATGCTTGAATAAGCAAAAATATGCTTAACATTTTTTTGATAAATAGCCGTTGCTGAAGCGATAAAAATACCAATCAGCCCAAGTGCCATAAATAATGTTTGTAATGGAATCGTCGTGAAAGAAAATGACAGGCCAAACACTGAAAAAGTAAATCTAATCAATAAATAGACAGCTACTTTGGTTGCGGTGGCAGCAAAAAAAGCCGTTACGATAGAAGGGGCGTAGGCATAAGCATTAGGTAACCACAAATGCAGTGGAAACATTGCCAATTTTAAACACACACCAACAATCACAAAAACAAAGGAAACAAATACGGTACGAGTTTGTGCTACTTCAGGTAAACGTTGTGACAAGTCTGCCATATTTAGCGTACCTGTCATTTGATACATCAAACCAATTCCAATCAAAATAAACGTGGCGCCTATGGTTCCCATGATCAAATATTGATACGAAGCCCAAAGGGCTTGTCTTTTTTGACCCATAGCGATTAAGGCATAAGCAGATAAGGATGATATTTCTAAAAACACAAAAACATTAAAGGCATCGCCGGTTGCAACAATACCCAGCATTCCAGTAAGAGAGAGTAAATATAAAACGTAAAAATACGTGTACTTATCTTTTGGTATTTCTTTTTCAATGCTGGTCTGGGCTGCAACTAAAACGACCGTACTTATGCCTGAAATAATTAACAGTAGAAAAGCATTGAGCTTATCAATTCGATATTCTATTCCCCAAGGCGCTTGCCACCCACCCAATTCGTAGCTAATCACACCAGATATCATCACTTGTTGTAATAACAAAATACTTATTAAAAATGCCAAACCACTAGCAAGAAGAGAAAACATCCATACCAATTGTGAGCGATTTAAAAGTAAACAAATAGGTGCAGCCATTAAGGGGGTGATAACTTGCAAAATAGGAAGGTGTGTAATCACGCGCTATCCTCCGTTTTATGTTTAGTCAGCTGTTCTTCATTATCTTGCTGTTGAATTTCTTCTTCTTCAATTGACTTATAGGTTTCTTTAATACGAACAACTAATGACAAACCTAACGCAGTGGTCGCAATGCCAACAACAATGGCTGTTAGAATAAGAACATGAGGTAAAGGGTTTGAGTATTGCGTTATGCCATCAGCTAAAATGGGAGCGGTTCCGCCATCAACTTTTGCTATGCTAATATAAAAGATAAATACCGAAGTTTGAAAAATAGTTAAGCCAACTAATTTTTTAATTAAGTTACCGTGGGCAATCACAATGTAGAGCCCAATCATCATCAAAATAATCACAACCCAATGATTAAAAAGACCTATTATCATTTGGATGACTCCTTATCTTGAGATGGTTTTTTATGTTGTTGGAGCTCTCTTCGACCTGCGAAGTTGAAAAAGATTACGACTATTACCGAGGCAACTGTACAGCCCACTCCCCATTCAATTAATAAAATACCTAAGTGTTGACCTGTTATGGGATTACTCGATAACACATTGTAATCAAAAAAGTTACCTCCATTCATCAAGGATACAATACCAACACTGCCATAGAGCAATACACCCAGCGCAGCAATTAATTGAATAAAGATTTGATTAATGACTTTACGTGCGGTCACTAAGCCAAAGAGCATGGCATATAAAATAATAGCGGAAGCAAAGATTACACCTGCTTGAAAACCACCACCGGGACCAAAATCACCATGAAATTGAACATAAAGGGCAAACAAGAAAATAAAAGGAATGAGCATCTTGGCAATAATGCGAACAACAAGGTGTTGTTGATGCATGGAGTCATTTATTGATTCAATTTCTTCATCATTCTTTTTAGTGCGAGCAATAGATAGCAGTGTCAGCACGCCTATACCTGCAGTAAAAATCACAACCACCTCACCAAAAGTGTCAAATGCTCTATAACTTGCAAGTACTGATGTGACAATATTAGGTATTCCGATTTCCTGCATCGAATCGTTGATATAACGAGGTGATGTGTGGTTATGAATAGGGGCGTCCTCAGATCCAAAATAGGGCATATCTAACGTGCCGTAGATTAGCAACCCACCTGTTATAATCACAACAAATAATGCCGGTAGTGGTTTGTGTCGAATTGACTTCTCTTTTCGCCCCGTCATCGTGATAACCACAAACATGAGTAAGGTTGAAATACCAGCCCCCACAGCAGCTTCAGTAAAAGCCACATCAACTGCATCCATGACAACAAAAAAGCTTGCGGATAAAAGTCCATAAATACCAGCGAGCATAACCGCTGCAAATAAATCTTTCATACGAATTATCGCAATGGCGATAACAACCAATAAGGTTAATAATACAATATTAATCAAATAATCGATGAGGTACTCTCCTTTTCTTTAGTCTGCTTAAGGTTGTTTGAACCTTTAGGTATGACACCATTATGAAAAGCGGCTTTGGCTAAAACATGACTGGTTGTAGGGCCAATTAACAAGGTGAAAAGCAATATCATAACTAACTTGGCAAAGACTAAAAAATCGGTGCTAAGTATCATAAGTCCGGCTAAAATCATTCCGGCACCTAACGTATCTGTAACACCTACGGCATGCATACGAGTATAAAAATCAGGAAAACGCAGTAGGCCAATACCACCTGAAATACAAAGAAAGCTACCAACGAGTAAAAGGAAGCCACTACTAATCGTTATTACAATCTCCATTTAAAGTTCCTTTTCTATCGATTTGTTCTTTTTAGGTGTGTGTTTAAATTGATTTGTATCCGAGTAACGTAAAACCCCGATGACACTGATAAAGTTGATCAGTGCATACACTATGGCAATATCTAAGAACTCAGGCCTGCCCATTACAAAGCCCAATAAAGAAATAAGTAATACTGTTTTAGTGCCAAACATATTAACCGCTAAAATACGGTCATAAAGTGTAGGCCCAGCAATTCCTCTAATAATTGCTAGAATCATGGCGACCAAAATAGCAAGTGTGGCTGCAATTAACATTAGCGTTCCAATAAAGTTACTCGGCGATCCATCTCACCGATTTCCAATGACTCTATATCCTTATAAAGCAAGGCGTGTACAGTAATTTCGTTATCTACTATATCGATTGCTACTGTACCTGGCGTTAAGGTAATTGAATTAGCATAGATAACTTTTCCCATGTCAGTTTTTTGGCTGACTTTAATTGCTTTTAGTGTTGGGGATATACTCTTTTCACCTAGCCAAATATGTTTTACTACTGTGATATTGGCTTTAATAATCTCTTTGATTAACCATATATAGTAACCAAATATTTTGCGTGATAAATAGATTGGTTGTGACTCATGATCAACGACATCCATTTTATGGGCAATAACTAAAATTAAAGCGATAGACGCGAAGCCAAGAGATAAGATTAACAGGCTGTAATGGCCTGAATTAAGTAGCCAAAATGCGACTAAAGTCAGAAATAAACTAATGGTATGTTTCATTGATAAACCCTGTGGTATTCATGAGGGAAAATTGATCGTTTAATCGTGCGACTTGCATTGTGCAACACACGATCTATTACACATTCAAGGTCCATTTGCGTGTCTTCGATAACAATATCTCCTTGGTTAACAATTACTAACGTTACTCGATAGTCAGTACTACTACCCTTAGCACTGGGAACATTAGTGAGTTTTATTGTAATTTTGGTGATATACGCTTCAATGCTCGATAATGCGAGCTGTCGCTTTTACTTAATTTTTGTTTTTAAATCACCGTTAATATCAACCCCGGAGGGTTGGATACTTACCTACATTATTGCCTTACCTTATTGGTGTTATCAGCAAAAATATTGCCCTATTAGTAAAAGTCGAGATCATAAATATCGCGAAAAATAATAAGTTTTTATGCATAAACACTGTTATAAAATATTACTAAGATCAAAATATTATTTATAAGTATTCATTACTTATAGCTCATTTGTTGTTGTTGGTAAATTCAAATTGTGTTTTTTTTCATCGAAAAAATGAAACCTTTGAATTATATGAGCCGATTAAATTACAACCATGTTTTTTATTTTTTATGCTGTCGCGACCGAAGGTAGCATCGCCAAAGTCAGTGCAAGGCTCAATTTAACACCCCAACCATAAGTGGTCAGATTACGAATTTTGAAGAGAAAACAGGGACTAAATTATTTGATCAAAAAGGAAAAAACTTCAATTATCAGAAATGGGGCAAATTAATATATAGCGATGCTGAAGAAATTTCTCAATTAGGTGAAGAGGTAACACATATATTAAAAAGAAGGGGCCAACTTAATAGCATACCTTCACTGTTGGGATAACTGAGGTAATTCCTAAAGTATTGGCTCACCAATTATTATCGCCAGTTTTAAAAATGAGTGAACGCGTTCGTTTGATATGGTAAGAAGGTGCTTAAAGTAATTTAATGGCAGGTTTGTCTATCAACAAGATAGATTGTATTTTGACGGACCAACTTCTTCAATTGGGTAGCCATGTTAGAGCGTACAATCACCTACTTGTGGAAAGTGGTTTTACTTTTTTTGCTACAGAAGCGTTACTAAAAACGAGTAATAAAGAGTTTCCTCAATACTTGTCAGGTTTTCCTTGGCTTATGCTAGGCAAGAAATCAGCAGTCAGAATGCGATTATCATCTTGGTTAGATAAACATAATATATCACCTAATATTGTTGCAGAATTCGATGATAGTGCATTGATGAAATCTTTTTGGCAAGCTGGATTTTGTGTATTTAGTAGTCCCACATTAATTGAAAAAGACTTTGTTGATAAATACGATTTTAAGATTATTGGGCGTGCAGAGGAAGTCAAAGAGCAGTATTATATCATCGCCATTATTGAGATAGTCACTGGCATAAATAAGCAATAATATAGCCTGTTTGGTTTTCATCTTAATCAGTGTATTGAGATAGTTTAACACTCGTTTATAAACAATGTCGTGATATCACAAGCCCGCTAGTGCCGTTAATATGATATTAACAACAGACTTTCGCGGCTTATTGGGGATCAGTCTCTCTCAATTAGAATATTTATATGATTATTACTAATCATCGTAAATATCCAAGGCGGCTGATAAAAAGTGCTGAGTTCTCCTTTTTTGATCCTGTGAGTTTTGTCTTACTTTTTCTTCGTTATTTTGTTATTACTCTCCCAGAAAAATTAATATACACCTCTAGCTAGTTTTACAAGTCCAAAGCTTTCTATTACATACTAAATGAAATAGAGAGCTTTGTAGGGTAATTCTATTTACTCACTTTCTTTTTTAGATTTTGACTCTTGTATGGCAGTACGCAATGTCTCATATTCAGACTGCATACCACTTAAATCAATATCCACTTCAGTAATCCATGTTTTACCAAAGTCTCCCGTACTTACTAGCTGTCCTTGATCACAAAGGAAATAAAGTTTTGTATTATGGCTTAGTTGAGGTAACAAAGTTTCGCAATTTTCTTTAGCTGGGTAGTGATATTGCCACGTTTTTCGTTTAGCTAATCCGTCCAACTGATTACTGATAATATTGAGAGTCGGTTTTTCTTTTCCTTTACGACTCATACGGCCTAGTGAAACAAATTGTCCTCCGTCCAATTTGGCAGGTAAACTATAATCAGTTTTTTGATCACCAAATGCTCTTAATGACCTCGCTATTGTAATCCAAGTATCACCATTATCGATACTAACGACTTGATCACCGACACCGTCCCACTGACTCACTTCTAAACCACCCAAAGTATTATCGCCAAGTTGTGCGATTTTTAACATACTGCTACCTTTGCTCACTTTCCAGACACCTGTTTCAGAAGCAAAGTCGTGAATTTTGTTATCATTAAAAATTCGTAAATTACCAGTTGAAGTTATGATTGGAAAAAGGCCGCCGTACTGAACCAACCAAGTTGTGTTTGTTTTCTTGAATTCACCAACTTCCTTCCATTGCTGGCTTGGATGGAGAAAAGAGTATGCTTTGTAATTCAAATTTGATTGGGTAACAGCGTAATATTGAGAAATTCCCTTACCAATCCATACGATTGCTTCTTTTGGTGAAATAGGCGTGGACTTTTTCCATGGATTATCAGTACTTACTTTTTTGGAAAATAAGCTCCCTTTTTCTGAACCAACAAAAAATTCATCTTCAATCTCTAAAATCGTAAGCATTTCACTGTTTGTTGGTAAGTTAAATTGCTGCCAAGAACTATCATTATTGAGTACTTTTAACTGACCAAATTTAGATGCTAGGGCTCCCTTTGCGTTTTCCGTTAACGATATTGCGATATTACCGTATGCATTGTTTCTTGCAATGTCACCTAATGTACTTCTATATGGGTCGTACTCGTCTTCCTGCCAGCCTATAGGATTAGCAACATCAATTTGTTGCGCCAATTGAGGGAGGTTCCCTAATACATATTGGGCTAATGGTTGTTGTTCTGTTAGTCTAGTGACATAGGCTTTTTGAGAAGAACGACTACTCCAGAAAGACTTTTCTTTTATGCTTAATAAAGGTTGAAACACTAAGCTGCCTAAGTTGGTTAAACGCTTCTTCTCAACGTTAAATTTACCTGCAGAATAATAGACGGGCATTGAAACCCAAGAGCTTATATTACCATCATTATAATAGCTATAAAGGGTGGTAATGATATATTCGCCTTCAGGCATCGCACCCATAAATACTTGACTATTTACGACGCCTTCTCTTGATGGGGTTAATGAGTAGAAATCATGCTCCCACTTAACCTTATCTTCATTAACGGGTTTCTTTTTGTTTTTTGCCTTTTCAATAGCAGCCTGCTTTTTTGCATCGGCGTTATCAAGTCGAATAGCAATAACTTCTGACCAATCCTTATGCAATGTCGCTAATCTTTCAGTATTGTTGAGCACTTGAACAACCACCACACCTTGATCTTCTGTGAGAACTGTCTTAGTGGATATTGCTGTAGATTTGATAGTTGTAGAGGCGCAGCCAGTAAGTAAACTTAAAACAATTAAAATTATTGCGTGTATATTCATTATCATCCCTTTCAAAAATTTGATGCGGATTGTATCAAAGATAATGGGTTTATCGGAGTATGTTCTGATACTCAGTCTTTTTTATTATTAAAATAGTTATCAGTCTGTATTCAGAGGGCTATGCCCTTCGTCTATGTCTTTAATATTTGTTATTTTAAGTTGTTTTTACGGTTCCAATATACTGATTTGTAATTTTTGAAGGGCTGAGTCACTCCATAAATGGGCTTATGTTCATTTATGGAGGTTTATATAAAACTGATCATTGTTTAAAGTAACAACTGAATATGACCCTTATCCATTGTGCTATTTTCAAGTGACAATTCCAAGAGATAGGTGTTTTTAAATATCTTGATATGAAATGATTTAGAACTCGCATTTATCGTCGAATAAATCAACTTTTCTAAGGTTTCGTAATATTAACTCAATTAATTCTTTATCGAGTTTAATAACACTAAATTTTATAGTATTTTCAGTTTTTTTGAGTTTAAGAAGTATTTAAATTAGAACTCAATCTTGTAGCGTTTCTTATAATTTATTTAATTTCAAAGGCTCTAGTTTATATAGGGAGTCAGATTTTAAAATCTAGCTCCTGTAGAAGGTACACCGTTTTTTGCGTCGTTATTTTGAGATTATAATTTGCTTATTACTTTGACCTAAGAGTTTCAATAATTCGCGAATCCTCCTTCTTTGTTTTATCGGCTAAAAAATAAATATTTGCTATCAGGCGTGATACTCGGAACTGTTTCATCAAAGTTAGAATTTAATGTATTTCCAAGGTTAATTGGTTTTGATCATGCTCCGTCTTTCTCTTTGAAGTAGACATAAATATCGTTATCTGTTTTTTATCTTCTATCTTCTATGATTTCAGCAAAGTTGCACCTTGATATTAAGTCCTTGTTAAATGCTGAATCCTGCATCTTGAAGTCGTTTTGGGTATAAAGGTGACTATTTTGGCCTAAGTGTCTCTATAAATTGGGCATCTGCCCAGAATATATCTAAATTGCCAGGGCTGACTGTTCTATAAAAGAAGAAATACTTTCCATCGGGAGTTACACTGCCAAAGGCATCTTCGAACTGTGAGTTTATGTTATTACCTAAATTTATTGCAGGGCCCCATGAAGCATCTTTTTGTCGAAAACTAATATATAAATCAGACTCACCGTATCCGTCTTCTCTTTCACCATCCCATATTAAATAGGATTCATCTGGTGCAATAAAGGGATGGGCGTTCCATTTTCCTGTATTAATTTCCTTGGATAATATTTTAGGTTTTTCACGTTTACCATCAACTAATCGTGAATAACGAAGAGCGCCATTGCCATCTTTCGTCGCTTCGTCAAAGACATAAATGCCCTTGGATGAAGCAGTTAGGCGCATAATTCGTATTTCTTCGAAAGGTACGCCAAGGATTTTCACCTCTGACCAACCTGAGTCGGTTCGCTCCATATATTTTTTTCCTAAGTACATAATTTTACCATCTGGAGAGATAAATGGTTCACCGACCCTAGGTGCCACCACAGATTCTATCCATCGATTGTTTTCATATTTAATGACAACTAGGGTGTGTTTTTTATTTTTTTCACCGCCTCTGACGAAATAAAATTCTTTTAAATTAGGTGTAAAAACTCCGAAGGCTTCAAAATATTGTGTTGAAACAATACCTGGTGCAAAAACTTCAGCAACTTTTCCAGGTGGATTTTGGCCAAGGTAGGGGCCTTTTAATACTGGAAAATTATCATGGCCGTAACTTTTGCTGATAGTCATTAAAATGGTGAGTGACATAAAGATAAAAGTGTAAATAGATTTCATGTTTAGTCCTTATTTAACGAATGCAGGTAGAATGTTTTTTGAAACTTGAGCCAATATAGTATCTTCTCTATCATGGCCAGTAATCACAATCGTTAAGTCAAGTTCTTCAAACGTTATAATGTGTTGACCACCACTACCCCAGGCAATGTTGGCATCATAGTTTTTATCTTTGATCTTCATGTCAGTTTGATACCAAAAGTAGCCGTAATTAAAGCTATCTGGTTGCCAGTTTTCAGTCGCTTTTGTGATCCCGCTGGTAGCACTGGCTAAATATTTTGCTGAAATAAGTTGTTCGCCATGCCACTTTCCTTTATTGATGATCAATGATCCCAAATTAATCATATCGCGAGATGTCATGCTTGACCTTTCACCTGCGAGTGGCAGGCCGTCAAGATCATTACGCCATTTGTAAGTATTGATCCCTATTTTATCGAGCAGTTCATTTTTGATAAAATCTTTAGCGGATCCTGGCACGACAGCATCAAGTACTTGCATTACAATTGTCGGATCTGCACCTTGATATTTGAAGCTTTGAGACTCTGAGGTAATAGGCGCGCTAAGTTCAAGAAAAGCCTGGATCTGGTTTAGTCCTTTATATTTATTGGGGTTTTCCCTAAAGTTTTTGAGTTGTTCTTCAGTAAATCGAAACCCTGAGCTCATAGTCATTGCTTTGTGAAGGGTAATTTTTTCTACACCAGCGACAAATTTTGTTGGGTTCAGACCTTTCAGGAAACTGAGTACAGGCTTGTCTAGATCAGCTATTGTTAGGTAGCCCAGTTGTATTGCACGGCCAACAACCAGACTTGTATAGGCTTTTGTGGCTGACGCTTGAAAATGAGGTTGGTTGACGCGACCGCGTAAGTAATAGGATTCAAAAATTAGCTTACCGTGGCGGGCAATAAGCAGGCTATCGTATTTACCATGTTTTTTGTCGGCAATTTCTTGCGCTAACTGTAAAATCATCGCTTTATTGCCACCATTTGCGACCAAATCGCCAACTGTGATGCCGTCTTTTCTATCGGAAGGTCTTGTATCTATAAAGGCTTTGTTAAGATAAGACATATCCCAAAATGAAGCCTTGGCGTCGGAGGCTGAAACTTCTGGTGCTAAAATTTTTGCTCCTTTGACATTGTCTTCAGTACTTGCTGTTGCTGTATTTATAAAAATAAAGCTGCTTAAACTGCTCAATAAGGCAACGGTGATTAAGCTTTTTAATTTTCGATTGGTTTTCATCATTTTCCTTTAGTCTTTTCACTATTTGTACTTAATTGAATTCGAAGTTGTGTGCTTTATATCGCCGGTTATAATTTGGGCCTGAGCGTTTTAATGATCTGTGCATCCACCCAATAGATACCCGCATTTTCTTCGTTTATATACCTGTTAAAGAAAAGATATTTTCCATCTGGTGTGACGTATGCGCCACCTTCCTCAGCACCTGTGTTTATCTTAGCCCCCAAATTAATAGCACTCCCCCATGAACCATCTCCTTGTCTGAAACTGATATAAAGATCATTACTACCAAAGCCTGTGTCTTTTTCACTATCCCACATGATGTAGGACTCGTCCGGTGCGATGAAGGGGTGGGCGTTCCACTTTCCCAATGCAATGTTCAGTGCTTTTGGTTTTTCATGTTTGCCGTCTATTAATCTTGAATAACGTATAGGACCCGATTCAGTCGCTTCATCAAAATAGTAAGTTCCTATTGATGAAGACATAAGTCGCATGATACGAAAGTTTTTAAAAAGAGGTCCAAGGGATTTTACCTTTGACCATCCAGTATCAGTGCGCTCCATATAATGTTTTCCCAAATGCATCATTTTACCGTCAGGCGTAATAATGGGTCGGCCCACTCTGGGACCTATCACTGACTCATGCCAGCGGTTATTTTCAGATTTAAAGGTGATTAACGACCATTTTCCATCTTTGTGGTTTTTTCTAGTAAAATATAATTCTTTCATGTCGGGACTGAAAAAAGGGCTACCGTCACGATGTTCTGTCGAAAGACCATTGGGTGCAAAAATTTTAGGGGTAGACCCAGGAGGATTTTGTCCTAAATAGGGACCTTCAAGGAGTTCAGGCTTATCATGGCCATAACTTTTACTACTTATGGCTAACATAAAAAGCAGCAAGGTACTCATTACATAACGCGTTCTCATGATTTATCTTCTTCTTTTTGTAAGTGTGATAACCAAGTGACGCTGCGAATACCAGTCAAAGGAAACGCTGTCTGATGGCTACCTTCAATTACTGGGTGTTTTAAAGATAGGCTCTTATCATTTCTATTTTTTAACATGGTAATAAACTGCTCTATATGCTCACCAACCTCCTTCTCTAATGTGCCATATGAAATGAAAACATTGGCGTTTAATGGTTTAGTTGTTGCAGAGGTAAGTTTAGATAGAAAGGGAATATCGCCCTTAATTGCAGGACTACCCAAGATGTAATTTTTAAAGGTGTCCGGTTGTGTAAGTAATACGTAAGCACCAAATTCACCGCCAGCGGAATAACCAAAATAAGTGCGTTTTTCGGGATGGGTTTGGTAGTTTTTTTCTATATATTTAATGACATTTTCACGAATGAAATTCAAATGATTATTGGCTTGTCCCAATTGATATTTAGCTTGAATCTTTGAGTTGCTTGATTGCTTTATTGAATAATCTCTAAATCTGCTGACATGTACACCATGCTCTTTCTTTAAATCTTCATTTATGTCTTTTTGCCAGGAAACCCCAACCAAAATAGCTTCTTCCATTAGAAATTCTGTAGCAGCAGATAGTATTTCGATATGCCAGGCTGCATCAGTAAAATAAATTACAGGATATTTCTTATCGCTATTTTTTTCATAGTTTTCAGGTAATTTAATGTATAACTCATACTGCCTATTGGACTGAGTGTCCTGGATGGGAATGACCTGACTCCTAGGGAGTTCGTATAATTTTGGCTCACTAGCTTTAACGTTTATAAAAGGCAGCAAAAACAAAAAAACTAAAATAAAGCGCTTCTTCATATTTATAAATTTATCTATTGCGGTATTTTTCAAAGTAGTTGGCACGGCATTCATCAATTAACGTTCGCTATTTTAATAAATTGGATAAACTGAATTTAAATGAATCGAAACTTAAATACTTGAAGTTATGATGATTTTTACCTGACGTTTTGCTGATTATGTAAAAATTAAATATTATCAATTGGTTAAAAAATTTAGTTTAGCTGGCGCTAGGGGTGTGCTAAGGTAATTAATCTTATTTAGACTCACTTTTGAGCACACGTTTTCATCCGCAGTAAGAGGTTACATGGCAGAGCAATATTGGATTGGTGGTTTCTTTATCGATTTATCCAGAAATCAAATCACTCAAAATAAGCAATCTCAAATAATTGCTCCTAAAGCTTTAGCCGTTCTAACCTATTTGGCTGAAAATCAGGGAAAGGTGGTAAGCCATGACGCATTATTAGCAAAAGTCTGGCAAGACACTGTGGTATCACCTAATACACTACAAAGAAGTATCGCTCAAATAAGAAAAGCTTTGGGTGATGACAGCAAAGTTCAAGTTTATATAAAAACACATGCTAAGCAGGGATATAGTTTGGAGTGTGATGTACGTTGGCATGATGAAATCGATCTGAAAGCGCAGGATAATACGACCCCTGAAATTACGTCAGAAGCAATTGTAGAAGCGGTGAGAGGTTCAGCGTGCACTCACGATCCACAAGAAAATGAAGCAGGTAAAACAGATACTAATACAACAGATAAACCTTCGAGATCAGGTATAAAACTTATTTCGATTATTTTTGGCATACTGATTTTGAGCATTATGGGATATCAATATTTTGTTCCCAAACAGGCTTCACAATTCTCCTTTGGTGAATTACGAGCACTTACGTCAACTGACAATAAAGAATTAGCCAGTATCTATTCGCCTGACGGTGAATATATTGTGTTTCACCGTTATTCAGAAGAATTTTGTATTAATAATGTGTGGGCAAAAAATACTAAAACACAGCAAGAGTTTCAGCTAACAAAGAACTTAGACTCATATGGAAGCCATAGTTTTTCAAAAGATGGCAAGAATTTGGTATTTATTAAAACGGGTGGTTGTAGTAAGCCTATCACGCAGAAAAAATGTTATAAACTTATGAACTTGGATTTTAACAAGGCACTTGTATCGCCTCAAACTCCCAGTGTATTGATGGAGTGCAAAAATTCTCAAATACGAAATCCTAATTGGTTAAATAATAACAACATTGCTTTATTACAGAAAACTTCAGAACGTTGGAAATTAATCAGTTATTCTGTAAATGAAAACAAAAGCCAAGTTTTATATGCGCCAGACGATAGTAATATACTTGACTATGATTATTCAGTTAAAGACGATCTGATTGCACTAACAAGTATTCATACTGATGGCCAATATTACATTGAAGTGCTCAAAGCGGATGGTCAGGTTTTATCGAGCCATCAAATAAATTATCCGAAAGAAATCGCAAAGTTTAGGCTTATTTACCCCAATTTTTCACCTTTTAAAAACCAACTCATTTTTAGCACGGGTAAACAGCTTTTTACCTTATCTCATGAAGGTCAAGTAAATAATATCAGTTTGCCTCTTGATGAATCTTTGGGATCACCTAAATTTCATCCTGATGGTAATCGAATGATCGTAATTAAAGGGCATTATGATAGTGACATTGCGACGGTACCGATTTCACAAATAACACAAACACAGCCGGAAGAAGCTCAAAACAAACAAAGTACACATTTTTCTGTTATAGATCGCTCTATACTTGCTGAAGATAATGCGATATTACAGCCGAATGGCAAACTGATTGCTTACAAGTCAGAACGTTCAGGAGATGAACAACTTTGGATAACTGATGGAAAAAGCGCACAACAACTGACACATTTACCTATGGATGCTTATTTATTCGGAATGGACTGGGCGGCAGATGGTAAAAGTATTTTAATCAATGCTAATAATGAGTTAACTCAGGTATATCTGGATTTAAAGCAAAAACCTTTTCCAATGGATTATCCTGTTGTTCGACTTTTCCAATGGGATAGTAAAAATAACAGTGCTTTATTGCTTATACGTATTAAGGGGATATTAAAATTCGTCGAGTTCAATTTAACTAATTCGGAATTTCGTATTATTAGTGACAAGAGGGTGAATTGGGCGCTAAAAAGTGAAAGCGGACAATTAATCTACAAAGATCATATGGATAGATTTTGGCAACCAGGACCAGCTGAAGATCAACTTATTGAAGCATTAGATGGGCAAGGAAGTTCTAAGAAGGGTTTTGTGATAAATGACAATGTTATTTATGGTATCAATGATAGTTTTCAATTGTGGTCGTATGCGCTAAATGAGGAACTATTTGAAATCATCGGCAAGTTACCCAGCAATGTAGATGATTTAACCGATATAAATCAGGATCAGCTTTTTATAACAATTCGGGTTTCGTCAAATAAAGAAGTCGTTGAACTCACTTTAAACGAATAAAGTAATTAGCAAAAGGTTGTTGTTGTTTTTTAAGATACTTAGCCTGTCTGAAAGCGATGCCATTTTTTATTATACCTAGGAAATTCCTGTTGGAAGCTACTAGCTATAAGGCCTGTATAAGTATTGTCATAGATGATTTATAGTCCTAATCAATAGATTGAACGAAAGTTGTGCGTGCGATGAACTTCAAAGGAATAAAAAATAAACTCAAACGATTTAAAGCTATCTTGAATAACCATTGGTCAGCTTTTGTGGCTAAACATGCTCGTTACAATTCTGCGTATTATCAACGTGAAATAAAAAAGATGCTTGATTGTGGTAGTGAAACGACAGGATTCGCAGTTTTACAATGTCTATCATGCGGTCAGGGACAACATTAAGTTCATTTCAGTTGTAAGGGAAAATTGTGCCCACAGTGTGGTAAGCGTTAAGCGCGAGAAAGTATGACGAAGATAGCAGCACGTTTACTTTCAGGTGTGAGTTATCGACAAGTTGTCTTAACCTTACCTGCACAGCTAAGAATTAAATTTTATAATCATCCACAACAGAGCCGTTTGTATTCACAATTCATGATGTTAGCGCATCAATGTTTAGAGGAGATGATACAAACTAAATTTGGCTGTAAGTCTTTAAAAATCGCTACGATTGTATAATCTACTTTAATTTCGTTTTCTAAACTACGATCCCAACGTGCAGGATAGTTACCGCCTTTAAGTCTAAATTTAAGTGAAAAAGTTGAACGTGGGTTTAACCCATTGAATTTATCAGTATACCAGTTACTTTGATCAGAGATAATTTCACAATCATAAGGTGTCCAGCTTTGGAATGGCTTATAGTAACAAAGCGTAACCTCTTGATTTTAGAAACCATTTTCATACCCGCTTTTATAAGCCCACGATACTTTAGTGATTTTAGCACCACGGCGGGGCGCAGATGAGTTCATGAACATCGCTCTACTCCAATCACCATCACCATAAATTGTGCTTGGGTTTGACGTTGCAGTGTATGACCCCGTAGCTGCGCTTGCTACAGTTGGTACTAAAAGAGTTGGTGCTAATAGAGCTAGTGTAAGTAATGTCTTTTTCATTTTGTTACTTTCTTTTTAAAAAACGAGAAGTTAACACGCGTGCAAATATAGGGCCATTTTTTATATGTTGTTTATTTTGAAACTTTAAAAATCATACAAGTCAGATTTGTTTTGAATGTTTCAATTTTTTATTTGGTATTAACTAAGGCATGCAAACGAATTTAGTTATTGATTGAGACTTTTCCTTAGTTGGTAAATTGTCACTCATTCGTTTACCTGCCACATAACGAAATACCAAGCTACTCATACACTTTTTGCGAATACCTTTCATTATAGGTCCCATTAATTAGCCTAATAGATTTGCTTTACTATAAATTGAGGTTTAGTAAATCTGATTTCTGAAGCAATCGTATTTAAAGCCATCTGTTTTGTATTAACGCTTATTTTTGTCAGGTCTTACTTGCTGACAATCCATATGGCATATAAATATCATTAAATATTCAATCATAAATTTATGCATATGATGCTAAATTTGAAATCAGGATTTTGAAAGGTTTTACTTATTTTTATAGGAAATCATTGTTTTACTGTGATGGCTTATAGTGTTTTTGTGTCTTGAGTTATTAGCTATCGTTTTGTTAGTTTAAAGAAAAATTAGACGCTTATACATATTTGATTCTAAACTTGTATATAGCCAAATATTGCAAGGGATGCGATTTATAACTTATTTTGAAGTGTTTTATATTGCATGATTGATTTTGAAAAGAAAGTGCTATTATTTGTAATCAATTTCTTGCTTACATGAGTGTAAATACTAAGGTTATTTAGAAACCTATAGCCAGTGCTTAAAGCTTTTTATTATCAAATAAGTCTCATATCTTGAATTTGTTTAGATAAAAATGCTGAGTGGGAGATAAATATGATGTTTAAATTATTAAATATATCTATTTTAAAATGGCTCATATTCAGTCTCGCGTTAACCTTGTTTAACATTCATCCAATTGCCTTTGCTAATGTTGACACTCATGTAGATGAAAAAATATCTGTTGGTTATTTTCAGCATGGAAAATATATCGTTATTGAAGGTCTTAAAACATCAACGGGTTATATCTTTAATCAAGAATCACATAAAATAATTAAACTATCTACTTTAGATTGGCCACCATATATAGGTCAAAATTTATGTAATAAAGGTTGGGTATTTAAATTTACCGTCGCTTTATTGGCGAGTAAAGGGTATCAAATACACATAAACTTTTTACCTTGGGCGCGTGCTGTCAGGTCAGTTGAACTGGGTTTTAGCGATATTTTATTTCCGGAATATTACATTGAAGATTCAGCTCCTTCTGATTATGCAAAAGGGCAACGACGCCGAGAAGTATTAATGCTGTCTAATGAATTTCCTGGCGGCATGATAGGCTTTTTAAAACGTAAAGGAGAAATTAGTAAATTTAAAGGTAATTTACAAGACCTTAAAGGTGAAGCGATTGGCGTGGTGAGAGGTTATCAAAATACCCCTGAATTTGATGTTATGATGGATAATAATGAATTTAACATAGTACAAGCTGTTGATGATTTGCAGTTAGTTAAACTGCTTGTGGGTAAGCGTGTTAATTTAATTATCGGTGATCCTAAAGTATTACGTTTTACAGTTAATTATTCTGATTTATCAGCCCCTGAAAAAGCTAAATTATTAAATAGTATTGAGGAAGTTAAACCTGAAATTAAATACAATGCTTTATATTATGCTATAAGCATAAAAAGTAAAAATGCCAATGAAATTTTAAAAGATATCAATACTGCTTTGTATGAGTTTAAGAATAGTGGTGAAACTCAAAGGATCATAGATATGGGAAGTACAGAGTGCTATTAACTTTGTAAAAGATTAATAATTATTGATAGCCGAAACTGAACAACTTTAAACACTCCTGAAAATGAACATATAACTTGCTTGAAATAGGAAATATTGATGTAAAATAGGCCTATTTTAGTTTTTGATGACTGTAAACTAAAACTCCACCTTTTTGGAGGTTGAAGCTTATGCTTCCATCTTATAATATCAGTAGAAAGTACTGTAAAAACAACTGTTTTTTGAAAGAAATCGTTCATTAAAATACATTCGAGAGCAGATGTTTTTTTATATACCGCTTTTTTAACGCCTAAAATATTTTTGTTATAACAATCGATAAATTTTGTGGACTATTTAGGGACTGAAAGTATTTAAAAGATTTATTTTAGATCTATTATTTAAAGAAAATTTAATTTGTGTATTCTCATGGTGAATCAATAAAGTGATTATTTGAAATAAAGTAATACAGAATGATAGCTAGTTTTTTTAGGGTATTTTAATGGCGTTAATATTTTTATTATTACAAGTTCACTTAACTCAAGTTTATTTAGAAATTACGTGCTAATAAAGAAAGGTGTTAGTTTTGATATTTGTATAAAATAATGGGAGGTGACTCGAATTATAAATATTTAGCATATACATTTGAAAAGTGTATACTATCAGAAATTTTTTTGTGAGGTTTTTAATGAAAATTAAGTTATCATTTATTTTTTCATTACTATTAACGTTTAATTTGTCAGCAGGGGAACTTATTAGGAATGCAAAAATCACTCAGTTAGCAAACACTAATAATAATACGCAAGATTTTGTAATAATTACTGCTGGAGGTACAGGCCTTTGTGCAAAAAATAGTAATATAATTTCATTTCCTAAGTCAGCTTATATTAATCAAAGTGATAAGGCATATAATCAATCTTTCGCCATCGCGCTTGCCGCATTAACCTCGGGGGCAACTATTAAGGTTCATAACTTTAATAAAACTTCTTGTTCTGAAGCGAACTCTATTTCAATCATGAAATATTAATTTTACAATAGTATTAAAGCAGTTTTTCATCTTTTAAAATATGCACTAAAATCCCACATATAAGACTAGGCATTTTTTAATTTTGGTATTGAGCTAAATACCAAAATAATATATTTAATAGGAGAGTATTTAATGAAGTTTTTTTTGGTTGTTTTTTCATCATTGATTTCGTTTTCACTAATGGCGGGTCAATTAACATCAGGTGCTCAAGTTGTTGAATTAATTAATACTAATAATGATACAGAAGATTTTGCTATATTTTTAAAGAATGGAAGCGGCCCTTGCGCTATAGCAACCCCTGAGGGAGTCTATAAAATAGTTTTCCCTAAAACCAGTTTTGCTAATCAATCGTCTGAATCGTATGGGCAGGCTTTTTCAATTTCGTTAGCAGCAATTACATCAGGGTTAAAAGTAAGAGTACATAATTTTGATAATAACAATTGTGACCAGGCTAATTTTATTTCTATATATAGCGCTAGTTAGATTTAATGCATTGAATTTTTAGATAATTTACTTTAGTGATTTTGTAAAGTTTGATTAAGCATTTATTTGTAAGCGTTTAACATTTTACCCAATCTTGAAATAGTTCATTAATTGACTCAATTTATTATGAAAATACCCCGTTTAATTTTTGTTTTTTGTTTGTTTTTTATATCAAATATTTGTCAGGCAGACTCTAAATGGATCACTGTGAGTGCCGGTGAGTTTAGTATGATAGTCCAGAGTCCAGCAATAACCCCAGCTGTAAATCCGGTAATTTTAACTCATGAGTTTCGATCTCAATCTGGCGAGCTTAATAAGGGTCATACCGGAGAGGTGCAAACATTTACTTTGCATTGGCAGAATGCGACCGAATGTAAAGAATATTATATATATGATGATGGTAAAGAAGGGCAATTTACTTATACAGAGTTATCAACTAAACAGGCCGATGGCAGTAATTTATTTGTTCATACAACTCCTGTGAGAGAAAGCGCTTATATCATGCAGCAAATCATTACCTGTACCAATGCTAATGGAGCGAGTATAACTTCTGAATTAATAAATAGAATTTTAAGTAAAAATAGTAAAAATAGTAAACCTATCTTAGCATCAAATAAAAGTTATCAAATAGTTTCGAATAATGTTAAAAGCCTAGTTCTTTCCGATTTCATTATTACAGATGATGATGATGATCAGCATGACTTGATTGTTATGCAAGGCACTAATTATAGCTTGGATAATAATAGCGTGATACCTAGCCCTGGATTCATTGGCACTTTAAATATTCCGGTAAAAGTGAATGATGGTAAGGATGATAGTAATACAGTTACTGTTTTGCTTGAGGTGATTAAGTTGGAAGTACTTGAAGCTCCCAATGAATGGATTACTGTAAGTGCTGGTGAATTTAGTATGATAATTCCGAAACCTGAATCTGCAGAAAATAATGTTAAACCCATGCTATCGTTTAAAAATCAATTGGAAATGAACGTAAATGATGTTAAAAAATTAACCTTAAACGATTTTGTTATTAATGATGATGATAATCAACATAGTTTAATTATTTTATCTGGCGCTAATTATAGCTTAAATAATAATATTATTATTCCGGATGCAGATTTTATTGGCAGCTTAATTGTACCCGTTAAAGTTAATGACGGGGTTAATGATAGCAATATAGTTAATGTAAAGATAAGAGTAACGGACTTTGATAGTCCATACACTATTACAGCAGAAGAAATAATCCAACCACGGCCTTATGAATTATCAGGTAAAGAGTATCTAACCTTTAGAAATTTAAAAAGCGGTAACTCTCAGTTTTCTTCGGGTGCAATAAAGAATGTATATTTCAATAACTCTACACCAAGAAAAAATGATGTATGGAGTGGGTTTTATCGTATTGAAGATCGGGGCAACTACATAGACTCGGGTTATAAATTTATTTATTACTCAGATAAAAGTTATATTTCTAGCTCATTGTCAAGTGGTGGTGAAACCCAGCTGGCTACTTTTTATCTCAAAATAATGAGTCCGAATATGCCATCTCTTCCAAGTTTTACTGTATCTATAGATGGAGAGTCAACTCAAGTTACTGCCACTAAAGTAAGTGGCAGTACCAACTTTAAAATTGAAGTGAGGTTTAAACAAGATATTGATATCACATTTAGACCTGTAGGAGAGCATAGCGTTGGTGAGCGTAATTATGGTAATCAATTATTCATCTTAGCTGCGACATTAGAACCTGTTATTAATAGTTTTTCCCCCGAACCTATCAGTACTGCAACTCTGAAAATGAGTGAGGTGGAACAGTCGGTAGAAAATAATGTTCTAACTTGGCAATCTCCCTCTGACATGCAAAATCAGGGCTGGTTTTCTATTCAGCATACCCAGCCGAATGGCCAACTGAGCAACCTCGAAACTGCATATAAAGTAGAACAAGACCAATATGCTTATAGTTTTAGTGCAGATCTAATACTTGGTACACATCAAGTAGAATTAAGCGCTTGTAATTTGGAGGGGCGGTGTAGTGATACCGTATTATTCCGATTTACTGTTGTGCCTAAAAAACCAAATATGGTTACAAATATTAATTTAACGCCCACGCAAATGTATGGGGGAGCTTGGGCTACACTCAGTTGGCTTTCATCAGGTTATTATGAACCAAATACCGTTTTTGAAGTTTTTCAAACAGAACCGGATACAAAAACTAGTTATCTCAATAATGTCGCTCATCAAAGTAGTGTGATTAGTTATAGTAAAAAAATAAAGCTTGCTGACACACCGGGTGTGTATAGTTATCAAATAAAGACCTGTACCGGGGTAGAAAATAAGCTCTGCTCAAAGCTATCTGATCCTATTAACTTAACTGTTAAGGATGGACAAGCTAATATGAAGGCGCCTGAATTCACTGAATTTCCAGAAAGTTTAGTTAATGGCCGAAGTAATATAGGTTGGACACCTGTTGCTGGTGCACCAAGATACATACTGGAAGCTCGTAATGGTGATCAAAACAGTTGGTCTGAAGTGTATCGTGGAGATAAGACGTGGTTGAGTGATTTTTACTTTGGAGAGTACTCTGCTGGTTTATATTTAAGGGTACGTGCCTGTGCTGTACTCTCTTGTGAGTATGTTGTGCCTGATACGGGATATAACTATGGATTATCTCGTAAAATTACTGCCAATATGCCAAAAATTACTAACCATGTTATATCACCCTTAATTGGTATTGCTGGCGGATTTCAAACATTAACCCTTGCCTGGCAAAATGCACATGAGTGCTACGCCGGTCATTCTGGGGGAACAGATAAAATTGTTATATATGAAGGCGACATAACAACAGATCAAAAATCAATTACATTTCAAAACCCTGAGATTGCAACTGATCTTAACCATAACGTTACTTGTATAGGCCCTGGTGGCCAAGTTAGTTCTATTAAGAAGTATAAAACTGTCAATATATCCGCGCCTGTGTCAGTCAATGCTGAATTAAAAGGTGGAATATTAATAGCTCAATGGCCTGAAGTTAAGCAAGCCAAAGGGTATCAGGTTTATTATAGAGAGGAAGGTACACTGAGCTGGGAAAAGGTTTATGTTGGTGTACTTAATAGCATTTCTAACAAGCAATTAGCTAGTAGTGAAAAGGGGTACAGGGTAAAGGTGCGGGCATGCATTACAGATAATTGCAGTGAAAAAACAATTGCCCCAAATTATCGTGAATCTGTTTTAATCAATGCCAGCATGCCAAGAATCACAGAACATAGTTATTCAACGGGTTATGTTGGTAAAGAGCAGTTGTTTAGTCTTAGTTGGGAAAATGCCAACTATTGTTATGGTGAATCCTCACGTGATAATTGGAGTAGCAAAGGTATCTATACAGGTAGCGAAACGAATCATGAACTTAATAGTGATACATTTAAACATATCACACCAATAAGGACTGAGGTCGAAAGTTTTGAACACAAGGTGACCTGTATCGGTCCTGGTGGAGAGGTAATTTCAACACTGAAAAATGAGGTGAAATACGCTAAAAATTTACCAGCTCCTATTACTGTGATTGCTCAGTTAAATAACGGTAATTTAAGCGTTAACTGGCCAAAAGTATTCGAAGCTAATGCGTACCAACTTAGTTATCAAGAACAAGGCTCAACTGCTTGGGAAAAGCTTTATAGTGGCCCAAATTTGAAAATTACTGAGCAAAAAATATCAAGCAGTGAAATAGGTTACAAGGTGAGAGTCAGGGCATGCATTGATAAAGATTGTACTGCAAGTACAAAAGAGGCGCCGTACTACCGTGAATCTGCTTTAATCAATGCCAGTATGCCAAAAATCACAGAACATAGTTATTCACCCGGATACTTAGGTCAAAGGCAAATATTTAATTTAAGTTGGGAAAATGCCAACTATTGTTATGGTGAATCCTCACGTGATAATTGGAATAGCAAAGGTATCTATACAGGTAGCGAAACGAATCATGAACTTAATAGTGATACATTTAAACATATCACACCAATAAGGACTGAGGTCGAAAATTTTAAACATAAGGTCACTTGTATTGGCCCTGGAGGAGAAGTGATTTCAAGCTTAGTCAATACAGTTGAACTTTCAGATTCCCCCGATAGAGATATATTAATACCAAAATTATCTGTAGTGGATAAAGTATTAAATTGGAGTAGTGTAAAAAATGCAACTTATTATAAGGTTTTTTGGCTAGCATGCACTGAAGATTGCAAATTGAACGAGTTTCAATGGCTCAAGGCGGAAAACCTCAAGGTGAACTTAGGAGTTTTTGATTTTTCTAAAGAAATCATAGGGTATAACGCCGTTAGAATATCCGCATGTGTCAGTGAATATATTTGTTATGGCTGGAGTAATAGAGTTTACATAAAAAACTCTGGAATACTCTCTATTAATGTTGACTTATGGGGAGCTGCAAGTAAAAAAAGAATAATAAAGGATTGACCTATTTCACAATAATATAATTTAACGCCATATTCTCATTTAAGTGAAACCTTTAAATTTAATAAAGTTAATATTTTCCTCACTCCTCAGAGGTTTCTTCCTTTTAAAAGTATTGATATTTTCGAACATATATCACCTAAAACCGAACAAAAGAAAGCGGGTTTATTAAATTAACTCATTTAGTTTATTGAAAAATAAAGATTAATTTTTTTGGCATGAAACTTCCTTTAAGATGTTTTGATAAGTTTTATGATTTCTAAGGAAGTTTAATGAATAACATAGTACGCACGACATTATCTCTTATTTTAATCTTTGGGTGTTGGGGAAATACTGTTGAGGCTAAAGATAGTTTTAATGAAAGTACAAAACAGAAAATATTGTCATTACAACAAAAAAAATGGGCCCATGGTTCACCTGATTGTAAGTTAAATACAGACCCAAGTATTGAGATTTTTCAATACGATAAATCAAGTTATGTACTTCGCCAAAATAAATGCACTAATTATGAAGCCCCTTTTATATATGTTTTATTTGGTAGTGATAAAATTCTTATATTAGATACGGGTGCTACAGAAAGCGCTGTAGATTTCCCTTTGTATGACACTGTTCAAAACCTTATCTTAGATCAGTCAATTGAAGGTGAAATTGATGAAAGGGAACTACTGGTTATTCATTCGCACAGCCATGGTGACCATTATGCTGGTGATTTACAATTTAAAGATAAGCCAAATGTTGTTGTCATTGAGCCAAATAGCGCTGGTATAGAAGCGTTTTTCTCTTTTAGTAATCAAGAGCAAGTTGAAATTGATTTAGGCGGGCGGAAGATAACCGCTATTTATTCACCCGGACATCAGGAAGAAGCTATTTCTATTTATGATTCTCAAACACAGTGGCTGCTGACGGGCGATACTTTTTATCCAGGTTATGTATATGTGAAAGATTGGGATAATTATAAAAAGAGTATCAAACGTTTGGCTTCTTTTATTGAGGAGAATGGCGTAAGTGCTATATTGGGAGCTCATATTGAAATGACAAGTAAAGCGGGTGAATATTACCCGATAGGTTCTACTTATCAGCCTGATGAAGCCTCTTTGGTTTTAATGCCAAAAGATTTAAGCGAATTAAATTTACAACTTCAAAAACAAAATGAGTCAGAAATAATCAATTTGAACGGATTAATCGTTGAAGAAATGGGTTTACTCAGCAGAACAATAAGTCATATTGCTCGCTGGATACTTCAGTAATTAATGCCAACCGTTTCATTGTGCGGTTTTAGTAAGCTAAATCTGAGTTAGATTTAGCTTGCTCTTTGGTAATGTGAGGAAAAAACAGCTCAGTGTTATCTCTTTGGCTAAGGGAATAACCATTGATTATAAGTGATGCCTTGATCTGATCACTCCTTAAATTCTGAAATCCGTATTTTAATAGGCTGTGGGCATAAGTAGCGCAACATCAGTTTCAGCGCTACTTAATCATGGTTAAGAATTATTTGTTCATTTCTTCTTTTAGCCAAGACATAAAAATATTTAATCGTGCTTTTTTTGCAGAGTTAGGATCAAAAACCAGGTAACGTTTTACGGTTAATGGGTGTTTTATTTTAATTGGAATGGCTAATGTGCCAGCATTGAGGAATTGTGAAAATAAAGACTCTGCTGCTAAAGCAAAACCATGGCCACTTAGTACGGCACTTAAAGCGATATCAGTGCTATTAACTTCGGTCCATTGTGTATGTGATTGATGGTTCTTAATGTTGGCATGTTTAAACCATGCTTCCCAATTATAAGCGCCCGCATTTTCTAAATTGATTAGCCAACTTTTTAAAATGTCTTGAGGGGCATCAAAGTCAATTTCTTGTGCCAGTTGAGTTGAGCAAACAGGATATACATTATCTTCACCAAAGTATTCACACGTTAAATCATCACTGGTTTCGTTTTCAACTCTGTGAGTGCCAAAGCGAATGGCAAGGTCTATATGGCTTTGTTTTAGATCTTCAAAATGGTTTGAGGAAGCGATGCGTATTTTAATTTGTGGATGTTTTATAGAAAATTGATGCAGCTTGGGCATTAGCCATAAAGATGAAAAAGAGGGAGTAGAAGTAATTGTTAAGTCACCTTCGATATCCTCACATTGAATGTCATTAAAGCTATTTAGCAAGAGATCAAATGCATGTTGGGTTGCATGCAATAACTTAATACCACTTTGTGTTAATGCCATCGCTCGGTTTTTTCGAATAAATAGCTTTGTATCCAGAGATATTTCTAACTGGCGCATTTGCTGACTTACTGCTGATTGAGATAAACATAATTCAGTTGCGGCTTTACTATAACTTTGATGTCGTGCTGCACTTTCAAAGCTACGTAAATTATTTAAATGTCTTAATCTTTTGTCCACAGAGAATCCTATAACGCGTTATTTTTTCATTTTAATTATAACCTGAATATACATAGCATTATAAGTTGTACTTATAATGTAGTTTAATTTGTATCGTTGGTTTTGTTTTTAAGTTCAGCGCAAAATAGCGACAACAAAATGATTACAACTAAGAGAATAATATGAACTTTAAAAATTTACATCAGCAAGAAGCCCCTTTATTAATTTGTAATGTATGGGATGCTGCAAGCGCTAAAGTAGCTCAAAAACTTAATTTCAAAGTGATTGGTACTTCAAGTGCGGCAATTGCAAGTATGCTAGGTTATGAAGATGGCGAACAAATGAGTTTTGGAGAGTTAGTTTTTATTGTAAAGCGCATTTTAGCGGTTACAACATTGCCATTAACAGTGGATATTGAGGCGGGTTTTAGTCGGGATCCAATAGAAGTGGCATCTCATATAAAGGAATTAGTTGAACTGGGTGTTGTGGGTATTAATATTGAAGACAGCCTTTGTATAAATGAAAGAACATTACAAAATGCGGATGAATTTGCAAAAAAACTATCTGAAATAAAACAAATATTAAATAAAGAGAAGGTTAATGTTTTTATCAATGTCAGAACAGATACGTTTTTATTAGGTAAAGACAATGCTTTGGCTGATACTTTAGCGCGTATTAAACTTTATGCGTCTACTGGTATAGATGGTATTTTTGTACCTTGTATCACAAAAGAAAGTGATATTAGTACTGTAGTTGAAAGTACATCATTACCCATTAATGTCATGTGCATGCCTGATTTACCTGACTTTAAAACACTTGAAAAATTAAATATTAAACGTATTAGCATGGGCAATTTTATGTTTGATAATTTAGCTCTTAATTTTGAAAATACCCTTTACTCTATTTCTGAATCACAGTCTTTTACGCCAGTGTTTTAAGATATAAAAACTCAGTTTTTGATTAAAATCGTGATAATTAGTTTAAATACTCTAATTATATAGTTTACTTGCATCTTCATTTTGGGTACAGTTCACCGGCTTGTTTTGGATACATGGTGGCCTTTGACTTTTCTGTAATTTCATGGAATAAGATAGATGTATAAAGTTATTGTATCGTCAATTGTAAGTCTTTGTTTTATTTGGTGTTAATTTTGGGGGTTATATGAGTGTTAATGCAACTTTTGCTGGACAGTTTATAATTTGTTTCGCGATTATAAATACGTTATTAACTTTAAGATCTGCTAAAAAAGCTGGCGCTGATAATTTAATGATAATTGGTTTTATAGCGATAACACTTAATTTATTTATTTTTCCTGTTGGTTGGTTTTATACATATTTATGGTCTCGTAGATTGTATAAGAAAAATTTACTCGATAAACAATCATAATATCTAGAGTTTAAAATAACTTATATTAAAGGTTACTAAATAAAGTAGCCTTTTTTATTTTTATAAAATAAAAAATGTCATTTCCGAAAATGGCCAGTGATCGTTTTTGAAATATTTATACTTAATGTTTTTAGTAAATAGGTATCAAAATGACCATTAAATTTATAATCAAAGCAATTCCAAGTAGTAAATTTAGTGAACAGCTATCTCAAAATTTAGCACATGATGCAAAATGGATTAATGTAGAAGGTGACTCTGGGTACCCATGTCGCGTATCACTTATAGATGCCAAAATAGGAGAAAGAGTACTTGCATTGTCGTTTTGTCATCATGATGTGAGCTCACCTTACAAAGCATCAGGTCCTATTTTTATAAGAGAAAAGGCAATAACAGCGCAATTAAATGTAAATGAAATTCCAAGCGTATTGCTTAATCGATTATTATCTTTAAGGGCATATAATGTTGACCATATGATGATAGGCGCAGAAGTTGTTCAAGGTAATGAAGTTTCACTTGCTATCACTGAACAGTTTATGAATGAAGATGTCGCTTATATTCATATACATAATGCGAGGCCTGGTTGTTTTAGTTGTGCTGTATATCGTGCATAGTAGAGTCTATTTTAATAAAGTGGCTGATGATAGATGGAAAAACAAATATCTCAGTTCTTTCATTATAAAACCATTAATTAAAACCGGAGGAGTTGATGTTAGTTATTGCAGCTATTTTATTGTTTATAATGGCTCTTGTTCATTCTTATTTGGGTGAAAGGTATATATTAATTCGCTTATTTCGTCGAGATAACTTACCACACCTTGCTGGCAGTGATTTTTTTACCAAAGGCACATTGCGTTTTGCTTGGCATATAACAAGCTTTGCTTGGATAGGTTTAGCTGTTCTTCTTGCTTTTTAAAAGTTGCACTCAAATCTATTTTTATTCACTGTCAGTTCTGTAATGTTTTTAAGTGGCATTTTTGCAGCTTACTTTACTAAAGGTAAACACTTTTCTTGGGTGGTTTTTATCGCTATTAGTGTATTGATTTTTATGAGTGCTAATTTTAATTAATGGGTTTTAATACTTAGATATTGTGCAAAACGAGAGCGAGAAGCTTGCATGATATATACAAGAGATCTCGCTCTGAGATTAAAGGCTTTTAGTGTTAACTGAAGCGCTATTTAAATAATGTATCTATAGTACCTTGTGCTAGTGGGTGATAACCTGGGCGCGCATTTAAATATACTTTATTAGCCCATTCTTTTTTATCATGCTTAACAAGTGTTTTATATAGTGGCACTATGAGTTTTCGACGCCCTATGCCTGTTAGGTGCTTGTCTAAAGCAGGATAAATTTCTTGATATCCATTTCCAACTGCTAACATAAACCAAGCAAAGGCAATTTCAGCATTAGTGGTTTGTGTTAATTTGAATGCTGAATCAAGTTGTTTCATTTTATCAATTGCAATATCACGAGGTAAATTATTAATGAAATGCAGCCATTCATGAACAGTCCATTTATCTGTACCTAATGAATTAAGGTTTGTAGCGCCTTTTAGCCAAGCTTGTAAATTGCTATCTACCACTTTAAATACATCAGAAGTTGGATTTGGTGCATCGGCAGGTAAACCCGTTTTATAAATCCATTCATTTACTTTTTCTGCTGAAACAATGCCTGGGTATTTACTAATTAAATTATCATTTAAATATTTCACAAATTCAGCAGTATTAAGCGATTTAAATGCGTAACTGTCAAAATACTCTTTTACAAAAACATCAAATTTGTCACGGCCAAATTTTTGTTCTAAATAAAGTAAAAATAGCTGGCCTTTGATGTAAGGAACACTACTGAAAGCATCATCTGGATCACGACCATTTAACTTTAAGTTTAAAATAGTATCTGGGGCATCAATTGTTTTAAGTTGCTCTTTTAAACGTGCAACTTCAAGAGATTGCTCCATGATGGCGCGGTCTTTACCAAAAACCTCTTCCATGATGCGGTTTTCAACATAAGAAGTGAAACCTTCATTTAGCCATAGATCTTCCCAAGTAGCATTTGTCACTAAATTACCAGACCAAGAGTGAGCGAGTTCATGGGCGATGAGTGAAACTAAGCTTTTATCACCAGCAACAACTGTTGGTGTGATGAAAGACAGACGAGGGTTTTCCATGCCGCCAAATGGAAAGCTAGGAGGTAACATTAATAAATCGTAACGGCCCCAAGCGTATTCGCCATACATCAGATTTGTTTTATCTATCATGGCCTGCGTATCACTGAACTCAGCAATAGAAGCATCTAAAATAGTGGGTTCAGCATAAATAGCTGTTTGATGAGACATTTCTTTATATTCTAAATTACCTGCACCAATAGCGATTAAATAAGGAGAGATAGCTTGCGGCATATTAAAACGATAGTCACCATCTTTAATTTTCACATCTGAGTTATCGGCACTCATAACAGCACGAATATCTTCAGGTGTTTGAATGCGAGCAGAATAAGTTACTCGCATTGCGGGTGTATCTTGAATTGGGATCCAGCTACGAGCATGTATTGCTTGAGATTGGCTATACATGAAAGGTTGTGTTTTACTGGCTGTTTGTTCAGGTGTTAACCATTGCAGGCCTGAAGCGATAGGTAAGCTATTGTAATAAACTCTTATTTTATCTGCTTGGCGCTTTAAGTTTATGGTGAGTTTAGAGCCTTTGACATCATCTCTTTTAGCTAATTTATAACTTGCTTTATGCCAAGAGCCATCTTGAGCTTTATACATGATTTTATCTATTTCAAGATCTCTAGTATCAAGTACTATTTGCTTACTTTTTTTATCTTGCCAGCTTAGGCTATGTTCAACAAAACCTTCTAATGATTTTTCATCAAAATTAATATCAAGATCTAAATGGATATGTGTTGTTACAACTTGCTCTAAATTTGCGTAACTATGTTGATCTTGTCCTGCGATTGCAAAACTGCTTATCGATAATGATGTTGTCAGAGCCAGAGCTGAGGCAATGGTATTAAGTTTCATGTATGTCCTTTGAACGAAAATTGTTTTTGCTGAGTACTTATTCTCTTATATACCATGCTTTATAGTTTACGGTAAGATATTGTTATTATAATTGGTATAAAAAAGAGACTCTCCATTGCTGCCGCTTCAATCACGCCATACTTTTGCTTTGCCTGTTATGGCACAAAATATAATTGAAATATTTAAAGCTGAACAATTGACCAAAATTGACTTTAATTTACCTTTTATAATTTTAGGCGAGGGAAGTAATACTGTTTTTTTAGATGACTATTCTGGTTTAGTCATTTCTATGAAAAATAATGGTATAGAAAAAAAAGAAGATGATGAATTTATATACTTGAAAGTTGCTGCAGGTGAAAACTGGCATCAATTAGTTTGTTCCACATTAGCTGATGGTATATTAGGATTAGAAAACCTCGCTTTGATACCCGGTTCAGTAGGGGCCGCTCCAGTACAAAATATTGGTGCATATGGCGTTGAAGTTAACCAATTTATTGAATACGTTAAAGGCTATGATATTACGCAAAAGCGTTTTGATACTTTAACGAATGCACAATGCTTATTTTCATATCGTGACTCTATTTTTAAAGGCACTTTAAATAAAAAATTTGTCATTACAGAAGTCGCTTTTAAATTTAATAAATCATGGCAACCAGCCTTAAGTTATGGACCTTTAAAGCAAGTTCAACTTACTGGGAATAATAAAGTGGATGCAAAACAGATTTTTAATCAGGTTGTTGCCATTCGCGAGGAAAAATTACCTGACCCTAAAAAAATACCCAATGCAGGAAGTTTTTTTAAGAATCCGGTTATTTGTGAGTCTCAATTGCACGTATTATTGGAACAATATCCTGAGATGCCACATTATCCAGTAAGCTTAAACCCTAATGGCATTGATGAATTCAAACTGGCTGCAGGCTGGTTAATAGATCAGGCTGACTTAAAAGGTTTTAAGATTGGTGGAATAGAAGTTAACCCGAAACAAGCTTTAGTATTGCTAAACCATGGTGATAGTTCTGGAGCAGATATTACAAAAATGATATTAACTATTCAGAAAACTATTCTTACAAAATTTTCGATTATGCTAGAGCATGAAGTTCGCATTATAAATATTGATGGTGAATGTAAAATTAGTTTATCAAATAAAGACAAGGTTTGATGACATGAAAGCGCCTCAAGGCAATAAATTAGCAATCTTAAATTATTTAGAGCAAGCACAATTAGCGACAGGTAAGTTTATATCTGGTCAATGGCTTGGTGATGAACTCGAAATTAGTCGTGCAGCAGTAGCTAAACACATTCAATCTTTGCAAGAAATGGGCTTAGATATTTTTAAAGTATCAGGAAAAGGCTACCGTTTGAGTAATGAACTAAATTTATTAAATAGCAAAAAGGTTTTAAATTATTATTCATCCTTAACTCATTGTGAGACTAAATTAGAAGTTCATCCTGTGATTGATTCTACAAATAGTGAACTTATGAGGAGAATACAAAAGGGTGATAGTTTAGAGTCAGGGACTGTTATTGTTGCTCAAATGCAAACGGCGGGTAGAGGGCGCAGAGGTCGCACTTGGCAATCCCCTTTTGGTGCAAATTTATATTATAGCTACTATTGGCTATTAGATGATGGGCTGCAAGCTGCAATGGGTTTAAGTATCGTTGTTGGTATCGCTATTTATGATACGTTAGAAAAGTTGTTTGGTATTAAGGTGCAATTAAAATGGCCAAATGACATCTTAGTGAATGATAAAAAATTAGCGGGTGTATTGGTTGAGCTAGATGGGCAACCGCAAGGCCCTTGCAAGTTAGTGATAGGAATAGGGCTCAATATTAAGATGCCAGAAAGTTATAGTGAGCATATAGATCAACCTTGGACTGACCTTTCTTTATTAAATCAAAATAATGGTGTCATTGATAAAAATAAATTAGTTGCTCAATTGACTCATTGCCTAGAAATTAGATTGGATGAATATAGAACAGAAGGTTTATTGAATATGCATAAAGAATGGAATCAATTACATGCATTTCAAGATCAGTTAGTTACATTGGCGACAGGAAAGCGCAATTGGCAAGGCGTTTGTGAAGGCATAGATGCGCAAGGTGGTATCAAAATTAGGCAAGATGGTGAAGTAAAAAGTTATTTTGGTGGTGAGATATCTTTAAGAAAAGCGACTTAAGCAAATGATATTATTAGTTGATGTAGGTAATACAGCTTTAAAAACAGCCTTGTTTGACGGAAAGTGTATTCAAATTTGTAATTTCGACTCAATAGAGTGGCAAGATATTAATCAGGTTATTTATTCTCATGTTGCAACAACAGAACAATTGGTACGTTTATTAGCATTGGCTGAAAATAAAAATATTCCTTGTTTTAAAGCGAGCGTTACAGCTAATTGTGCAGGCGTAGAATGTGGTTACGAAAATTATCAAACATTAGGTATAGACCGTTGGTTAGTTGTATTGGCTTGTGCTAACGAGTTGAAGTATAAAAACCAAGATATCATTATTATCGATTCTGGCACTGCAACAACAATAGATGTTGTGAACCATAAAAAACAACACTTAGGTGGTTGGATTTTGCCAGGCTTAGATTTATTGGTAGACACTATGGCATCGAGAGCCGAAAAAGTATTTGTAGATGAAACAACCCTTTTTAAAACTAAACTTGCGACAGATACGCCTGCAGCACTAAAAAATGGTTGTTTAGTTGCGACGATAGGCGCGATTCAATACGCATTATCATTAGTTAAAAGTAAACCTGTTTTGGTTTTTGCTGGTGGTTATGGTGAATTTTTGCAGCAAGAAATTAAATCACAGTTAGAGCACAAAGCTATTTATAGTAATGACTTAATCTTTAAAGGTTTGCTTATTTGGTATCAAAATGAAGTGAAATCTTCAATTTAAGCTTATTTTTGATGAAACTTTCTACAAACAATCAAAAAACTTAATTTATTTTGATTTAATGGTTGCATCATTTGAAACCTTGCTCTAGAATCCTGCCCCGTACTCAAGCAGAACATCGCTTAACTAAAAAGTACAGTGTGCCGACTTAGCTCAGCTGGTAGAGCAACTGACTTGTAATCAGTAGGTCAACCGTTCGACTCGGTTAGTCGGCACCATTTCAAAACACTTTAAGTGTTGCTTTCTTTTAGGCTAGAAGATAGTTAATGAACAGTTTTGTGGAGGGGTTCCCGAGTGGCCAAAGGGATCAGATTGTAAATCTGACGGCTCAGCCTTCGGTGGTTCGAATCCACCTCCCTCCACCACTTATATCACGACGGTTATTAGGTCGCTCATACAGGTTTGTATCGCGGGCATCGTATAATGGCTATTACCTCAGCCTTCCAAGCTGATGATGCGGGTTCGATTCCCGCTGCCCGCTCCAAGTTCTTGTGTTGCTGATATAGCTCAGTTGGTAGAGCGCACCCTTGGTAAGGGTGAGGTCGGCAGTTCAAATCTGCCTATCAGCACCAGTCACTAAACCTCAAAAAAACTTCCTTTAATTTGTCTTTATATTTCAAAATTAATCAAGCTTGTTTATAATAAGTTTTTAATAAATCATTTCGATAATACTGATAGGTTCCGTCATGGCAAAAGAAAAGTTTGAACGCGTAAAACCGCATGTTAACGTTGGTACAATTGGCCACGTAGATCACGGTAAAACAACTCTAACAGCAGCAATCACAAACGTACTTGCAAAAGTATACGGTGGTGAAGCTAAAGATTTCGCAGCAATCGATAATGCGCCAGAAGAAAGAGAGCGTGGTATCACGATTTCAACTTCTCACGTTGAATACGATACTCCTTCACGTCACTACGCACACGTAGATTGTCCTGGTCACGCCGATTATGTTAAAAACATGATCACTGGTGCTGCTCAAATGGATGGTGCTATCTTAGTAGTTGCTGCGACTGATGGTCCTATGCCTCAAACGCGTGAGCACATCCTTCTTTCTCGTCAAGTTGGCGTTCCTTACATCATCGTTTTCATGAACAAATGTGACATGGTTGATGATGAAGAGCTTCTTGAGCTAGTAGAAATGGAAGTTCGTGAACTTCTTTCAGAATATGATTTCCCAGGTGATGATTTACCATTAATCCAAGGTTCAGCTCTTAAAGCGCTTGAAGGCGAGAAAGAGTGGGAAGATAAAATCGTTGAGCTTGCAGAAGCACTAGATTCTTACATTCCAGAGCCAGAGCGTGATATCGATAAGCCTTTCATCATGCCTATCGAAGATGTTTTCTCAATCCAAGGCCGTGGTACAGTTGTAACAGGTCGTGTTGAAGCTGGTATCATCAACGTGAATGATTCAGTAGAAATCGTTGGTATCAAAGAAACAACTA
>NZ_FOLO01000094.1 GCF_900112265.1 Pseudoalteromonas denitrificans DSM 6059 | reverse complement strand
ACGGATACGGAAAAAGCATTAGTCAATATTTGGTCAGGGTTACTGAATCTTGAAGCGGATAAAATCAGCACGACAGCTAACTTTTTTGAATTGGGGGGTCATTCAATATTGGTCATAAAATTACTCCAACTAATTAACAGTCATTTTGAATTACAGTTTGAATTAATGGATTTATACAGTAAAGAAAATATTAAAACCTTTGCTCAATATGTTGAGCTAGTCACCACACTGCATTCAAAAAGTGTGATCATAAATGAGAGCAATGAAGAATTTGAGGATTTTGAATTATGAGCATCGAACTTTTATTTGAACAGCTTCAACAAGCAGGTGTCATATTTGAAAAAGATACCGATAATGTGAAATTGAAATTGCCAAGAAATTTAGACAAGGAACTTAAAGCAAAACTTATTAATAACAAAGAAGAATTAAAAGATTATTTGAAACAGTTATATAAAGTTGGAAATAAAAATTTATCAATAACAAAAATACTCAGGGATAGCTCAAATCAATCAGCGTTATCATTTTCACAACAGCGATTATGGTTTATAGATCAATTACAAGGTGGCACAGCAGAATATAATATGCCGATGTCATTTAATGTTGAAGGAAAGCTTGACATTAAGGTGGTTGAGGCTGTGCTCACTGAAATAATTCAACGCCATGAAATATTACGCACTGTGTATCAAAGTAGTGACACTGAAGTCTTACAAAAAATACAAGAAAATTTTTGTTTTCACCTATCAGTCAATGATTTATCAGAACAGTCTGAGGAAATACAAAAAGTGAATTTAAAATCACTGGTTACTTCCGATAGACAAACACCATTTAATCTACAATCTGATTTAATGGTGAGAGCGAGCTATATTTTATTATCCCATGCAGATAAAAGCTCAGATCAGAAGCAAAAAGGTGTTTTGTTATTTAATATGCATCATATTGCCTCAGATGGTTGGTCAATGGAGGTATTGACAAAAGAATTCTTTATTTTATATCAAGCCTTTGTTAAAGGTAAAGAAAGCCCATTAATGCCACTTGAAATACAGTATCTAGACTATGCTCATTGGCAACGAGAGTGTTTACAAAAAGAAGAACTGACATCCCAGTTAAACTATTGGCAAGAACAGCTTAAAGATGTGCCACCGATACATAATTTACAATTAGATAAAACACGTCCGCAAGTGAAAAAGTTTGCGGGTAATATTGTATCAACAGAATTACCCCAGCATATTGCTGTGAACTTAATATCGCTTGCAAAGCACTATCACTTAACCCCATTTATGTTGTTACATGCTGCACTTGCCATCGTATTATCTCGTAATGCAAATACGAATGATGTTGTCATAGGCACTCCTATTGCTAATAGGCTGCAAGCAGAGCTTGAGCCTTTGATTGGTTTCTTTGTAAATACATTAGTGTTAAGAGTGGATACACACTATCAGTATTTAGAAGAGTATTTTTTACATGTGCGTCAAGTGCATCTTAATGCTCAATCGAATCAGGATGTACCATTTGAACAGCTTGTAGAGCGATTGAATATTCCAAGAAGTACAGCGCATGGACCCTTATTTCAAATAGCTTTAACAACAAATACAGATTATGGTTTAAATAGTATACAAGAGGTTGACTCATTTAAATTACCGGATGTTACACTCACTCCATATAGTTCAGATTCGATAGCAGCAAAATTTGATTTAAATATAGATATGAGCATTAGTGAGCATGGTTTAGGTATCGACTGGACTTATGATATAGCGTTATTTGATCATGCACACATAGAAAAGTTAAATAATCATCTATCTAATTTATTAGAAAATATTGCTTCACAATTTCAAATAATACAACAATCACCGCAGGTTAAACCAGAACTTAACAGCTTAGCTGTGTTGTCTGAAAGTGAAATAAGCCATCTGTTGACTGATCTTAATAATACGAATGTGGATTACGAAAGTGAACTTTGTATACATACATTATTTGAACAGCAAGCCCAGTCTAATCCAGATAGTATTGCCTTAGTTTTTGATGATAAGGAACTCACTTATAAACAGTTAAATGAGAAAGCGAATCAAGTTGCTTATTACTTGATTGAAAATCATCAGGTCAAGCCCGATACACTCGTGGGAATTTGTATTGAGCGTTCACTTGAGATGGTGATAGGTATATTAGGCATACTCAAAGCTGGTGGTGCTTATGTTCCAATGGATCCTGATTACCCCAATGCAAGATTAGAATATATGTGTGAGGATGCTCAATTAGAGCTTGTTTTAACACGATCTGGTTTGCAAGAAAAACTCTTATTTGCGGGAAATACGACACTATACCTGGACGGTTTAGGAGATATAAACCCTACCTTCAGCACGCCATTTAGTGTTTACCCCATAAAAAATATTGATAAAGAACTATCGGGAATTAACGGTAATCATCTTGCTTATGTGATATATACCTCAGGTTCAACAGGGCAACCAAAAGGGGTGATGATTGAACATCAAGGTTTAATAAATACGATATTAGATAATGCCAAGCAATTTAATGTCGACAGAGATAGCATTTTTTATCAATCAACATCATTTGGATTTGATGCAGCATCATGGATTATTTGGATTACCTTAGTGTCTTCAGGGGAACTTGTTCTATCTTCTACATTAGACTTTCAAGGAGAGCTTGAAACCGTACGAACGCGACCAATAACTCATATAATGATGACACCATCAATATTAAATACGTTGGATAACAAAAAGCTTAAATATATTAAAGCTGTCATTGTCGGAGGCGAGTATTGTGAGCCTGGCATCGCTGACAAATGGCTTATGAATGCTAGTTTTTATAATGCTTATGGGCCTACGGAAGCATCCATCTGTTGTACTATTAAAAAGGTCTCGCACAGCAAAGATATATCAATAGGTAAAGCGATATCTAATATCCAGCTACTTGTATTGGGGGAAGGAGGCAATATGCTTCCATACGGATCTGTGGGGGAACTTCATATAGGCGGAGTGGGCTTGTCACGGGGCTACTTGAATCGACCTAATCTGACGGCTGCACAGTTCATTGATAATCCTTATTATGATTCGAAACAATTAAATAGCAGTAAACGTTTATATAAAACAGGTGATTTGGTTAAGTATTTACCAAATGGTGATCTTAAGTTTATTGGTCGTATTGATGATCAAGTTAAAATTAGAGGGTTCAGGGTTGAGCTTGGTGAAATAGAGCAGCATATCAGTCAGCTAGCAATGATTGATTCAACACTGGTATTAGTGAAAGAAACAGCCAATGATAGTAAACAACTTGTTGCCTATATCAAATTTATTCCGACTTTAGATATGGATCAAGCGGAGAATACAGAACATACGTTAATTGCAATGATTAAAACGAATTTGTCTGCTTCATTGCCTGAACATATGCTACCAACTGCATTTATTATAATGAATGAATGGCCACTCACACCTAATGGTAAGATAGACAAAAAATCATTGCCGGATCCAAAACTTAGCTTATTGCAGACAGAGTATATCGCGGCAAAAACTCAGACTGAAAAAGCTTTGGTAGGGATATGGTCTGACCTATTAAATATTGAAGTAGATAACATCAGTATTAACGCCAATTTTTTTGAATTAGGTGGGCACTCACTGCTAATGATGCAATTGGTTACGAGTATCAAAAAACTTGGTTATCATACGAATGTTCAAAAATTATTTAGTACGGCGATATTGCAAGATATGGCTAAGCAAATTAGTGCTGATCAAGGTGAGGTAAGTGGCTTTTCTGTGCCAGAAAATCTTATTCCAGCTAATTGTGATTTTATTACGCCTGAAATGTTGCCTTTAGTGTCATTAACACCACAACAACTAGATAAAGTATGTGATAAAATTTCCGGCGGTGCTAAAAACATTCAAGATATTTACCCATTGGCACCATTACAAGAAGGCGTCTTATTTGTTCATACTATGAGTGAAAAAAGAGATCCTTATGTCACTACCATCTCTTTTGAATTTGATAATGCTGAAGATTTCAAATATTTTGAGTCGAGTTTGAATTTGATTATTCAGCGACACGATGTCTTAAGAACTGCAATTTTGTGGCGAGATCATCAACCAGCACTACAAGTTGTTCAAAAAGAAGTTACATTGCAAGTTGAGTACCTATCTTTTGAGCAATACTCAAATACACGTAAAGCATTTTTAGAGTTTGTTGATTCTGGTGAACATTATATTGACTTGGAAAATGCACCATTAATGCAGCTACAAGTCGTAAATGAAAAACATGGCCAAGGTATTTATGTTTTACTTAAGTTCCATCATTTACTAATTGATCATGTATCACTGGAAGTAATTATGGAAGAGTTGGCGATAATTAATAAAGGTGAGGTTAATTCATTACCTGAGCCTATCTTGTACCGAGAATTTCTTGCTCGTACATTGGATCAAGCAGCTCAACTGGATATTGAAGCATTTTTCACACATCAGATAGGTACAGTCGAAGAGCCAAGTTTGGCATTTGGTTTGTCAGATGTCACTAAAGATGGTGGTAATATTAATCAATTACATGTTGATATTAGTGATGATACCGCTGAAAAAATCAGACTTCTAATGCGTAAGCAACAGTCAAGTCCAGCAGCATTTTTCCATGCTGCTTGGGCTATGGTACTCGCTGCATGTACGGGTCATAATGATGTCGTATTTGGTACTGTATTATCGGGGCGTATGAACGGTGACTTAGGTATTGAGCGTATGTTAGGCATGATGATAAACACCTTGCCAATAAGAGTAACGTTAGGTAATGCAGATGTTAAACAAATTATTAAAGATGTGAATGAAGCATTATCGTCTTTAATACCATATGAGCAAGTTTCATTAGCGCAAGCACAAAGGTGCAGTGGTGTAAACGGACAGGTGCCCTTATTTAATTCAATGCTAAATTATCGTCATTCAGTTGAGCAAACTGATGCAGATAGTAAATTTAATCTAATTGGTTTAAAAGAAAGAACAAATTATCCATTTACTTTGGGAGTGAATGATTTTGGTAAAAGCTTTTCACTTGACTTTCAAGTAGACGAACATATTGATATCACTCGTATATCTGATTACATGCAAACAGCTTTATCTGTTCTGCTAGCTGAATTAGAGCTAAATAGTACGACTCCTATTTCAAAATTATCAGTATTGCCTGAGCATGAACGTTTTCAACAAATGGTCCAATGGAATGATACTGAGGTTGATTACCCACAAGATAAACTTATCCATGAATTTTTTGAGGCACAAGTTAGGCTAATCCCAAATAATATTGCTGTGGTATTTGAGAAAAAACAGCTCACTTACAAAGAATTAAATGAAGCTTCAAATAGATTGGCTCATTATTTAAAAGCTGAAGGCGTGACAGCGGAAACTTTAGTGGGGATCTGTGTTGAGCGTTCACTGGAAATGGTCATTGGTATATTGGCTATTCTTAAAGCTGGAGGTGCCTATGTACCTATGGATCCAAATTATCCAAAAGAACGATTAGAATATATCCTAGCAGACACAGGTATAAAACATTTATTAACACAATCGAAGCTCAATACAGTGCCTGAACTAACAAAGAATATTGATGTATCTGAATTGGATTCTTTGATTTTTCAGGACAAAATACAGGCTTATCCAGAAACAAATATTCAGCATAATTATAATCAGAGCTCATCTAATTTAGCTTATGTCATTTACACTTCTGGCTCCACGGGTAATCCAAAGGGTGTGATGATGGAGCATCAAGGGTTAGTTAATAGAATAGACTGGATGCAAAACGCGTATAATCTCACTGAGTCGGACCATGTATTACAAAAAACACCATATTGTTTTGATGTTTCGGTCTGGGAATTTGTTTGGACGCTAGGGCATGGCGCTAGGCTGGTTATGGCAAAACCAGAAGGACATAAAGATCCTGATTATCTTAAAAAACTGATGTATCAAGAGAAAGTTTCAGTTATGCACTTTGTGCCATCAATGTTAAATGTTTATCTTGCAGCACCAATGTCTGAATTTCCTGCTAGTGTGCGTTATGTATTTTGTAGTGGTGAGGCCCTTGAAATTGCAGAGGTCAAAGCAATGCGAACCTGTGCACCTCATGTTGGGCTACATAATCTGTATGGGCCAACTGAGGCTGCGATAGATGTGAGTTACTTTGATTGTAATACTTTGAAAGATCAAAGTAGTGTTCCTATTGGTAAACCGATACAAAATATTGAATTATTAATACTTGATAAAAACTTTAACTGCTGCCCTATAGGAACTCAAGGAGAGTTATATATAGGTGGGGCTGGTCTGGCGCGTGGTTATTTAAATCAACCAAGTTTAACAAAATCTCATTTTATAACTAATCCGTTCAGTGATGATACCAGTGCGCGTTTGTATCGAACTGGAGATTTAGTGCGGTATTTAGCCGATGGTAACATAGAATACATAGGTCGGTCTGACAACCAAGTCAAAATTAGAGGCTTTAGAATCGAACTTGGAGAAATTGAGCAGGTATTACTGACATTAAACGAGGTAAATTCAGCTTTAGTCATGGCTCGAAAAAGTGGTTCAGGTAATGCCTCTCTGATTGCGTATGTTGTTTTAAATCAACCTATATCAGATCTCGAAGATGATATGAGATCTATATTACGAGGTCATTTAATTGCTTCTCTACCTATTCATATGGTGCCTTCTGCGTTTGTTGTATTGGATCAATGGCCATTAACAGCGAATGGTAAAGTTGATCGTAAATCGCTACCAGAACCAGAATTATCAGCAATGAGCGGAAAGTACATTGCGCCAACAGGTGACATTGAAATCACACTGTCAACTATTTGGGCAAACTTACTTAAATCAGAAGTTTCTCAGATCAGTGCTCAAGCTAATTTTTTTGAAATTGGAGGACATTCTTTGTTATTGGTACGCTTAATGGCTGAAATTAACGACCAGTTTGCAATTGAATTGTCTATGCATACTTTATTCGAAAATCTTAATTTTAAATCTTTAGCTTCCCTTATTCATAGCGAAGTTGTAATTAAATCAGTGGCGTCACAGCAAAGCGATGCTAAGATCACAAGCGAAGGTTGTTTATGAACATTTTAAATTTATATAAAAAATCAGCAGAAGCAGGTGTTTTTCTTTTTGTTGAGGAAGAGCAGCTTCGTTTTAAATTGTCAGTAGATGTCTTTCCAGCAGAATTAAAACAGGATATTTTGGCACATAAAACGCAATTGATAGCCTTTTTATCTGAAAGTCAGATGCAAAAAAATCAAACAAACAGGCCTGAAATTAAAGCATATAATACAGATGACAAAGCAGTGGTTTGCTCTTTTTCTCAACAACGTCTTTGGTTTATTGATCAGTTAGAAGGAGGCAGTGCGCAATATAATATGCCTGGAGCATTAAAGGTTGAAGGTCATTTTGACTTGAGTATTGCAGAGCAGGCGTTTACGCGAATTATTGGTCGCCATGAACCATTACGAACGATTTTTAAAAGTACTGACAAAGGTCCTGAGCCAATTATTTCTGATCAGATTAAATTTAAGATCAGGCATCTTTTTTTGAATAGTAATTCTATTGAGGTGCAAGATGAAAGTATTCGAGATGCAATACGTGAGGATGCGAATACGCCATTTATCTTATCTGAAGACTTGCTATTACGAGTCAGTTTTTTAGAGACGGGGAATGAGCAAGGGGTATTACTTTTTAATATGCACCATATTGCGTCCGATGGTTGGTCCATGGGAGTGTTAATTAAAGAGTTTACCCTTCAATACGAGGCCATCATTAATGGAAAACCAGACCCTCTAGCGCCTTTATCTATTAAGTATAGTGATTACGCTCGATGGCAAAAAGAATGGTTAACGGGTGATGTTCTTGAAAGTCAGCTCGATTATTGGAAAAAACAACTTGCTGAGTTACCTCAGTTGCATGACCTTCCAATAGATAAAGTGCGTCCTGCGGTGCAAACATTTAATGGTGAATGCCATGTGTTTTCCGTGAATAAGGCGATATTGAATGGGCTAAAGGTGATAGCTAAAAATCAGGAAACAACCCTGTTTACAGTGCTTCATGGTGTATTCTCTTTATTATTAGCGCGTCACTCAGGTAGCAATGACATTGTGATAGGTACTCCTGTTGCTAATCGAATGCAAAAAGAACTTGAATCCCTTGTTGGTTTTTTTGTTAATACTCTGATCCTTCGAGTAAATTGTACTGAAAATGTTAGTTTTACAGATTTTATTACTCAGGTGAAAGAAGTAAATAAAATGGCGCAAAGTCATCAGGATGTGCCATTTGAGCAACTAGTTGAAATGCTCAGTCCTGTGCGTAGTAGTAGTCATGCACCTTTGTTTCAGATTTTATTTTCAATGGATACAAATGAAACACAAGAGCAAAACTTAGCTGGTTTAAAGTTAACACCGCTTGAAAATGATGAGGTGTTTGCTAAATTTGAATTAACTTTGAGTGCATCAGAGTCTGAAAATGGATTAGAGTTTAGTTTGATCTACAACAGGGATCTATTTTCAAAAAAGAGTATTGAAGCAATGGCTAGGCGCATGCAAACCTTATTGCAGGGGGTAGTGACAAACTCTGAAACTCCTGTGCATCAACTGCCTTTACTTGATAGTAATGAATCGGATTATTTATTACAGACTTTAAATGATAATAAAACCTCGTTTCCAACTGGTGAATGTATCCATGAGTTGTTTGAACTTCAGGCACTTAAAACGCCTACTAAACTAGCGATTGAATCAGGAACACAGCAACTGACATATGCTGAACTGAATAGTCAGGCTAATCAGCTAGCACATTACTTAATGAACCAAGGGGTGGAGCCTAATGTACTCGTTGGTGTTTCTTTGGTGCGTACAGTTGACTTGATGGTGACTCTATTAGCAATACTTAAAGCTGGCGGGGCTTATGTTCCGCTGGATCCGACTTACCCAGAGGAACGCCTTAATAAAATTGCGAATAGTAGTAAACTTAAGTATTTGGTCACTCAGGAAAACCTATCAAGCCTACTAGACAATAAGATGTTGTTACGAATTAATATCGATTGTCAAACTTTGAATCATGATTTGAACTCTTATCCGAATACAGCGCTAACATTAGGAAAACGACCCGCTCCAAGTGATCTTGCCTACGTTATCTATACATCAGGCTCTACAGGAGAGCCTAAAGGGGTAGCAATTGAACATAAAAACACTTGTGCGATGCTACATTGGGCACAGAAAGCATATAGTGCCGATGAATTAGCTTCGGTACTTGCGAGTACTTCACTTAACTTTGATTTGTCGGTATTTGAGTTATTTTTACCACTTTCAGTTGGTGGTAAAGTGCTACTGGTAAGAGATATTTTATCAATATTGGAACAAAGAGATCTTAAACCTAGCTTGATTAATACAGTTCCATCAGGGATAAGTGCCTTGTTGTCTGAAAATGCGGTGCCTGAATCAGCCCAAGTGATTAATTTAGCTGGTGAACCATTGTCTGCTGATATTGTGAATCAATTATTACTGTTACCTAAGTGTAACCGAGTTGCAAATTTATATGGTCCATCGGAAGATACGACTTATTCTACTTATGCAACATTTTCTGATGCTGAAATTACAGAAGTCAGTATCGGCCGGCCAATCGATAATACACAAAGCTATGTACTGAACCAAGTAGGTCAACCTGTACCTGAAGGAGTTGTTGGAGAGTTATACCTTGCTGGTTCAGGTGTTGCTCGTGGTTATTATAATCAGAAAGAGCTTACGCTTGAGCGCTTTATTGACAATCCATTTTGCGATGATCTAAATTCACGTATGTACCGTACAGGTGATTTAGTGTGTTATCAGCCTGATGGTCAGTTGAAATTTGTTGGACGAATAGATGATCAAGTTAAAATTCGAGGATTTCGTATTGAGTTAGCTGAGATAGAGTATGCTCTTTCACAGCAAGCACTGATTAAATCCGCAGTTGTTATGCCTCAAAATGTTCAATCAGAGCAAACGCAACTGGTCGCTTATGTGACTATTAATAGTGAACAGGAACCGGGCGAAGTGAGTGCTTTATTACGCGAGTCTCTTAAAGCCACTTTACCTGATTATATGGTACCAAGTTACTTTATGGTGTTGGATGATTTTCCATTACTGCCTAACGGAAAAGTAAATAAAAAAGCGCTGGTGGCAGTTGAAAATATTACTGAACAAAAATATGTTGCGCCTAGTACTGAAGTTGAGCATTTAATTACTCAAATCTGGAGTGATTTGTTACCTATCAAAACCCAAGAGATTAGCGCTGAAGCAGATTTTTTTGCTTTAGGGGGACACTCTTTACTCAGTGTACGCTTGATAGGCGAGATCCGAAATCGACTTGGAATAGAATTAAGCATTAGGGATATATTTGATGCGCCTCAACTTACTCAATTAGCAAAGATTGCAGAATCCAAGAAAAACCTTAAATCAAGAGATAAAATTGAAAAGGTTGAGCGTAATAATGGTAGGGATATCTCTTGTTCTTTCGCACAACAACGTCTGTGGTTTATTGATCAACTACAATCAGGTTCATCCGAATATAATATGCCTGTTGCTTTTGAGGTTGAAGGTAAGCTTGACCTCTTGTTAGTAGAGTCTGTGATCAAGGAAATTATACAACGTCATGAAGTATTACGTACTGTTTATGCTGAAGGAGAAGTTGGGGCACGACAAGATATACAAAAAGATTTTACTTTTAACTTAGTGGAGCATGATTTAACGGACCTGACAAATGAAGAGCAGAGCAATGCATTAAAGTCTTTTCTTAATTCAGATGTGCAAACTAAATTTAACTTGCAAACTGATTTGATGATAAGAGCAAGTTATATTTTATTAGCAGATGATAGAGCGCAGCAGAAACAACAAGGTGTTTTGTTATTTAATATGCATCATATTGCCTCCGATGGCTGGTCAATGGAAGTCTTAACTAAAGAGTTTTTTACGCTTTATCTCGCTTTTTCTGAAGGTAAAAAAAGTCCACTTGCGCCGCTTGAGATACAATATGCAGATTATGCGCAATGGCAACGAAAATGGTTAGAGGGTGAAGTTCAAAAGGAGCAGTTAGCGTATTGGGGTAAACAACTTTCAGAATTGCCGCTTCTACATGGTTTAACATTAAATAGCCCCAGACAAGAAACTAAACTATTTGATGGTGAGAAGGTTTCAGCTGAGTTGCCAAAAGGCGTTATGGTAAGTCTTAGAGCACTTGCCAAACAGTATCAGCTGACACCATTTATGTTACTACATAGTGCACTTGCTTTAGTATTATCACGACACAGTAATAGTAATGATATTGTCATTGGTTCACCTGTTGCTAACCGAATTCAGGCAGAAATTGAGCCTTTGATTGGTTTTTTTGTTAATACATTAGTATTAAGGCTTGATACTCAATATCAATATTTAGAGGATTACTTTGCACATGTACGTCAAACGCATTTAGATGCCCAATCTAATCAAGATGTACCTTTTGAGCAATTGGTGGAATTGTTAAATATAACAAGAAGCTCAGCACATACGCCATTGTTTCAAATTATGTTAACAACGAGTACAGGTTATGGACTCAATAGCATCGAAGAAGAGGAGTCTTTCAAGTTACCTGGGATCAATCTGATTCCGTTACAGTCAGAGTTAATTACTACAAAATTTGATTTAGAAATTGATATGAGTATGAATGAACAGGGTATCTCAATGGACTTCATTTATGATACTTCATTATTTAGTCATGAACATATTGAACAACTCAAGGATCATTTAACCTGTTTATTGGAGGGAATGGCAGAGCAATATGAAGCATTGCAAGGCATTTCGGAAATAAAACCTGAATTGAAAACCTTACCTATGTTGTCACAGGGAGAGGAAAACTACCTTCTAAATACGTTAAATGAAACTCAGGAGGATTACCCTAAAAATAAATGTATTCATGAACTTTTTGAGCAGCAGGCAAAAAATACACCTAATGCGACTGCAGTTGTCTTTAAAGATAAAAAATTGACC